>CAZFGV010000016.1:0-47115 GCA_964518705.1 uncultured Bacteroides sp.
TCTTGGCGTCTGTCCCATATATGGCAGGTTGAGATGCTTTTTTGTTTTTGATATTTAAATAAAAAAGATGTAATTTTGTGGCGTTAAACGTTTACTTTGGCGTTTATGAATTAATGAATGTTCTTTTTGAATAAATAATTGTTGTTAATGGATAATAGAAAGAGAACTGTTCTTGTGTCCGGTGGTGCTGGATATATTGGTAGTCATACTACGGTAGCTCTTGTTGAAGCCGGTTACGATGTGGTTGTAATAGATAATTTTTCAAACTCGGATTCGTCAACAATAGAAAATGTAGAAAAGATTTTGGGCCGCAAAATTTGTTTCGAAAATGTTGACGCTTGTGATGTGCAGTCGCTTCGCGGTGTGTTTGAACGTTATCAATTTGATTCTGTAATCCATTTTGCGGCATTTAAATCTGTAGGTGAATCGTTGCAAGAGCCGTTGAAATATTATAGCAACAATCTTGTGTCGTATATAAATATATTGGAATTGATGCGAGAATTCAATCGTCCTAATGTATTGTTCTCGTCATCAGCGACAGTATATGGAGAGTCTGAAGAGCTGCCTGTAACAGAACAGACCCCACGCCAACCGGCGATGACGCCTTATGGTAATACCAAGCAAATGTCTGAAGATATTCTTCGCGATTGCTGTGCAGCATATGATGGTTTGTATGGTATTGCATTACGGTATTTTAATCCTATCGGTGCGCATCCTTCGGCATTGATTGGTGAGCTTCCTCGTGGAGTCCCGAGTAACTTGTTGCCTTATATAACGCAGACAGCGGCAGGTGTTCGTGAGTGCTTGTCGGTGTTTGGTGATGATTATGATACATGCGATGGGTCGTGCTTGCGCGACTTTATTGATGTGTTAGATCTAGCTCGCGCACATGTTGCGGCTGTTGATCGAATGATTAATGGCAAAATGGAGCAAAAGTATGAAATTTATAATATCGGAACCGGTCGACCCGTGTCTGTGCTTGAATTGATTACACGCTTTGAAAAAGCTAATGGTCTTAAATTGAGATATAAGATAAGTGGACGCCGAGCCGGTGATGTGCCGTCGATGTGGGCTGATACAACGCTTGCAAATAATGTGCTCGGATGGAAAGCGGAACGCGATCTCGATGATACTTTGCGAGCAGCGTGGGCTTGGGAAAAACATTTGCGCAATATGGAATAACAAAAGTAAGTGTTTTGTAAATAGACGAATTCCAAAATTTTAACAAAATATCGTTTTCGTGAACGCGTTTAGGGCGTTTGCGAAAACTTTTTTATGTGACTTGGTGAGATTTTGTAAATATAATCTAAGTATCAGAAAATCAGCACTATATGTGGATTTGTTGAGTAAAATAATTTTCTTTAGTGAAAAAAAAGACATAAAAATTTGCAGAAATGATTGAAAAAACTTATTTTTGAGCAAATAAATTTAATCTCTTAACAGCCTTTAACAAGCTCATCGTGGAGCAGACATTTATAATCCTTAAACCTTCCGCCATAAGCCGCAATTTAGCCGGTGATGTATTGTCGCGCTTTGAACACAAAGGGCTTCGTATTGCAGGCATCAAAATGATGCAACTTGACGAAGCAATATTGCGTAAACATTATGCACATCTCGTAGATCGTCCATTCTTTCCATTGATTTTGGATTCAATGATGGCTACGCCGGTGATCGTTGCAGTGTTGGCAGGAAAAGATGCCGTAGAAGTAGTACGAACTATGACCGGCGCAACCAACGGCCGCAAAGCCGCCCCAGGAACAATTCGTGGTGACTATAGTATGAGTGGTCAGGAAAATATTGTGCATGCATCTGACAGCCCCGAACATGCGGTAGAGGAGATTGCTCGTTTCTTCAAACCTGAAGAAATTTTTGACTATACTCCTATTTCGCTATCAGCGTTGTATGCTCCTGATGAACTCTGAAAAATTGACACCAATGAATTTATTCTCTCCAAATAAAGGACTTTTTGCCGCTATTGTAGTTGCGATGGCGGGTATTGGCGTGTCGGCCCAAAATTATGTGTTGCCCGATCGTCATGCCGCTAATCATAACTCATTGTTGGCAAACCAAGGCAATGCCGGTATTTCGGTAGAAAATACAACAAAATATCTTGAAGAGCTCTTTAATGAAGAAGAAGAGCCCGAATTTGATATTTATACCGAAGGATGGGATAGTAAACGAGTAAATTGCTATACTAATGCCGTTGTGCCTCAAACTGCCGTGATCGATGTGTCGAATTTCGCTATTCCTCATCCCGGTTACATCACATCACCGTATGGCTATCGTCGTCGTTTCCGTCGTATGCATAAAGGCGTAGACTTGAAACTTAATGTTGGCGATACTATTCGCGCTGCTTTTGATGGTCGTGTGCGTATTACGAACTTCGAACGTCGTGGTTATGGCTATTATGTTGTGTTGCGTCATACTAATGACCTTGAAACTGTGTATGGTCACTTGTCACAATTCTTGACAGAAGAAGGTCAATACGTCAAGGCGGGTGATCCTATTGCCCTCGGTGGTAATACCGGTCATTCAACAGGCCCTCACCTCCATTTCGAAACTCGCTACATGGGCTACGCAATAAATCCATGTGCTATTTTCGATTTTGCAAATCAAACCACGCATACAGACTCGTATACATTCGATAAAAATACATATCAAGAAGCACGAAACTTCTCACCGGCGGCAAATTCGGAATATGCCAAGAAATATCTTAAAGAAAATCCGCCCAAGCCGTATGTGCGTAGTAAATCGTCGTCAAAGAGCAGTTCATCTACTTATCGCGTGCGTAAAGGCGATAGCTTGAGCAAAATCGCGTCGCGAAATGGCACGACAGTGTCTAAGATATGTAAGTTGAACGGCATAACGACAACCACAAAAATCAAACCCGGACAACGACTTCGACTACGATAAAATATAGCTCCCGCGATTAAGCCTCGCGGGAGTTTTTACTTTTATATAAATTGTCCAAATAGGATGAAATAGGTCAGCTCCGTTGAATTTTGTCGGCTTGAATAGTGAGTGTAATGCCATTGTAGAGTCTTAAGTGCTTGAGTGCTAAATTGATGTGTGTTATAAAAAGAGCAGGAGAGTGTTGTGTAATTTGGATGTGAAGAGTTTTATCGGCATGAGAAGTGGTTTAACTTAGGGATTTTTAACGCATATGTATGGGTTGTAAACTTCGTGAATCGCAAAAAAATTGTTAACTTTGCGCAATTTATTTAAAAGAATAAATTATGAAAGAAGTGACGTATGAAGGCTTGACCTTCGAGCCTTATATATCAAAAGAGCAAATCC
Source organism: uncultured Bacteroides sp. (assembly GCA_964518705.1). GTDB lineage: Bacteria > Bacteroidota > Bacteroidia > Bacteroidales > Muribaculaceae > CAG-873. The sequence goes on from CAZFGV010000016.1 coordinate 3,298, forward strand.
AAACTCGAATAGCCGAGCTTGGAGAAGATATCAAGCGCGATTGCGCAGGTAAGAACCCCTTGTTTGTATGTGTGCTAAATGGTGCATTTCCCTTTGCCAGCGATTTATTTAGAGCTGTCGAAGAGCTAGATGCTGAAATCACCTTTATCCGCCTTAAGAGCTATGCCGGAACAGAAAGCACAGGTGCTGTTAAGGAAGTAATCGGTCTTCAGGAAGATATCGAAGGTCGCACTTTAATTGTCGTAGAAGATATTGTAGATACAGGCAATACAATTTATCGTCTTGTAAACGATCTAAAGAAGAAGAATCCTGCGGACGTCAAGGTGGCGACACTTCTTTTCAAACCCGACGCATTGGTGCGTGATATTACTCCCGATTATGTCGGATTTAATATCCCAACAAAGTTTATTATCGGCTACGGACTTGACCTCAACGAAAAAGCCCGCAACCTAAATGATATTTACATTCTAAAAGAAATCTAACTCGAAAGAGGATTTATGAATATAGTAATTTTTGGTGCCCCCGGAAGCGGCAAGGGCACGCAAAGCGAGCGCATTATTGCGCGCTATGGATTGCATCACATTTCTACAGGTGATGTCCTTCGCGATCATATCGCACGTGGTACAGAATTGGGTAAAGTCGCTAACGACTTTATCTCTAAGGGTATGCTTATTCCTGACGAACTTATGATGGAAGTTCTTGCAGATATTTTCCGTCAGAAACCCGAGTATTTAAGCGAAGGTGTTATTTTCGACGGTTTCCCTCGTACAATAGCACAAGCTGATGCCTTGGCTAACTTGTTGAAGGAATACAATACAGACATTCACGCAGTTGTAGGTCTTGATGTAGACGAAGACGAACTCGTGCGTCGTTTGCTTCTCCGTGGTCAGTCTAGCGGTCGTAGCGACGATAATATCGATACAATTAAAAAGCGTCTTAACGTATATCACAGTCAGACATCACCCCTTCGTGATTATTATACAGAAATCGGCACTTTCAACGCTATCAATGGCAATGGCGAACTCGACCGTATTTCTGCCGATATTTTTAATGTGCTTGATCCCATCGTGGCTATTTAATAACTTAAATTACTGATATGTTTCATTTCGAAGAAGAGTACGAAAAAGCTCCATACAACGATTTGTTGCAAATTTATCAACATAGTTTCGTCGACAATTTCCCATTGCCGGCGTTAACTGATTACGTAAGTGGAAAGACAATCTCATATGGAGACTTGGCACGCCGTATAGCGCGCCAGCACCTATTCTTCGAATTATCAGGAATTAAACCGGGCGACAAAATCGCCCTCCTCGGTGGCAATACACCTAACTGGGTGATTGCTTTTATGGCTACCATTACATATGGAGCTGTAATTGTGCCGGTGTTGAATGACTTTAACCCCGCAGATGCTCAGCATATTGTCGAACATTCCGACGCAGTGATGCTCTTTGTTGCCGATAATATCTTTTCGCATCTCGATTTCGACGCAATGCCTCAAGTGCGTGTCGCTATTTCGCTAGATACTCGCACTGTTATTGCCGAACGTAAGCCCTTGCATACCGGCTCGGGTCGTCAACCGTCGAGTCACAAGAGCATTGTTACAAGTCTGACACGCCATTTCCGTAAGCGTTATCCTAACGGTTTCTCTCCTGACGATATCAAATATTCTCACTTCGACGGCGAATCTCTTGCCGTTTTGAACTACACTTCCGGCACAACAGGTTATTCAAAAGGTGTTATGCTTTCGCTTAATAACCTTCGAGGCAATGTTGTGTTTGGTATACGTTCAAAATTGCATTATCCGAATTCACGTTGTTTGTCATTCTTGCCTCTAGCTCATGCTTATGGTTGTGCATTTGATATGCTCGTTCCTTTGGCAGTAGGCTCTCATGTCACATTGTTAGGAAAAGCACCCGTGCCGATGTTGTTGCTACGCGCTATGCGTCAGGTACGTCCGTCGCTTATCATCTGTGTGCCTTTGATTCTTGAGAAGATTTATCGTAAGGTTGTTGTTCCGATGATAACCAAGAAACCGATACGTTGGGTTCTTGCCGTGCCCGGTCTTGAAAAGGCTGTGTATAGTATCATTCGCAATAAGCTTGTCGAAGCTTTTGGCGGGTGTTTTGAAGAAGTTATCGTTGGCGGTGCGCCTCTAAACCGTGAAGTTGAAGATTTCTTGCTAAAGATTAAATTCCCCTTCACCGTAGGCTTTGGTATGACCGAGTGCGGCCCTCTTATCAGCTACTCTCCGTGGCGTCGTTTCGAATCGGGTTCTGCCGGTCGTACTTTGAAGGGAATTATGCAAGCTAAAATTTTAGAAGACACATCGCTTCCTCAAATCGACGGTCATCCCCAAGGCGAAATTGTTGTTCGCGGTTTGAATGTAATGCAAGGCTATTATAAAAATGCCGAAGCTACCGAAGCCGCGCTCCAGGACGATGGTTGGTTACATACCGGCGATATGGGTTGGATTAGCGATAACCAAGGCCGAACAATTCATATCCGCGGTCGTTATAAGACTATGATTCTTACATCTAACGGACAAAATATTTATCCGGAAGAGATAGAAGCAAAGTTGAGTAATATGCCCTACGTAAACGAGTGTTTGGTGATAGAACGCAACGGACATTTGGTTGCCTTGTGTCACCCCGATGCTGACCAAGTCAATAGTGAAGGTCTTGATGAAGAGCAGTTGAAGGCGGTGATGGAAGAAAACCTTCGAGCGTTGAATTCCTTAGTCGCACCATACGAACGAGTTCAGTCTATAGAAATAATGGCTGAAGAATTCGAAAAGACACCCAAACGTTCAATTCGCCGTTTCTTATACAAATAATAGTTTTCGGAGTGTCTTTAGCAGTAAAGGCACTCCGATTTTTATAATCGAAAGATTAAATAATTTAAATAAGGCTTGAGTTTAACAAAAATGCCTTAACTTTGCCTTTGTAAACCAAGAAAGCATAATAGATTATATGGCAGAGATAAAATGTGTAGGCATCTTGACCTCCGGAGGCGACGCCCCCGGCATGAATGCTGCTATTCGCGCCGTGACTCGTTCAGCTATCTTTAGCGGGCTGAAAGTCAAAGGTATATATCGTGGCTATCGTGGACTTATCGCTGATGAAATCGTTGAGTTCCGTACACAAAACGTATCAAATATTATCCAACAGGGCGGTACAATATTGAAAACCGCACGTTGTAAAGAATTTACCACCCCCGAAGGCCGTCAATTAGCGTATGACGTTATCAAGCGTCATGGCATTGATGCTCTTGTTGTTATTGGTGGTGATGGCTCTCTATCCGGTGCTCGCGTGTTCGCTAACGAATTCAACTTCCCCATTATCGGTCTCCCCGGTACTATCGATAACGACCTTTACGGCACCGATACCACTATCGGTTACGACACGGCATTGAACACAATCATGGAATGTGTCGACAAAATTCGAGACACCGCCACAAGTCACGAACGCCTCTTCTTTATCGAAGTTATGGGTCGTGATGCCGGTTTCCTTGCCCTAAATGGTGCTATTGCATCAGGTGCAGAAGCTGCGATTATTCCTGAAATTTCTACCGAGGTCGACCAGTTGGCAGAACTTATCCAAAACGGCTTCCGTAAAAGTAAGAACTCATCAATCGTCCTCGTTGCTGAAAGTCCCGTTACCGGTGGCGCTATGGGCTTGGCAGAGCGTGTGAAAAACGAATATCCCGGCTATGACGTACGTGTTTCTATCCTCGGACACTTGCAGCGAGGCGGTTCGCCTACAGCTCATGACCGTATCCTTGCCTCTCGCATGGGCGCTGCTGCTATTGATGCTCTTATGGAAGATCAGCGTAACGTTATGATTGGTATTAAAAACGACGAAATCGTTTATGTACCTTTCTCTAAAGCTATTAAGAACGATAAACCAATAAATCGCGAGCTGTTAAACACTCTGCGTCGACTATCTATATAAAATGAAAACACCCGACCAACTTATCGACGATCTTCTCGATCTTGCCTTTGCCGAAGATATTGGTGATGGCGACCACACAACATTGAGTACTATCAGCGCCGACGCAATGGGCCGTCAGCATCTCCTTGTAAAAGAAGAAGGTATCCTTGCCGGCGTAGATGCAGCACGTCGTGTTTTTGCAAAACTCGACCCGAATCTTAAAATGACTGTTGCCATTGAAGATGGCGCTCATGTTAAGCCCGGCGACATCGCGTTTACTGTCGAAGGTCCGGTGCGTTCGCTCCTTATTGCTGAACGTACGATGCTAAATATCATGCAGCGCATGAGTGGCATCGCTACTATTACTGCCGTATACCAAAGCCGCTTGGACGGTCTTAATTGCAAAGTTCTTGATACTCGCAAAACGACTCCAGGTATGCGTATTCTTGAAAAGCAAGCTGTTGCTATCGGTGGTGGTGCTAATCATCGCATAGGCCTTTTTGATATGATTCTTATCAAAGACAATCATGTCGATTTTGCCGGGGGTATTACTGCTGCTGTTTCTTCTGCTAAGGCATATTTGAAAGAAAATAACAAAAACTTGCGTATTGAAGTAGAAGTACGAAACGAAGCAGAAATACGCGAAGCGCTATCATGCGGTATCGACCGTGTTATGCTCGATAACTTCTCTCCCGAGCGTACGGCTGAAGCCGTTAAGTTAATACGAAGCCTTGATCCTAATGTAGAAATTGAAAGTTCGGGCGGTATCACTCTCGATACTTTACGAGTTTATGGCGAAGCAGGCGTTGATTTTATCTCTGTTGGTGCTTTGACTCACTCGGTGAAAGGTCTTGACCTTAGCTTTAAGGCTTGCTAAAAATCAAAAGAAATTTAGAAGGTTATACATGAAACGCTCCGGTGGCATTTTTAATGTCATTGGAGCTTTTTTATGAGATTAACGTACGGATAAAACTTAGTTTAAGCGTTAAAATCTCACCTTTAAATGTTAAAAATTTGGAGCGTTAAAATTTTGATATAATTTCGCGGCCAAATTTAAGAAACACAATGGCAAATCAGATTTTACATACATATATGGAGCACATTCAAAGCACATCTTGCTTTGGACGATTCTGGTATGCCGTTATGTTACCATTAAAATACCCTCCGACGTATTCTGTTTATTTTAACATCAATTAGTCGTTACTGACTATTACGATATTCAAACTGTCGGAGAGTAAAAATTCTTTCCGACAGTTTTTTTGTGTCATTATTGGTTTTCTTCTCCACCACGATTAGCGATTGGCACTTTATGTTTAACTTATTAATACCAACTACAATGATTAATTTCAAAAAGTACAGTTCAATTGAAAATTCAAATACCCGAGAATATATGAGCCGCGTTGCCGATCAGGTGCCGACAGATGTTGAATGGGTAGTGCAAGAAAAAGTTCATGGCGCTAATATAAGCTTTTTGTCTGATGGCGAGGACGTTATATTTGCAAAAAGAACGGCGATTGTTGCCGAAGGCGAAAATTTTTATGATTACCAACCGCTTTTGTTAGCTTACAGAGATAGAGTGTTATCGTTGTTTGAACACATCAAAAGAACTCATCCCGATACTGTTTCTATTTCTGTATTCGGTGAAATGTTCGGTGGAAAGTATCCGCACAAAGACGTTGAAGCAGTGCCGGGTATCGTTGTGATTCAGAAGGGTGTATATTACACTCCGGAGCACGAGTTTTATGGCTTTGATATTTACTTGACAAGCGCAGACGGCGGCTGTTTCTTGCCTGTTGACGAAGTTAATGAGCTTTTTGAAGAGTTCGGTTTCTTCTATGCTAAGACGTTGATGCGCGGTAGTTTGACCGATTGCTTGAATTATCCGAATGCATTTCAGAGCAAAGTGGCAGAGTGGCTCGGATTCCCTCCGATTGATGACAATATTTGCGAAGGTGTTGTTATTCGTCCGGTTGTGCCAATGTTCTTGCGTACAGGTTCAAGGGTGATTATCAAAAACAAAAACACTCGTTTCGCTGAGAAAAAATCGACAAAGGTTCGTAATAAAATATTTACAGAACCCGTTCCGTATAGCGAAGGTCTCAAAGTGCTATTGTCGGAAATCGATTGTTATATTACTGAAAATAGGCTAAATAACGTTGTCAGTCATATCGGTGAAATGTCACTTCCTAAAGACTTCGGTAAAATTATGGGATTGTTTTCGAAAGATATTCTCGACGATTTTCTCAAGGAGCATAGCGGCGAGTATGTTGCGCTTGATAAGTGTGAGCAAAAATCGTTTAATCGCGAACTAAACAAGCTTGCTACCGAATTTGTTCGTAAGGCTCTACTCTCTAAAACATACATTAACTAAATTGTCGGACAGCCGAGATTCAAAAATAATGCGTGTCTCAATTTTTGATGCATTGTTGCATTATTTTTGTGGTGTATAATGACGATCCATATAAATGAATTGATTTTGAATTTGGCAGCGGTTTATCTGATAATTACCCTGATATTAGATAAGCTTTAATATACTAAGCACAATCAACATTTGTTTATTGAGTGGGTATTGCTGTCTGATAATTTTTATTTGAGGACAGCAATACTTTTTTTTAAGACAAAATCATGATAACTATAGATAACTTTGACGTAAAGATTTTTACGAATAAAATAGATGAGAATGCCTTGGCGCAGATAAAAGAATTGCTCTCGATAGATGTGTTCTCAGACAAGAAGATACGCATAATGCCAGACGTTCATGCCGGGGCCGGGTGCGTTATAGGCTTCACCGGCGACCTCGGCGACAAGGTGATACCGAATATTGTGGGCGTTGATATAGGTTGTGGTATGCGTGTTCTTAACCTCGGAAAAATTTCCGAGATAGATTTCCATGCTTTTCATGAACACATACGCAGCAATGTCCCATCCGGTATGTTTGTGCGCGAAGATCGTTTGGGTTTCAAACCTTTGGTGGGTGATGAAATGGATATCTACCGCGAAGCAAAACAGCTTGTGCTTGAATTGTTTTGCTTTCGAGATCTTAAGGATTCAGGACGTATATACAAGGCAATAGGATCGCTTGGTGGTGGTAATCACTTTATCGAACTGGATCGCGATGATGACGGTAACGTATACCTTGTTATCCACACCGGTTCGCGCAATCTTGGAAAGCAGGTTGCTGACATTTACCAGGCTCGTGCCGTGAAGCACCTTACTGAAGGTGCTGATGATTTTGAAGACACAATAAAGCGCACAATCGAAGAATATAAGGCAGCCGGACGACGCAACGAATTGCAGGCGCTAATTAAAAAGATGCGAAAAGAATTTCAGGCAGCAGAGCCGGTTCTTCCTGCAGCCCTTTGCTATGTCGAAGGAGAAGCACGCGAGTACTATTTGCACGATATGCGTATTTGTCAGCGTTGGGCGGTGCTTAATCGAAAGCTAATAGCACTACTATTGATGCGATTCTTTCCGAATGTGGCTGTTGTAGAAGAGTTTGAATCAGTTCACAATTACATTAGCGATGACAATATCATACGCAAAGGGTCAATCTCAGCAATGTTGGGCGAACGATGCATCATTCCGCTGAATATGCGTGACGGGTCATTGCTGTGCTCGGGTAAAGGTAATGCCGATTGGAATTACTCCGCGCCTCATGGGGCCGGGCGAGTGCTGAGTCGCACTCAGGCTTACGAAAAAATTTCGATGGATGACTTTGTTAAATCTATGAATGGCATATATTCAGAGTCAATCACGGAATTTACGCGAGACGAGTCTCCTATGGTATACAAGCCGGCAGAGGAAATCATCTCAAATATCGGCGATACAGTAAGCATAGACACAATAATCCGCCCGATTTTCAATTTTAAAGCTAATTAATTTGATCTTCTACTTAAGATTGATTGGAGAAGAATTGATATCAATGTCATAGTTATAGTAAAAACAAAAGGCTGCATCAAAGCAGCCTTTAATTGTATAGTGGAGCTGGAGGGGTTCGAACCCTCGTCCAAACGCGGAACTAATGAGCTTTCTACGTGCGTAGTTTCAAGTTGATTGTCGGGATGTAGCAGGCCTGAAACTACCAACAGCATCCTTATCCTCTAAAGTTTCGGAAACCGTGCGAGGAACTTGGTTTCCTATCTCCGAAATATTAGCACCGCCGGATCGATAAGCCTCGGAAACACGGCCATCGGGCGATGTCTTGTCGCTGCAACTGTTGCGGCGATTAAGCGTAATCTACTGTACTTCGATTAGGCAGCAAGAGCGTAGTTATTTTCGCCATTTAAATTGCTCGAAGCCTGATATTAAAGAGCATATGCTTCAAAGCTCTGCACGCTTACACACCACTTCTACACGCTGTCAAAGCCTGTCAGCCCCGTAGTTGTTGCGACTCTTCGCTGTTGTAAGTCTGCAAATATAGTAATTTTCTTTGAATGTGGTTTTAGTAGTTGGTGATTTTTAAGTATATTTAATAGAAAAGCGTCTATATCCAAAGGATACAGACGCTGTGCCATAGGAGAGTTGGACTTATTTCTTACGCACACCGTAGCGGCTCATGAACTTGTCCACGCGGCCGGCTGTGTCGACAAGCTTCTGCTTGCCGGTGAAGAAGGGGTGTGATGAACTTGTGATTTCAAGTTTTACGAGGGGATAAGTCACGCCATCGATTTCGATTGTCTCACGGGTGGCGACGGTCGAACGTGTGATGAAGATTTCGTCGTTCGACATATCCTTAAATACCACTTCGCGGTAGTTGGCGGGATGAATGTCTTTTTTCATTTTATAAACTCTCTTTAATACGTATTGTTCAAGTTTTCTAATAAGGCGTTGGTAAGACGCTTTTTTAGTAATGGCTTGCAAATTTACGTTTTTTTTCTCACTCATGCAAATTTATTCGTCTTTGCTGTCGCTTTTTTGATTTATTTATCTTATTTTTGTGCGTAATTAATACGTTTTCAGTAGAATGAATATCAAATTTGACGATAATATATTGGCCTCCGCGCCGAACTTTGAAGTTATTTTAATTCAGGCTCATATTTCTAATCCTGCTACTGATGATGCTCTATGGCACGAAATTGAAGTGGCATGTGCTGATATCCGCAATAGCTTTGCTATGGAGCAAGTGCGTTTGCGTCCGGCAATAGATGCGACTCGACGTGTGTATAAAGCTTGTGGTAAAGATCCGAATCGATATCGCCCTAGTGCTGAGGCGTTGTGCCGTAGAGCTGTGAAGGGGCTTGATTTATATCGCACTGATGCTGTGATTGATTTGATAAATCTATTGTCTTTGCGTACAGGTCATTCTATCGGTGGTTTTGATGCTGATAAAATTGCTGGAGATACGCTTACGTTGGGTGTTGGATATGAGGGTGAGCCTTATGAGGCGATTGGTCGTGGTATGTTGAATATTGCCGGTTTGCCGGTATACCGTGACGCGGTCGGTGGCATAGGTACGCCGACGTCGGATAATGAAAGAACAAAGTTGTCGTCTGATACGGAGCACTTATTAGTTACGATAAACCTTTATGGTGATAGCGAAATGACCAAAGATGAGGTTAAAGCATTGGCGTTGCGCTTGCTAGAGCAGTATGCCTCTGCGACGGATATTCAAGTGTCAATCATAAAAGCGAAGCAATGAAGATATTAAAGAGTTTGGGCGATTCTCCCGATGAACGTACTTTAAATGAAGCTGTGGCGCTTTTGCGTGAAGGTTTCATTATTATCTATCCTACCGATACGATTTATGCATTAGGATGTGATGCGTTGAATCAGAAGGCTATTGAACGTTTGTGTCGCATCAAGAATCTAAATCCGGACAAAAATTTGCTGTCGATAGTGTGTCCTGATATTTCAGAAGCGGCAAAATATGCTCGTATTGATAATAGGGCGTTTAAGATGCTTAAGGAATATTTGCCCGGGCCTTTTACTTTTGTTCTTCCGGCGGCGACACAGTTGCCAAAGGTTTTTAAAGGGCGAAAGAGTGTTGGTGTTCGTATTCCGGATAATGCTTTTGCTCGTGCGTTGGCACAAGAGCTGGGCGGACCTATTTTGACGTCATCGGTTAATCCGGCTTTAGATGGCAATGCTTCAGATGCCGACATGTGCGACCCTGAAGCATTGGCTATGCATTATGATTATGTGAAAGATATAGCGCTAACTATTGATGGTGGTGAAGGTTGTATGACGGGTAGTACTGTCGTTGATTGCTTGGATAGCAATTCTCTTACAGTTATACGTCAAGGAATTGGCGAGTTTATAGATTAATACGCAAAGCAGCGCCGAATTCGCGAGGAGCGCCACGTTGAATAAATACGTTGCCGATAGATTTGAAATAGAAAGTGCTGAATTTTGTGGCGGTGATGTTGTCAGCCCACAATGATACGCTCCATTTTTCTGCGGCAAAATTCAAGCGCAGACCGGCGATGCAATAAAGTGGTTGAGAAATAGAATTAGCTTCGTCCCACCAAATTTTGCCGGCACAGCGTGCTGATGCTGCTATTGACGGAGATATTCCGTTGAATGCTAAAGCTTCCGGTGCCCAATTGATTTCGCCGAAAATAGTATTTTCCGGAGCATAAGGCACGCGTTTACCGCGGTAGTCTTGTTTGCCATCGTTGTATTTGCGGAATGTGGCGTTGGTGTAGCCGTACGACATTCGTGCTGTCCATTCTGTTGAGGGAGTCCATTTTGCTGATAATTCCACCCCCATGCTGCGCGTGCGACCGGCGTTGGTCATCATTCGTCCGGTGGTTGTGCCGGGAGGGAAAACTGTGAGCTGTTGGTCGCGGCAGTCGATGAAGAATAATGCTCCGTCAAATTGTAGCTTTGAATGATCGAATTCGCTGTGGACGCCTAATTCGTAGTTGAAACTCATTTCGGGACGGTATGAAACTATATCTCCGAAACTATATAGCGAGCTCATGCCCATAATGCTCATGATTCGTTGTTGCAAAACGTCGCTGAACATTTGGGTGTTGTAACCACCTGCTTTGTAGCCTTTTGAGAATGTGAAGTAAGGCTGGATGTTGTTGGCGGTATAAGAAATAGAAACTTCGGGTAGTAGTTCGACGTATGTGTGGCTGATGTCGCCATTGTCGTCGATGTTAACCGGAGTGTGGCTGTAAAATTCTTCGGTGCCGTTGTCTAGAATGTGAACGGTTGAGTAGCCTGTGTTTGTGTGGCTTCGATAGCTGAGAGAAGTTTTCTCAATGTCGAGACGCAGTCCGGCTTCGATTCTCCAATCACCGATGCGAATTGTGCTTTCGTGATATACGGCGCCTCCGCCACTATTCATTTCAAATTCGCTGCCGAGAATAAATTGACGAGAGTCCCAACGTATTGGGTATGATGGGTTTATGGAGTTTCGGTGAGCTTCTATTAACTCGGCAATACCTGTGTTTTTGAAAGTTACGGGAGCGCTCATGTCTGTGGTTTTATAGAAACCGTAAACACCTCCCAACCAACTGTATTTGCCACGTGTTCCGCGGGTGAATAGGTCCTCGGTTACAACCCATTCGCGACGACTTTGTTCGAGGGTGAAGTAGTCGGCGGGTAAAAAGTCTTGGTCGAGATTCATGCAGTCGTCGAGGTACTGCACAGAGCTAATTGACGTAACAACAACGCGTTTGCTAGCCCATGCAATTGTAAGTGCGTCAGCAAAAGACGTGCGGCGGTAGGAGCAAGTGTCGTTGTAGGCTATTTTTTTTGAATCTAAATGTTCGTATGGATAGCCGAATTGTTTGTTGAATGCAGCTATGGCAGTGTTGCTCAAAGAAAGAGCGGGGGAGTGGCGCCATTCTGTTTTAAAACGAATGCTTCCGGAATTTTCTTTGTCGGCAGGAGAGCCGTTGTAGTTATTTTCCCAAAAACCATCGCTGTGTTTGAATTGACCTGCGATGCTCATGCCCAAGCCATCATTTAATTTGTCGTAATATGATAGAGCAGCTTTGACGGTATTTCCGGTAGAATACTGAGCCAAAGCGCGCCAACCTTGAGTTCGTAGAGGCGAAAGAGTGCGAATGTTGATTTGTCCGCCCATGGTGTTTCTGCCGTTTAGCACGCCTTGAGCACCGCGTAAAACTTCGATGCTTTGAATATCGGCGATGTCAAAGTCGAAGTTGTCTTTGTTCATGTATGGAATGTTGTCGACAGTTAGCCCGATAACGGGTTGGTCGATACGGGCCCCCAAGCCGCGAACGTATATTGACGAAGTCATGCGCGAGCCATAGTCGGGCATGAAGAAGTTCGGTGCTATTATGCCAATGTCTTTAGATGATTCAATAGCGAGTCTACGCACTTCTGCCGCTTGTACTTTTGTTACCGAGCCTATTGAAGTGCCGCCATCCGGCATCTGTTTAACGCCCAAAACTTCTAGAGGCTTTAGATGGTGGGGCGTGGCGGTGGTGTCGGCGTTATTTATTTGAGAGATGGCATAGCATTGACCATATAGTCCTGCTAATATTGTTAGTAGGGCAAATCGTTTCATTCTTTTTCGGAAAGTTCAAGCCAACGCAATTCTTTTTCGTCGATTATTTGATCAATAGCGGCGTATCGTTGCGAGCGAGCTGCGAAAGTATCTGCATCTGTTTCAGCGCCGGAGGCAAAGAAGTCTTCAAGTTCTTTTTTTTCGTTATTTAGAGCTTCAAGTTCAGCTTCCAACGCTTCAAATTCTTTGCGTTCGCGAAAAGACATTTTAGGAGCACGTTCGGTTTTTGGGCGTTGTGCTTTTGGAGCCGCTGCTTCTTTTTCTTGCGAGGCTTGTGTGTCGATGAAAGCTCGGTAATCGCTATAGTTGCCGGGGAAATCTTTGATGACGCCATTGCCTTCCATTACAAAAAGATGGTCGACGATGTTGTCAAGGAAATAACGGTCGTGACTGATTACGATAACGCATCCTTTGAAGTTTATGAGATATTCTTCAAGGATTCCGAGAGTAATGATGTCGAGGTCGTTGGTGGGTTCGTCGAGGATAAGGAAGTTAGGCTGACGCATCAATACTGTTGCCAAATGGAGTCGGCAACGCTCTCCGCCGCTGAGGGTGTGTATGTATTTTTGTTGGTCTTTTGGAGTGAAAAGGAAGCGTTGTAAATATTGCATCGGCGACAGATGGATTCCTTCTTTTAGCTCGATATCGTCGGCAAGTTCTGTTACAGCATCTACGACTTTTTTGTTACGGTCGAACGAAATACCATCTTGGCTATAGTAGCCAAAACGTACAGTTTCACCTAGGTCCCATTTGCCGGAGTCAATAGGCAAGAGGCCTTGTAATAGCTTGATGAAAGTCGATTTGCCAACGCCGTTGACGCCAACGATGCCAAGTTTTTCTCCTCGAGCAAAGGTGTATGTGAAGTCGTCAAGGATAATTTTGTCTCCAAACCGTTTGCAAACGTCTTGTGCTTCGAAAATTTTAGAACCGATGCGCGAAGATTCGCTTTCGAGACGAATATTGCCTTGTTGTTTGCGGCTGGCAGCGCGTTCTTTTAGCGAGTAAAAATTATCGATACGGAATTTAGCTTTCCCGGCACGCGCTTGCGGCTGTCGGCTCATCCATTCTTGTTCTTTTCTGAGGGTGTTTCGAGCGCGAGCAATGTCGGCTTCCATAGCTTCGATTCGCTCGGCGCGACGGCGTAAGTACATGCTGAAGTTGCCGTTGACTTCGTATGCTGTGGCGTCGTCGAATTCTATAATTTTGTTGCAAACGCGGTCGAGAAAATATCTGTCATGCGTTACCATCAGAAGCGACGCTTTAGATCGACGAAGGTAATTTTCTAACCATTCAATAGTAGCGATATCGAGGTGATTGGTGGGTTCGTCGAGCAAAAATAGCTCGGGCTCTGACATAACTAATCGCGCCAAAGCTAGGCGTTTGCGTTGTCCGCCGGAGAGGGTGGAGACGGGGGTGGTAAGGTCGGTGAAGCCAAAACTTGTAAGGAGCTGTTTTAGACGGTCTTCATAGTCCCAAGCACCGAGGTTGTCGATGTCGTGAACGGCTTCTTTAATGGCTTCGGTGTCGTTGTCGTCAACGGCTTTGCGGTGCGCTTTAAGAGCCAATGCGCGTGGATCATCACCATCAAGTCCGGCTTCCCATATGTTTGCACCGAGTTTGAATTGAGGTTCTTGTGGTAGGTAGCCAACGCGTAAGTCGTTGCGAAAGATGATGTTACCGCTGTCGGCGGTTTCTATTCCTGCAATTATTTCAAGGAATGTAGATTTTCCGGTGCCATTGCGAGCAACGATACCGGTTTTGTCTCCTTGTTCAAGACCAAGAGTTACGTCGCCGAATAATAAACGGTCGCCGTAACTCTTGGTTAAGTTTTCGATACTTAATATATTGGCCATTTCTTAATGTTCACCTCCTTCTTGACGCTCTTCAGCATTTGTGGGGCAATTATTTGTGTCTTGACGATCACGAGTTAGTTTCCGGTGATGTCGCATGAGTCTTTGATTGAATTGTCGCTCAACGCTCTTTAATCGTAGGAGTTGTTCCGGAGATAATATGGCGCGGAATTTTTCGAAATATTCTAATTCGATATTTCCTTCTTTGATTTTTTCTTCGAAAATAGCACGAGCAACGGCTTCTTTTTCGGTGTCAGAAGCTTCTGTTTTAGCAATAATTTGCTTTTCGAGCGCACGTGTTTCTTCGCTAATAGCTTGCACGGCAGCGTCCATGCTGTCATATAGAGGTAGAAATTCGTTAGCTTGTTCTTTGGTAAGGTTCAATTCTTTGGTGAAGAATTTATGCTTATAAGGTTTAAGCTCGGCGATAACTCTATCGCGGTCCGGTGTTTGTGACTGCTGGGCTACTATTGTGACGTTAGTCAGTAGTAGTGCTGCGATTATTGTTGTGAAAATGAATCCTCGCATTGTTATTACTGTGGTAAAATGTGAGAAGTATCTGACATTATTTCTTCACCGAAATCTTCGGGAGTGAATAAACTATCTAATAAACCATCGTCTTCCATATCTTCGATAACGTCGTAAGTAGATACGTCGGGGTAGACGTAATCATAAACAAAGTCATCGGTGCTTAGAGCGCTAGTAAGAACCGGGTTGTTGTCAATCGGACCTAAATCGGCACGACCTCTGATGATGTTGAACATATTAAGCATGCACCAAATACCTGCAAACATCGCCGCCATGTAAACGTATGGCCTAATAGTTTCCCAAAAAGTTTTGGGAGGTATAGGAGCATCCGGCGCCAATTCAGGACGTTCAGGAAGCTTTGCCGACATTTCTTGAGCGAAAGTTTCGAAGAAGTTGTCGGGCACTTTCATGCCGGCAGACGGTGTCTGCAGTCCCGTTTTGCGTGCTTGGTCAAATATGTTTTCCTTTTCCGTTGACATGTTTTTCCTTTTATTCTCCTTTTTTGACGTTTGAAATCATCAAAGGTTTAATCGTGCTCGTCAAAGTATTGTTCAATTTTTTTTGTGGCAAGGTGGTAAGATGCCTTAAGAGCTCCTACGCTAGTGCCCAATATTTCTGACATTTCTTCATATTTCATGTCGTCGAAATATTTCATATTGAAAACGAGTCGTTGCTTTTCAGGCAAAGTGGCGATTGCCATTTGTAGCCGTCGAGCCAATTCGTTGCCGTCGAAATCGTGATCGGCAGCGATTGTGCCGGCAAGCTCTGCTTCTTGATCGTCTAGCGATAAGTGGCGGCGACGGCGTTCGCTGTCTAAGAACGTAAGGCTTTCGTTGATAGCGATTTTGTATAGCCATGTGCTTAGTTTGGCATCGCCGCGGAAGTTTTCGATAGACATCCACGCTTTCATAAACGTATTTTGCAACAAATCGTTTGCGTCGTCGTGGTTTTGTACCATGCGGCGGATTTGCCAATATAGCGGCTCGGAATATTTGCGAATAACATCGTTGTAAGCCTCACGAACGGTAGCACCGTCGCGAAGGCGCGCGGTGAGTTCGTTGTCGGTGTCTGCGGTGTTACTCATTTTTATTCGTTATTTGTTACAAAGATACGATTATTTGGCGAATTATCGAAATGTGAGATGCTTTACGGTGCCGCCAAATTCGTCGAATGTCGCTTCTATGCCGCCTGAAGATATCGGGCGGATGGTGATTGTGCCGTTAAAAAATGTTGTTGCTGCGATTTCTGATACGAATGGTTCTACAGAGTATGTCCCGTCGGAGCTTATTGTTATTATCGACAAGCCATATTCTTGTTCGGGGGTTGATACTTTTTGAGCCAACCAGCGGTGGTTATTCTTGTTCGGTGTCAATGCTATCAGCGATTTCAACGGGTTCGTTGAACTTTTTAATGCTAATAAAGTAAGTTCGACGATATGTTTCCGGAACAATTCGGCGACGCACCATTTCGATACTGTCAATTCTTAAGTCAGACGAAGGTTTGTGTTTGCCATGAAGGTATCCGTAAACACGCACGGGGTCACGAAGGGAGTCTGTTTGCATATGAATTTCGCGCCAGCCGTCGCCGTTGATACGTTCGCTATGCCATTCAGAAGAACCGTCGGCATAGTCAACGCCAAGCAACCATTCGCCATCGGTGTCGGTGTTGAAGAATTTTCCGCGCCAAGTATACGAGTCTCCACGTTGCCAGTTGCGGTCTCTGCTATATGAGAATATGACAGTTTTAGCGGCCGAACGCGGACCAATGCTGATATATCTCGCACTAGGCCACACGTCAACGCTATCGCCGGCAATAGAGAGCGACGCGTCGGCAGCGATGCGGTTACCGGTTTCTGTGATGCGGCGGTCGAGAATTTCTATGGTGCCGTCATAGACTTCCATGTATTTATCGATATGTCTGCCATACCATGTTAGAGAGGAGTCGAATTCTTCGCCGGTAACGCCGTGGCGGGCGAGTACGGATTGTTTCATTAGTTGTCGTAATGAATCGTTTGAATATATAGTACGATTCATTTCGAGAACAGCTTCGCCGGTGTGAACGTCCGCCATTAGGCGTGACATTTTGTCTGGAGGTATCACTCCGGACGGTACGCGGTTGCAGCTTATCGCTAACAGGACGTTAAGACTTATTATCAGTAGTAGTTTTTTCATCGCTAAGAGAGTGTTCTAACATGTTGAAATAGAAGAACACGATGGAGAGCATACCAACGCTAATAGCTGCGTCGGCGACGTTAAAAACGGGATCGAAGAAAGTGAAAGCATTACCTCCGATAAACGGCATCCATTCCGGCCATGTCCATGATACAAGAGGGAAGAAGAACATATCAACTACGCGTCCTTGGAATAGCGTTCCGTACCCTTCGCCCCAAGGAACAAAAGAAGCTACAGCGGGGGGATTTGGAGCGCTGAAAATTTCGCCGTAGAATACGCAATCGATAATGTTTCCCATAGCTCCGGCGGCAATTAGGGCTACTGAGATTAGGTAACCTAACGGTGTGCGGGCTCGTTGACATAGCTGGCGAATGTACCATACTAAGAAAACAAATAGTCCGAGGCGTAAGAATGTCAGCAGATATTTGTTGAGGAAGTCGAGGCCAAAAGCCATGCCTTTGTTTTCGACAAATAGGATGTGAAACCACGATGTCACTTCATAATCTTCATAGAGATGGAAGTGAGTTTTGATCCATATCTTAACGGCTTGGTCAACAATTATTATAAGCGCAATAATTGCCCAAGCGAGGGTGAGTCGTTTGTTGTCTCGTTTGATTGAAGTCATCTTCAATGATCGGGATTGTTCATTTTTTCTTCTACGCACAGAGTGGCATGAGGAACTGCACGCAAGCGTTCTTTCGGAATAAGTTTGCCGGTAGCGCGGCAGATGCCGTAAGTTTTGTTCTCTATGCGAGTAAGAGCTGCTTTTAGGTGGTTTATGAACTGCAATTGACGCTGAGCCAAACGTGCAGTGGCTTCGCGTTCGAGGGTGTTGGCGCCTTCTTCCAATACTTTAAAGGTTGGAGATGTATCTGCAGTGTCATTGCCAACACTATTATTGAGCGTCGAGACCAAGTCGTTGTAAAGCTCAGTAGCTGTTGCTATTTTTTTTAATATTAGCTCGCGGAACTCTTCGAGTTCTTCGTCGCTGTATCTGAGTGGTTGGTCCATAACTAAATAATTATGGCTACTGCGATGGTTTAGTATCGCAGTAGCCTGTTATTTTTAAATTTTGTCTACGACAGCGCCGATTTTGATGTCGTCGATATCGAAGATAACAACAGCATTTTGGTCGTTAACTTCGCTAACGGTGATGTTGTCGGCGAGTACTTGTCCGGCGATGTATTCACCGAATTTTTCTACCACTTCTGCTATGTTTTCTCCGGGGAGAAGGGTCAATGAGATGTGGTCTGTTATGTCGTAATTACGTTCTTTGCGTAGGCGCTGAACACGGTTGACGATGTCGCGAGCCAAGCCTTCAAGAAGATTTTCGGGCGAGATGTAGATATCGAGGGCTACGGTGAGCATACCGTCGTTGGCAACGAGCCAGCCTTCGATGTCTTCGCTGATGATCTTAACGTCAGCCAATTCGATGCGTGCGGTGGTGCCGGATACTTCGATGTCGAGGTAGCCTTGACGCTCGAATTCGTTGATTTCTTTGGTCGTCAAGTTCTTGATTACTTCGGCTGCAGCTTTCATGAGCTTGCCGAATTTAGGACCGAGTTTCTTGAAGTCGGGCTGTACGCGTTTAACAAATACTTCGTTGTCGCTACCTACAACTTCGAGATTTTTAACGTTGATTTCGGTTGTAACGATAGGTGCGATAGCTTTGAAGATTTCAGCTTGAGCTTCGTCAACGGCAGGAACAAGAATCTTTTCGAGCGGCTGGCGTACTTTGATATTTGCCTTTTTGCGGAGCGACAATGCCAACGATGTGAGGCGTTGAGAGATGTCAACGCGTTCTTCGAGAGCTTTGTCAACGATGTTGCCGTCGTATTTGGGGAAATCTGCCATGTGAACGCTCGAAGCAGCGCCTTCGCCACGATTGAGGTCGCGGTAAAGTTGGTCGGCGTAGAAGGGCGCAATGGGGGCCATGAGCTTGGCAATAGTGCTCAAGCAGGTATAAAGGGTCTGATAAGCAGCGAGTTTGTCGCTGTTCATAGAGCCGCCCCAGAAACGTTTGCGGTTTAGACGTACATACCAGTTCGACAAGTCGTCAGCAACGAATTTGTTGATGGCGCGAGCGGCATGGGTAGGTTCGTAGTTGTCGAATTCTTCACTAACAGTCTTGATGAGAGTGTTGAGGAGTGAAAGAATCCAGCGGTCGATTTCCGGACGTTCGGATACGGGAATTTCTGCTTCTTCACCGGTGAAATTGTCCACGTTGGCATACATTGCAAAGAAGCTATATACATTTGTCAATGTGCCAAAGAATTTGCGAGCAACTTCGGCAACGCCTTCGGGGTTGTATTTGAGGTTGTCCCAAGGAGAAGAAGTCATAATCATGTACCAGCGCAAGGGGTCAGAGCCGTATTCTTCGATGGTGGCGAAGGGGTCTACGGTGTTGCCTTTGTGCTTTGACATCTTTTCACCGTTTTTGTCGAGTACCAAACCATTGGAAATAACGGCTTTAAAGGCGTTGTGGTTGAATGCCATTGTGCCGATAGCGTGGAGGGTGAAGAACCAACCACGAGTTTGGTCGACGCCTTCAGCGATGAAGTCAGCGGGGAAAAGACGGCCGCTGTCGATGCCTTCTTTGTTTTCGAAGGGATAGTGAACCTGTGCGTAAGGCATAGAGCCGGAGTCGAACCATACGTCGATCAAGTCGCTTTCGCGATGCATGGGTTTGCCTGTAGCAGACACGAGAACGATGTCGTCAACGTAAGGACGGTGAAGGTCAATCTTTTCGTAATTGTCCTTGTTGTATTCACCGGGGATGAAACCAGCGTCTTTGAGCGGGTTGCTCTTCATAACGCCTGCTGCAACAGATTTTTCAATTTCGTTGTAGAGTGTTTCAACAGAGTCGATGCAAATTTCTTCAGTAGCATCGTCGTTGCGCCAGATAGGAAGAGGAGTTCCCCAGAAGCGGCTACGCGACAAGTTCCAGTCTTGGAGGTTTTCGAGCCATTTGCCGAAGCGTCCCGAGCCTGTAGACGCGGGTTTCCATAAGATGGTGTCGTTGAGTTCCATCAAACGTTCGCGTACGGCGGTGCTGCGAATGAACCAACTATCAAGAGGATAGTAAATTACCGGTTTGTCAGTGCGCCAGCAGTGGGGGTAGTTGTGTACGTGCTTTTCTGTGCGGAAAGCAACGCCGGCTTGCTTCATTTCCAGGCATAGACGAACGTTGAGGTCTTCAGCTTTTGTTGCGGCAGCCTCATCGTATACGCCGTTGGCGCTGGTGTAGGTCGGATCGTATGCGTTTTTAACATATTCACCGGCGTGTTGTGTGTATAGTGTGGTGTTAACGCAGGTGTTAACAAATTCCTTATCGAGGTCGGCGATGGGGTAGAAACGGCCTTGGAGGTCTACCATAGGACGAGTTTCGCCCTTTGTGTTCACCATGAATAAAGAGGGGATTCCGGCGGCTTTTGCTACCTTGGCGTCATCGGCACCGAATGTGGGTGCGATGTGTACGATACCTGTACCATCATCGGTGGTTACATAGTCGCCGGGGATAATGCGGAAAGCGCATTCTGAAAGTTCTACGAAACGTTCACCGGCAGCTTCGAAAACGTGCGAGGGATTGGCGGCAGCGTAATCTTTTGCGTAATCGGGGGTGAGATCGTTAAGCTTTTCGCAAGGTTTAACCCAGGGTAAAAGCTGTTCGTACTTCATGCCAACGAGTTCGGGACCGGACCAACGACCAACGATGCGGTAGGGGAGTACTTTGTCGCCGCTATTGTATTCTTCGAGCGGAGCTTCGGCTCCTTCTGCTTTGAAGTATGCGTTGACAAGGCTTTCTGCCATGACAACGGTGATTTTCTCAGCGGTGTAGGGGTTGTATGTGCGAACGGCAACGTAGTCGATCTTAGGACCAACGCAGAGGGCTGTGTTGCTAGGAAGAGTCCAAGGTGTTGTGGTCCATGCCATAAAGCAAGCACGACCCCAACCTTGCATTTCAGCTTTGGGTTCGCAGATGTTGAATAATACGGTGGCTGTGAGGTCTTTAACGTCGCGGTAGCATCCGGGCTGGTTAAGTTCGTGAGTACTTAAACCTGTGCCCGCAGCGGGAGAGTAGGGCTGAATGGTGTAGCCTTTATATAGAAGACCTTTCTTATATAATTGAGAGAGGAGCCACCATACAGTTTCGATGTAGCGGTTGTCGTATGTGATATAAGGATCGGTTGTATCTACCCAATACCCCATCAAGCGAGTGAGTTCAGACCATTCGCGAGTGTATTTCATCACTTCGCGGCGGCAAGCAGCGTTGTATTCTTCTACAGAGATGCTTCGACCAACGTCTTCTTTGGTGATTCCGAGAGATTTTTCCACGCCAAGTTCTACGGGCAAACCGTGTGTGTCCCAACCGGCTTTACGCTGAACTTGAAAACCTTGCATGGTTTTATAACGGCAGAAAAGGTCTTTGATGGTACGCGCCATAACGTGGTGAATGCCGGGCTTACCATTAGCCGAGGGCGGACCTTCGTAGAATACAAAAGAGGGAGCGCCTTCGCGTAATGCCACGCTTTGTCCGAAGAGGTCTTCGCTTTCCCATTGCGTGAGCATTTCTTTATTTAGTTCGGGAAGATTGATTCGAGAACGTTCGTTGAACTTTTTCATAACAACTTATTTCAGTGCTTGTTATATTATACGAATAAAAACCGAATAAAATGAAAAACAAGCGACATTATTCACGTATAGATTATACTAAAAACAAATCGTCCAAATTTAGAAAAAAGGGTGTGCCGGCAATAATGAGCAGACACACCCCTTTTAGACTTTTGGGAACAGCCCCTAGACTGAAAATTATTCAGCTTCGGTAGCTTCAGCTTCTTCAGCAGGAGCTTCGGTAGCTTCGGCATTAGCTGCTGCGGCTGCAGCTGCGGCTTCTGCTTTCTTTTGAGCTACGAGTTCTGCTTTAGCTTTGTTCTTTGCGCTTTCAGCTTCAAGACGTTCTTTAGCGGTAGCAGCCTTTTGGTTTGCTTCCTTGGTCTTTACACCTGCGAGCTGTGCATCTTTCTTAGCTTTCCAAGCATCGAAACGACGCTGAGCTTCAGCTTCGTCAAATGCACCTTTGGCTACACCGCCTTGGAGGTGGTGCATCAAAAGTACGCCTTCGCGAGAAAGAATGGTGCGTACTGTGTCAGTGGGCTGTGCGCCTACTCCTACCCAATACAAAGCACGTTCGAAATTCAGTGTGATTGTAGCAGGATTAGTGTTCGGATTATAAGAACCTATCCTTTCAATAAATCTACCATCTCGTGGTGCCCTGCTATCGGCGATGACGATGGGGTAGAACGCGTAGTTCTTACGGCCATGTCGTTGCAGTCTGATTTTTGTTGCCATTTAAGTGTTTGTATTTGGTTGATTGTTTTCGGGCGCAAAATTAGCCATTTTTTGTCGTATTACAAAATCTTTTGAATTATTTTTTGAGTTAAGAAGTGTTTAAGATCGTTCCGAGCTTGTTTTTTCTTTTGGTTTTTGTCTTTTTCGACATAAATTGCTTCATTTAATAGCAAAAAAATGTAAATAGGGCATAACTTTTTGATAATTTTCCCTAACTTTGCACTGGATATTCATCAGGGGTTTATTGCCTCGCATTATTCCAAATTAGTATTATGAAACCATTACAGGCAAAATTATCCAAATATACCGTTCCTCAGGAAGCTAAGGCTGCCGGCGTGTATCCTTATTTTAGAGCTATTTCTTCAGAACAGGACCCTGAGGTTATTATCGATGGTCGAAAGGTGTTGATGTTCGGCTCGAACTGTTATACAGGCCTTGTAAACGACCCGCGTATTAAAGAAGCTGCTATTGAAGCTACTCGCAAATATGGCACTGGTTGCGCAGGTTCGCCTTTCCTTAATGGTACTCTCGATTTGCACAAGCAGCTCGAACACCGCATCGCTGAATATATCGGTAAAGAAGATGTAATGATTTACTCTACCGGTTTCGGCGTTAATCTTGGTGTTGTTTCAACTCTTACCGGTCGCGAAGACTATATTTTGTGGGACGAGCAAGATCATGCTTCTATCATTGAAGGTCGTCGTCTTTCGTTCTCAAAGTCTTTGAAATATCGTCATAACGATATGGAATCGCTCGAAAAGCAACTCCAGCTTTGCGAGCCCGACAAAGTGAAACTTATCGTTACCGATGGCGTGTTCTCGATGGAAGGTGATGTTGCTAATTTGCCTGAAATTGTTCGCCTAGCAAAGCAATACAATGCAAATGTTATGGTTGACGAGGCTCATGCTATTGGTGTATTCGGCACCGGTGGTCGTGGCGTATGTAACCATTTCGGCGTTACCGATGATGTTGACTTGATTATGGGTACATTCTCTAAGTCGTTTGCATCGCTCGGTGGCTTTATTGCTACGGACAAAGAAATCACCAACTACTTGCGTCATCACTCGCGTTCATATATCTTCACAGCGTCAATCACTCCTGCATCTACCGCAGCAGCGTTGAAGGCTATTGATATTATGGAAGCAGAACCCGAATTGCAAGAAAACCTTTGGAAGCTTACCAATATGGCACTCGAAGGTTTCCGTAGCCGTGGTTTCGAAATCGGTCACACCTCGACACCTATTATCCCCTTATATATTCGCGACAACTTCAAGACTTTCGCAATCACTCGCGATCTTTTAGAAGAAGGAATCTTCGTAAACCCTGTGGTTTCGCCAGCTGTTGCTCCTCAAGATACGCTTATTCGTTTCAGTTTGATGGCAACACATACCCCCGCTCAGATCGAAGAAGCCCTCGAAAAGATTACCAAAGTATTCCGCGCCCATGGCGTAATTGAGTGAATATAATTATTCGATAAACTATTACCTGAAATCTTCGTTATGAAAAAGAAATTCATTTGCGTAGTATGTGGCTATGTTCACGAAGGAGATGAAGCTCCCGAGCAGTGCCCTCTTTGCAAAGCTCCTCGCAGCAAATTTAAAGAAGTTGTAGAATCAGAAGAGCTTCAGTTCGTGACAGAACACGAAATAGGCGTAGCCAAAGGTTGCGACGAACAAATGATCGCCGACCTTACAACACACTTCAACGGCGAATGCACCGAAGTTGGTATGTACTTGGCGATGAGTCGTCAGGCAGATCGCGAAGGTTATCCCGAAATCGCAGAAGCTTTCAAGCGTTATGCATTTGAAGAAGCAGAACACGCTTCAAAATTTGCAGAATTGCTCGGCGAATGTGTATGGGATACCCGTACAAACCTCGAAAAGCGTATGCAAGCAGAAGCCGGTGCAAATGAAGATAAGATGCGCATTGCACGCCGTGCTAAAGAACTCGGACTTGATGCTATTCACGACACCGTTCATGAAATGGCTAAGGACGAAGCTCGTCACGGACAAGGTTTCCAAGGTCTCTTCAAACGTTTCTTTGGCAATAAATAATTTTGCAAAGCAATATAATAAACCGAGGTCAATACGGCCTCGGTTTTTTTTATTTAAAAATGCCGAAAATGCAATGTTGTTTGATAGAAAAGTTTTATATTTGACATCAGATATTGTAAACGAAACGTATGAAAACTCCGGAATTTGTTATAGAAGAAACAACATTGATATCTTGCCCAACAATATGGGCGGGTCCGGTTGTAGTGCCGGAAGGTATTACCGATATTGCAGAAAATGCATTTCGGGAATGCAAAAATGTTACAGAAGTGATTCTGCCCGAATCACTTGAAAGTATTGGGATGTTTGCATTCTGGAATTGTCGTATTTCAAGTATTACTATTCCCGAAAAATGTCTATTTATAGCAGATGCTGCTTTTGCTTATTGTAGCGAATTGAGAGAAGTGTTTTTGCCGTCGAAAATCGAACATATCTCGTACGGACTTTTTATGCATTGTAATAAGCTTGAGCGAGTTCACAACATCACTTCCGTGCGCGTCATTAGACCACAAGCCTTTTTTGAATGTAATTCATTAAAGAATATTCATTTGCCTGAAAGTCTTGAAATTATTGGCGACTCGGCCTTTTACAATTGCTCATCGCTAGAATATATAAACATCCCTTATGGATGCCAGCGGTTAGGTTTAGCTACATTTGCTTGGTGTGAGCGGTTGAAGGGTATAATTATGCCTTCGTGCTTGGATTTGTCAAATGCTGTTTCGTGCTTTGAGGGTTGTTCGGCATTGGAAGTGGCTTCTTTGCCCGGTGAAATACGCAATATCCCTGAAGAATTTTTCAAAGACTGTGCATCGTTGAAATATGTCGCTGTTCCGAATAAACTAAAGTCTATTTCGGACAATGCATTTAGTAATTGTTCGTCGTTGCAATCTTTGAAATTACCAGCAGGCGTTGAAATAAGTGAAACAGCGTTTAGCGGTAGTCCGTGTGATTATTCGCGTACATAATGAG
The DNA here is from genome assembly GCA_964518705.1 of uncultured Bacteroides sp. Classification (GTDB taxonomy): domain Bacteria; phylum Bacteroidota; class Bacteroidia; order Bacteroidales; family Muribaculaceae; genus CAG-873. The sequence continues at coordinate 28,630 of CAZFGV010000016.1, forward strand.
GCATCTCTGCCGGTATTTCCATTGAAATTTCGACGAGCCCGGCGGTTTTGCCATTTTCTTTCCATGCTGTTTGGTATATCATTTTGCGAACACCTTTCTTTTCGATAGTGTAGCAGTTGACGCCACCGGTTTCGAGTAGACGTTTGATGATTTGTTGCGATCTTTCAGAGTGGCATTTCATCATGTTTTGACCGATAAGATTGCCATGAGCTGCAAAAGTTGCGCAGGCTTTATCGTTCATATATATAATGTTGCATTCTGTGTCAACAACCGTAATGGCGCAGTTTGTTTCTTTTGCCCAGTCGGGAATAATGTTTGATGTATCCATACATTAAAATTTAGAGTCTAAAGTCAAGGCCGAAATGCAATTTTCCACCTGCCGTGCTTCATATTTCTGAGGCCAACACGACAGAAAGGTAACTTCTGTCCAAGGCAATACAAAAAAAGAACCGAAGTCTCCCATTTTGGATTGCTACATGACAAAATATTTAACCACAGCACAAAGGTACCACCTTTTCGTGGAACATCAAAATCGCGGCACTAGCAAAGAGAGAACGCTGAAAGAAATTGCGACAGAGATATACTAACATCCATCAACCATCAGTCGCGAGTATAAAGGTAATGCAACCCACGAGGAGGCTATAACGACCCCAAAGCACAGGCGATGGCTGATGCGCGTCACCGTCAAGGAGCACCGCATAATTGAACGCACGGCAGAAGCAGAGGGAACGACACTTCCAACTTTCTGAAGCATTATCGGCAAGAGTATTTGCTTTGTTTTCTGAAATATTTGCTATTTTTGCACATAAAATATAATTCTAATCGGATTCAAACATCATTTCGAATACAAGCAAAAATAATACTGAGATGAGAAAAATACTGTTGTCGCTAGCTATGGTGCTGATTGTCGCAATCAGCTCACAAGCTGTGGAGCCTTCGGGCACGCTACCCGTACTATATATCAACATCGCGAACGGTGCTGAAGTTGTCGAAAAAGAGACATACCTCGAAGCCGACTACTGGCTCGACCCCAAAGGTTGCTCCGACATTGATGCCATCGGCAGCGAAAGCGCACCGCAGACCACCAAAATCAAAGGACGCGGCAACTGGACGTGGACCGGCTTTGACAAAAAGCCCTACCGACTGAAACTCGACAAGAAGCAGGCCCTACTGGGTATGAATAAGAGCAAGCATTTCGCATTGCTAGCCCATGCCGACGACAAGCGCGGCTTTCTGCGTAATACCATCGGATTTAAGCTATCGGAAATCTTCGGATTGCCCTGGACTCCGGCTCAGCGCCCCGTTGAGTTGGTAATCAACGGCTCGTACCGCGGACTCTACTTCGCCACCGAACAAATTCGCATCGACAAAGACCGCGTCGACATCGCCGAGTGGGGCGAGGAGGACAGCGAAGGCAAGCCGCTGCAGCAGTGGGTCGAAGGTGGCTCGCTGGTCGAAATCGACAACTACCGGTACGACGAAGGGCAAGTACGATTCACCGACGGCAACGGCTGGGAAATGCGCATCACCTACGACAAGAGCGTAGACCCCGGCTTCGAACCCGACGGCTACACCGACAAGCTGCTCTACGAATTCCGGCGCATGAACACTCTGATTTTCGGTGACAAAAATTCAGACGCCATCTGGGCTTACCTTGACATCGACGACACGGCTCGATACCTTCTCATTCAGGACATTCTCGACAACAACGAGGCTATGCACGGCAGCTGTTACATGCACAAAGACCTCGGCAACGGACAGCGCTGGCACTATTCGCCCGTATGGGACTTCGGCTCGGCCTTATGGAAAGACTCGCACCCGGGGACGCACTTCTGGCAAGGTACAGGCTACCAAAACCACTGGGCCGAAGAGCTGTGGAAATTTCCTCGCCTGCAGCGCCGTGCCGCCGAATTATGGACCGAAGTACTGGCCACTGACTACGCCTCGCTCGATACATATGCCACCGACTTCATAGAGCAGATACGCTCAGCTGCGGCTTGCGACCTGCAGCGCTGGCCTCAGTATGGCAACGGTGACCTCGACAACCAGCTGACTTATGTGCTAAACTTCCTCAACCAAGCCAAGAAGTGGCTCAACAAGTCATTCGACATTAAAGAACCTCTTGTTGCCAAGGAATTTGTCGTGCCTGAGGACGAAGAAGGCAAGTACCATGTATTTTTTAAGCAAGATGGCGTAGCCGCCGACTGGGAAAACGTGATGATATACTGGTGGGACAACGGCCTACACCAATACCGCGACTGGCCCGGCCGCGACTGTGAATATGTAGTCATCGACGGAAATTACTATTGGCACTACTGCATGACAGCCGACTACGACAGCGACGATTACCGCCTCATATTCAACAACGGACATTCCGGCGTGGGCGAAAACCAGACCGAAAACCTGATGGTGCGCCGCCGCGGCGTATATACCCTCGGCATGGCTAAAGACACTACCCCGACAGAATATCTGCCCGTTGGCGCCGGAGCTAGTGGCATCGAAAGCATCAACCCAGACCGGAGCATCACCATCGAAGCCTCGCGTGGAGCAATCACCGTTACATCCGACTCGGCTCGCACTCTCCACATCGTCACACTCGATGGCAAGACTATCATTCACGAAATCCCGGCCGGTACCTCCACGATAGCCCTACCTTCGGGTTTCTATATCATTAACTCGCGCAAGTACCTACTCTAAGCCCCAGCGGCCGGTGATAATATTGAAAAGATAAGTTAGTAAAAGGGTAAAAAAAGGCTGCCTCGGATGAAGCAGCCTTTTGTCTATGGTATTGAACGTTAGCGAATAACAGTGTGAATAGTAGCGTTTTTGCCGCTGATAGTTGTTATACGAACGAAATAAACGCCTTTTGCGATGTTTTTAACGTTAACGAAAGAATCGTTAGAGTTAGCAACCATAATGCCAGAGATGTTGAACAATTCGATAGAAGCGATTTGTTCGGGAGCTTCTGCGCAAATAATATCGCCGTTAACCCAAGCGTTATATCCGGCAGTGCTGCTGATAACATCTTCAACACCGGATGTGTTAGAAGAGCGAGTGATGTTGTCGAGAACGATAGTACCGTTTTGAGCAATGGGGCTTGTTGTTTGCACGAGCTTGATACCTGTTAGAATGTAGGGGAAAGAAGCTTCGAGCATATCAAGAGTAACTTCGCGATAAGTCCAACCGCGGAAATCGATAGTACCGAGAGATGCATACTTTGTGTCAGTACCTGAAGTTAGAGCAACGAGGAGTTCGTGACCGTTGAAGTCGCCGTTTATGTGCAAGCCGAGTTTGTCACCTGTGTTGAAAATGATAGGTTCTCCGGTGTATGACCAAACGGCTTCGCCATTGCGCTGATCGGCAAATTTATAGCCTAATTTATTAGCGTAAGTGTCGATGAGGCTTTCTTTAGTACGAATAGAGGTGGGCTTTCCTGAAATGCCTTTGCTTTGATCGGCATCGTAAGCGAACATCGCATTGTCGCCTTCGAAAGATTCAACAACTTCGGTGTCTTTAGCAGCTTCAGTAGCGTCGAAAGCTTTGAAGTTTACTGTTACTGTTTTGCCGAGGGGAAGGGTTTCTTTGTCGCGAAGGTCGCCATCAATGGTGATTGTATATGTTTCTCCGACAGTAAGGTCTTCGTTGAGAATATATACAATGTTGCCGTAACCATTTGACAACTTGTTGTAAGTAGAGTTGCGTCGGTTGATGTTGATTTGGTTGCCCTTAGAGTCTTCAATATTTACAACATCGAAAATCATTTTGCTGTCAATAGTAGCATCGAAACGGAATTCGAGGCTAGGAGTAGCCATATGAACTTCACCATTTTCCGCCGGGAAATGAGACAACAAGTCTACACGGTCGCGACCCATAGTTTGGAATTCAAACACGAGAGGTTCGTTCATTTCGGGGTGGCTATAGTTGCTGTCGGTGTGTTTAGCAGTAGCGGCAACAGTGACGGTGAAATGAGTGTCGCGGTCAAGTGAGAGGTTGGGGTGGAATTCGGCTTTGTGGTAAGAGTCTGAATAAGTGATGTAACCATCTATAGCGGGCTCGATTTTTAGAGCGGCTTCGAATGACTCGGTATCAACGTCGGTGTTGAATTCAAATTTGATTGTTTCACCACAGAAAACTTTTTCACCGTTAGCGGGCTTGGGTGAGTATGCTGTGATAGCTAAGGGGAATTCTCGTTTGAGAGTGAGCGGCATATCTTGGTATGTCACTTCGTTGGCAGTAACAGTAACCTCTTTATTTAGAATGTAGTATCCGTCATGGTTTGCGCGTACGGTATACTTGCCGGGAGCAACGTTGCGGAAAACAAACGCGCCATTGTAGTCGTTATCGGTAGTGCGAGTTTGCACAACAGTGCCTTCGCTGTTAATTAGTTCGATAGCAGTAGCGTTAAGCGGCGCCAAAGCATCGCGACCGAATTTAGTGAAGTTGGCGGGTTGTACATATTCGCGCAAGTTGTGGTCGTCGTAAACAATGCCGGCAACGTTACCTGTAACGAAACGATCTTCAGTGTCGAAGTATTCCATTATAGATTTAACGAAATGCCAAGCTTCGAGCCAAAGGACGTCATCGTTCATCAAACGGTGAGCTTCAGGACGGTGTTCGTGCATAGAACCTTCAGAAAGCAGACCTACCACGTAAAGCGGACGAAGGACGCCAAGACCGCCTTGCCACATGTTTTGATAGAAAGTGAGGTCACCTTCGACATATTCAGTGTCGCGAGTCCAGATAGATAGTTTGTTAGAATGAAGATTCTTCCAAAGAATTTTACTTAGCGTAACATTACCTTCGTAACGCGGCACGCCGATAGAGCTTTCACGATAAAGCATCAACGGAGTGTTAACATTTTCGCCGGCGTTAGAGTGGATAGAGAAGAAAAGGTCAACACCAAGTTCGTTAGCTTCGGCAGCGATACCGCTAAGGCTTCGGTCGTCATCTTCGGTATTTTTAATACGAGAGAGGTACGGAGTTGCACCGAGAGAATCGAGAATGTGATACATGTGTAAACCTTTGTAAAGGTTACTTTTCGATTCCCAATAACCGGCAGTGTCGTTCTTTTCGTATGGATGAATTTGAATAGGACGGTCGTCTCCGGTGTAACCACCATGGCCGGGGTTGATGTATATTTTGAGGTCGCTCATTTTCTTGGCTGAAGCGCCTGAAGCGACGGCTGCAATAGCGAGCAGGAGTAAAAAGATGCGTTTCATCAGTCGTTAATATTGAAAATGAACATATTACCATTAATATCCGAGAAAACGACAGTTCCGTCAGTGGCAGCTGTAGCTTCGCCTACAAGAATAGAAGAGTCGGTGAGGTCGGTAACTTTGCCTGTTGTGATGTCAACGGCAACGAGTTTAGAGTCGAGCAGAACATAACCGTCATCGTGCGAAACGACAGCAATAACAGTATTTGCACCGGCCCAAGATGCGTTGTCACCTTTACGGAGGATTTGACGTGCGTTAGAACCGTCGGCGTTAGCTACGAATACGCCTTTGAAAGGTTCTGTAAAAAGCAAATTAGATCCGTCTTGAGATAGAGAAGCCCACAAGTAAGAGTGGCTGTCAGCGATAGGATTGAGTTCGATTTCTTTACCGCAACGACGAACGCGAATTGTTTTGTAGTCAGCAACGGCGAAGTCCCCGCCAGAGAAAGACGCCAAGTCAACGTCTTCGCGAGAATGAGGAGCAATGCGGTTTACGGATTTCTTTGCAAAAGAGAAAGCACGAACGTCGCGATAAAGCAAGCCGTCGCGCATTTCTGCCGTGCGGAAATAAACGGTGCTGCCATCGTTAGAGAAAACAGGTTGGAAACCGGCAGCTGTGCTATTGTCAATTACAGAAATTTCACCTGAATTGATGTTGAGCGCTTTTAAACCTTCGTGCGAAGCCGAAGAGAAGAGGAGAGTAGATCCGTCAGGACTAAGCACTGGGTGATGTGCGCCTTCCGGAAGTTGGAGTGCTGTAAACGGCTCAACGCCGTAGGCCCCAAAAGAGAGACCTACGGCGAGCGCCGCTACAAATGAGCGGAATTTCATTTGTTTGTTAGTATTTAATGATTAATGATTAATTACAATACGTTTAGCCGTACGGCCGTTGTTGGTGGTAACGATAGCGATGTAGTGACCTGCAGAGATGTCGCCGATATATAGTGCATTGCCCTTGCGAGCTGCTACTACACGACCGTCAGCACCGATAAGTTCGATTGACTCTATAACGCAATCTGCGTTTGCTACAATATATTCAGAAGAAGTGTTGATAGTTAGACCGGGAACGACAACATCGTCAATAGCGTTGCTACCTTTGATAACAATTTTGTCAATACCGATAGTGCCTGTGCTAGACTGAAGAGCAGCGTTTTGAACTATCTTAACACCTTTGAAGTGGTAAGCATCCGAGCCTTCGAGTTCAAGAAGAGGAACATCGAAAGAGCGCCATCCAATGAAGTTGAGGTCGGTGATGTGGATGAGTTTTTCGAAAGAGTCTGATGAGAATAAGAAATATAGACCGTTTTCAGAAAGGTCGCCGTTAATGTGAACGGTGATAATGTCTGACGGGAGAAGATCAACATTATTTTCGGCGTTGTTGTTCCAAAGGATTTCGCCGTCTTCATTACCTTCGAAGGTGTAAGTGAAGTCTACAGCAGAGTTGAAGAGTGCAGTTTTGCTGTTAATGGCAAGTTTTTGAGATTTAACTGCTTGTGACTGTTCTTCGTTATACGCGAATGATGTTTGGTCGTCAAATTCGTCAACTACAGTTCCGACTTTTTCTTCTCCGACGTTGCAAGCATAGAAACTAACGTCAACAGGATTTTTGATTGTGATGCCATCGTTATCGGCGAGATCGCCATCAAGATGTACGGTGTATTTTTTGCCGACTTCGAGGTCTTTAGAGAACGGAATACGGAAGTAACCGTAAGGCAATGTAGCTTTCGAAGTTTTGATGTTACGGGTGTTGAATTTAATTTCGTTGCCGTCTTCGTCTGTGCAAGAGATTTGCTGAGGAATCTTGTTGAAGTTAGGACGCAAGTCGAAGCGGAATTCAACCTCAGCGTTCTGATAGTGAACAGATTCACCTTCGCGAGGCGACTGGCCGATGATTTCCATAAAGTTACGATCGGTGGTCTTGAAGGTGAAAGTGAAAGGTTCTTCAAGAGTCATACCTCCGGCATGGGCTGCACTTGTGTTGAGGGTAACGGTGTACAATGTATTGGTATTGTAGGTCTTTGTGGGTGTAAATACCATACGATAGTTAACGTCTTCCCATGTGATTGTACCTTCAATCGCGGGCTCGATAGAGAATGCTTTAGAGGTAATCTCAGTATCCATGTCCCAATTGAATTGGAATGTGATAGGAGTGTTGCAGAGAATGCCTTCGTCGCCATCTTTCCATACGGGAGAGTATGAAGTTACTTCGGGAGCGGTTGAACGAATTTTGTTCAATTTGAAGTTTGCGTATGATACCAAGTCGGCTTTAACTTCAACAACAGCTTCATGGGCATAGTGAGTTTCACTAATTGTCTTAATAGTGTATGTGCCGGGAGTTAGATTCTTGAAGCAGTAAACGCCGTTAGTGTGCTTGGTTTCGGTAGTATAAGTGTCAACGAGTTGATTGTCAGAATTGTATAATTCAACTGTAGCACCTTGAATAGTAGCGAGATTGTCATCGCCAAACATTTTGTAGGAACCGGGACGCGGGCTACGGCTATCGTTGAGACGACCGAATATGTGGCCAACTTCTTCGCCTGGTTGCTTGAGGTATTCGTCGATAGCGCGACGGAAGTGGTATGCTTCAAGCCAGCAGAAGTCGTCATTCATAAGGCGGTAAGTCTCGGGAATGTAGTCGTGGAATGAGCCTTCGGAAAGCATACCGGTAATAGTAAGTTTGCGAAGAACGCCAAGACCTTGAGTGCCCCAGCTAGAGTAGAATGACCAGTCGCCGCGGACGTTGAGAGCTGAGCTTGTCCAATATGTTATTTCATTCTCTAACAAATGCTTGTTAAGAATAGTCGATAGTTCTTTAGAGCCTTCAATTTGCGGTTCGTTGTCGTAACCGCGGAACAACATTAGCGGGAAGTTACGGCGAGAAGTTGTGCCGGTGGCGTTAGAGTGGATAGAGAAGAAAACGTCGGCTTGCGATGCATTGGCAAGGTTACCGATAGTTGTTAGACCGAGGTCGTCGTCAGATGTATTTGTAATACGAGACATTTCAACTTTATAGCCTTTTTCTAAAAGGATGTCTCGAAGAGCAAGGCCTTTAACGAGGTTAGAGTTAGATTCCCAATAACCTTCGGGATCGCCTTGTTTGTAAGGTTCGATAACAACGTTACGGTCATCAGCATCGTGACCGCCATGACCGGGGTTGATATATACTTTCAGACCATTGTCAGCCGAAGCACTCAATAGTCCGGCACAAGCCATTAGTGCTAATGATATTTGCTTTTTCATTTGAGGGTCGGTATTAATGGTTAAGAGTTACTATCATTTGATACAAACGTCCGTCAATGGTGCTGTAAACCACTTTGTTAGTGTTGATAGACGCTGTTGGAGTCATAGACATGCTTTCAGGTCGAGTGAGATCTTGGCGCTGAGAGCCGTCTAAAGATAGCAAAACAATTTGCGAAGAGCAGAATTGGTGACCGTCGTCGGTAGCGTTTTGAGCTACGATATGATCGTTGCCATACCATACGGGAACTTCAAAGTTTCCGGGTTGAGCAAGGATGTTGCCGTTGAGGTCGGTAATGACGATGCCTTTACCGGCCGCGAAGAACATTACCTTTTTACCGTCGGGAGAGATTGATTCCCACAAATAGCCTGCTTGTGATTCTACGGGGCTGTAAGCCTTTTCTTTACCGTTAATAGTGATGTAAAGAGTTGAGCCTTCGGTGCGAACAGACTTTTGAATAGCTTTGCCGATGTTGCGGCGTTTGCCATCGATCGTTGTCGCAATATTGTTTGCGTCAATCGTGGGGCGTGCGATAAAGCGTGCCTGTGCTGTGAGATTGGTGTTAGAACCGGCTTTGATGTCGTATTGGCGCATTTGGCGCATAATTAAGCCGTTAATATTCTGTGTTTGAGCGATGTAAACAACTTTTGAATTGTTGTCGGCAAATTGCGCACCAAAACCGGCACCTTTCTCAGAGCAAATTTGAGTAGCGCTACCACTTTCAAAATCGTAAATGCGAAGATTAGAATAATCTTCAGCCGAGAAAAGTAGTTTGCTACCGTCGGCGCTGAGAACCGGATTAAAGAGTTCGCTATGAACGCCCTGCATAATTGGTTCGGGAGTCGAAACAGTTGCAATCTGCGCATTGGCGGCTAATGATGTAGCTATGCCTGCGAGAAGAATTAATTGTTTCATATTTAGTGATTTTTATTTTACGAGAAGTATAGAAGAATTTACGCCACTATTAGTGCTTGTGCGAATAACGTAAGCACCGGGAGTTGTCGGAGCTTTAATTGCAACAACATTTTCAGCAGCAGCCGATGTTGTGTTGTAAAGAGCGCCAGAGGTGGTGTAGATTTCTACTTTGTTAATTTGAGTGCCGTTAACGAAGAAAGTAGTTCCGGCAGATACGGGGTTTGAGCTGATAGCGACAGGAGTGTTGTCGGTGATAACAGATTCAACGCCTGAGTGTTGATTGTATTTTGCCCAAAGACCTTTAACGTTTATGGTGTGGTCGCCTTTGTTTGTGGCGTTTGTTGTGGTGTAGAAGCGGATATATTTGAGCGATACGGGGTATGTTGCAATATCGTCATGACCGAAAAGACCGTCGAGGGGAAGTGTTACGGTGTGGTCGGTGTTAGCTTCGAAAGTTTCGGCATCAACAGGTGATATTGTAACGTCGTTTACCTTGGTGATGAGCGAAGAACGCATATCGGCAGATACCTTGGTCAAAGGAAGTGTCGAATTGAATTCCAAACAAATTTCGTCGGGAAGCGAGTAGAATTGAACGTCGCCGTTAAGAGAAATGTAGGGGTTGCGAGGATTATTGTAGTTGTAGCTTATTACCGAGCCATCCAAAGAGGCGCTGATGCCGCTAGAACCTTTTGCAGTAAACTTGCTCCAATCGGTGATAGCAATTTCAGATGCTTGGGCTTCTTCAACAGTGACAACAGCAGTAGTGATGAAGTCACCGATGGTGCCTGTGAGAGTAGTTGTGCCTTCGGTTATGCCGGTGAGAACGCCGTTAGCGTCAATAGAAACGATGCCGGCAGGGTCGGTGGTCCACATTATTGTTGCAGGGTCGTAAGCATACACTTTTTCACCCATAGTGCCTGATACTTCGATTTCGTATGAACGATGAAGGTCGAGGTGGATTTGGTTAAGGCGGAGAGCAAATTCGCTGACATTGTCGCTAATGCTAATGTCTTTAGAAGTCGAAACTTCGCCGTATGAAGCTGTTAGCTCACCTATTATAGCATTTCCTCCGGCAGTAAGAGTGTTGCCTTCGCAAGAGCCGAGGTCGGGAGCGCAAGAGAGGGTAAAGTCTTTGAAGTCGTAATCAAGAACATTGCCGTAACGATTGTAGGCAATCACAGTGGGGGTGTAGCTAGAGTAAATAGGAGCTTGCAAAGAAGATTCATCGAAAGCGAGCGCTGCTACAGTGTTGTAGTCGTCAGCGTCTTCTGGAGAAATAGAGTATACAAGCCAGCCGTTGTTAACAGCGCGAGGAATACTTTCAGTAGTTCTGTTTTCGATTTGGCCGTTGATTAGCATTTGAGCAGAACCGCCGGCATCAAAGTTTGCCAATTCGGTGCAACCCAATGTGCGAATGAATTCACACATAACAGTAGTAGTACAACCGGCAGAGAGTCCGTAAACGGGGTCGGAGCTCTTGTCGATAACAATTATGTAAAGAGTCTTTCCGTCGGCAGAGCTACCATAACCGGTACGAGAATAGATTTGGGTGTTGTATGATTCGTCCTCGTTGCGGTGGTTTAGCACACCGTTAGTCATAACGAAAGCGTTACTACCGATAACTTGTTCAATCTTCGGAGTTTTTTCGTTTTCTGTTCCGGGGTTGAAAGTCCAAGTATATTTAAGAGCGATTTGGTCACCGATTTCAAGGTTTGCGATTTTGTCGCGATATTCGCCACGACCAACAAGAGCTAAATCATGAGCGCCAAGAGTACCTTTACCTGCATCTTTGCGAATTTCCGCAACGGTAAAGAGAATGTCTTCACCACTGTTCCAGGATTGACCTTCAACGATGTCGAGAATAACCTCAGTCGCATCACCGTCAACGTCTTCTGCAAGTTTGCCATCACCGTGACAAACGGGGAGGAATGCTGTTTCCGCGCCATAAAAACTATTGTACATAGCAAGCTCGTCGGAATATACGCCCTTGTTGCACTGGTGAACGGGAAGGACACCTAATTTATCAGAGGTAACTGTAATCGCCGAAGTACAGAAACCTAAATGCATTGTTTTGTCGTAGCTCATCGCCGCGATGCCTGTGCGCATAGTGCCGCCATTCCATTGGTCGCGATGTTGATTAGATTCAACGACCAACTTGCCGTTGCGGAGGCTACCATTGTGAGCAGTGCCTGTTAATACGTTACCGGCATATTCTTGGGTAACGGTCCAGAAGTTTCCGTTAGCGCCTGCTATAGCACGGTGGTTGGCGTATGATTGGCGTTCGGCAGCGGCAACGAGTTTTTCTGTGCCGCGTGAGTTTTCGTTCGCTGTTGTTGTTTCGATGCGATTGTAGGGGTTGTTCAAGTCAACGGTTAAAACGTTGATGTTGAGCGGAAACGATGGTAGACGGTAACGAGAATGACGAATGCCGGGACCAATGAGTCGGTCGATTTTGGTTTCTACTTCGTATTCAACACCCTGAAGGGTGACTGTTTCAGCTACCGACTGTAATGAGATGCCACCGGTAACGCATAAAAGGAGTAAAAGTTTTTTCATAAGGTATTTGTGTTATGTGTCGTCCTTTTTCGCATTGAATTTATGCCTACAATGCGCAAGGCAAAGTTACGACTAAAAAATCGTAATACATGCTTAAATGCTGTTAAATTATTGTTGTGTTATAATATTAATTGTTATTTGCGAATTATTTTTTTGCTAATACGGCGAAAAATTTGTTTTTAATGTAAAATAGAGCGGTAAAAAATGCTATCTTTGCAAGCAAAGATTTGTTGTGTTTTTAATCTAACGACTATGATTAAACGACTATTACAACTAAGTGTTGTTGCAATATCCATTAGTGCAAATGCACAGCAAGCACTATGGAGTCCGATGGAAACAGTAGTGTCGCCGCAAGTTAATGCTGATAAAACGGTGACGTTCCGATTGTCAGCCGCGAGTGCTGATGAAGTTATGGTGACAGGTGATTTTTTGCCGACACAGAAAATGAATACGGCTTATGGTGAATTTGATGTTCCCGGAGTGGCAAAACTCGAAAATAAAAATGGTGTTTGGGAGTATACAACACCAACACCACTCGCTCCGGAACTTTATAGCTATTCATTTATTGTAGACGGCATTAAGATAAATGATCCGTCAAATGTTTATCAACTGCGAGATGTGGCATCGATTACGAATATCTTTCTAATCGAAGGCGACCGTGCTGATTATTATAAAGTTCAAGATGTGCCACATGGTACGGTTGCGAAAATGTGGTATTATAGTGAATGTTTGAATATGAATCGACGAGTAACGGTTTATACTCCTGCCGGTTATGAATCCGGCGACAAGTCATATCCGGTTTTCTATTTGTTGCATGGTATGGGTGGCGATGAAAATGCATGGACCGAACTCGGTCGTACGGTGCAGATTCTTGATAACCTTATAGCACAAGGAAAAGCCGAGCCGATGATTGTTGTGATGTCGAATGGAAATGTGTCACAACAAGCAGCTCCCGGTGAGTCTTCTAATGGTTTTGTTGTGCCTACATTGCAATTGCCAAAGACTATGGACGGAAGTTTCGAGCAGCATTTTCCCGATCTCGTAAAATTCATAGACAACCATTTTAGAACCATCCAAAAGAAAGAATCTCGTGCAATAGCAGGATTGTCAATGGGTGGGTTTCATTCATTGCATATCTCTAAGCAATACCCTGATATGTTCGATTATGTCGGTTTGTTTTCGGCTGCAATAAAGTCTGATAAAACTTCTCCGATTTATGATAATTTCGATGAAAAGTTGGCTATCCAATTCAGCAAACAACCGAAGTTATATTGGATTGCGATAGGTAATGCGGATTTTCTGTATAAAGCAAATGAGGACTATAGAAAATTGTTGGATTCAAGAGGATATAACTATAAATACTACGAAAGCAGCGAAGGACATATTTGGAAAAATTGGCGAATATATCTTACCGAATTTGTACCTCAACTATTCAAATAGAGCTAATAATAAGTTGGCTTGCTGAGCTTAGTTGGCTATTACGGAAAAAATAGCTAAATTTGCATAATGTAAGCGCATAAACGCGTTAAATAATTAATTAGCAACTAAACAACACTTGCAACTGTGTCAAGAAAACGAAAGAGTCTCCCGTTGTTGGAAGACGTATTAATAACCGATGTAGCAGCCGAGGGAAATGCCATAGCTCGCGTCGACGATATGGTCGTATTTGTACCTTTTGGCGCACCCGGCGATCATGTTGACATTCAGATAGAAAAGAAACGAAAAAGTTATGCCACCGGCCGCATTGCGCGTATTAGAGAAGTTGGTGACGTAAGAATACAGCCTCGCTGTGAGCATTTTACAATATGCGGCGGTTGCCGCTGGCAGCATTTGCCGTATGAATATCAGCTTAAATGCAAACGTCAGCAAGTTGTTGATGCTATCGATAGAATTGCCAAGGTAGAGCATCCTGAAATTCCTGGTTGCTTGGGTAGTAATAACATTTGGGAATATCGCAATAAACTTGAATATACATTCTCAAATCGTTGTTGGTTGACATATGAACAGCTTAGCAGCGGTCAGGATTTCCCGGATCGTGATGCAGCAGGTTTCCATATTCCCGGAGCGTTTGATAAGGTGCTGGATATTAACACTTGTCATTTGCAGGATGATTTGTCGAATAAGATGCGCATATTTGTAAAGAATTGGTGCAAGGCTAACTCATTGCCCTTCTATGACTTGCGCGCCCAGAGCGGTTTTATTCGTACTATGATGGTGCGTATTGCATCGACAGGTCAAATTATGCTTGTTGTTGTCGTTGGCGAAGATCGCAAAGACGCTATTCAGGCATTGATGGAAGCTATACAAACCGAGTTCCCGCAGATAACATCATTGATGTATGTTGTTAATACAAAGGTTAATGACACTATCGGTGATCAAGACGTTATTTTGTTTGCCGGACAGCCTTATATTGAAGAAGAAATGGAAGGTTTGCGCTTCCGTATCGGTCCGAAGTCGTTCTATCAAACAAACTCGCACCAGGCGTATGAGTTGTATAAGGTGACACGCAATTTTGCTCATCTAACCGGTGATGAATTGGTTTATGACCTTTATACCGGCACGGGAACAATAGCAAACTTTGTTAGTCGTCAAGCACGCAAAGTTGTGGGTATTGAATATGTGCCCGAGGCAATAGAAGATGCTCGTATAAATTCACAAGTTAACGGCATTGATAATACAATTTTCTATGCCGGCGATATGAAAGATATCTTAACCGACGAATTTATCGCAGAACATGGCCGTCCTGATGTGATGATTGTCGATCCTCCACGAGCAGGTATGCATGGCGATGTAGTAGATACAATCCTACGCGCCGAGCCGGCTGCTATTGTGTATGTTAGCTGTAATCCGGCAACACAAGCACGCGACCTCGCCTTGCTTGATAATAAGTATGCCGTTGTAGCAGTTCAGCCCGTTGATATGTTCCCGCATACGCAACACGTAGAGAATGTTGTTCGACTCGAGTTGCGTCCTGCAGATGAAATAGCGAGCATAACAGCGCGTAAGGCAGCAGAAGAGGCCGAGCGTCGTCGCCTTGCCGAAGAAGCTAAGGCTGCGAAATTGGCTCAGAATCCTGATAGTACGGAATTATAGTATTTAGGTTCGCCCGTCACTTCTTCTCCTATGAACGAAGGGCGGGTGAACATTGTTTCTATAGACGGTAGCTCTATTTCAGCAATAGTAAGGCCTTGGTGTCGGCCGTGGAATTCGTCAATTTCCCAAAAGAGGCCGTCGTTGTTCGGTACAATCCAACGAGTTTTTTCGATAACATGAACGCCGCACGCCGGCAACATTTCGCGAACATCCTCAACAGGTATTTCGTATTCCCATTCGCCTCTGGAACAACCGACATTGCGAGTTTTGACGGTGATGTAACCGTGGTCTCCGCGTATGCGTATGCGTACCGTTGAGTCAACATCGGTGCTGAGATAGCCTTGTACGATTTCTACGCGCTCAATGGCGTGTTTTTTATAGGAGTCAGATAGTATTAAAAATTTTCGTTCGATTTCGGTTGCCATATCTTTTGGATTTGGCGGTAAAATTACAAAAAAAATTGCAAGTATGTTTGTGCATCGTTTTTTTATGACAATTTTGTTGGCTTCGGTTACATTAATAGTATACGGAGTCGATGCCGGCACATTTATACGCGGAATTGTGCGAGATTCTCTTACTACTGAAGGGCTTCCGTTTGCGTCTATTCGTATTGAAGGTGGCAAAAAGACAACGGTAACAGACAGCCATGGTATTTTTGAATTAACTTTGCCGGCTAATAGCAAGACTATTACGGCGTCATGTCAGGGCTATAAAAGCGCAACGATAGCGCTTCATGACGGTTCGATACAGTTATATGATATTTTGCTGTCGCATGAGGCGACACAACTTAAGGAAGTTGTTATTAAAAAGCAAAAATATAGCAAGAAGAACAATCCGGCAGTAGAGTTTGCTCGTCGTTTGAGACGTATGGGAGAGGTAAATAATCCGCGTCGTAACGATTGGTATTCGTATCGAACTTATGAGCGTATGTCGATGGGAATTAATAATTTTGACACTACGCAATCAAATTCACTAATGCGTCGAATTCCGAATATAGCCGAACACATAGATACGTCGGAGATTTCAGGTTGTCCGGTGCTAAACATGCTAGTAAAGGAAAAAGCCGCAGATGTATATTTTCGTCGCTCACCACAAGCCGAAAGAACTATTGTAAAAGGCATTCGCTCTGAAGGTGTTGACGAGGTGTTTGATCAAAATAATGCTTACACGGTGATGGCGGAAATGTTGCGCCCTGTCGATTTATATCAAGGTGATATTAATTTGTTGCGTAATAATTTTGTAAGCCCCTTGTCAGCGATAGCTGCCGATTATTATCGTTTTTATCTCGTTGATAGTGCTGCTGTTATTCCCGGAAGCAAAGAGCCGCATATAGCGTTGGCGTTCTATCCTAGGAATAAGAGTAATATCGGTTTTCAAGGGCATATATATGTTCCGGCAGCAGATACGGCAATGCATGTTGCACGAGTGGAACTGGGCGTTTCATCTGAAATCAATCTTAATTTCGTGAAGAGTTTGCGGTTGGTGCAAAATTATTCACAAGCTCCTGACGGCTCTCGGTTGATTAATGATGATTGGTTGATGATGGAGCTTGAAATTATGCCGGGAACACCGCAGTTATATCTAACACGAAAGATTAATTATCAAGACCATACATTTGAACAGCCGGAGGAAAGTGATAGCATTTTTGCCGGATTGGGAGATTTGCACACCTTGTCGACAGCCGATAAACGAGATGAAGCATTTTGGGCCGAGGCGCGCAGCATACCGCTCTCGCCGGGAGAAGATAAAGCCGATTTGTTGATGGAGCGTTTGCGTAGACAGAAGCTTTTTTATTATGGTGAGATTTTCCTTCGAAATATGGTGCAAGGATATTGGCCGACGAGTAGCAAAAGTAAATTCGATATTGGTCCGTTGAATACAATGGCATCATATAATAGCTTCGAAGGGTTGCGTCTTCGTGCCGGTGGTATGACGACGGCAAATCTTAATCCCAATTTGTTTGGTCGAGGATATGTTGCCTACGGATTCGGCGATAAGCGTTGGAAATATCAGATTCAAGGCGAGTATTCTTTTATCAAGAAAAAATATCATCCTCGCGAGTTTCCGATGCATTCTCTGCGATTTACTCACGAGTATGATATAGATCGCCTCGGTTCTCATTATTTATATACTAATTCCGATAACTTTGTGCTGTCGTTGTCGCGAATGTCCGATCGACGTTTTACTTATCGACGTTTGTCGCAGTTGCAATATACGTTGGAATTGGAAAATCACTTATCGTTAACGGCGTCGTTCGAACATATCTGGCAGCAAGCTACGCCATTGGTACCTTTTGTTGATGCGTCGGGGTTTACGCGCAATCATTTTGGAATGCCGATATGGAATGTGTCGTTGCGATATGCTCCCGGTGAAACGTTCTATCAAGCGAAGTCGTATCGTATACCAATAGATGAAACAGTTCCTGTGTTTGAAATACGTCATCGTTGGAGTCCTAAAGGCTTGTGGGGAAATGACTTTGGCGTTAATAGGACCGAGGTGGCGGTGTCGAAACGTTTTAGAATGTCCTTTTTAGGCGCCCTCGACGCGCGTGTATCGGCGGGACATACTTGGGGACAGAGCGTGTTTACGGAATTATTTATCCCGAATGCCAACTTGTCGTATATAATTCAGCCAGGTAGTTTTGCGTTGATGAATCCGATGGAATTTGTAAATTCGTCGTATGTGTCGTGGCATCTGACATATGAGATGCGTGGGCTTTTATTGAATTATATTCCCGGGGTACGTCGCCTTGGCTTGCGTGAAATTGTCGGATTCTCGGGGATATATGGATCGTTATCACAAAAAAACACCCCGAGCGATGAAAATAATCTGCTATTGTTCCCGAAAGAGGCAGCTGTTGTGGCGATGAACAAGCCCTATATGGAGTTTTCTGTCGGGCTTGATAATATTTTTAGATTTATACGACTAGACTATGTTTGGCGTCTGAATTATTTGGATGTGCCGTATGAAATCGACAGCAGTGGTTTGCGCATTGCTATGAATTTCACGTTCTAATATTTTCATTAGGGTTACTTTCGCTCCGAAAAAAACGAAAATATGAACAAGCTTGCTGTTGATTGCCGTTGTTATGTCGCGATAGATAACATTACATATTTCGCATCATATTTAGTATCGACTTTATTCTCATAGCACGGTAAATTATAAGCAAAGTAGTCTGCTTTTGAGTTAAAATTGAACAAAAGATAGCGGCTTACAAAAAAATAAACTTGTTTTTTAGGGAATAATAAGGCGGAAAATGGTTTAACAAAAATACCAATAAATTTTACCAAAGGTAGAAAAATCGCGAAAAATTGATTTTTTTTGAAAAAAGTTTGCGAAAAATTTGGTGGGTAATAAAAAATGCACTAATTTTGCAGTGCTTTTGAGAGGGACACCTCCCGGAGCGACAAAGGAGATTCGCTAGCTCAGCTGGTAGAGCACAACACTTTTAATGTTGGGGTCCTGGGTT
>CAZFGV010000017.1:0-45500 GCA_964518705.1 uncultured Bacteroides sp.
TACATTCAACCTTGAATTCACGACGGAGACGGTCGATAATAATATCGAGGTGAAGTTCACCCATACCAGAGATAACTGTTTGACCTGTTTCTTCGTTTGTAACAACGGTGAAGGTGGGGTCTTCTTCAGCAAGTTTCTGGAGGCCAACGCCGAGTTTGTCGAGGTCTTTCTGAGTTTTGGGTTCTACTGCGATACCGATAACGGGATCGGGGAATTCCATAGCTTCGAGAACGATAGGAGCGTTTTCGTCGCAGAGAGTATCACCGGTGCGGATATCTTTGAAACCTACACCTGCGCCGATATCACCACAGCCGATAACTTCCATGGGGTTCTGCTTGTTAGAGTGCATCTGGAACAAGCGAGAAACACGTTCTTTTTTGCCTGAACGGCTATTGAAGATGTATGAACCGGCGTTCATTTCGCCAGAGTATACGCGGAAGTAGCAGAGACGACCAACATAGGGGTCAGTAGCGATCTTAAATGCGAGCGCACACATGGGAGCTTCGCTAGTGGGTTCGCGAGTGATAACTTCGTCGGTGCTATCTACAGAGTGGCCTTCGATTACGCCGGCATCCTGAGGATTGGGGAGGTATGCACAAACAGCGTCGAGGAGGCACTGTACACCCTTGTTCTTGAAAGAAGAACCGCAGATCATGGGCACGAGGTCCATTGAAAGGGTAGCTTTGCGAAGAGCACGTTTGATTTCATCAACAGTGATGGTCGAAGGATCGTCGAAATACTTGTTCATGAGGTCATCATCGTATTCAGCGATTTTTTCGAGCATCTTGTCGCGCCACTGTTCAGCTTCTTCTACAAGTGAAGCGGGGATTTCTTCGATAGAATAGTCAGCGCCCATTGTTTCGTCATGCCAGAGGATGGCCTTCATTTGAATAAGGTCAACTACACCTTTGAAGGTTTCTTCAGCACCGATAGGAATTTGAATGGGGCAAGGGTTAGCGCCAAGTACGTCGTGGAGCTGGCGAACTACTTCGAAGAAGTTTGCACCAGAACGGTCCATTTTGTTAACGTAGCCGATACGGGGAACGTTGTACTTGTCAGCCTGACGCCATACAGTTTCTGACTGAGGTTCAACACCACCTACTGCACAGAACGCTGCAACAGCGCCGTCGAGGATACGGAGTGAACGTTCAACTTCAACAGTGAAGTCCACGTGTCCGGGGGTGTCGATAAGGTTGATTTTATATTTCTCGTTGTTATACTTCCAGAAAGTGGTAGTAGCAGCTGAAGTAATAGTAATACCGCGTTCTTGTTCCTGAGCCATCCAGTCCATAGTAGCAGCACCGTCATGAACTTCACCAATTTTGTGAGTTAGACCGGTGTAGAAAAGGATACGCTCTGAAGTAGTGGTTTTACCGGCATCGATGTGAGCCATAATGCCGATGTTACGCGTATATTTAAGCTGTTCGTCTGATTTAGCCATTTTGTTGATGGTGTGGATTTATATTCAACGGAAAATCGCTTAGAAACGGAAGTGAGCGAAAGCACGGTTAGCTTCAGCCATCTTGTGCATATCTTCTTTACGCTTGTATGCGCCGCCCTGATTGTTGTAAGCGTCAACGATTTCAGCAGCAAGCTTGTCAGCCATAGTTTTGCCGCCACGTTTGCGAGCGTAAGAGATAAGATTTTTCATTGAGATAGATTCCTTGCGATCCGCACGGATTTCAGTAGGAACCTGGAATGTAGCACCACCCACACGGCGGCTCTTTACTTCTACTTGGGGAGTTACATTCTCAAGCGCTTTTTTCCAGATATCGAGAGCTTCGAGCTCTTCGTTGGGCAATTTCGACTTCACAGTTTCGAGAGCCGAGTAGAAAATAGCGAAAGCGGTATTCTTCTTACCGTCATACATGAGATGATTAACGAATTTGGTAACGCGAACGTCACCGAAAACGGGATCAGGGAGAATTAACCGTTTTTTAGGTTTTGACTTTCTCATTTGAGGGTCTAAATGTGTTTTTGATTGCTTGGTTGCTTTCTTCTTAATTCTTCAGCGAATCCTCTGATTCACTTACTCAACCGAAATTTAGCTGCAAGAAATGCAAAAACGAGTTAATGAAAATTGATTTACTCGGGTGCTATAAGATAACTTCACCCACGAACTATAACGTTACGTGAATTACTTCTTGGCAGCACCGGCCTTGGGACGCTTAGCACCGTATTTACTACGACGCTGAGTGCGATCTTTCACACCTGCAGTATCGAGAGTACCGCGAACGATGTGATAACGTACACCAGGAAGGTCCTTTACACGACCACCGCGAACGAGCACGATTGAGTGTTCCTGCAAGTTGTGACCTTCACCGGGAATGTAAGAGTTAACTTCCTTACCGTTAGTGAGGCGCACACGAGCAACTTTGCGCATTGCCGAGTTAGGTTTCTTAGGAGTTGTGGTGTACACACGCACACACACGCCGCGACGCTGGGGACAGCTATCAAGAGCGGGGCTCTTGCTCTTATCCTCGAGTGCCACGCGTCCTTTGCGTACTAATTGCTGAATAGTTGGCATCTTAGTTTGTTTGTTTGTTACTTATGATATCTTATGTTCGTTTTCTCGTTTAAGCAATAAAAGAAGGAGTGTCTACACACTTGCAAACGCCACCCATTACACTATCAATCAGATAGTTAGCAACGAGACGGCAGTTTTGCGCTTCTTTTATCGATGCAAAGTTAGCAATTATTTGCCTAACTACCAAACATTTTGATAAAATTTTTACCCGCAAGTTGAAAGATTTTTTTCGAGCTAAGTGCTTGTAAGCTAATAGCCGACGCAATTTGATAAATTAGGCGTTCCTGTGTATTGGTATTACGGCAAATTTCACTCGCAATTCAATCTATTTTTTGTATTATTTAAGGAATTTCAAGAATAAATTACGATTTTAGAGCCTCTTTTTCGTCAAAAATGAACATCAAACATTCCAATCCGGGCTTATCGACTCGTATTCTTTTGCACATATTATATATTAAGCTGCCATATTGACATCTATATAATATGTATACATTATATAAGCTATTTGTCTGTTTGCTTGAAATTAGCTAACTTTGCAAAAGATTATCGCCACAACAATAATGGTATATATTAAACGCTTATACACATATATGCTCCAGCAATTTCTTCCATTGCTGGCCATGACGTTTTTTATCTGTCTATTCATTGTATTGATGCAGTTTTTGTGGCGTTTTGTCGATGATCTTGTGGGCAAAGGCTTGTCTATCGGAGTAATCAGCGAATTATTTTTCTACGCTGCGCTAACGATGGTGCCCACTGCCCTCCCCTTGGCTGTCTTACTGGCATCGTTAATGGTGTTCGGCAATTTGGGTGAAAAATTCGAGCTCACAGCCATGAAGGCGTCCGGCATATCGCTGTTCAAGATAATGCGTCCACTAATAGTATTGATGATGTTCATCGCAGTTGGTGCATTTTTCTTCCAGAATAATGTGCTACCCGTTGCGCAAACAAAAATGTGGACGCTGATGTTCTCAGTGCGACAAAAGAGCCCGGAAGTTGAAATTCCGGAACGCAGTTTTTACGACGCCATCCCGAACATGAACTTATATGTAGAGAAAAAGAATACCGAAACGGGTATGCTCTACGATATGATCATCTACGACCTCTCCCGAGGCATCGACAACACGCGCGTCATCCTCGCCGACTCGGGTCGCTTTAATTTCACCGAAGACAAAACACGCCTTTACCTCGACTTACACGACGGTGAAATGTTTGAGAATCTGCGAGATAACAATTTCGGCACCTCTGCCGGCAAACAATATCTACCCTTCCGCCGCGAGTCGTTCAAACGCAAGGAAGTATACTTCCCCTTCGACGCAAACTTCAACCGCATGGACGAAAGTGGAGTACGATCAATGTATGTAGGCCAGAATATCAGCCAGTTACGACATAGTATCGACTCTATCGGCGGACAAATAGACTCTATCGGCAATGTTTACGCACGAGAGCTGCTCAACACATCATACTTTGATCTTCGCCGCGAACTTTCCGTTGTCCGCGATGGCAAAGTGAGCTACGAAAAGCGCCCTGACGTAGCAATGGAAAAGCCGTTAGACCTCGACTCAATCTTCAGCTCCCCCACGCCGGCGAGTGCCAAGAGCTATCTCACGCAGGCTCACGCACGAGCAAAGCGTCAAAAGCAGGAATATACCTACCGAAGCATCGCCCTTGCCGACCAAGCAAAAATGATGCGCCGCCACGATATTGAAATGCAGAAAAAATTCACGCTATCAATAGCTTGTATCATCTTTTTCTTCATCGGCGCACCTCTAGGGTCTATCATCAAAAAAGGCGGTATCGGCACGCCGCTTGTCATTTCGGTGTTGCTCTTTATTGTCTACTTTATTTTCGACAATATGGGCTACAAAATGGCACGCGACGGCAAAGTGCCCGTTTGGGAAGGTATTTGGCTCAGTACGGCAGTATTACTGCCCTTGGGCGTATTTTTCACCTACAAAGCCGTTGGCGACTCGCAGGTATTTAATATCGACGCATATGCGAACTTCATCCGCCGCCTCACAGGCAAAGTAGCCGGCCGTACGCTGACACTCAAGGAAGTACGCATGACCGACGTCACCAAAGACGAAGCCCTCAAACTCCTCACCACCTTCCTCACAGACGCAGAAACAGCACAACAACGCATCAAACAATCCCCCGCATGGAAACGCCTATGGTGGCACATAAGCCAAGGCGGAGCGACAGAACTGAAAGCACCGATAGGTACGCTCGTAGACTATCTATCAAACAGTGCTGATATATATGTAATTAATCTCCTCAACCAATATCCATTCACACCCACATCACGCAACATCAACGTCATCGTCGAAACGACAAAATCGTTGATACAGCGCATGGACGGATAACGAACAAAGAATATGACACACCAACCCGTACGCCTTGACAGCATCGAAGAAGCAATCGATGATTTTCGCGAAGGTAAAATGGTAATCGTTGTCGACGACGAAGACCGTGAGAATGAGGGCGATATCATAGTCGCCGCAGAAAAAATCACCCCCGAGCAAGTAAACTTCATGCTCAAGAACGCTCGCGGTGTTCTCTGTGCACCCATCACAATGAGCCGTTGCCGCGAACTAGAGCTACCGCACCAGGTAGACCAAAATACGTCTGTTCTCGGCACCCCCTTCACCGTCACCGTAGATAAACTCGAAGGCTGCAGCACCGGCGTAAGCGCCGATGACCGATGCGCCACCATCCGCGCCCTTGCCGACCCCACCTCAACTCCCGAGACTTTCGGCCGCCCCGGACATATCAACCCTCTCTACGCCCAAGACCAAGGCGTTCTTCGTCGTAGCGGCCACACCGAAGCCGCTGTCGACCTCGCTCGTCTTGCCGGCCTCCAGCCTGCTGCAGCACTAATGGAAATCATGAGCGATGACGGTTCTATGGCTCGCCTTCCCGAATTGCGCCAACGCGCTGACGAATGGGGCATGAAACTCGTTTCTATTCGAGACCTCATATCATATCGTCTTGCTAATGAGCAACTTGTAGAGCGCGGCGAAGAAGTAGATATGCCCACTGCCGACGGCCACTTCCGACTCATCCCCTTCCGTCAGAAAAGCAACGGCTTGGAACACATCGCCATCATCAAAGGCGACATCGCTGACGGCAATCCCGTGTTGGTACGCGTACACTCATCATGCGCTACCGGTGATATTTTCGCATCAAAACGTTGCGACTGCGGCGAACAGCTACACAAAGCCCTTCAAATGATTGAAACCGAAGGCCGTGGCGCGCTCGTTTACCTCAACCAAGAAGGTCGCGGTATCGGTTTGATGGACAAAATAAAGGCATACAAATTGCAAGAAGAAGGTCTTGACACCGTCGAAGCCAATATTCACTTAGGACATGAAGCAGACGAACGCGACTATGGCGTTGGCGCTCAAATCCTTAACATGCTCGGCATCCGCAAGATGCGATTGATGACTAACAACCCCGTAAAAAGAATCGGCCTTGAAGGTTACGGCCTCGAAGTAGTAGAAAACATCCCTATCGAAGTAGCCCCCAATCCCTTCAACCTACGCTATATGCACACCAAAAAAGAGCGTATGGGCCACGACCTACACCAAGTAGAATGAGCACAACCGATTTCAAAGCCGTCTACAGCCACGTTAACGCCTTTATGGCAGACAACGACGTTGAAGGCTTGATACGATATAGCGGCGAAGGCTTAGCCCTTGCCGGTGAAAAAATGAAGCAAATCGATGGCGACGACCGCAAGTCGGCAGCCATCGAGTTGCTTGCTTTTACAACCATCCACTGCCGCGCACTAATAATGGGCGGCATGGGCGCCGATAGCGTTGCTACGGCTATGTTGTCGCTGATATATCTTATCAACAGCCAAATCAACCCTGAAGACCTCGGCGAAATTTATATAGCTTATTTGCAAGAACTTATCGGCTTGTCACAACACGCCTCCATGAGTGCTGACGAAGCTCAACAAGGCTTCTTCATCTACTCTACCGCCATGCTGATGACGCTCTTCGCCACAAGTTGCGAACACTTTATGAGCAAAGGACTTGTCGACGACAAATTCAAGCCCTTCCTCGACGCCACCCGAGGCGATCTATCCGACATTCCCGACGAACTTATACAACTCACAGCAAGTATCCGCCCACAGATGGCGCTTGACGTTGCCAGTGCTGTTGCCGCCGCTATGCGCGACGCCGGTGCGACTTTTGAAGAATAAACGGTAACGCCGACGACGTTTTTTTAAATATTAGCACACGAGTTTTGCTATCTCTTGCAAATCTCAAGTAATAAGCACCGAGATGGGAACATTTGCCCATCTCGCTGATTTTTCGTAACTTTGCAAGACTTTTCCAATAAGTACATATGATTTCTGTAAATAACCTCGGCATCCAATTCGGAAAGAAACCGCTTTTCCAGGATGTAAACCTCAAATTCACCCCCGGCAACTGCTATGGCATCATCGGCGCTAACGGCGCCGGCAAATCAACATTGATGCGTCTGCTCAGTGGCCAGTTGACCCCTACTCACGGCACCGTAACCCTTGGAAACGGTGAACGTTTGAGCGTCCTCGAACAGGACCACTTTAAATACGATAGTTGCACTGTACTCGAAACGGTATTGCGCGGCCACACAGTGCTTTGGGACATCATGCAAGAAAAAGATGCCCTCTATGCCAAGCCCGATTTCTCTGACGAAGACGGCATCCGCGCATCAGAACTCGAACTTCAGTTTGCCGAACTTGAAGGGTGGAATGCCGAAAGCGACGCAGCAGCGCTCCTGAGCGGACTCGGCATCAAAGAAGACCGCCATAATATGCTTATGGGCGACGTCAGCGCTAACGAAAAAGTGCGTGTCCTTCTCGCCAAAGCTCTTTTTGGCAACCCCGACAACTTGCTCCTCGACGAACCTACCAACGACCTTGACCTCGACACCGTGGCTTGGCTCGAAAATTATCTCAATAACTTTGAAAATACCGTTCTCGTTGTCAGCCACGACCGTCACTTCCTCGACTCGGTAAGTACTCACACACTCGACATCGACTACAACCGCATACAACTCTTTGCCGGCAACTATTCGTTCTGGTATCAGAGTAGCCAACTTGCTCTCCGTCAGCAACAACAAGCCAATAAAAAAGCCGAAGAAAAACGTGCCGAATTGTTGGAATTCATCCGCCGTTTCTCGGCTAACGTTGCCAAAAGTAAGCAAACAACTTCGCGTAAAAAAATGCTCGAAAAGCTCAACATCGAAGAAATTCAGCCTTCAATGCGTCGCTATCCGGGTATCATATTCACTCCCGAACGCGAAGTGGGCAATAAAATCCTCGAAGTCAAAGGTTTGTCAGCCTCTATCGAAGGTAAAGTACTCTTTTCAGATGTAAACTTCCAACTCGAGAAGGGCGACAAGGTTGCTTTCTTGAGCCACGACCCGCGTGCTATGACTGCGCTATTCGAAATCATAACAGGTCATCGCAAAGCGGATGCCGGCACTTATGAATGGGGACAGACTGTAACAACAGCATACCTTCCGCTCGACAACTCGGACTATTTCAACACCGACTATAACCTCGTTGACTGGCTCGGTCAGTACTCTGACGACTCTAGCGAAATTTACCTCAAAGGCTTCTTGGGCAAGATGCTCTTCTCCG
Organism: uncultured Bacteroides sp.; assembly: GCA_964518705.1. Taxonomy (GTDB): domain Bacteria; phylum Bacteroidota; class Bacteroidia; order Bacteroidales; family Muribaculaceae; genus CAG-873. Next base: position 8,163 of record CAZFGV010000017.1, read on the forward strand.
GCGACGACGTACTCAAAAAGGCATCGGTACTCTCCGGTGGTGAAAAAATGCGTTGTATGATTGCGCGTATGATGTTGCGTAACGCCAACACAATGATTCTCGACTCACCCACAAACCACCTTGACCTTGAGTCTATTCAGGCGTTCAACAACACTCTCCAAGGCTTTAAGGGCATCATTCTCTTGTCATCGCATGACCACGAATTTATTCAGACAGTCTGCAACCGTATCATCGAACTAACTCCCGGTGGTATCATTGACAAGCTCACCGAATATGACGATTATATCACTGACGAACGCGTCGCCGAAGCTCGTCAGCGTCTTTACGGCACAACTCCTTCACAATCATGATTGTACACAACGTAACATTCCGCCTCGAGGGTGATGATACTCACTCTTTGGCTGTGCGCTTCAAAGAAGCTATTGAAAAATTACCTTCGTTAATTGCCGAACTCGACAGCATCGAAGTACATATCGACGACAGCAATATCGCCGGCAACTGGACCCTCTACCTTCGCGCTCGTTGCGCCGACTATGCTGCTCTCGCTGCTTATGCCGGCCACCCCGAACACCTCGCTTGCGTGGCTATCATTAAGAGCGCTATCGCAGCGCGTGCTTGCGTGGATTACACTGAATAAGTTCTTTTACTATACAGCGACAAAACGCTTGCAGATAAACTCTGCAAGTGTTTTTTTTGTATCTTTTCGGACGCTTGGATTTTTGAGGGATTAAACCATAGTATCATAGAGCGCATCTTTGTTGATTGAACTTTTGTGGAGTTTTGAGCGTTGTGATTCAACAATGTAAAACAAAAGCATATGAATACCTCCCCTCTCCAAGGAATCCGTGTGGTAGACTTTACCAACGTGCAATCCGGCCCGTCATGTACTCAGCTATTAGGCTGGCTCGGTGCCGAAATCATCAAAATAGAGCGTCCCGGCAGCGGCGACGCTACTCGTAACGAACTGCAATTTCTTCCCGATGAACCAAGCTATTACTTTCTCCAACTAAATTCGGGCAAGAAATCCGTCACTCTCGACGCCTCTACTCCCGACGGCAAAGAAATCCTGACACGCCTTATTAAAAATGCCGATATCTTCATCGAAAATCTGCACCCCGGCGCGATGGATAAACTCGGTTTCGACTGGGAATCGGTACACAAAATCAACCCACGATGTATCTACGGCACAATTAAAGGTTTTCCAACGAGTTCAAAATATGCACATTTGAAAGCGTACGAACCCGTAGCGCAATGTACCGCAGGCGCTGCTTCGACAACAGGTTGGTGGTCAGGTGATAATAATGTGCCCACTCAAAGCGGTGCCGCACTAGGAGACTCAAATACGGGTATGCACATGGCAATAGGTTTATTGACAGCCCTTATCGGACGCGAACGTACGGGCGAAGGGTCGTTGGTATACCAGTCGATGCACAATGCGTGCTTGAACCTATGCCGTATCAAAACACGCGACCAACAGACACTCAACCGTTTAGGCTATATTACCCAATTTCCACAATACCCCAATGGCAACTTTGCCGACTATGTACCACGTTCAGGCAATCAAGAAGGTTCCGGCGTGCTGGGATGGACTTATAAATGTAAAGGCTGGGAAAGTGACCCCAACGCGTATGTCTACATAATTTTCCAACGAGGCAAAAAAGACTTTGAAGCAGCGTGCAAGGCTTTCGGTTTCGACGATTGGCTCACGAACCCCGACTACAACACCGCCGACGCTCGCGACAAACATAAAGACGAGCTCATAGCACGCGTGCAAGAATGGGCTATCAACAAAGACAAATACGAGATAACTCGCATACTGTCAGCCGCGTCTGTTCCCGTCGCTCCGGTTCTTAGCACTAAAGAAATTATGGACGACGAAAGCCTTTACGATGGTAATACACTCGTAAAAATTGACCAAGGCGGCAAAATAGGCGAATTTGTTACCGTCGGCGTGCCTTTCACCATGAGCAACTATCAACCGACATATCCACCCTGCCCCACTCTTGGCGAAAATACCGCCGAAGTTCTTTCCGCTCTGGGATATAGCGCCGATGAAATAAGGACATTTGCGCAAAACGGCACAACTGCGCCAAAATGCACCGATAAGAAATGCTAAAACGAACTATCTATGGAAACGAATACAAAAGTAACAGGCATGGATATCCTTGTCAAGGCGCTTGAGATGGTCGGTATAAACACAATGTATGGCGTTGTAGGTATCCCTGTAACAGAATTGGCATATATCGCCCAATCTCGCGGCATACGTTACGTCGGCTTTCGCCACGAGCAACAAGCAGGCATGGCAGCGGCAACACACGGATTCTTGACTGCAACTCCCGGTATATTGCTGACAGTGTCGTCGTTGGGCTTCCTTAACGGCCTCACGGCAACAGCTAACGCGACAGTAAATTGCTATCCGATGATACAAATCAGCGGGTCGAGCGAGCGCGAACCTATTGATTTACAACAAGGCACCTACGAAGGCCTCGACCAATTGGCTATCGCCAAACCTCTTGTTAAAGCCGCCTATCGCGTCAACAGTCCCGAAGATATTCCCACTGCCGTAGTGCGAGCTTATCGATCGGCAGTATCAGGTCGTCCCGGTGGCGTATACCTCGACATCACAGCACCGTGTTTGGGAGCTGTCATGGATAGCACTGATGCCGATAAGCTATTCTATACCCCGATCGACCTCTGCGCCGCACATTTACCGTGCGCCAAGGCCGTCAGCCGGGCTGCTGATATACTCGCCGCCGCAAAACGACCTGCCATTATCATAGGTAAAGGCGCTGCATATGCACACGTAGAAGAGTTATTGGAATCATTTGTCAACAAAACCGGCATACCATACCTGCCAATGTCGATGGCAAAAGGCGTTCTTCCCGACAAGGGCGCTCTCAGTGCCGTAGCGTGTCGCACCACAATAATGCAAGAGGCAGACGTAGTTGTCCTTGTCGGCGCACGTCTCAATTGGCTTCTGTCGCGCGGTCATGGCAAGTGGAGTTGCGACACAAAATTTATACAGCTCGATATCAGCGATGACGAAATCGACATCAATCGTCCAATCGCCGCCCCTGTTATCGGTGATTTGCGAAGCTCTTTAACGGCCCTGACAAGCGCTATGAACGAACGCACAATGACAATGGATGCCACCTGGGTGCCTCAATTACAAAACGAAACGAAAACAAAGACAGCACAGTTTGCACAACGTTTGACCGCAAACGCCTCAGCACACCCGATGAACCATTGGACTGCTCTTGGAGCGATCAAGGATATTATCGAGTCTAATGATGTTATCCTTGTCAACGAAGGAGCCAACACGCTCGACGACACCCGTAATGCTATCGACATGAGCAAACCGCGACATCGCCTAGACTGCGCCACATGGGCTATTATGGGTATGGGAATGGGGTCGTGTGTAGGTGCTGCCGTAGCTACGGGAAAATCCGTTGTTGCTATCGAGGGCGATAGCGCTTTCGGTTTTTCGGGAATGGACTTTTCAACCATTTGTCGTTATAAATTGCCCGTCACCGTATTGATATTCAACAACGGCGGAGTCTATAACGGCATCGGAGTCAACCCCGGCACCAACGGCGACCCTGCTCCTACAACGCTCGACATAAATGCACATTACGAAAAGTTTGGCGAAGCTTTCGGCGCTAAAGGATATTATGTTACCACACCGTCAGAACTGCAAACGGCACTACGCGAAGGCATTGCATCACGACAGCCGACGCTTATCCATGTGCAACTCGCAGCAGATTCCGGTAAAGAATCAGGGCATATAGGATTCCTTAACCCTAGCGCTACAGAAAAATTTACTGTTTAATTTTCAATTAATTGCGTATGCTACACATAATATTATATGCCATCGTGCCGATATTTGTCGTTATGGCATTGGGGTACGTGTCGGGCAAACGCGGAGTATTTAGCGGCGCGGATGCAAGCATATTGAATAAAGTAGTACTCAACTACGCCCTCCCCGCCGAGCTATTCGTGTCTATCATCAAAGCGCATCGAAGTATGTTGCTTGCCGATTTGAAGCTCACCATAGTATCGTTCTCTGTTATTATATGCTGTTTTTTGTTGGTCTACTACATCTTCCGCCATTACAAAGGCAATAGCCCCGCCGATGCGTCAGTAAGTGCGCTAATCTCCGGCTCACCAACAATCGGCTTTCTCGGTTTCGCCGTACTTCAGCCAATCTTCGGTGCATCGCCAACGGTGGGCCTTGTAATAGCCTTGGTAGCAATTGTTGTAAATGCAGTATGTATCCCTCTAGGCTTGAGCTTATTAAGTTCAGCTACTCCCGGTGCGGAGAAAGGTAATGTTTGGGTACATGTAGGCTCCGCGTTGAAACAGCCTGTCGCATGGGCGCCGATATTGGCGGTGATATTGGTGCTATTCGGCGTTAGGTGGCCGAGTTACTTAGACCCGTCCTTTACCCTTCTCGCCGGCGCTAATGCTTCCGTTGCCGTTTTCGCCGCAGGAATAACGCTATCGTCGGTAAAGATAGTTCTTAATGCACAAGTATGGCTCGGTAGCTTGCTGAAACTTTTCGTTATGCCGGCAGCGATGTTAATTGTTGGCATATTGGCACATATGAATCCCGAAAACCTCAAAATGCTCGTTGTCTGCGGCTCTTTACCTCCCGCTTTTTCGGGCATCATTATAGCGGCAACAAACAAAGTTTATGTTGCAACAGGCACTTCTTCATTGGCTCTCAGCACCTTACTATTTATGGTCACTTGTCCTTTGTGGCTATGGATTAGCGATATAATAATCAACGCCGTCTATTAAAAGTCAAGCCAAAGAACGCTCAATTTGTTCTTTGGCTTGTTTTATTATTTATCAAATGATTTGAGTTTCAATTCATTGCCATCATAGACGGCGTAATCTGAGCGATTTATCCAATTTCCCAGCACAATTAAGCGAGAATTATCTTGTATCGGTATATCAATCGCTGCATGATGGTGGCCGATGATGAAATAATCAATATCAAGATGCTCGGTGAGTTTCTGTTTCGCTGCCGATATTACTTTCTGCCTAGCGTTTTCGCCGAATACCTCATAATTTCCGCTCTGCTTTCGGCTATGACTGCTCCAGCCGTGAGCAAAAGGAATAGTCCATCGAGGATGTATGCCGCTATACAATTTTTGGCAGAAGCGGCAGCGAAAAATGCGTCTTAAAACCCTGAATGACAGGGGCTGATGTCCGAAATTGTCGCCATGGCTTAAGAAAAACTTTTGCGAGCCGATTTGACGAATCACGCCATCATTAATAGTATCAACAATTTCAACACCTATTTCGTCGCGAATATAGTCGAACAGCCAAATATCGTGATTGCCGGTAAACCAGACTATCTTAATTCCCATATCCGCCATGCGCGCAAGCTGTCCGAAAAACCGAACATACCCACGCGGAACAACGTTGCGATATTCAAACCAATAATCAAGAATATCACCTAGCAAATACAATGTATCGGCATCGTGTTCAATACTTTGCAAGAATGCAACAACACGACGCTGATGTGCATGTGTATCAGCGATATAGGATGCTCCTAAATGAAGATCACTAATGAAATATGTGCGTTTTTGCGCCATTATAACAGCCCTAACTCGAGTTTAGCCTCTTCGCTCATCATGTCTTGAGTCCACTCGGGCTCATACACAATATTTACCGCCACCGACGAAACGCCATCTATGCTTTCAAGCTTCTGTCTAACGTCTTCGACGATAAAGTCAGCCATCGGGCAACTCGGTGCTGTGAGCGTCATGTCGACAGTTAGAGCGCCGTCGTCGGCCAGGTCGATACGATATACTAGACCGAGGCTGTAAATATCTACGGGTATTTCGGGGTCATAAACTGTGCGGAGCATTTCTACCGCGCGTTCTTCTATTTTGAGTCGTTCTTCTGATGTCATGGTGCAAAGTTACAAAAAATGAATGTATTGTCAATGTTTAAGCGCTTTAAACGCCGGGTATATTGTCACTATTGCAATAAGTATCGGTGCCCACGAGCCAAAATAGTTATCTAGTGCAAGCGATGTTGCACAGACTGCCAAGGTGATGGCACACAACAAAGCAACACCCCGTCCGAGGCGCATATTGTATCGATACCGGAATACAACATAGCACACCAAAGTATAAAGTGCGAACCATGCAATATAAGCCACGCCCAAACCGACATAGCTCCATCGCTGCCACAAATATATATTGAGCACAATATAAGCCGCGGCACTTATCGTTTCTGTAACAATATAAGTTCTGCCGTCGCCACGAGCAAGCATAGTATATGCCATACACCACGAAGCCGCACGAAAGATGACGCCTATTGAAGCCATACCCAAATAAGGCAATGCTGCATAGAAATCACTACTATACAATATTTTAACAGCCAAACCACGCATACCTATAAAAGCTGCAAGAATAGGCATTAGAATCCACATTGCCACCTTTATTTCGTGCGACACCATTGCTTGACAGCGCCATTTACTTGCCGACACATTTGCCAAACGAGGATAATATTCCATCGAGATGGCGGTAAACAAAAGTCCTACATATGAATTGATAAGCGTGTATCCGGATTGATATATACCAACAACATCTGCTCCTGAATTTCTATTCAGCCAAGCGGTAAAAATATAGCTAGCCAATAGAGACACACCGGCACTGATTGTCATATATATACCTAATGCAATCATGCCACGACCCTCTTTTACAACACTTTGCAGTTTGATTTGCTGTTTAGGCAATGGTACACTCCACAAGCGCGAGAACAAACAATTTGCCGCGGCATAAGTGATGAGTGTAGGTATTACGCCATCTGTGCCGAAGAAAAAAAGTAGCGGCACAGCTATAACTGTTGCAACGATATTTGCCGTCACCGTACTCCGCGCGAGGCGTTTGAGTTGCTCAAAGCCTTGCATAATAGCCCAATTCGCTCCCGCGAGAGAAATTAAAAGTATCATCGGTGACAATAGCACAAATGCTAGCGTATGCTCATCGGTGCCGAAAGTAAAACGACTCAACACAGGCGATAACAAGGCGGTAAGCACTGTTCCTATCGAGCCTAACAACAACGCCAATCGTCGAACTATCAAGGCCAAGCGTGGCGCATTTTTAGTATCTCGTGCTTGCGACAAATCGCGAACGGCACTCTGGCGCAAATTCAATTGGCTACTTGTGCTTAAGAATTCTATCGTACTCGAATATAGGGTTATCAGTCCAACGCCGACAGGCCCTATCCAAAGAGCGACAATTTTGGTACGAATAATCGAACAAAGAATACTCAGCACCTGAACGCCACCGAAAACACTCAAAGCTTTCAGTACCTTTTGCGTTGCCGTACTTTTTGCAAATGATTTTCGCGTCATAATCATTGCTTTATCCACTCGCACGGGTCGAGTTTTTCTTTCTCATGACGCACTTCGAAATGCAAACGCGTGCGATTTCCGTCTTTCGGATCGGAATAAATCGTGCCTAAAATATCTCCGGCGGCAACGGATTGACCTTTGCGTACTTTTAATTCGTCAATACCGGCGTAGACGGTAATATATTCGCCGTGGCGCACAAGAACAACGTTATGGTAGCCGCTTAGAACAACGGTAGCCGTAACAATGCCTGGGAAAACAGCACGCGCCGACGCGCCGACAGACGTATCGAAGTCGATGCCGTTATTTTGGGTCGTAACTTTAGAATATGTCTTATGCTGATGGCGACCGAAAGTGCTGGAGATAACAGCTTTCTTATCTAGCGGCCACGGCAAACGGCCTTTATTTTGCGCAAAAGACTTGCCCTGCACCTCTATAGGTTCGATTTTGTCAACCTTTGGTGCCGGCTCTTCAACCTTGGTAGCTGTGCTTTTATCTTTATTTTGCTGTTCTTTTTTACGACGCGCTTCTTCGGCTTTACGTGCCTCTTCGGCTGCACGTCGCGCCTCTTCTTCTATAATGCGATTCAACTCACGATCGAGTTGCTCGGCAAGGCGCTGTTGCTCGTTTAGTACACGCGTGAGGTTGCGGCTCTGACGTTTCAAAGAACCCACGACGGCATCAGCTTGGTGCTTGCGTTCACTTAACAATCGCTGTTCGACACTGAGGCTGTCAAGACTACTCTGCAATTTAACCGCAAGGGTATCAAGACGTTGGCGTGAAGTCTCGAGTTGCGCCTTTGTTTCTTTAATCTCCTGAGCCTTACGACTTTGCCAGCTATTCAACTCGTCGAGCCACCTGGCACGACTGCGAGCTTGGTGAAAATTTTCGGAGCTGAAAATAAAAACGGCATCCGAAGCAATTTTTCTCTGTCGGCGTGCGGCGCGGAGGGCTTTTGCATAGCTATCTTTCAAAGAGGTTAAACGCTTTTCGTTGTCGGCAATACTGTCAGACAAACGTCGGCGATGACTGCGAAGCGCATTTGATTGCTCCGTAAGTCGCGCCGTTTCTGACTCCGACTCGCGTATTTCGCCCTCTATGGTTTGAAGATTTAACAACTCTCGACGCGTTTCTTCCTCATTTTTAGATAATTGCTGTTTCGTTTTCTTAATTTTTGCGCTTGCGGCATTGCGCTCGTTTTGCACCGTTTTGGATGTGCGACGGCCGTCGATAACAGGCACCGACACCAACAATGCTATTAAAATTATTAGCCACTTGCGCATTTTATTTCAATACAAGGTAGAAACAAAGCGAATATCGCTTATATTTGCAAAGTTATAAAAATTGCATCAAGCATCAAAATTTAATTTGCATAACAAAGTTCATGCCTTGTGTGGCAATATTATGCGAGGACGACTCGTTATAATATGTCAGGTCAATTTTATGAAAGATAGTAAAAAAGTCGATATGCTCAACGGGTCCTTATTCGGACCTATGGTATCGTTTGCGGTACCATTGATAGCCAGCGGAGTATTGCAGCAGTCGTTCAATTCTGTTGACGTCGCAATAGCCGGACGTTTCGCCGGAAGCAATGCTCTCGCCGCCGTGGGTAGCAACGGACCGATTATAGGATTGTTCATCAACCTGTTCCTTGGTATATCAGTAGGCGCCAATGTAGTGATAGCCAACTATGTCGGGCGGCGCAATAGTCGTGGTATAGTAGCGGCAACAGGCTCGGCCCTATTCCTTGCCATAGCGTGCGGATTGCTGATGATGACACTAATTCTAGCTCTCGCAGAACCGCTACTTTGCGCACTTGACACTCCCGCTGAAGTGCTACCGCTAGCTGTAGAATATTTGCGTATATTCGCTATTGGCATGCCCTTTATGTTGCTTTACAATTTCGGCTCTGCTATTTTGCGAGCTGTGGGCGACACGAGAAGACCTTTTTACATTCTTGTCGTAGCAGGGTGCATTAACGTGCTTTTAAACTGCATTTTCGTTATCGGTATGGACATGGGCGTTGCCGGTGTGGCTTGGGGTACGGTTATTTCCAATATCGTCAACGCCGGGGCTATAGTGTGGCTTATGATGCACGAACGCTCGGAGGTGAGACTGATATGGAGTGAAGTGAGACCGAGACGTACAGAAACGCTAAAAATCGCCGGTATCGGTCTGCCTGCAGGATTGCAAAGCACGGTTTTCTCGATGTCGAACGTATTCATTCTCGGTGCAATTAACACCTTTGGCGCAAAAGCATCGGCAGGATCAGCGGCGGCGCTGATTTACGAAACTTATTGCTATTTCGTAATTGTCGCTTTTGCTCAAACGGCAACAGCTTTTGTGAGCCAAAACTTCGGTGCCGGACAATATGACCGATGCCGTAAAATCCTAAAACTAAGCATCATAATGAGCGTCTCTGTGTCTGTCATTCTTGACTTAGGTCTATACTTTTTACGCGACACCGTATTGCTACCCTTTACAGGCGATGCCGATGTGATGTACTTTGCCGGACAACGTATGATGGCTGTATTGGCGTTTCAATTCATCGCGTGCTACTACGAAATGGCAGGCGCCGCCATGCGTGGGCTTAACCATTCTATGACACCGGCATTAATAACAATCTTCGGCACCTGCGTGCTGCGATTGCTATGGATAGCTTTCCTACCGTCGCAAGCCTCTTTCGCTCAACTGCTAACGGTATATCCCGTATCATGGATTTTGACTGATACCATGATGTTCTTGGCAATGAAAAAAGTAATAAAACAAGAGCTGAAGTAAAAAAAGCACCATATCGTTGCGAAAAAAATATGCACAAGGTAAAAAATATGGCGAAATTGTTATATCTTTGCACATATAAGCAAGCCCGCATATGGAATTAGCACCGAAACTATATATAATAGCCGGGTGTAATGGAGCCGGAAAGACGACAGCAGCATATACACTGTTGCCCCAGATGCTACAGTGTCACAATTTTGTGAATGCCGACGAAATCGCCCACGGCTTATCGCCATTCGACCCGGCGTCAGTAGCATTCACTGCCGGACGAATCATGCTAGCTCGTGTGAAAGCATTGATGGCGGCGGGAGCTACTTTTGGAATTGAAACAACTTTGGCAACACGTTCTTATGCCGCATTAGTTCGCGCTGCTCAACGAATCGGCTATCAAGTAGAATTGCTATATGTATGGCTCTCAAGCCCCTTAGCGGCAAAGATACGCGTCGCTCGTCGTGTTGCCGAAGGTGGACATGATATTCCTGACAATATTATCGAACGCCGTTATTACAACGGTATTGCTAACTTATTTGAGGTTTTTATTCCTATCGTCGACTTTTGGACTATCGTCGACAATTCTCGCGGCCTTTACAAGATCGTTGCATCTAGCCGCGGAATAGTGGATCACCGCACTTTATCTTTAATGAAAAGTAGTTATGACCGAAGCTGAAATGGATGAACGCTTGGCGCAGTTGCGACAAGGGTTTGACCTCGCTATCGAAAAAGTACTTCGTGAGAAGGCCCGAGCGGATCATCCGATAGTTGTAGCTGACGAACGTGGCGTGCCGTCGTTCAAAAACGCACGTCATGCGCTTGCTGACTTCTTAAAAAAACAAGCCAAAGATGCTTAAGAACGGCGTTTACTAATGCCGGATATTTGTTTTAAGAGGGGAACTTTACACAAGAAATCTATATTTGCTATAATAATATTGTAATTTTACAATCTCTTTTGCGTTGATTTTTTAACTTTAATACTATTACACCCTCATTTGGGCGCGATGCCAAATTTTTAAGGAATAATTGAAGCGACAACATCAACAAGCTATATATTCCATAAAATTCCGAAGCACCTCCTTATTGCATTGCGATTCAAGGAATTATATGTATATTTCACAATTACAGTCGTATAATAGTTGCGCATCGTAACTATTTTGTAACTCCTCTGCATTCAAACAGCGACTAGCTATTGCAAAAAATAATTGCAAAAATTTCAGCACATCTATTGACAAACGGGAAATAATATTGTACTTTTGCAATTGTAAACATACAACTCCGATATGAAACAATCTACAATCGCAAGAAACAACGACTTATTAGGCAATGCACTCCGCATCGTGCATCACTGCCGCAAGCAGGGCATTAAGCTTGACATCAAAAGCCTTACACGCCTCAGCCTCGCCTGTCACCCTCAAAATTATTATCTCTCATTCAGCCGCGCCTTCGACATCGTTGAAATATATCGTCGAAAAGGCGAAAAGGGATTTTGCAACAAAGCTTGCATCGCACAAGCTAAAGAGCTATACGACAACGTTCAAAAAGTGAGACAACGAAAACCCAAAACAACGATTATTGACGCTATCTCCTTTACTCTCAACTTCATGCACCCTTCGCGTTTTCATATTTCCGAAGCTAGTGCAATAAAAATTATCCGACGACATTTCGCTATCGGAATTATATGTACAGACAATAGCACTGCTCCAATAGCAGTGGCAGACTAAAACTCTATAATCATGACACACACAGAACAAATGACAATCGGTCTGTCTATCGACCGAATTCTAGAAAGCGTCTACGCCGTCAGCGCCGCAGAACACATCACTCGCGGTTTCGAAAAGCCGGAATTACTCAACACAACTCAAGCGCCTATGCTTCGCAAGATATGCCACGATGTTATCGCAGGTATAATATTTGCATTCGCCCGCAACATAAATAGCAGCAATATCTCGGACACGACAAGTGATATTGTAGAAATCGAATTACGCGACCAAATGTATATAAATCTGCATCTTATACGACGCACTATGGAAATCACCGCTGCCGCCGGTGTCCTCGCCGTTGTTTGGCAATCATCACAAGCAGAATACGCTCAAACATGGCGTGACAGTTATGAAAAATCGTGCGAAAGTCTCAGATATGTAGTTGACGTATATCCTAATTTCATCTCGCCAACGGCATAAAAAAACAGCCTTGACAAGCGCAAAGCACTAATCAAGGCAAGTATCTTCTTCTAAAAGAGTTCTTTAGCGGCGTCGGAGTTGCCAAAAAGCGACTGCCGATGCCGCTGCTACATTAAGACTATCCACACCGCGGCTCATAGGAATACGGGCCACGAAATCTGCATCGGCTATAGCCTTGTCTGACAAGCCGTCACCTTCCGTGCCGAGGACAATAGCCAAACGGTCTTGCTCAACAAGAACAGGGTCGTCGATAGACACGCTATCATCAGTGAGAGCCATAGCCACGGTTTTAAAGCCCTCCTGACGCAAAGGAGCAAAAGAATCATCTGCAGGCAACCAGCACCACGGCATCTTAAAAATCGTACCCATAGAAACACGCACTGCACGGCGATTTAGCGGGTCGCAAGACGTTGGAGTAAGAACTACACCATCAACGCCCAAAGCCGCCGCAGAACGGAAAATAGCACCTATATTAGTGGTATCTGTAACCGAGTCTATCACCGCAATTCGCGACGCTCCGGCACACACATCGGCAACAGTAGGCAACGCGCGGCGTTTCATAGCGCACAACACGCCTCGAGTAAGGGTATAACCCGTCGTTACTGCCAACACTTCACGACTACCGATATATACCGGTTTATCACCCATAGCCTCAACTATATCGGCAGCATCGCCTGTGATATGACGTTCTTCGCATAGCAACGACAGCGGCTCATAACCTGCTTCGAGGGCCAAGCGTATCACTTTAGGACTTTCGGCAATAAAAATACCTTGCTCAATTTCAGTTGAATGACGCAGTTGAGCTTCGGTTAAACGGAAATAGAGCGATAAACGAGAATCGCTCGAATCGGTAATTGTTATGATGTTCATTTAAGAGTGCGGAAAATACGATTCATTATGCGCTTGATGCCAAGCACGAATGTAGAAGGTGTTTGCCCGATATCGCTCGATAAGGGGTCGGTAAAAGATGTAAGCACCGGCGCTTCGCCGAACTGCTCGGGATAAATCATCATCAGGTTGTTACGCGCGAAATAACGTTGCAAGAAAATAGGCAATTCCGCCATTTCTGCACGATATGACACTGACTGCGCACGTGCGCCGACAACGACAAACAAATCGTCGTCTTGAATGGTATTCGACATCATTATCAAATCATCCCATCCTTCTGTTGTTTGGAACTCACAACGAATGCCGAAGTTTTCGGAGTATATAACACCGCGAATAAGGGGTTGCAATTCGCCGGGGCAACAGAATATAATTCTGCAGCCGACTTGTCGTGTCAATCGCGACACGGCACGAACCCATCGATTAAAACCGGTTTCATATTGTGCATCGGCAGGCACCCACACTACAACACGTGTAATTGTTCCGGCAGGAATAAAACAACGCGATATCAATATCATACGATTGGTGGCGCGAAGTAGCTGCTCTACCTTAACGCCGAAGAAGGAGTCAATGACTGTATTACGGCGATGCATTCCGAGCATAATTTCGGTAATATCGCGTTCTTCGATAGCATTAAGTACGCCCGTAACCGTATTAAGGTCATAGCGTTCGAGGGTCTCCAACTCGGTATCTGCCCCGGCGGCGGTACGGCTCGCTGATTCCAAGCTATTGCGTGACAATGCTTTTGCCGACGGATTGTTATCATTTCGCACATGAAGTGCATAAAACTTATGCGTGCCGCGTATATTGCGCATCAACACCGACATCTCGACAAGCGACGGTGCGATAAGTGGATTCGAAACGCAGATAAGGGTGTTATTGCGACGTCTATTCGGACTCGTCGGCGCATCATCACCTTCATTATCAAGCATTTGCACCTTTAATTTTGCTGCCGAGCCGGATGTTATCAACGGTGCAACGCCACAAGTTACCAAAATAACGGCGATGGTACTGTTAAGAATACGTTCGTCGAACATTTCCAAACGGTAACCGACAGCCACAACAGCAAGAGCGACAGCTGTATGAGCAGCAGTCAAACCGAACATCACGTTACGGCTCTGCGATGTCATACCCATAGCTCGTTGCGCCACCCATGCCGGCAACCATTTACTTCCTAGTGCCACAGCTAACATTATTGCCGAAACGCCCAATGTTGCAGTGTCGGCAAAAACGCGTACGTTTATCATCATGCCAACGCTAATAAGGAAGAAGGGAATGAATAAAGCATTGCCGACAAACTCTATCGACGACATCAGCGGCGACGATATAGGGATAAAGCGATTAAGCAGCAATCCGGCAAAGAATGCACCCAACACAGGCTCAAGTCCTATCCACTGTGCTGTACATGCCGCAAAAAAAACCAGCATGAGGACAAACACATACTGAAGAACTTTGTCGGAATATATCTTAAAGAAATAACGCGTCAAACGCGGATAAAGGTACACCAATACAATCACCCACAGCGCCAGACGCAACATCAGTCCTACAATAGCAACGACATTAAAATATCCTTCTTGGCGGACACTAACCGTTGCCGCAAGGACAAGCAAGGCGCCGATAACGGCGATAATAGTACCTACAACGGCAATAATAACTGCCGGAGAACGTGTTATACCAAAACGTGCCGCCACAGGATAGGCTAGCAAGGTGTGCGACGCATACATAGCGCCAAGGAGGAAGGATGTTGTCCAATCCAAATGTAGCAACGCTACACTCGACAGCACTCCCAAGGCTAGCGGAATAACCAACGTAAGCACGCCGAACAGAAAACCTCGCCGAAGATTTAATCGTAAATGATACATATCAATCTCAAGCCCGGCAAGGAACATGAGATACAACAAGCCCACCTGCCCGAAGAGAGCAAAGGACGAGTCATTTGCAAGAATATTAAAGCCGTAGGGACCAATAATGACCCCTGCGGCTATCATTCCTATAATGTGCGGTATTTTAAGTTTATTCAGAAGCAAAGGCGCAAAGAGGATGATCGCCAGTACGATAAAGAATATTTGTACCGGCAAAGTCACCAGGGCTTGCGCTTGTGGAATCATCGGCGATGCTTAAGAATATATTGAGCGATTTGTACTGCGTTAAGAGCTGCTCCTTTTCGAATTTGGTCGGCAACGGTCCAGAACGAAAGACCACACGGATCAGCCAAATCTTCGCGTACACGGCCAACGTATACAGGATTTGAATGAGCGCAGAAAAGCGGCATGGGATAGCCGTTAGCCTCGGGTCGGTCAACGAGGACAATACCTTCAGCCTCAGCAAAAGCGGCACGAGCCTTTTCTACACCGATACTTTCTGCGGTACGAACCCAGATTGCTTCACTATGTGCGCGTAAAACAGGAACACGAACACAAGTAGCACTTACTTCGAGTTCGGGGGCGTGCATAATCTTCTTGGTTTCGTGGTGCATCTTCATTTCCTCTTTCGTGTAGCCGTTATCGGTAAACACATCGATATGAGGAATAAGATTCATTGCCAATTGCGAAACGAATTTTTTGTGAGTAACCTCTTCACCGGCAGCAATTTGACGTGTTTGATCACTCAATTCCTGCATACCCGTAGCACCGGCACCGCTAGCAGCCTGATATGTAGCGACATGTACACGTTCGATAGGCGACAGACGATGAATGGGCGCCAATGCTACTACCATTTGAATAGTAGTACAGTTAGGATTGGCAATAATACGACGAGGAGCATTAAAGGCATCTTCGCCGTTCACTTCAGGCACAACAAGAGGCACATCTTTATCCATACGGAAAGCGCTCGAATTGTCAATCATCAAAGCACCACCGTGTGTAATAAAATCTGCATAGTTTTTGCTGACATCACCACCTGCGCTAACAAAAGCGAAGTCGATATCATCAAAAGCCGACGCGTCAGCGCCTAGCACTTGCACTGCAGAGGTTTCAGCATCGCGGAAGCGGTAAGTGCGACCGGCACTACGTTCCGAGCCGAAAAGCCTAAGCTCATCGATAGGAAAGTCTATTTGGCTTAATACATCCAAAAATTCCTGACCAACGGCGCCTGATGCGCCAACGATAGCTATCTTCATTTTCTTTTTCTTGATTTAACGTGCAAAATTACAAAAAAAATCACTTCCCGGCACCATTTTCAGAGCAAAAAGAACGCATTTTTCAATTTTTAGTTAAAAATAACGGGCTTGCCTCTCGGCTCGCCCGTTACATAATACTATTAGAAAGACAAATTTTATAATTTATGTTATTCGTTTTTATGTTTGGATACATATCCGTAACCATACGTCGATTTGCTCTTTGAATAACCATAAGCTCCGTATCGACGATAGGTATATGCATTTGAAGCCATATCAACGCCATTGACAACAATATAAGCTGCAGGCAATTTACCTGTCTCAATTGCATCGTGAAGCGTCTTAAGGCTATTGCGTGATGTATAATGCGCACGTGTCACATACAATTGGATATCTGAATATCGTGATATCAAGAAGGTATCTGACACCAATCCGATAGGTGCGGTATCGAGGATAATGTAATCGAAGTCTTCTCCCATTTTCTTCATTGCCACTTCCATGCGATCCGACATCAACAATTCGTTGGGGTTCGGGGGAACGGGGCCGGCGGGCAAGACATACAAATTATCATTTGCATGAGACTGTGATATCAACTTGCTAAGATCCGGCTCTTGGCCTGAGAGGTATGTTGTGAAACCGCGACGGTTGTTAAAACCGAGATTGTGCGCAAGCATAGGACGACGCAAGTCGAGACCGACAACAAGCACTTTCTTTCCCATCAAGGCGTAGGTCATTGCGAGGTTAGACGCAACAAATGTTTTGCCTTCACCTGATATAGAAGATGTTACGAGAACAAACTTACTATTCTCACCCGAGCGTGTAAAGGATATATTGTTACGCAACAAGCGGAAAAGCTCAGCTACCGATGTCGACACATTAGCACCGACAACAATAGCGTCTTGATTGCCTTCAACTTTGCTTATTTCACCGAGGACGGGAACTTTTGTCAAGCGTTCGAGTTCTTCCTTATCTGTAAATACGGGGAACAAAATACGACGTACATAGATAATTGCAGCAGGCACACTCAAGCCTAACAAGAAAGCAATCACCAAGATAACAAGCTTGCGAGGAGATACGGGAAGAGAATCATCAGCAGGGTCGTCTATAAGACGGGCTGTGTTGGTCGCCATTGTCTTCTGCAAGGCTATTTCTTCGCGACGTTGCAAAAGGAAGGTGTAAATATTTACCTTAACTTGCTGTTCGCGGAAAATTTCCTGGAGGCCTTTATCTACTATCGGTGTTGACGCAAGCTGTCCGGCTGAATGGCTTTCCAACTTATTGATAGCCGCACGCCGAGCTTTAATGCTTCGCTTTTCGGTGGCAAGGTTTTGAAGGATACGAACCTTATCTCGGCTCAATTCTTCTTTCATCGACACCACCAAAGGATTATCTGAAGTACTACCTTCGAGTGTTCGATTCAACTGGCTCACCTTGCGGTTATAATTCTCAATAATCTGAGAAATAGTAGTATTGCTTACCGCCGCCGGGAGCGATTGATATGTTTCAGCCGATGATACAATGCGTTCGATTTCTTCAACGATGTTCATTTCAGCATCGTTTTCAGCAAGTTTTTGCTCGTAATCGCTCTGCAAAGTAAGGTTCAACGTGCTCTGAGCCTCGATATTGGTAATGTTATGAGCTTGACGATATTGTTGCAAACGTGATTCAACGTCTTTCAACTCATCAGAAATCATAACAAGACGATCGAGGATAAACGCCTCGGTCTGCATTGCAGAACGATTCTTTTCCTCAATAATATCGCGGTTATAAAAATCGACAAGAGCATTAATAATATCGATGCCGCGTTTAAGAACAGTATTGCGAAGACTTAAACGAATAATCATTTCTGATTTAGGGGCAAATTCGATATTTAGATTTTTCGAAATCTTAGTTGCAACGGCACGAGGGTTTTGAATAACAATCAATTCCGGAGTTTTAAAGTCTGCCACAACAGGCGAACGGCTGATTGTTACCGTACCATAAGACATTTCAACATCAAAAGGCAAGTTAACGTTTTCGAACGTTTTTTCTTCTTTCACTTTCTGGAAAGTAGTGCTCGCTTCGATATTATATTTACCATTATCGGCAGGCGACACTTTAATTTTAATAGGCTTTTTGAGGCCATGTAATGCCGATTGGTCAAGATTAGCTACGATAGCATTGTTTTCATACATCGGAGTATTTCGCAACACTCCCTCGGTATAGTAGCTATATGACAAATTGAGGCTGTCAACAATTTTCACCAAATTGTTACGCGACTTCATAACCTCAAGCTCGGTTTCGTCGATAAAGTTTTTCATCGACACCATCGCTTCTGTTGCAGCACTCATATTAAACATATTTTGCTGCGAGTTATTATCATCGCTAAGGTAAATCGATGCATCAACTTGATAAACAGGCACGCGGCTGGCAATAAAGAATAGAGCCAAGGTGCAAGCAACAACTACGCCACACACAAACCACTTCCAATTAGCCAAATAGGCAAGGAGCAGACCGGTGGTGTCAAATTGCTCCTCGCTAGAGTTTTGCAATTGTTCCTTATCCATATTAGTCTTTTGAAAGGTTAATAATACCAATAACGAGCGACGCCACTGACGACAATCCGCCGAACACAGTAATCGCTGCCGACACTGCAGGGCTTAAGCTCCATGCAGATTGACGCATTGAACTGTTAGGCTGAACGTAAATATAGTCGTTCTGCTGAAGATTGTAATAGGGCGACAACAAGAAATTGCGGTCGTGAAGGCTCAATTTATGCACTTCGCGAGTGCCGTCGGCATTGGTGCGATAGAGCAAAATATTTTCACGATCACCTTTAATGTCAAGGTCTCCAGCCATTGATATAGCTTCGAGGAACGTCATGCGTTCGTTTTTACTTTGATATACACCGGGTTGCTTTACCGCGCCCGCTACTGTTACACGGAAATTCATCAAACGAATATCCACAGAAGGCTTTTCGGTAACGTACTTAGGATAAATAGCATCGCAAATATTCTTTGCCACCTCTGTCTTGGTATGACCGGCAACGTCTACCTTTCCTACAATAGGAAAGTCAATGCAACCATCGGCATTAACAAGATAATATTCGGTTGAAACTTCGTAGTTATTATTATATGTGCTATAACTTGATGTGGAAAAATTCAAAATCTTCCCTTCCGCGTCAATGTATTTACCTTTATTGAAAGGAGCCATCGCATTCATATTCACGCCTGTAACTTGAATATTAAGCAAATCACCAATACCCAACACAGGATCCGCAACAGTTTGCGACTGCGTAAGAACTTCTGATGGTAATTCTTCTGCATCCACTAAATATGGCACCTTCTTAGATGCATTGCACCCTGCTAATAAAAGAGAAAAAACTGTGGCGATTATTATCGCTCCGTAACTAAGTCTCATTATTTAATTTAAGTATATACTTATGTTATTTTTAGTTCTAAATATACGCAGACTAATATGCAACGCAAAGTTAGCGTATTTTTATCAATTACGCAAGATTCCATATTTTAATCTACTAGATATTAATACCCAACCCATATTTTTTTGCATTTTTCAATATCAAAACGTCAAATCATAAAACTGCACAAAACTTTCTGTTTGTTAAAATACGGCAAGACTTTCAACGCAATAAAAAAGGACCTCCGATGGTCATTTTAGACACATCGAAGGTCGCAATTTATTCTTACCAACTAATTTCTAGTTACTTAGCTTCCCAGCCGAGAGCAGAAGCACCGAGAACGGCAGCATCGGCTTCTTTGAGTTCGCTCAAAATTACTTTGGGTTTACCCTTGAACATTGACAAAATGTTCTTGTCGAGAGCTTCTTTGAGGGGACGGAGAAGCAATTCACCACTCTTAGCAAGGCCGCCGAAGAGTACAAAAGCTTCGGGAGAAGAGAAAACAACCATATCAGCCATAGCCTCACCGAGGATAGTGCCGGTGTAGTTGAATATATCTTTAGCAAGCTGATCGCCCATCATAGCAGCATCGTAAACGTCCTTTGAAGTGATGTCTTCAATATGCATATTACGAAGCAACGAAGGTTCGTTACGGCTTTCGAGGAATTCACGAGCAGTGCGAGCTACACCTGTAGCAGAGCAATAAGCTTCGAGACAGCCTGTACGACCACAGCCGCAAAGACGGCCATTATTACGTTTTACAACAACGTGACCAAGTTCTCCGGCTAGACCATCATGACCATATACAACCTGACCGTTGATAACGATACCCGAGCCAACACCGGTACCGAGGGTTATCATGATAAAATCTTTCAGACCGCGAGCAACGCCATAAGTCATTTCGCCGAGAGCGGCAGCATTTGCGTCGTTTGTAACAGCTACGGGAATACCGAACTTATCGCTAACAAGTTTTGCTAGAGGGAGCGGAGAGGGCCAAGGCAAGTTTACTGCATTATCAATAACGCCGGTATAGTAGTTGGCATTAGGAGCTCCGATACCGATACCTTGAATCTTATCTTCTGCATCGTTTGCTTTGATAAGACGCATAGCTTCGTCATACAATTCGTCGAGATAATCGTCGAAGTTTGAATGTTTACCTGTTTTGATAGACGAGCTTGCAACAACGTTACCGCGTGCATCCACGATACCAAAGACGGTATTTGTACCGCCTATATCAATACCCATTACATATGGTTTCATATCTTTTTGCTATTTTGGTATTAGTTATGAAGAATTTTTCGCCAAAGATAATGTTTTTTTCTGAGTCTGAACACTACGAAAGCAAAAAAAATGCCATTTTTGCGTTAATATCATCTTATTAACGACACTAAAACGCAAATAAATCTTATTTTTACCATAGCGTATATTTTATATGGAATTAAATTGTTAAATTTGCCGTTTGAAAATGGCCTATTGGCCATTAGTTTACAAGCATATGAAAAGGTATAATATAATCAACAATGCCATGGGCTGGCTATGTTTTATCATTGCCGCCGTGACATACTTGCTAACGGTAGAGCCTACAGCAAGTTTCTGGGACTGCCCGGAATTTATCACACAAGGAGCTAAACTCGAAGTAGGTCACCCGCCGGGCAACCCTATCTTCATGCTTGCCGCTCGACTATTCATCACTCTTTTCGGCGGTGGAATGGCAACTGCGGCTTTAGCGGTCAATTGTATGTCGGCATTGCTTAGTGCCGGCACGATATTGTTATTATTCTGGAGCATAACACACCTTACCAAACGTCTTATCGTTGCCGACGATGCTACTGAGGTTAACTGGTGGCAAATGTTGCTCATCATGGGCGGCGGTGTTTGCGGTGCGTTGGCTTATACCTGGTCGGATACTTTCTGGTTTTCTGCTGTTGAAGCCGAAGTGTATGCGTTCTCGTCTTTCTGCACGGCTTTGGTCGTTTGGCTAATGTTTAAATGGGAAGCCCGCGCCGATTTGCCGCACTCGGACAGATACCTAATCTTAATTGCTTATGTTATCGGTGTATCTATCGCCGTTCACCTTCTCAACTTGCTCTGTATCCCTGCTTTAGGTCTTATTTTCTATTATCGTAAATGGACCAATTGCAACGCCAAGGGCTCGTTGATTGCCTTGCTCGTTTCTTGCGTTATCGTCGGTGCGATTCTTTACGGACTCGTTCCCGGTTTCGTTCAAGTGGCTCAATGGTTTGAACTACTGTTTGTTAACGGATTCAATATGTCTTACAACATGGGCGTGCTTATTTACGCTATCCTACTTACAACAGTTTTCATCCTATCAATTCGCTCGCTATACAAAGCCGACAACCCCAAATCTGTTCGTTGGTTGTTCTGGCTTGTAATAGGACTTAGCGGTATGCCGTTCATCGGACACTCTGTATTGATCGGCATCATAATCCTCACTGCATTAGCCGTTTATCTATTCGGCTTCTGCAAAAAGATTCCCGTTCGCATCTTCACTCTTATCGTTCTAAGCATTTTCGTAATCTTCATTGGCTACACCTCTTACGCCCTCCTTCTCATCCGCGCAAGTGCCAACACGCCGATGAACCAAAATGCCCCCGACAACGTATTTGCGCTCGCATCATACCTCAACCGCGAGCAGTACGGCGAACGTCCACTTTTCAACGGTCCCGTATTTGCAGAGACTCTTGTTGAAGAAGAATACCCACGCGAATCCGGCAACTTCTTCATCCTCATGGACGAACACGGCCGTCCCAAAACTCGCGTTGTTGACGGCTATCTCCGCGATGAAAACAACTCGGCAATAAACTCCCCCGAGATGTTTTACACCAAGTATGCCAAAACATCGCCCAACGAACCCGATTCATACGTTAAGAATGTAGAACGCCCCAATTATCGCACTACTTCGGACCTTAATATGCTGTTCACACGTATATATAGCAGTGACGACAATCACATCAAAGGCTATAAAGCGTGGACAGGATATACCAACCCCGATTTGAACAACCTTCCTGACGAGCTACGCAAAAAGTGGGCGGAACAACGTTTTGCCCCACGCTACGAAGTGCTACCCTACCTCAACCACCTCGAGCCAATCACAACAAATATCAACTCTCAAACCGGTGCTGTCGAAGGTGAAACTCCCGTATGGAAACCCGACTTCGGCACCAATATGCGCTACTTTGTCAACTACCAGCTCAACCACATGTACTGGCGCTATTTCATGTGGAACTTCGCCGGCCGTCAGAATGATATTCAAGGCAACGGCGAGCCTCATTTGGGCAACTGGATTTCGGGTATTCCCGCTATTGACAACGCTCGTTTGGGCGATCAGAGCGCTCTCCCCGACAATTTTGGCAAAGGCAACAAGGGACACAACGTGTTCTATATGCTACCCCTTATCTTGGGCATAATCGGTCTCCTTTGGCAATCGCTATGGAACCATCGCACAAACCCGATGCGTGGCATACAGCACTTCTGGATTGTGTTCTTCTTATTCTTCATGACAGGCATCGCCATC
This sequence comes from uncultured Bacteroides sp., assembly GCA_964518705.1. Lineage (GTDB taxonomy): Bacteria > Bacteroidota > Bacteroidia > Bacteroidales > Muribaculaceae > CAG-873. The sequence continues at coordinate 31,419 of CAZFGV010000017.1, forward strand.
GTGCTATACCTCAACCAAACACCCGGACAGCCTCGTGAACGCGATTACGCTTTCGCCGGTTCGTTCTATGCATTTGCAATATGGATAGGCCTCGGCATTCCCGCTCTTGGAATTATGCTTCGTCAGCTTTTATCAGGCAAAGCTAAGACCGACGACAAAGAAACGACAAGCAAAGGCGCTCTCATCGTCAGCGCTGTGTTGCCTTGCGTGATAGCCATCGCTGTTCCTTTGCAAATGGTATCACAGACCTGGGACGACCACGACCGTTCAGGACGTTACACAACTCGCGACTTCGGTTTCAATTACCTCAGTTCGCTCGACCCCAACGCTGTTGTATTTACTAACGGTGATAACGACACCTTCCCCTTGTGGTACGCACAAGAAGTCGAGGGATACCGCACCGATGTGCGTGTTGTAAACTTATCATACCTCACAACCGACTGGTATGCTAACCAAATGCAACAACCCACTGACGGCGCTGAAGGCATTCCTATGCTCGCAAAAGCAAATGACTACGCATACGAAGCCTTGGCCTACAACTTCGTCGTTCCCGTAGACAACGAAGAACGCACCGCTCTCGACGCTCTTCAAGAGCTATACAAATCCGATGCAAAACGTTTCGGCGCTCATTTGATGACACATCCGAAAGTAGTAATGCCCGTAGACCGCGCAGCAGCCTTCAAGCATTACAGCACCGGCGACGCTCGCTTGGACAGCTTGTATATTATCAACAATATCAGCGACATCCGCACCGACCTCAGCAAGAGCTCAGGCATCAACCAAAGTCGCGTTCTTTCGCTCGATATTATTGCCAACAACGTAGCATCCGGTTGGGAACGCCCGACATACTTTGCAACAACTGTTCCGACAAGCTATTACCTCGGACTCTCGCCCTACCTCGCAGCCACAGGTATGGCATACGAAGTAATGCCCTTCAAGAGCCCATACTACAACCCTGTTTCTGAAAAAGCTTATCGCCGCATCGTAACACAATATCGTTGGGGCGGTCTAGACCAACCGAATGCTGAAAAGCTTTATCTCGACGAAACTGTTCGCCGTATGGTTTCTTCTATTCGCTCAGGCGTATACTCTGTTGCAGAAGACCTTATGCTATCAGGCTCTGAGACCGTCGAAGCCGCTTCTGTTGAAGCCGCTATCAGCGCCGGACTCGATGCTCCGGCGACACGCTACGACCTTGCGCGTCAGCTTATCGATGTTCTCAACACCAAAATGCCCACTAACGCAGCTCCCTACGAAGGCATTATCGGCTTATATATGCCGCGTATGTACATCGACCTATATCTCGCTACCGGCAATGCTACCGACCTTGACAAAGCTGAAGCTATTGTCTTGAACGAAGCTAAGAAGTATGCTCAATTGGTAAAATACGGCACTACTCTGACACAGTACGAACTTAAGAACCTCGGCACAAGTGAAACTTATGGTCTACAGTATCTCGGCGAAGTGCTTTCATTAAAGAACTATATTGACATCCTCCGCAAATCCGCCGGCACAGAATACGCCGAACAAGCTGCTGAAATTGTCAACATAGGCGATCTTGAAAACGATTTGCGAACAGCATCGCTTATCTTCGTAGACCAATACACCGCCGCCGAACTCGAAAAAGACTTGCGAGACTTCCCAGAAAATCAACGCGGTATATTGCAAAACGTGCTTAACCTTTTGGTTCTAAATGAAGAATTAGGCATCGACATACACGAATTCGCTAACAAGTTAATGCAAGAATATAACTTCACCACAGAAGAGTGGAATTATATCCTTTAAAATATCAGGTTTTGCTCGGCGGGAATCCCGCCGAGCTTTTTTAACAAACCATCAATATGCTTATCGAACAACCGCCACTGTTATACCGACTACTATTTCCAGAAGCCCTATGGCGCATAAAACGCCGTAACGGCAAGCCTATAGTGTACCTCACGTTCGACGATGGCCCCATCCCCGAACAAACCCCTTGGGTGCTCGATATGCTCGATAAATACGGCGTAAAAGCAACATTCTTTATGGTTGGAGACAATGTTCGCCGCCACCCTGAACTGCTCGAAGAAGTACGCCGTCGCGGTCACAGCTACGGCAACCACACAATGCACCATCTCCAAGGCATGAAAGTGCGAGCTCACAGATATTTGCGCGATGTGGCAGAGGCGGCAAAACTTATCGACAGCCCCCTTTTCCGGCCGCCGCACGGGCTTATTCGGTGGAAACAGGCCAAGGCGTTGAAAGAACATTTCAACATCATAATGTACGACCTCGTCACTCGCGACTATTCTAAAAAGCTCACCCCCGACGAAGTTTTTGAAAATGTCCGCCGTTACGCTCGCAACGGATCCATCATAGTGTTCCACGACTCTATCAAAGCCGCCCCGAATATGCGCATAGCACTTCCTCGCGCTATAGAATGGCTTTTGGAACAAGGATATGAGTTCAGACCTATCCCAATGTAATTCTGCTGAGGCACGGCAAGCTATTATCGACGCTGTCACTAGCGCCGGCGCTTGTGCTGTTGGTATAACGGAAGCAAAAGTTGTTGACGACGCCGAAAGAATTATTTTCAACGATTGGCTCGCGAAAGGCAAACACGCCGATATGCAATATATGGAACGAAACGAAAATGTGCGTTTCGACCCTTCCGAGCTGCTACCTGATGCCAAAACAATAATATGCGCCGCCTTTGCTTATGGTGGTAATACCACGGCCCGTCGCAGCCCGCTTTTTGCCGACTACGCCGTTGGAGACGACTATCATTTAGTTCTCCGCGAGCATCTCAAACCCGTTGCCGAAATGTTGGAACGGCTTGTTCCCGGTAGTGCAACACGCATATGCACCGACACCGCACCTATTCGCGAAAAATGGTGGGCAAAACGCGCAGGAATAGGCTTTACGGGATTAAACGGCTTGCTAATCGTTCCCGGAGCAGGCTCGCGCGTGTTTTTAAGCGAAATATTATGGACAGGCGTTGCCGACAGCGACGCACCATGCGCACTCTCTTGCGCCGCTTGTGGGGCGTGTGCTCAAGCATGCCCAGGCAAAGCACTGGATGGAAACGGCTCGGTAGATGCCCGTAAGTGCTTATCATACCTTACTATAGAGCACCGCGGAGAGCTACCCGACAATGTTCAACTACCCGAGAGACTTTATGGTTGCGACATTTGCCAAGACGTTTGTCCGCATAATAAAAATGTAAATCCTTATATCCTACCGGAATTTTCAGCTCGTGAAGAATTGTTAGCTCTTAACGCACAACGCATTGAAGCAATGCAACAAGAGGAATTCTCGTCAATATTCCGACACAGTGCCGTCAAACGCGTCAAACTCGACGGATTGCGACGTAATGCTATGAGAAAATTAGAAAAAGACAAAGACTAAATCCACCTATTTCGTCGTAAAATATCATCTAACTTTCGAAACAAATCTCCAACATTCCAATCACGCCGCAGCGACAAAATCACATATCCAGTATTGCTGTGCCGCCAATAAGCGCTAACGGCACAAAATCCGCCATTGAAACCGTGGTCGTAAATCTTCGGCATGCCTGATTCGCTACTGTCCACATACGAAAAAAGTGAGGTCTGCATCGGCAATTCGGCATTATCTACAAGTGGAATAAAATATTTATTACAAGCGTCTTTCCCAATAATTTCGCCACGATAAAGAGCCATATACCATTGCGCCATACTCACGATGTCGGTATATATCGCCGGACCATAGGTAACATTAAAAAACTCCGCTTCGCCATAATCATACTCATCCCAACGCCCGTCAGCACTGCGAAAAGTTCCCGGTTTTGCGGCATCGCGAGCGCGGGCATAGGCGCGTGACATCTCGCAATAGTCCTCGCCGGTGGCATAAACTCGAAAATCGCCCGTAATAAATACATTTCTGAGCATCCAATCGGGGTACGATTGCCCGGTAACTCGTTCTATTATAACACTTTGCAGCATCGATGAAATATCGTAAACATCGTAATGTGACGACGGAGTAAAATTCAGTGTTTTAACATCTTGCAAAAATTTTACCACTTCATTACTCGATGCATATAATTGCCAATCAACGCACTTGGAATATGGCGAGCGATGTCGTTGTAAATACTTTTCATAGTCAGCATCATTTGCCGGACGCAAATCGGGTATAGCACTGCTGCGACTTAAAATATGCCATAGCATAATGTCTCCAACGGGTTTATTTTCAAGTTCCGGAAACCATCGCGACAATTTATCCGTCATTGATATTTTGCCCTCTTGCGCCAAACGCATTAGCCCTACAGCACTCATTTGCCGCGCCAGCGCTGCTATATGTATCTTATATTCAGGTGTTAGCGATGGTAAATTTTGATCAAGTCGCGCACGACCGTAACAGCGCAAGCACATTATAGAATCGTCGCGAAAAACGGCAACAACGGCTCCCGGGGCATGTTCGGGAAAGACGGTATGAAACAATGAATCCACTTCTTCATTAATGTCCGAAACAGCACACGCCGACGGCCGAAATTTCATTACTGCAAACACGACAAAAACGATAATCACGGCTGTAAGAATCGCAACAAACGCACTTGTATGTAACCGTTGTATTGTCATGATGCAAATATAATCATTTTTTAATCAATTCAATACAATCAGAAAGTACAAGCTAATGTAAAACCTACTTTCCCTCGTCCGCCACTTGGTATTAAAGAAGCATTAACGCCTCGCTTCGGCTCTCTATATACACCGCGAGTATCACTGCCGCGGAATAGGTTTATTACCTCATTAACAGGATCAATCAGGAATACGACAACATTTCCCAACAAACTTGAGCCGCACAAGGTATATCCATTTGCGACAATTTGATGTTTTAATCTATAAAATCCTTCGCCTATCATGCTGCCGACCAAAGGTGTAATAAACAAATCTTGAATTGACGGGCGTTCCATACACGCTTCAATACCATATTCCCAACCAATAGTAGAAATACAAGCGCTATAAAGCATTGATGCAGCGAAATTATATCCGCACGACCGCGCCGACATAAAATACGCCGCACCGGCATAGGGATGGAGCACATAATTGAATATAGGATTGTCATGATCCCATTCCGGTCCGCGAACAAATACATTCTTATACCATCGTTCATAAAACGGTGTCTGTTGCAACTCGGCTCGGTTCCATGACGTTGCATCTTCGGGAAGGAGCTCCAACACAAACAGTGTTGACACAAAGGCGCCGGCAAGAACGGCGGTATTCTGTTTCAATCGTTGAGAATTGTGCATCGAAAGAGTCAAATTTGCCGGTTTGGAATATATCGACTGCGGTCGAGCGCGAAAGATTTCTGCATATATGTGCGCATAGTGCGTGGTGTCTATTGCTCTTGGCGCTGCGAATACTTCTTTTGGCGCGATGCCGTAGACGATGACAACTCTTAACAGCATCACTACTATCATGCTGATTCTATGATAATTCATATTTTTACATATTCTTGATTTACAGAACAATACGTTTGCAATTTTTGTTGAGAATAACCTTAATTACAGGCAACACAAATTGCCGATACCATCATCGATGATACCTTCTTTAAGAAACGATTTAAATATTTTATCAGTAAGTATTCAAAATCTTTTCAGTGCAAATATACCAAATTCTATTTTTAGTTACATCACTGAGCATTAGCACTTTTGGCTTTAGTTTTCAACATTTTTAGAAGATAGCGAAATAACGACAAACAACACCGACCAATCAACCAATAATCCCCAAACGGACAAAACACCCCTCTAGTCCAATAAGAATGGTTATACTTTTGCGGCATGAAACACACAGTAATAATCGACAATGGACACGGCCGCACAACACGCGGCAAAGAAAGTCCCGACGGCAAATTGCAAGAATGGTTTTGGACCCGCAAGCTTGCTCGCACTATTGCTTACGAGCTTAATCAACGTAATTTCAACCCTATATTACTCGTTCCCGGCGAGGACGACGTAGCTCTGAGCAAACGCGTTGCCGATGCCAACACCATCGCCACAACATATCCTGACGCTATTCTTATATCCCTCCACACAAACGCATCAGCAAGCGATGGCCTATGGCACTCACCAAATGGCTGGTGCGCGTTTGTGGCTAATAACGCATCTGCAAATAGTTGCCGCTTGGCTAAATTGCTTACTACTGAAGCCTACTCTAGACAGCTAATCGGAAATAGATACACTCCTGCTGAAGGTTTTAGGCGAGCATCCTTCGCTATTATTCGCGACACTATTTGTCCTGCAGTGCTTACCGAAAACCTTTTTCACGACAACAAAAACGACGTTGATTTTCTACTTTCACAGCACGGGCTCGAAGAAATTGCGGCTCTTCATATCAATGCTATTTGCAATTACTTTCAATGAAAAAGTTACTATACACAATAGCCCTCGTCCTCATTTTTGCCTTCGGGTATAAATGCGGTAGCAACGACAGGACGACGCTAGTGTCTCACGACACAATAACAATTCACGAAGCTCCTGTTATAAAAATGTGCACCGTCGGCGTCATCAAAACACGAATAGCACAACCCACCCCACCGATAGAGCAAACAATCTCTTGCACGTTAGATAGTCTTGACAGCCTAGACATCACCTTACCTCGCCAACAAGCCAACATCAAAACGCGGCAATATGAAGCATATATCAGCGGCTACCAACCACGCCTGGACAGCATCACCATTTTCTCTATCATAAAGAAACCGCAACGATGGTCGCTAGGAATTCATGCCGGTTACGGCATCACTCCTTCCGGCACACAACCTTACATCGGCATAGGCATTTCTTATCGCCTCTTCTAAACACCAAGAGCCGCCTCGTTAGTGAGACGGCTCTTGTTTTTGCGGCGTTTACTTTACTTTTCAAAATGCACGAAAGCTTGCCAAATCGATGCTATAGGCAACTTAATGCAGTTTTCGATAATGTATTCTTTCGACACTTCTTCGTCTAGGAAATAAGAACATTCCATACGAATTTTGCCGTCACGCACAACAGCAGTAGGGGTTCGCACGCGGCAGTTATGATCATTTGCGAGTTCGTAAAGATTGCCCATCGGTTCATAACCGTTCGCACCGGCGATATAGGTCATACAGCCATCGTTAATCATGATGTAAATCATTACATCGTAGCCAAAGTCATCATCAGCGGACTGAACGATAAGGATGTCGCCATCTTCATCAATACGTGTGCTGATATGCAACTCGTCAAGGTATTGACGAATAAGAAATTTATCAACAATCATAATTATTTTAATTAGGGTTTTCGTCTTCTAAAATAACAAAAGCTTTCCAAATCGCAGACAAAATACGACTCAAGGTGCCTTTTATATATTCATCACTAACATCTTCAGTAATAAATATCGCATACTCCATGCGAATTTCACCCTCGCGCACAACAGCTGTTGGATAATTCAAGCGATCATTGCTCCGATTGGCGAGAAAAAGAGGATTTGGCACCTCATAACCGGGGCTGATGCTGTAAAAACTTATACCTTTCGAATCGACAATAACATGAATAAAAACGTCATGTCCAAAATCGTCGTCAGCACATAATTGTATTAAAAGGTCGCCATCGCTATCAATTCTTGTAGCGACGTTCAAACTATCTAAATAGCCTCGTATTTGATCTTTGGTCAACATTATTTCGTAGTTTTAGTTTATATAAGCATCATACTCTTCGTCATTTTTCTCAAAAATGGTAAAAGAAACAACGCATGCAGAAATAGTCGAACGAATAATATCGTTAAGTATATAATTTGGCGAGACATCTTCAGGAATATAATAAAAACGCTCCATCACAACCTTGCCTTCTTTATCGATATGACACGCCGGCAAATGCGTACGACAGTTATGTCGATTTGCCATGCTTAGTAAATCGCCATCGGGGTGAAAATCACGTGCATAACATACAATTTGCAACGAATTATCTTCGTTGATAAATAAATAACAATCAATCTGATTGGGGAAATTTTCCGAACCGTTGAATGATACGCAAAATCCCTCATCTTGGGAATCGGCATAATTCAATTCGAGAATATCCAAACACTCCTTTACAATTTCGTAGCTTATCATATTTTTCGCCGGTTTATACTATTTTTATCCTTTGTATATATAGAGTAAAAGCTTATGCTTTTTCTATCACAAATGTAATTGATTTTTATCGTTTCACAAAATAGAACGATAAAACGAGCAGAAATAAAGGGATTATTAGAAACAATACAACATTCTCATGCCGCGCTTGAAATACGCTGCTGCATAGTCTGTTGGGCGTACAACAGTGCCATTAAATACCACGGTATCGATATCTATTGTAACCCACGGCTTGGCGGAAACTCGGTGGGTACTTTCATATTGTTTTGTCTTGTCTCGCAACTCGGATTGCGACAAGGACGTGCGCAAGACTATCAACTGATTGCTATACGCAGAATCATGGCTTGTATTTTCAGGATCGGTGAGATACGGAATAGTACATAGCACAACCTTCCCAAGTGTTGCCAAGTAAGCAAATGCTCGGATCATATGCTTAGGTGCATCTTCTACATTTGATCCCATACATATTACGGCTGTATTCTGTACTTGTGTCATATCAACGGTGGTGAAGGGTGATTAATGTTACCTCCGGTGTCGCTCCGATACGCGACGGTATGCCGACTTCGCCCAAGCCTATGTTTACATATAAGGTATGCGCCCCGTCGGTATCGTCATAGCGTCCGGACCATGTATCATAAACATACACTGCCGGAGATAAGCCGAATATCGAGATCTGCATTGCGTGGGTATGTCCTGAAAGGGTGAGGGCGATATTTTTATCGGGAGAATCGGCAATATCGCTTGTCCAATGTGCCGGGTTATGCGACATCAATATCTTGAAAATCGGGTCTGCAAGGTCGCCGGGGTATGCTTCATCGAGATCGCCATAGACGCGATATGGCGGGTCTCCGATATTTTCAACGCCTACAATAGCAATCTTGTCATCTTTACGTGTAATAAACAGTGTCGAATCGTTGAGCATAGTCCAATCCATCGAACGCTGCATTTGCTTAAGACGCTCTAAATCTGCTTTTTTGTCTGCGCTATCAGTCCATCGGCGATAATCGCCATAGTCGTGATTGCCTAAAATAGAAACAACGCCATAAGGAGCTTTTAGACGAGATAGGACATCCGTAAAAGGCTCTAATTCTGACGATTGGCGATTCACTATATCGCCGGTAAAAAGGATTATATCGGGATGCAAGCCATTCACCGTTTCAACAACTTCGGACAAAAAGCAGGTATCTTTGCCGAAAGTCCCTGAATGAATGTCACTTATCTGCACAATTTTAAAACCGTCGAACGCTTCGGGCACTCTACTGTCTGCAAAATCGAAATCTTTAACGTCAATAGAGAACCTATTCACTAACGCGCCCCACCACATCACACCAAACGCAGCCAAAGACAGTACTACACCGACGAGAGATAATGATTTGACACGTTTGAGTCCGACAAGTTGTGGCAATCGCGACAACAAATCGACTATAACATACAGATACTTAGGAATATACACCGACGCGTATGCATACAAGCACCACATCAGATTGATAATCGAATTATCCGATGTCGATTTTTTTGGCCATAAATAAATGGCCATTAGCGAGATGGCACACAGTGCAGACGTAACGACAACAATGCGCTGTTTTAGACTGCGATGAGCCGCGCTTCGTGTCGCTACAGCGCGATAAATATACCAATCGACGAGTAAGCCGACAACAAATAACGTAGCTATGAGGAGAAGAGGTAAACGCATCTGTTAATTAATTAGCGGCTTGCGCAATAGCTTGATTTCGCAACGGATTCGAATACATTGTAAGCATCATCGTGCGCATATATGTACGTTCTTCTTCCGTTATATCATCAACATCAATTTTTGATAATTGTTTATCGATATACGCATCAAATTTTGCAACATCGTCAGAGCTATAATATTGAGCATACTCTTTCGTGCCTTCAAATTCGTCGTATGCGATATAATTGCACGGGAACAATTTATAACCGCTATGTATTTCCTTATCAATGAGTTCACAAGCAGCATGTCCGGCTTCGGCGCGGCTTACTCCTTCCGGCATCTTACTGTTGATACATCCGCCGAGATGGAAATGAACGCGGCCCTTATGGCCTAACAAGCCGATTTCCATGCTATAAAGGTCATCGCGCTGTGATTTTTTAAACTCGGGATCGCGACGACGCAAAAGAAATTCGCGAACCTTTAGATAATCGTTCGGGTCGTATTCGTAGCTGATAGCGACAGGCATAATATTAAGCTGACGAATATTCTCTGACGCATCGCCGGGGCCTGCCAACGACAACATTTTAACGAGCGACTCTTGAGTCATATCGTTAGAATCCTTAGCACGACCTTCGCGCTGAGCTATCCATACCGATTCACCCGATTCCGCAATGGTATGGTGAATATATTCTGACAAATGCTTAGCTGCCTCAAGTGCCTGGCGAACGCCGACATCGCGTTTTACTATAAACGATCGATTTAGCTTTACCAAATCGGTAATCCAATCGAAAATCAAAAGATTATTACCGATAGCAACCTGGGTGATAGGTAAATTGGCTCGAATAAAACACAAATTTAAAAACGACGCATCAAGGACGATATCTCGGTGATTAGTAACAAAAACATGAGGCGTGCCGGCATTATAATTTTCATAACCATCCATAGACAAGCCATCGGTTGTCTTTGCTACCAACAACTCCAAAAACGGACCCATAACCTTAACTTGGAAATCCATTTGAGTCTCTACCGTCAATAGATTTTCAACAAAAGCGGCATAATCGACATCGGGCATAACATAGCGTACAGCATGCTCAAAGCCCGGTTCGCGGACCAGCGCGGCTATCTTGTCGCGAAACTGATGATCATCATACGGACGTATATCTGAGAACACGTCGTCATTTATATTATATTGTGTATTATCTGTCATGATATGGCTTTTTTGAAGAAGAGAGAGCCTGTTTGTGTCTGCAAAGATACAGATATATCGCCAAAAAGACAAACAAAACTATTCCGAATTACCTTTTTCCCTTTCAAACCATATCGTTTTGAACGATTTTACGGCTAAATTTCTCGACATTTGCACCACAGACATCAAACCTACCACGATACCGATCTCTATTTTCCCGTCTTTGTTATGTCACGTTTTTTTTGTAGTTTTGCGACATATTTTGCATCAATATGAAAAAAATCATAACTCTTCTGGTCTCCATAACCTTAGCGATACTGCCGATGATCCTTTGCGCCGGCGTCCGCGACCTCCCGACTAAGAAATCAGGCGGCAAGGAGTATTACTACTATAAAGTCAAAAAAGGCGAATCCGTTGCCGGAATCGCAAAAAACCTCGGCATAACGCCTCAAGAACTCGTCGAACACAACCCTCGCGCTGCAGGTGGCGTCGACAAAAAAACCACACTCTACTTCCCCGTTGAAGCATACGCCGAGCCCGAAATATCTAACGAACTCACCGACACTGCCGAACTTATCGGAACCACCGCCGACCTTCAACCCGCAATAGTAATAGCATTGCCCTTCGGCCTCGACAAAGCCGAACCCACTCGCGCAAACCGCTTGGCTCTAGACTTCTACAAAGGCTTCCTCCTCGCCGCCGACACACTCGCCGAACGCGCAGGACAAATCAAAATAATAGCCATCGACACCGAAAGCACCGACATCGACAAACGCCTCGCTGACACCGACGTCGCTACAGCTCAAATAATAGTCGCCCCAAACGACCCCGCACTAATGAAACGCCTATGTACAGACGCTTCAGAGCGCGGATCGTGGGTGCTTAACGTTTTCAACGTCCCTGACACCCTATACCTATCAAACACACAAATGCTCCAAGCAAACGTGCCACAGCGAACAATGTACACCCTCGCCGCAAACGCATTCATCAACGAATACCCCGGCCACACACCCGTCATACTACGCTGCACATCAGGACGTAACGAAAAAGAACCCTTCATAAGCTACCTCACCGAGCGCCTCAGCCAACACGCCATCACACCCATCGAGATAGCATACGACCAAAGCCTCCTCAGCGCCGACCTCGACATCCTCACCCCGGGAGGCAAATACGTATTCATCCCCACCAGCGGAGCCCTCACCGACTTCAACAAATTCGCATACGTCCTCAAAGCATACCGCGAACGACGCAACGCCGAAGCCCTCCAAAACATCGACACCGACGCCCCCGCAGACTCGACAGAATACGCACTCTTCGGATACCCCGACTGGACAGTATTCCGAGGCGACGCCCTCGAACTCCTACACAAACTCGAAGCACGAGTATACTCACGATTCTTCGACAACTTCAACAGCTTCAACGCCCGCTCACTCGAAGAAACATTCCGCTACTGGTACGGCGAAGAAACAATCGAATCAGTACCATCACAAGCAACCCTCGGCTACGACACCGGTTGCTACCTAATCAAAAACATACGCGCCAACAAAGGCGAATACAACCCACTAAACCCCGCACGCTTCAGCGGCTTACAATCGACATTCGACTTCGACCGAGCCAACGACGCAGGATACTACAACTCAACACTTTACATCATAACATACCTGCCCGACGGCAGCCTTAGCTCGCACACACTATAATGCGCCGAATAATAACAATACTAACAATACTCATCGCCCTCACCGCCACCGCTCAAACACACTACAAACCACGAATCAGCATCGGCGGACGAGCAGGCATATCAATGGCAGAAATGTCATTCAACCCATCAACAAAACAAAGCTGGAACAACGGCACAACAGGAGCAGTAACATTCCGATACACCGAAGAAAACCTCTTCGGCGTAATAGCCGAACTCGGATGGGTGCAGCGAGGATGGAGCGAAAACTTCGAAGACGCACCCCTAAACTACTCTCGCACACTAACATACATAAACCTACCAATCCTAACACACATATACTTCGGCAGCCGACGATTCAAATGCTTCTTCAACCTCGGACCACAAGTAGCACTATACCTCGGAGACTCCATCAACGCCAACTTCGACTACCGAAACCCACTAGCAAACCCACACTTCCCCACAAACAGACAAACCGAACAACTATGGGCTGACGTAACAGGCAAATTCGACTACGGCATATGCATAGGCTTCGGCGGAGAATACTACATCCAACCACGACACAGCATATTCCTCGAAGCACGCGGATACTACGGCCTCGGAAACATATACCCCGCAGCAAAAGCAGACACCTTCGGCGCATCTAGAAACGTCTCACTAGAATTCACCCTCGGATACTACTTCAGACTACGTTAAAAGTAAACACACACTTTCAGCATTGAAAAAATAATCGTATCTTTGCACAAACTAATCACCTCTTAACAAGAGTACAAAGTAACCCACAGCAACCACCGGAAAAGCTCCTGTATAGGCTCCTTCCCTGAGATCCGAAGCGAAAGTAGACGGACGGTTGATCATGCATAATAGCAGCGCAAGACAGCTATTATGTGTTTTGTTATAGCCAAACGATGAACAATACCACATCCCAGCTAAACAACGAACCCAAATGGTTCGCAATACGCACCCGGCACGCCGCACGAGCCGAAGAAATTCTTCGCAACCTCTGCGACGACGTATTCTACCCAACCGAAACACGAATCATCGACGCCAAAAAGCGAACAAAAGCACTCATCCCCAACGTATTATTCATCAAAACCACTGCCGACAACGCACTCACACTCGAAACCCAAAGCCGACAGCACATCAACATAGGCATAACATTCTGGATCTACCGATACCCCGCAGACAACCGCATCCAAGAAATTTCACAAGAAAGCATAAACCTCCTACGCCTCATAACAGCCGGAGACACAACTCATTGCGAAATATTCAACAAAAAAGACTTCAAGGAAAACGAGCACGTCAGAATCATCGGTGGCACATATAGCGGATTTGAAGGATACATACAACGTGTCAAAAAAAACAAACACGTAATAGTCAAAATCGAAGGCATCTGCCTAATCCTCCTCCCCTTCATCCACCCCGACCTCCTCCAAAAAATCCCATAAAAAA
>CAZFGV010000018.1:0-39338 GCA_964518705.1 uncultured Bacteroides sp.
TAGCACTTTCCCTCACACTTTCCACTTTCCTTTGAGGCGAAGGAAAGTGGAAAGTGGAAAGTGTCGCTGTTTCTTTGCGCCATACAAACGAGCAAGCCCGGCTGGCATGATTGCGCAACCGGGCTTGGTATGTAGTCAAATCTTTAAATATCGCCGTGGCTTTTCATAAGGGCTAAGGCTACATCGTAATCGTCATCATTGACGAACAATTTCACCGCTGCCCAAGTCAGTCCCGCGCCATAGAGCGTTGCCATAATCGGCGCATCGACATAGGCGCTTATTCCTTCCGCCTCGAGCATACCTTTGGCAATCTCGGCAGCAGAAGCATCTGAGAACTCAGCCAACAACTTCATTTCGATCTATTACTTCACGATGATAAGGAAGTATTGCTTCTTACCCTTCTGAGCGATGATATAACGATTATTGAGAAGCATATCGATTGAAGCAACAGCCTGCGGGTCGGTAACCTTTTCTTTATTGATAGAGAAACCGCCGCCCTGAGTGAGCTTACGCATCTCAGCCTTAGAAGGGAACACAGCAGCCTTTTCTGTCAAAAGGTCAGCGAGACGCATACCGCCTTCAACATCTTCACGGCTCACTTCAAAAGTGGGCACGCCTTCGAACACGTCGAGAAGTGTAGCTTCGTCGATGTTGTGAAGGATTTCAGCAGCCTTATTGCTGAAAAGTATCTGCGACGCTTCTTCGGCAGCCTTAAGGTCGGCATCGCTATGCACCATGCGAGTGATTTCCTGAGCAAGACGGCGCTGGAGGATACGTTGGCCGGGGTCTACCTTATGCTGTTCTACGAGAGACTCAACTTCTTCGCGCTCGAGGGTGGTGAAGATTTTGATGTAACGTTCAGCGTCGTCGTCGGCAACGTTGAGCCAGAACTGATAGAACTTATAAGGCGAAGTGCGTTTAGCATCGAGCCACACATTGCCGCTTTCTGTTTTGCCGAATTTAGTGCCGTCAGCCTTGGTGATAAGAGGGCAAGTTAGAGCGTAAGCTTCTTCGCCGAGAGTACGACGGATAAGTTCGGTACCGGTAGTGATGTTACCCCATTGGTCCGAGCCGCCGATTTGGAGTTTGCAGCCACGGTCGCGGTAAAGGGTAAGGAAGTCATAACCCTGGACAAGCTGGTAGCTGAATTCGGTGAACGACATACCTTCGCGGCTTTCGCCTGACAAACGTTTCTTTACCGAATCCTTAGCCATCATGTAGTTAACAGTGATAAGCTTACCAACGTCACGGATGAAATCGAGGAACGAGAAGTTCTTCATCCAGTCGTAGTTATTTACCAACACAGCCGCATTAGGAGCATCAGAATCAAAGTCGAGGAACTTTGCAAGCTGTTTTTTGATAGCTTCCTGATTATGGCGCAAAGTTTCTTCGTCGAGAAGGTTTCGTTCTTGGCTCTTCATCGACGGGTCGCCAATCATACCGGTAGCGCCGCCAACGAGGGCGATAGGCTTGTGTCCGCAACGCTGAAAATGTTTGAGCATCATAACGCCTACGAGGTGACCGATATGCAAGCTGTCTGCTGTGGGGTCAATACCAAGGTAAGCGGTGGTCATGCCTTTTTTAAGTTCTTCATCTGCTCCCGGCATGATAGTGTGTATCATGCCGCGCCAGGTTAGTTCTTCAATAAAATCCATGATTTATATGTAATATTTTAAAATTCAGAGAAAGCGAAAGGCAGCAACGACTTCACCGACTCCACACAAAGGATGGAATCATGCGCCACAAGCAACACCGGCACATTATGCTTTGCAAGCGTTTCATATTCGAGCAAAGCTTGACGGCACGCGCCACAGGGCGAGATAGGATTCTTTGTCGGCTTGTCATCGGTGCCGACAGCAGCAATGGCAATCATCTCGAAAGGCACACCGGGATGATTAGCCCCGGCGGCATAACACGCTGTGCGCTCGGCACATGTGCCCGAAGGGAACGCGGCATTTTCTTGATTAGCACCCGTAACAATAGCACCATCGGCGAGCAATATTGCAGCACCGACTTTAAAATGGCTATAAGGCGCATATGCTCCTGCTGTAGCGCCACGAGCCGCATCTACAAGAGCGCGCTCCGTAGCGCTGAGTTCGGTATAACTCTTGCTTACGGCTTTAGTAATTATATCGATGGCTTTCATCTAAATATCGGGGTTTTAGGCTGCAAATTTAAGCATAACATTGCGATTTTGGAAAAATTAGCCTCAAAATTTTTATAATTGTTGGAAAAGCACTATTTTTGCAGCTTGAAAGGCTTGCTTAATAATAACATCAAGGCAAAGTGCCCTTTCACCTTAACTTCGTAAATAAAAAAGACAAAATAACGCAATGGAACAGAACAAACCGACTTCGGCAGCTCATGAATCAACCGAAGACATCGTAGAAAAAGCCAAGCAGAACAAAAAAACTATCATGCAGTGCCTCGCAGGCCTTGCCGTAGTTGTTGTAGTAGCCCTTGGATGGATTCTCATCGCACAATCAGGCAGCGAAAAAGCTGACGAACTCATCGGCAAAGCCGACATCGAACAAAACGACAGCATCGCCACCGCTCTCTATGCAGAAGCCGCAAAAGCCGGCTACAAGAGTGGCAACCGTGCTGCTGCTGAAATGGGTATCCGTCTCTTCAAGAAAGGCGAATATCAGAAAGCTATCGAATATCTCAACGACTGCAGCCTCGATGACGCTGTTGCAGCTCCCGGTGTTTACGCTCTCAAGGGCGACTGCTATGCTAACCTCGACCAGCTCGACGAAGCTATCAGCTGCTACAAGAAAGGCGTTTCTGCCGCTGACGAAAACCCCGAAATCGTGCCCTTCCTTCTCGTAAAGCAAGCTAACATCTTCCGCGTTCAAGGCAAACACGCTGAAGAAGCTGCCGCTTACAAAACTATCATCGACGAATATCCTACTTACGCTAACAGCACTCGCGTTGACATCAACCGTCTCTACGAACGCGCCTTAGCTCAGAAGTAAACATCACTAAACATACAACCAATCGGGGGGTAGCCGCTTGCGGACGCCCCCCGTTGATGTCTAAACATTACAACATGGATGATTCACGCCGTTTGGAGGCCTTTGCAAATATGCCTATCGCACGACTGCTGTGGAAGTACTCGCTTCCCGCGGTGGTGGGCATGCTTGTAAATGCTCTTTATAACGTTGTCGACCGCATATTCATCGGTCAAGGCGTCGGACCGGACGCCATCGCCGGACTTGCCATAACATTCCCGCTAATGAACCTTGCCACTGCTATCGGCGTTCTCGTGGGCGTGGGTGCATCTTCGAAGATGTCGATCGTTCTAGGATCGGGCAACAAACGCGACGCCGACGTAATTCTCGGCAACACACTAGTACTGACTTTCATCAACGCCGCCATCTACATCGCCATCTTTTGGATATGGATGGACCCGCTCCTGCGCGCTTTCGGCGCCAGCGACGCCACTCTACCTTACGCAAGAGGCTACATCCTGCCCCTCTTGCCCGGCCTGTTAATGACCAACCTCGCATACAGCCTCAACAACCTCATGCGAGCCTCAGGATATCCCGGACGCGCCATGGCGACAATGCTTATCGGCGGATTCACCAACGTCGCCCTTGACGCCCTGTTCATCTACGGCTTCGGCTGGGGCATCACAGGCGCAGCTATAGCAACGGATATAGCGATGGCAGTGTCGGCATTATTCGTCTGCTCGCACTTCATGCGCCGCGACTCTGCAGTGCGTTTTCGCTCAGGCACCTACAAGCTCCGCGGCCGCCTTATCCTAAGCATAATGGGCATCGGAGCCGCGCCTGCTCTCGTAAACGCAGCCTCGTGCATAGTAAACGCTCTTGTCAACAACAGCCTCGTCCTCTACGGCAACGACCGCGACATCGCCGCCGCCGGGATAATGGTAACATTCGCTTCGCTTACCATCACTATAGTCCTTGGCATCTGCCAGGGTATGCAACCCATCGTAGGCTACAACTATGGCGCCGGCAACTACAAACGCGCCCGTAGCGTATATTGGCTCGCCGTCACCGCAGCAACCATCATCACCACCATAGGCGCAATAATAGGCATCACATGCCCGAGACAAGTGGGTATGGCATTCACCAACGACTCAGACCTGCTCGATGCCACAGTGCGAGCTCTTACCATTTGCATGATGATATTCCCCGTCGTCGGCTTCCAAATCGTTACATCATGCTTGTTCCAAAGCCTTGGCAAGGTTGTAGAATCAATAATCCTCGGCTTGATGCGACAAGTAATCTTCATCATCCCCGCACTGATAATCTTGCCCGAATTTTGGGGCCTCAACGGAGTATGGTACGCATTCCCGACGTCAGACTTCCTCGCCACTACAATGGCGGCACTGATGGTGTGGATACTGCTAAGACAAATGAAAAAGAAAGCATAACACATCGACCGATTCGCTTGCGAGTCGGTCTTTTTTATTCCATACCGAACATAAGCCCTACGCACGCGTTATCATATTAATTGCCAAAATGTCAGTTACGAACTGACACAAGTGCATTGGCGCACTTTTTGCCAATCCGAAAGCAAAGAATAAAATTAAAACACACAAGATATGACACTCAAACCCCTAGCAGACCGCGTGCTCATTCAGCCCTGCGCTGCCGAAGAAGTAACAGCCTCTGGCATCATCATCCCTGACGCCGCAAAAGAAAAACCCCTCCGTGGCACCGTTCTCGCCGTTGGCGATGGCACAAAAGACGAGCCCATGGCTCTAAAAGTGGGCGACGAAGTGCTTTACGGCAAATACGCCGGTACTGAAGTTGACCTCGGTAACGCCGAAAAGGCGCTTATCATGCGTCAGAACGAAGTGCTCGCTGTGGTTGTTAAATAAGATAAACTCTACTCAATATGGCTAAAGATATCAAATTCAATATTGAAGCTCGCGAAGAGCTCAAAAAAGGTGTCGACGCTCTTGCCGACGCAGTAAAAGTAACCCTCGGACCCAAAGGTCGCAACGTTATCATCAGCAAGCAATACGGCGCTCCCCACATCACTAAGGACGGCGTGTCTGTAGCTCGTGAAATCGAACTCGACGAACCCTTCCAGAACATGGGCGCTCAGCTCGTCAAAGAAGTTGCGTCTAAAACAGGTGACGACGCCGGTGACGGCACAACAACTGCTACCGTTCTCGCTCAAGCTATCGTTGCCGTAGGCCTCAAGAACGTTACTGCAGGCGCAAATCCCATGGACCTCAAACGCGGTATCGACAAAGCCGTTGCTGAAGTGGTGGCAGGTATTCGCGAAATGAGCCAAGAAGTAGGCGACGACTTCAAGAAAATCGAAGACGTTGCTCGCATCTCGGCAAACAACGACGACACCATCGGCCGACTCATCGCTGAAGCCATGCAAACCGTTAAGAAAGAAGGCGTTATCACCGTTGACGAAGCTAAAGGCACCGAAACAAACATCGAAGTTGTTGAAGGTATGCAGTTCGACCGCGGCTACATCTCGCCCTACTTCATCACCGACTCGGAAAAGATGTCATGCGCTTTCGACAGCCCCTTCATCTTGCTTTACGACAAGAAAGTATCTAACCTCAAAGATATCCTCCCCATCCTCGAAGGCACCGCACAGAGCGGTCGTCCCCTCCTAATCATCGCAGAAGACGTTGACCAGGACGCTCTCGCAGGTCTCGTTGTTAACCGTCTCCGCGGCTCGCTCAAAGTTTGCGCCGTTAAGGCTCCCGGCTTCGGCGACCGTCGCAAAGAAATGCTCGAAGACATCGCAATCCTCACCGGAGGCACAGTTATCAGCGAAGAAAAGGGCATGACCCTTGCCACTGCAACAATGCAGCACCTCGGTCACGCAAACTCTGTCAACATCACCAAAGACGCAACCACTATCGTTAACCGCGACAGCAACAAAGAAGCCATCGCAGCTCGCGTTGCTCAAATCAAGGCACAAATCGAAGCTACCAAGAGCGATTACGACCGCGAAAAGCTTCAGGAACGCCTCGCCAAACTCGCCGGTGGCGTAGCTGTCCTCCACGTAGGCGCTCCCTCGGAAGTGGAAATGAAAGAAAAGAAAGACCGTGTTGACGACGCTCTCAGCGCTACTCGCGCTGCTATTGCAGAAGGTATCGTTCCCGGTGGCGGCGTTGCTTACATCCGTTGCCTCGACCGTCTTAAAAACCTCAAAGGCGCCAACGACGACGAACAAACAGGTATCGCTATCGTAGAACGCGCTATCGAAGAACCCCTCCGACAAATCGCCGCTAACGCTGGCGTTGAAGGTGCTGTTGTTGTTCAGAAAGTACGCGAAGGCAATGGCGACTTCGGCTACAACGCTCGCACCGACAGCTATGAAAACCTCCTCGCCGCAGGCGTTATCGACCCCGCTAAGGTTACCCGTGTTGCTCTCGAAAACGCTGCTTCTATCGCCGGTATGTTCCTCACAACAGAGTGCGTTATCGCCGACAAGAAAGAAGAACACGCTGCTCCCGCTGCTCCCGCTATGGGTGGCATGGGTGGCATGATGTAAAAATAAAACCCCACCAACATAAAACACCTTCCCGACCAACCATCGGAAAGGTGTTTTTTTATGCCATCAACCCAACATCTCGCGAAACCTTCACCACGCCAACGCTCTATGGTTCGGTAAACATTGGCACTATAGTTAAATTCAAGAGCCAACGCACTAGTACTCCGTTTAAAAAACCCAAAGCCTCGCCAAAAAGCAACGCCACTTTCCTTTGTGGCGATAGGAAAGTAGGAAAGTGGAAAGTGCCAACACCCTCGCGACACTTAAACACCTATCGACAAACGCGCATACAAAAAGTGGGGTGAGGTTTTACTCATCCCACTTTTTATTGAATATCACCGATCAATATTCGTCTTCGTTGAAGAATGTAATCTTACTAGAGAATTAGGCGATTATTTCATTTTGGCAATATTTAGCTATGAAAACGAAATATACCACCAAATGGTGATTTGCATCTTTGATTATGTACTCAAAACCAAGACGGAATGTTCAAGAATATAGATTATGTGGTGGCCATCGATTGTAAAATCGTCCCACACCTGTGAGATTTTATCATAATCAAATACTTCGTCCTCCTCGGGAACAATCTGCGGGCCTATTTTTACGCGAGCGAAAAGTGGTTCGTTCATATTCTCAGACAAGGGGAGCTTGTAGATAACTTTTGCCATCTGATCAAGATAGTAGAATGTCCGATTCGGAAGATAGAAAAAACATAAATCCCACCCAACAACCTTATCGTTACTGAAACCAACAAGATGGTTCCACACATCCTTGACTTCGGTATATCCACCCGATTCTACTTTATGATTATCTTGCCATCCCAATTGATCGCGATAAAGGGTTGGGTCTTTCTCGCGAGCAGTCTGATACCAGAAATTGGCAAGTTCAGGCTTTCGTTTATTATTTACCATTCCGTTCTTTGATTTTAGCGTTATAATCTACAGCCTTATTTACGAAATGCATCCAATAGCTATTGACTCTTTCACAATTCATTTGATCGTGTGGTGTACGGCCTTTATCTCCGTTATCATCCATGGGCCATTCACGATGGAAATGACTTCCATCGCTTCGTAATTTACCTTTGCGTATAAATTCACGATATGGTTTACTCGTACCATCTTCGTTGAATTCAAGGTCAATACTATGTTTTATGTTGCCATTCTTGTCATAAAACGCGATATGCTCTATTAAACCGGTTTTTGGATTGGCGACATAATACATCTTAGATTCAAAGGATTCTACAGGAATCTTCGTGCTGTTTTGAGTATATACTTTGATTACTTTCACATCCCCTATCACATCAATTTTATCAAATTGCGGACCATCATACTTGTCTAATGTGCCGGATAGATAGTAAGAACGCGCTCCATTACCTCCCATGACGCATTCTTTCTACATATGGGTTGATGACTTCTCTACGAATTGGAACCTCATAGATTTTCTCTTCTCCGGGAATGATCTTCCCGATACGAATTACTTCCCTGGGCTTCAATCGTTTAATAGCTTCAGCATATCCATGCAGCCAATGTTGCACTCCTTTTCTGTCGCGCAAACCAAGTGAGTTACTGCTTACGCAGATTGTGCTACCAATTGGCTGCCCACTGAAAGTAAGATGATAGAATATAGGGCGGGCCCATATAACATTCGCAACCACATTGCATCCTTTACGCTGGTAGTATGCTGCTAAGAGTAGGTTGTCAAATGCGTTTTTAAGGAGTACTGGGAGCGGATAATTCCGATATATTGAGAAATCTGGGGCGATGATAAAATCAGCGGCTTTTAACATTGCTAGATATCTATCAGGATTCTTACGAATGCATTCGAACTTTTCATCATCAATGAAGAAGTGTACGAAGTAACCCTTTAGTGAACGATGCTTTCGATAGTAGTTCCGTGCTTCATGGAACGCCATTGGTTTAGATACGAATGACGGTGTCCATGGCTTTAACTTTGGAAAGCCATTTAAGTCTGCGGCCTCAAGCCCTTCAAGGAGACGAAGGTTGTAAAGATCTCTGCGAGCTCTACGTTTTCTTTCTTTGTCCGAGGTTGATGAAGGAGTTGCATATTTCTCCAACCCCGGAAGTACTAATGGTATATTATTAAAAAAATCTGTTTCAGTCATAATTTTTTTTATTTGTAGTCTTTCTTCTAGAATGTTAGATTATTTAACACTGGAACTGCTTGCGTATGACTAAAACAAATATTAACTTTGCAACGCAGTCCATATGTAGGGACGGCACATGAACACCCGCTAAAATGTTCTACAGAGGCTCTGCCTTTGCCGAGGTAGAGTCTCTTTTATGCCTTGAATCATGCGGTTAATTCATGGCACACCTCCTTTCCTCCATTGATTTTTCGAGATTTATCGGCCGGAAATTTATAGATTCCTGTCTCGTATGACAATCTCCCAAGCACTATCCATGGATTTAAATTCCTGGATTCTGCCCATTTCTTATATCTTGTCTTGATCACAGCTGGTATTGCTGAGATCGTGGGCGCAAATTTCCATACTTCTGATGGAATTAACAACTCAGAGGCATAACGATTGGCTTGATCTTCTATTATATCGGTATAATCTTCATCATAGCTACGCCGATCTATATTTAGCTGTGACTTGTTTTCAGTAGTGTGTCCCAATGCAATATGGGCAAGCTCATGCAGAATAGTAAACGCCAGGCTGTCAATCCTATCATATCTACAAGTAAGCACTATGTACGGAATCCCATTATTAAAGAATGAGTAGCCATCAATAGATGCTCGCTCAACCTTATCCACCCGCAAAAGACCAATTCCGTATAACGATAGTAAATCTATCAGGCGTTTAATTAGATTAGGCCCATTACGGTGAAGATCAGAAACAACCTGCTTACAAAGCTCGTCCATTCTTTCGTAGGAAAATGACCCAATGGGCTTAACCGTTTGGCTAATTGCATGAGCCAAAACGACCCAACTTGAAATCATTCTTTTGTCCATTCCTGTAGTGGAGGATTTACGATAACATCCATGAGTAAGTGTAGCCACTGTATCGGACACGTTTAACGTCAATCCATAATATCGGCGCAATGCCTCCAGCTTTTCAACATTAGTCTTAAATCTTTTTTTTAGGAATTTAAGCAAGGTATTTACCGAAACTTCTTCGTCAATAGAGTTCAGCACTAATTTGGCATCAAATTCGGAACTATCAAAACAATCATTATTTTTGCAGACTATCTCATTTGCCGTCTGCATATCCAAGATAATCTTAGAATCAACTCCAAGAAGTTCTTCAATCTTTTTAGCTAAAGAGAGTGTGATGCGGCGGCGACCGGATAGAATGTCGCTAATATGAGATTCACTCACGCCAACCGCTTTCGCAAATTCCTTTTGCGAAATACGCCGTTCTTTCAACTCACTTTTGACGAGTTCACCCGGCTTAACTGTATTTAAAAGCGGCTGCTTCATATTATATTTCCTCCACTTCGCAACGTTGCGAACTTTTCAAGCACAAAAATATACTGAAATACGCAAACATCCAAATCTAAAATAAAAATTAAAAAAATATTTCGCAAGAATTTTTACAGAGATTATATTGATGAATTATCGTTCGACAAACGCGCATACAAAAAGTGGGGTGAGGTTTTACTCATCCCACTTTTTATTGAATATCACCGATCAATATTCGTCTTCGTTGAAGAGGAAGTCTTCTTTTGACGGATAGTCGGGCCAAATGTCTTCGATAGATTCGTATGTGTCGCCTTCGTCTTCGATTTCCTGAAGGTTTTCTATCACTTCCATAGGCGAACCGCTACGCATAGCATAGTCAATAAGTTCGTCTTTAGTAGCAGGCCAGGGAGCGTCTTCGAGTTTGGAGGCCAATTCGAGTGTCCAATACATAGTTACTAATAGAGTGGATAATTGATTATTTTAACAAAAAGTGCGCAAAGATAGTGCTTTTTTTATCAATTGCTTATCAAAACGCGTGAAAATAATGTTAAAGATGACATTTATTCTCTATCATAACGTATTACATACATTATTATTGTATCATTCCGCAATATTATATAAATCGAGCGGCATATAATGTTCTCGCGGATGATCACAGGCGGGGCATTGGACCGGTGGTTCGGGGCCATAATATTCATATCCGCACACCTGACATTTCCACAGTATCGGTTGGTGACGTTTCCACAACTCGCCTCGGTCTATAAGTGCGCGAAGATATTCAAACCGTTGGCGATGCAATTCTTCGATAGCGGCAATAGATTCAAAATGAACAGCAATATCGGTAAAACCCTCTTCGATAGCCACTTCCGCCGAAGCTCGATACATTTCATACCCTTCTACTGCCTCTTCATGTATTGCCGTAACAAGGTTTTGCACCGTCGTGTCTATCACTCCGGCATCGCCACATATGTCAATACACACAGACCCGCCAACGAGATGTTTAAAGAACACCTTACCGTGTCGCAACTCGTTAGCTGCCGTTTCTTCAAATATTTGCTGAACGGGGAAATAGCGTTCTTTCTTCGCCTGAGCGGCATAATAGACATAGCGAGTATACGCTGCACTCTCGGCTTGATAGGCGCGGACAAGATTTTTCTCCGTCCGCGTTCCTTTAATACTTATATGTGTCATGGAGTCTTGGTTTGGTGATGATTTTCTAACATTACCAACGCAATAATGTTCGACAAAAGAAACCGTCGGCACCGTTTTTTTCGTATATTTGCACTAACGTTAAAAAGAAAGGAAAAAGATGAAACAAAGCATACCTGTGCTATTGCTGACGGGCTACCTCGGCAGTGGCAAGACAACCCTCCTCAACCGCATCCTCACCAACGAACGCGGCATACGTTTTGCCGTGATTGTCAACGATATCGGCGAAGTAAACATCGACGCCTCTCTAATCCAAAAAGGCGGCATCGTCGGCGGAAAAGACTCCGGAGACCTCGTTGCGCTGCAAAACGGTTGCATTTGTTGCACCCTCAAAATGGACCTCATCGAGCAGTTGGCTGACATCGTTGAGATGGACGCTTTCGACTATATCGTCATCGAAGCCAGCGGCATCTGCGAGCCCGCGCCAATCGCTCAGACAATATGCTCTATCCCGGGGCTTGAAGCTCGTTACCACCGCAACGGAATCCCCAGACTCGACTGCATCGTTACCGTTGTCGACGCTCTCCGTCTTCAGAGCGAATTCGGTTGCGGCGACGCTCTGCAACGCAAAGACCTCGACCAAGAAGACATCGAAAACCTTATAATCGAGCAAATTGAATTCTGTAACATCGTGTTGCTAAACAAGATATCAGAAGTATCAAAAGAAGACGCCGGACGTATTCGTGCCATCATTCGCGCACTACAACCCAAAGCCGAAATCATCGAATGTGATTACGCCGACGTTGACCTCCATAAATTGCTCAATACCAAGATGTTTGACTTCGAAGGAGTAGCAACATCCGCTGCTTGGGTGCGCGAAATAGAACAAGCACCCACCGAAGAGCAAGAACGCGAAGCGCACTTAGAGCATCATCACCACGAGCATGAACATCATCATGACCACGAGCATCATCATGAACATGACCACGACCATCATCATGACCACGACCACGAGCATCATCATGAACATGAACATCATCATGAACATGAACATGACCACGACCATGGCCCTGACTGCACTTGCCACCACTGCCACCATCACCACGGCGAGGGCGAAGCGGAAGAATACGGCATCCAAACTTTCGTTTACTACCGTCGCCCGGGCTTCGACATCAACAAATTCGACTATTTCGTTGCCAAGCAGTGGCCTAAAAACATCATCCGCGCAAAGGGTGTTGTATACTTCAAACACAACACCGACATGAGCTACCTCTTCGAACAAGCCGGCATCCAGAAAAAGCTCACCGAATCGGGCTACTGGTTTGCCACCGCTCCAGAAGAAGAACTCAAGCAAATGATGGAAAACGAGCCGGGACTCGCACGTGATTGGGACGACAAATATGGCGACAGAATGGTGAAAATCGTCTTTATAGGACGCAACCTCGACAAGGCTGCCATCACCGAAGCTCTCGACGCTTGTCTAGCTAAATAATCATCACAAAATAACAACGGACGACCTTTCGGTCGCCCGTTTTTCGTGTTTTTACCCCGCTTTTAGACCTTTTTAAGATATTTATTGCATTTTCGAGCAAAAAAATTTGCTAAACCGCAAAAAACGCATTAACTTTGCACCGCAAAAAGTCATGGTACCATGGCCGAGTGGTTAGGCAACGGTCTGCAAAACCGTGTACAGCAGTTCGAATCTGCTTGGTACCTCTAAAGCTCTTTCATCATCAGATGAGAGAGCTTTTTTTATTTCCCCACCACCAACGCCCCCAAAAAAGCCAGCGCCCTATGGCCCCATGGCAAACTATAGTACTTTGGCCAACCGACAAGCCAACGCTCTTGCACTCCTGCCAAAATCCAAAAGCCAACGCTCTAGAACTCCGGTCAAAAATTCCAAGTGGACAAAATACGGGTGTCTCCTCCTAAAACCCATCCTAACTTTGTGGCTAAAAAAATTGCCATGAACACCATTCCACTAAAAACAACATTCAACAACGGCGGCATCATCGCCGAAAACCTACGTCCCAACCGCAACGCCAACGGCGACCTAACCTTCACCCAAGCCCCGCGCCCTGTCGCGCACATCACCGACAGCAAACCCCTCATCATCCTCGGCAGAAACACCATCCTCGCCAACGGCACAACACTAAGCATCGTCCACCCCGACGGCTCCATCACACCCGGCACATCCCTCCCCGCAACGCCCCTCTGCGCCTTCAACAACGGCGACGACGCCATCATAATGACCTCACAAGGCGCATTCCGGCTATGCCTCGACGACGACACCCTCACCGCCACGCCGCTAAGATCAAAATACCCCGACATAAGCCTCTGCGCCATTGACGCCGGACCGATACAAGCCTCTGTAGCAGCACGTCAGCTATCTCAGTCCTACAACGGCGGAACATTGACTTCTCGCGACACCGACACCATCACCTCCGACATCGTCAACGCCTACCTCGCCATAACCTCACAAGCTTCTGCCGGCGGACTTTTACTGCAACCCGTCATCGCACGCTACCGTCTACGCGCCGATGACGGCACTCTCCTTTTCACCTCTGCGCCGGTGCTCTTATGCCACCCCGACGGTGCTCAATGCGCTAACGCCATAAAACTATACACCGACGACCGACAAACCGTCAACGCCTACACCCTCAAACTGTCGGCATGGCAACTACAAGCACACATCCCCTCTGCCGCCACCGACGTCGCCACCATGGAAATATACATGACCCCGCCCTTCCACCCTTATCGCAGCAACGCCCCTGCCTCGGCATCCATCGCTAGAATCACCAACACCAACGACCCCTTCATCTACGCCACCCTCCCCGGCGCTCACCGTGCTATATCTAGCGGCAACAGCTTCGCCGCCGAACTGACTCTTCGTAGCGTCATAGCACGCCTCGACGACATCGAAAGCTGTGTTTCAATCATCACCGACCCCTTCGGCAGCAACGCCGGAACCGTCGACATCGCCATCGCCTCCGACGGCGATGCCGCCTCTGTCGGCACAACCCTCGACTCTGCGCTTAAAACACGCGTCACCGCTGCGAACTACCGCGACGTCATGCTCGCGCAACCTCACTCGTTCACCGCAAACGTATCAGCAAGCGGCTCGGGAGTAATAGCATGGGGCGACATCGTCGTGCAACGTTACATCGGCCACAGCGCCGCCGCTTTTGCTGCCGACAGCTCCGACAAACCATGGAACGCAACTATACGCGTACGCTTCGCCGACGGAAGTGTCGCAATCCGCTCGGACAGCTACACCTCCGGCGCTCCTTCGAAATTCCACCCCATCCTATCATACCCCGCTCCCGACGCCGTCGAAATGACAATAGTAGCATTTTACGGCAACGCCAACCACCGTCTCTCCGTAGCACTAAAACCCGACATATCACGCCGTTGCGCGGTATATATCAATCCCAACCTCAAACCCTTCACCCTCCCCGAAGCCTCGTCGGCACAAATTATCGACGGCACTTTTCGCACCATCCCCATGCCCGACATCATCGCCTTTGCCGACAGCGCCTCTCCGCTGACAATATGCACACGCACCGACATTGCATCGGCGCCGCGTTTCATCGTTCATCCCGGCGGCGCTCAACTGGCGTGGGAATATGGCAGAACACGCTTCATCGCTATCAGCGACAGCGAAATTTCGTCATGCGCCGTAAACATGAGCGCTCACACGGCAACTTCGCGATGCCTGTTTGCTCACCACGGCAATGCCTCACCATGCGCTTGCTGCGGTGCCCCGGGTGAAGTTTTCGCTTCCTTCGGCAACGACATATACATTATTAATAATAGTCGCGCAACAAACATCAAAACCCTCGACAGCTGCCGCGGCTTGGGCTACGATGCCACTCGCGACGAGCTTTGGTGCCTCGACAGCGATGGCCATGCGCGTATATTGTGCCGAAAATACAACTGGAGCGAATATCTCGCCACTGCATACGTCTACCACTCATTCGCCCACCCATCAGAACTTTTTCACGCCCTTGGCAACGGCTTTTACACCATTCCCGGCACCGATAGCGAACCTTCCGACGAACATATCGCTCTTTACATCCCCGACATCAGCGCTCCCCACGCATGGCGACAAATCGTTGAAATCCTCACAGCGTGCAAAGCCTCGCATTTCGCCGGGGACATCGCTATCACTACCGCCAACGAATTCCACGCCAAGCCTTTACTCCTCCGCAAAGCTTCTTTCAACGGCACAATCACAGCTCCCATTGCTATGCGCATAATCAGTCGCGACGTGCGTTGTTGCGCCGTCGAAATTAACGCCACAGCGACAAATTTCTCTTTATCTGCCATCGGCATCACCACAAACACCCCATCACGATGAACTCCCTACTCCTTCTCGACCTCCTTCGCCGCAGCTACGACCACACCGCCTACGACCCCATCAGCGGTGTCGGAGGTATTGAGCCGCGACGACAAACAAAAGCGCCCAACGGCGACTTTTTCTTCGTTCCGACATCTATGCTCAACGACAAAGAATATTTCGACAACATGGGCATGACCGAATGGCGAAAACTGCGTTGCAAACACGACTTTGAATATTGGTGCGCATCTTGCGTAACTATCAAAGACAAACAAAGCGGCGAAAACGTCAACTTCATCCTCAACGCTCCGCAACGACGCATCGTCGCTCTCCTTGAAGCAGACCGCCGCGCTCTAAAACCAATACGTCTTATCATGCTTAAAGCTCGTCAATGGGGTGGCTCTACGCTTATTCAAATGTATATGGCATGGATTCAGACGTGCCACAGACACAATTGGCACTCGCTTATATGCGCTCACGTCAAAAATATTTCGTCGTCGATTTTGGGTATGTACAGCAAAGTCCTCGCAAACTATCCCATCGATATGTGGAGCGGCGAGGGCTCGCCTTCTTTCCGTCCTTTCGAACGCTCTCACAACACACGCTCCATCGAGGGCACGGGATGCAACGTCACCATAGCATCGGCGGAGAGCTACGAATCTATTCGCGGTGCCGACTATGCTATGGCTCACCTCAGCGAAGCTGCTTTCTGGCCAACCACGCCGGGGAAATCTCCGGCAGGACTTATTCGTGCCGTTTGCGGTGCTATCGCTTTGGCGCCGGACACTCTTATTGCCATCGAAAGCACTGCTAACGGAGTTGGCAATTTCTTCCACAGCGAATGGTTGCGTAGCCGGTGCGGTGATAGCGACAAAACTGCCATTTTCGTGCCGTGGTACGAAATTGAAATGTACCGCCTCGAACCACCCGAGCCGGAATTGCTGCTTGACACGCTCTCGCCTTACGAGAATATGCTATGGAACTATGGCCTCGCTCTCGACCAAATTTGGTGGTATCGCAGCAAACGGCGCGAATATGCCTCGCACGACCAAATGCAAGCCGAATACCCCACCACCGACGTCGAAGCTTTCGCCACTACAGGATCGTCTGTTTTTGCGCCCGAACACGTTGAAAAGTTGCGAAAAAACTGCCTTCCGCCGGCCATGACTGGAGACATCAGTGCCGATGCCGAGAATTTCATCGCCGATAACAACGGGCGACTTCTCATTTGGGAAACGCCCGACAACGACACTCAATACATCGCCGCTGTCGATGTCGGAGGACGCTCGGACAAAAGCGACTGGTCTGTGATTGTTGTGATGGCTATCGCCGATACCCCGAGAGTGGTGGCGCAATGGCGTGGACACATCGACCACGACCTGCTTGCTATTGAAGCCGAACGAGTTGCTCGATTTTATAACAACGCTCTTCTCGTAATAGAATCAAACACCTTCGAAACCGAAGAATACAGCGGAAGTGCTGACTCTAACCTTTTCATCCTTTCACGATTAGCAGACAGTTATAATAATGTATACCGCCGTCGCGCTTTCGACAGACTCCGCGGAGTCGAACGAGACCTTATAGGCTTCCACACAAACCGCGCTACTAAAGCTATGCTAATCAGCAACCTAATAGAACAAGTGCGCGAAGGAAGATACATCGAACGATGCAATGACGCCTGCGACGAACTTATAGTATACCGCCAACAGCCTAACGGCTCTTACGCCGCCGCTGACGGCAAACACGACGACATTCTCATCACTCGAGCAATTGCACTACTTATAATCAAAACCGAAGCCCTCTGTGCAACACCAATCCACATGCCGACACAACACTCATGGTAAGCTTCTCTCTGCCAACATCCTTGGCACTTTGACCAAAAGCAAACAACTTAAATTTTAACCGGAGTACCAGAACGCCACTATTGCCACAATCGCGATTTTAAACCATAAAACCAAAGTATGCCATAGCACCATATTCCCAGCCACCAAAGCCAACGCTCTAGTACTCCGGCAAAAAGCCCACAGAAAAACGAACTATCCGTTAGTCATTGTGTTAAATATTCAGAAAAATTATTGTAAAATCTTTGTGCAGTCAAAAAAATGCTCTATATTTGGCACGCAAACTTGTGAACACACCTTAGTTTACACTCTTAAAACTTAGAAATCACTCTATTATTAACCAAATAATCAACAACATGAAATTTCATTTACGCAATCTGGCATTGGGTGCAGCACTCGTTGCAACCTCTGCAATGTTCGCGGAGGATGCTACCGTCACTATGAAGTGGCGTCATGCATTCAACTCTGAACACCACGACGTTCGTAATGGTAATGCGTACAACGGCAAGATTTATTTTTCTGACGGCTCCGACAATACCATTAAGACTCTCGACGAAAACGGCAAAATCGAGACATACTATCAGTTCGAAGCATCGCCGAACCGTGGTTTCACTATTGACGATGCCGGTAACATCCTCGTCATCCCCGCTTGGCCTTCTTCTGCTAACAACTGCTCTAATTGGACTATCATCAAAGCAGCAGACAAAACAGCCGTTCCTTTCACAGTTGATTTCCCCTCTGAATTCGGATTCGTACGCACTGACTTCTTCGGTCGCACCGTAGGTGACGTTTTCTCTGAAGAAGGCGGTATTTGCTATGTTGCTACTAACACAAAAGCTACAATTTTCCCTCTTTGGATTCTCCAAAGCGAAGGAGAACTCATACAGATGGACAATCAAATAGGTTCTTACGAAGGCCTTTCTACTCAGAGTAACCAATCATACGCAGTTCCCTCTTTTGCTTCGATGTCGGAATTCATGGAAGCTTATGACGAGAACGACGAAGCTCATCTTTACTCGTTCTACGCTCGCGTTCACAATGGTACCAACATCGAGCACCCCGTTCTCGACGAAGAATCAGGCAATTACGCTATCGAAAAAATTATCCTGCCTACAGACCTTCCCGAAGGTTACACTGTAAAACAGTTGAGTTTCGAAACATTCAAACTTGGCGAAAATCGCTATTTCTGTGTTGGTGTTTCTCCCGAAGGTAAAAACTGGGGCTCTAACTTCTGTATCTACGACGAAACCGGTCACGTTATCTTCGTTTCTGACCATGGTTTGTCTGCAGACGCCAACCCCTACAATGGTGAAAAATTACATGGCAGCACCCTCGTGGCTCGCGTAAAAGACGAAAACACCGTTGAACTTTACCAAATCTACGCTACTCAAGACTCCAATGGCAATAAAGCATTCGGTGCTTTGTTCGAAGTAACCATCGACGGTGAAGGCGAAGGCGGCGAAGGCGGCGAAGGCGGCGAAGACAACACTCCCGTTGACCTCTTCCTCGGCAAAGACGTTTCTGTACGCTCCGGCTTCCCCACCAGCTTCACTCAGTTTGCTTACGCTGACGGCAAATACACTGTAGACTTTACAGGTGGTACTTTCGTTATCAACGAATCAGGCGTTCTCGAAACTGAAGCTGACATCGATGCATACTATGCTGGTTTGTACGGCATCGAAGGTGATTACATTCTCACCCCCGGCACTTACTCCATCGCTAAGGATCCCAACACATGGTGCAACGAAATCGCTGAAGGTACTTACACTCTTACTGTAGACCTCACTGCCGGCACTCTTACCATCGAAGGTGAAAAGGCTCCTTTCAAGGCTCCCGAACTTTACCTCGCAGGTGAAATGACCGAATGGGAATTCCTCGACCAATACAAGCTCGTTTCTGACTACGAAATCGTAGACAACTATGTAACTTATACTCTCGAAGCAGACTCATTGAGCGGTCGTTTCCAATTTGCCGATTCTGAATGGAATTTCCGAGTTGGTACAATGGGCGAAGGTATCACCGCTGCTGGTGAATACGACCTTTCCCTCGATGGCAACGACATCAATTGGAAAGCTGACTCACTCCGCAACATCAAACTTACTCTTAAGCTTGCTGCTGTTGACACACTCGCTACTACCCTCGTTGTAGAAGGCGAAATCCCCGCACCCGTTATCCCCGCTACTCGTAAGGCATTGGCTTACGAACTCAAGGCTGTAGCCGGTGAAAATGGCGAATACACTATCACTTATAAGAGCACTTGCGACGCTAAGGCTGCCGCTCTCGTTCTCACTGACGCTGAAGGCGTTGAATCTACTATCGAACTCCCCACTCCTGTTAAGGGTGAAAACACCGCTACTGTTAACCTCGCTGACAAGGCTGAAGGTAAATACTCTTGGGCTATCAACATCACTTCTGAATCTGAAGCTGACGGCATCGTATTCTCTGAAGGCAAATTCTGGGGAGAAGGTGTTGACAACCGCGGTGGCGTTGTATTCATGTCTGACACTGACTACGACTCTTATGGCTATATCGTAATCGGTATGGGCAAAGCTGCCGGATACGCTGTTTACACTCCCGAAGGTGAACTCGTTAACCAAGAAATGGCTCACGTTGGCGAAAGCAACACCGGAAACATGCACTCTACATTCCGTGGCGACGACCTCCGCGACAAAGCTGTGTTCGCTGACTGGTCTGACGCTTACTCTGGCTACTGGGTAATTAACCCCCTCAACCTCGATGAACCCCGCTACAACATGCTCCTTCCTGAAGGCGCTACTCAGGATAAATCCGGTGCTGTAACTTACAATGACGTTCAAACAGGTTCTGGCTCTTGCACTGTTGCTTTCTACGGCAAGGGTGAAGAAACTATTATGTACGGCTTCGACGAAGACATTTATAACAACCAAGTTGTTATGTACAACCTCGGCACTGCTAACTACATAATGGAAGCTCCCGTTCTTTCAAAGGTTGGTCCTTACACTTATTATGGTCTCAACATCGATATCGAACCCGCTGATGCTAATCACATTTGGGTTTGCGCTGGCCGTGCTAACGGTAACGAAGGTGGTAGCTTAGTTGCCCTCGCTTACTACGAAATCTCTAAGTCTGAAATGACCGACGACGACGGTGAAACACAATTTGTATACAGCAGCGAACAACTCTGGAGCTCTAGCGGCCTCGACCTCTTCGAAGACGGCACAAACGGTGCTTTCGCTGTTAGCCCCGACGGTAAAACTATCGTTGCTGACTCTCAGAACGGTAACTTGATCTACGTTCTCGACGTTACTACTAACGAATACGATGAACCCGAAGTTGCTCTCAACCGTACTTTCGAACGTACTCCTATCAAATCTAGCCGTGGCCAGATGAAATTCGACGCTGCAGGTAACCTCCACTACCTCAACAGCCACGAACGTCAATATCAGGTTTGGTCTTTCCAGGGCGAATCTGTTGCTACTACCGCTGCTAAGACTGGTGACGTTATCGCTATCGGTTCTGGCGTAGAAGACCTCAACGCTGCTGAAAACGCTGCTGTTGAATACTACAACCTCAACGGTGTTCGCGTAGCTACTGAAAACCTCACTCCCGGCATCTATGTTCGCCGTCAGGGTGCTACTGCTACTAAAGTTCTCGTGAAATAATTAATTCACAATACCCTCCCCAAGCCCCGCCTCCACGGCGGGGCTTTTTTTATCCACACACCGCACCCAAAAAACAAACCTCTATGATTCTATTGTTTTAAGTATCGTTTGGTTAAACACTGGTACTCCGGTTAAATCCCCATAGCCAACGCCTATGGTACTACGGCAAACTATGGTTCATTGGTTAAAACATCATAAGCAACGCCCGCCGGGAACCACGAGATAAAGAGCTAAACTACTGATTTATGGAAAAAAAGTGGTATATTTGCAAAACAATATATCATCGACACATAAAACAATATGATACGCATAGCAATACCCCTAATATTCAGCCTCTTATTCGCCTCCTGCCTCGGTCACAGCGTCCATAGCCACGACCATGGTCACGAAGGCCACAACCACGCCGCAGAAGCACCACACGAACACGACGGCCATAAACACGACCATCACGAACACGAAGGCCACAACCACGCCGCAGAAGCGCCACACGAACACGACGGCCATAAACACGACCACGACGGCCACGATAAGCAAGTCGACCACACCGAACACAAACACGCTCCCGGCGTGATAGAACTTCACGACGAAATCGCCGACCGCTTCGGCGTCACCGTCGCCCCCCTCACCCCCACACCATTCGCCGCCGCCGTACGCGCCGCAGGAACAGTACAGTCTGCTCCTACTGCCGACGCCGTAATATCCGCTCCCACAACAGGCATCATAACCTTCGCCAACGGCATCGAAGCCGGACGACAAATCGCCAAAGGTAGCACAATAGCATCTATCGACGGCGCCGCCGTCAGCGGAGGCAACCAAGGCGCTGCCGCAAAAGCCGCTCTCGACGCCGCTCGCACTGAATACGAACGTATCGAAGCCCTTTATGCCGACCAACTCGCCACCATCGCCGAACGCAACGCCGCCCTTGCTGCCCTACGTCAAGCCGAGGCTGCTTATAGCCCCGCCGCAGTCGTTGGTAGCGCCACAAGCCCCATCTCAGGCACAATAACAAGCCTCGCCGTGCGTCAAGGACAATACGTTACCGCCGGCGACATCATAGCCTCCGTCAACAGCGCCACAGAACTCACCGTGCGCATAGACTTGCCTCAGCGCTATGCCTCGCAAGCCGCCACTTTCACCGACGCCGTTATCGACCTACCCTACGGCAATGGCAGCTTACGTCTTAGCGACCACGGCGGCAAACGCATCAGCGGCACAGCTCTCCCGGCACAAAACGCAACAGCTTTCGTCCCCGTATACTTCACCATCGGCAACGGCACAGCCCTAACTCCCGGAACAACCTTCACGGCTCACCTTATCGGCAATAGCGTTGCCAACGTCATAACCGTTCCCGTCAACGCCCTCAGCGAGCAACAAGGCGAATTCTTCGTCTACGAATACCTCGGCGACGAGCATTACACCAAACGACGTGTCAACATCATCGCCACCGACGGCATCCGCGCTCACATCAGCGGCATAGCCCAAGGCACTCCCGTGGTCGTTGAAGGCACAACAACAGTCCGTCTTGCCGAAAACGGCGCAAACATTCCCGAAGGTCACTCGCACAACCATTAAGCCATGCTCAACGCAATCATACATAGCTCATTACGCAACCGTGTGGCAGTGCTCATCGTGACAGCCCTCGCCATCATGGGCGGCGTGTTCGCTTTCTTGAGAATGGAAGTAGACATCTTCCCCGACCTCAACGCCCCCACTGTAGTAGTAATGACCGAAGCCCCCGGTCTCGCGCCGGAAGAAGTAGAAAAAGTAGTTACTTATCCCATTGAAACCGCCGTCAACGGCAGCACCGGCGTCCGTCGTGTTCGCAGCACCTCAAACACCGGCTTCTCTGTCGTATGGGTAGAATTCGACTGGGATACCGACATATACCTCGCCCGCCAAATCGTCAGCGAACGCCTCGACGCCGCTGCTGAAGCCCTCCCGGAAGGCGTAAACAAACCCGTTATGGGCCCGCAGTCGTCAATTTTGGGTGAAATGATGATTATAGGCTTCACCGCCGACAGCACTTCGCTATTCGAACTACGACGCCTCGCCGAAACCGTTGTACGTCCGCGTCTCCTCGCTCTCGGAGGCGTGTCGCAAGTTGCCGTTATCGGTGGCGAAGCGCCTGAATATCAGATAAAACTCGACCCGGCACGCATAGCTGCTCTTGACGTCACTCTCAGCGAAGTAACAGAAGCCCTCGACGGCTTCAACGCAAATGCCGGCGGAGGAGTTATTTACGAATACGGCAACGAATACATCGTCAAAGCCGACATCAACACCTCCAACGTCGACGACCTTGCCCTTGCCGCCATCCGTAGCGACGACCGCGGCATAATCACCGTCGGTGACATCGCAACCGTTGAAATGTCAGGCCGGCAACCGCGTTTGGGCCTTGCGTCGGTAAACACTAACCCCGCTGTGCTTGTAACAGTAACCAAACAACCCGGCGAAGGCACTATTCAGCTCACACAAGCCGTTGACGAGTCTATCAAGCAACTACAAGCAACCCTTCCCGCTGACGTCAACGTCAACACCGACATCTTCCGCCAAGCCGATTTCATCGACAACAGCATATCAAACCTCCAAGAAGCCCTCCTCGAAGGCGCTCTGTTCGTTATCATCGTGCTGTTCTTCTTCTTGATGAACCTACGCACAACTCTCATATCAGTCATAGCTCTGCCGCTATCTATCATAGTATCAGTGCTTATCCTCGACGTTATGGGTTATAGCGTAAACACCATGATTTTGGGAGGTATCGCTATCGCTATCGGCTGCCTTGTCGACGATGCCATTGTCGATGTTGAAAATGTATACAAACGCCTGCGCGAGAACTCCAAACAGCCCGACGACAAACGCCTTTCTGTCATCGACTGCGTTTATCACGCCTCGGCAGAAGTGCGTATGCCAATCTTCAACTCCACGCTAATCATCACCGCCGCGTTCCTGCCTCTATTCTTCCTCAGCGGCATGGAAGGACGTTTGCTCATACCTCTCGGCGTGGCGTTTATTGTATCACTAGCAGCAAGCACCATCGTAGCCCTAACCCTAACGCCCGTATTGTGCTCATACCTTTTGAGCGGCAAAGCAACCGATGCCGAACTTTCACAAGAACCGCGTGTAAGCCGTTGGCTACATGAAACATACGCCAAGAGCCTCGAGTGGATTATGCCCCGTTGGCGCGGTCTTATCGCCTCTATTGCAGCACTATTCCTCGTAGCCTTAGGCATATTCTTCACCATGGGCCGCGGTTTCTTGCCGGGCTTTAACGAAGGATCATTCACCATCAACGTCAGCACCCTCCCCGGCATATCTCTCGACGAAAGCGACGCCATAGGACGAGAAGCGGAACGAATCATCCTCGAAACTCCCGAGGTGCGTTTGGTAGCCCGCAAAACAGGCCGTGCCGAACTCGACGAACACTCCCTCGGCGTCAACGTCAGCGAAATAGAAGCGCCCTACACACTCTCCGACCGTAGCCGCGCCGACGTCGCTGCTGACCTGCGTGCTAGGTTAAAACAAATTCCCGGAGCTGTTGTCGAAATCGGACAGCCCATCTCGCACCGTATCGACGCTATGCTCTCCGGTGCCAGCAGCCAAATCGCTATCAAAATTTTCGGACCCGACCTCAACACCCTTTTTGCCCTCGGAAGACAAATTCAAGGCATCGCAGGCGAAGTTGAAGGTACGGCGGACGTAAACATAGAGCAACAAATCGAACGTCCCGAACTCGTTATCACCCCACGCCGCGAAGTATTAGCCGCTAAAGGTATACGCCTCGGCGACTTTAGCCGAGCTATCTCGACAGCCCTCGGAGGCGAAACAGTAGCGCAAGTATACCGAGACGGCTATGCCTACGACATCACCGTCATTCTCGATGAAAGCTATCGCTCTAATATCGACGACATCTCCACCCTCACCATTGACAGCCCTGGTGGCAAGGTAGCCCTTGCCGAACTTGCCGACATCCGCAGCACCGTCGGACCTAACACCGTCAACCGCGAAAACGTCGAACGCCGCCTCCTTGTCAGCGCAAACACCCACGGCAGAGACCTCCGTAGCACCGTTGACGAAATACGTCAACGCGTCGACGAAGAAGTCACCATCCCGCAAGGCTATCATGTACAATACGGCGGACAATTCGAGAGCGAAGCCGCTGCTTCTCGAACTCTCCTTTGGGCGTCTTTAGGTGCGCTACTTGCTATTTTCATGCTATTGTATAGCGAATTCAAATCGGTGTCGCAATCGCTCGTTATTCTCGTAAATATGCCCCTTGCGCTTATCGGTGGCATTATTTTGCTATGGATCTGCGGAGGTGAAGTTAATATCCCGGCTATCATAGGCTTCATTTCACTAATGGGCATCAGCACTCGTAACGGTATGCTCCTCATGAACCGCTACAACCACCTCGCTGCCGACGGCATAGCGTTGCAACAACGCGTCATCACAGGCTCCGAAGACCGTCTGTTGCCTATCATCATGACAGCCCTTACATCTGCATTAGCACTTATCCCCTTGGCTATCAACGGCGACGCGCCAGGCAATGAAATACAAGCTCCGATGGCGGTTGTTATCCTCGGCGGTTTGTTAAGCTCTACGGTTCTCAACATTTACGTTGTGCCCGTGCTTTACACTTACCTATGCCGCAAAGAGTTAACCCACAAGACGACAAGCAATGAAAACTAAAATAACCCTCCTCGCCCTCCTATTCAGCGCCGGTGTCAGCACCTCGGCTCACGATTTCAGCAGCACCGCCCTCAGCCTTGCCAAAGGGTCGCCAGACGTGGCGGCAGCAAGAGCGAGAGTGGATGCTATCGAAGCCGACGACAGCGCTGAGAACACCCTCGAAGGCCTCGAAATCGAGGGCGAATATAAATTCGGTCCCGACGGTAACAACCGCTGGGGTATGTCTGTCGGTCAATCTTTCGACTGGCCCGGCGTTTACCACGCGCGCAACAAAGCGAACGCTTTTCGTTCCGAGGCTTATCGTCAGCTTTACCGCCAAAATCTGCGCGAACAATGGCTAGAAATCGCCGACGCCATGGTGCGTTGCTGGCACGCTAACGAGCTTGTCAGCACCCTCAATATCGCCGCCGACAACCTCCGTCAACTCGACGAGATATATCGTCGTCAGCTATCACGCGGCGAAGCTACTATCCTCGACACCAAGAAAATAGCCCTCGAGCTGGCATCTATCAACAGCCGCGCCGCACAAGCTCACGCCGATGCCGTGGCAGCAAACGCACTAATGCAAAGCTACGCCACCGCCGCCGGAATCACCTTGCCGGAATCATATTCCCTCCCCGTGATGCCATTACAGAGCCGCGATACATATGAAAGCGCCCTCTTGCGCGACCCCGAATATGCCGCGTTGCGTAGCCTTGGAAATGCCGCCGCTGCGGACGTTACTGTTGCCAAGCGTAAGGGTATGCCCGCTTTCCGTATTTCTTACATTCACGACTTCGAAGAAGATACCCACTTCAACGGCGTAGGTTTGTCGATAAGCTTGCCCACATGGCGTCCTAAATTGGCAGTCAACGCCGCCCGCGCACACGCTGCCGAAGCCGAACGCGCTATCGAAAGCTAC
Source organism: uncultured Bacteroides sp. (assembly GCA_964518705.1). GTDB lineage: Bacteria > Bacteroidota > Bacteroidia > Bacteroidales > Muribaculaceae > CAG-873. The sequence goes on from CAZFGV010000018.1 coordinate 26,479, forward strand.
AGCCTTCGTTCGTCAGCACAACTTGCCGCCGACTATGCCACAGCGGCTGCGCTTTCCGAACGACTTAACGCCTCGGCGGCTCTCTACGATATGGCAGACTACCCAGCTCTGCTACGTAAAGCCCTCGATGCCGGAAAAATGACCTTGCTAGACTATCTAACAGAATATAACTTCTACCTCGACGCCATGGCAGAGTTCAACAGCCTCCGCGCCGATTGCGCTGCAGCTCAACTCCGCCTCGACCAATATCTCATCGCCGATGAAATTAACTATTGAGCCATATCGGTCGGAAAACGCTGCCGAGTGGAATGCCGCCGTCGCTGCTGCGCGTAACGGCACCTTCCAACACTTGCGCGGATATATGGACTACCACAGCGACCGCTTCGCCGACGCTTCTCTTATCGCTCGTGACGACCGCGGCAACATCGTCGCTTTACTCCCTGCCCATACCTACGACCACACCATAGCTAGCCACCGTGGACTTTCATACGCCGGATGGCTAATGACTCCGAGAATAGATATGCTCGCTATGATGGACCTTTGGCAACAATTCATCGACCGCTGCCGCACTGAAGGCTTTAAAGAACTGATATACAAGCCCTCGCCACATATTTACCACAAATATCCCGGCGAAGAAGACCTCTACGCCCTTTGGCGCAGCGGAGCCACCTTGAGTTCGCGTCTTGTCAGCACCGCCGCCCCTCTTAAATCGGCTATGCCATTCGATATGAGCTGCCGTCAAAGCGTACGCAAAGCGCAGAAAAGCGGCGTAACAGTGCAACGATGTGACGATTACGCATCCTTCTGGGCCATGCTCAACACCCGTCTTGACGAACGCTACGGCGCCACGCCCGTTCACACCCTCGACGAAATAGAACTCCTCCACAGCCGTTTCCCCGACAACATCCGCCTCTACACCGCCACTCTCGGCGACGAACTGCTTGCTGGTATCGTTATGTATGTCAGCGACACCGTCGGACACAGCCAATACACCGCCAGCACCGAACAAGGCAGAAATATGCGCGTTATTCCGCTCATTTACAGCCAAATTATCGCCGACCTCAGCGCCGACGGCGTGATATGGATAGACTATGGCACCTCTAACGAAAACGGAGGCACCATTCTCAACGAAGGTCTCATCCGCCAAAAAATCGGTTTCGGCGCTCGTGCTATATGCTTCGACACATATCACCTAACGCTCTAACGCAAACCTCCAAAAACACACAAAATTTAGACTAATAATGACTTTTTACGACATATTCGCACATAAGTCAAAAAAAATAGCTAAATTAGCACGGTTTTTTGCGCATTCGCGCGTTATTAATAAACAATTAATTACCGAAAGTTCTATACACTATGTTTAAAAACCAACCCAAAGGCCTAATACCGGCGGCGCTTAGTAATATGGGCGAGCGCTTCGGTTTCTATGTAATGATGGCCATCCTTACGCTTTTCTTAATGTCAAAATTCGACCTTGACGGACGAGAAGCCGGCGCCCTCTATTCTACATTCTACTGCGCTATCTACATCTTGGCCCTCGTGGGCGGTATCATTGCCGATAAAACAAAAAACTATAAAGGCACCATCATTGCCGGTCTTATTGTAATGTCATTGGGTTATGCCCTCCTTGCAATTCCGGCACTTATCACCACCAAATGGATTGCCCTCGGCGCACTCCTCGTTATCGCTTTCGGTAACGGTCTTTTCAAAGGCAACCTACAAGCCGTTGTCGGTCAGCTTTACGACAACCCCAAATATAGCGACAAACGCGACTCCGGATTCCAAATTTTCTATATGTTCATCAACATTGGCGGATGTATCGCTCCCGTAATCGCTGTATGGGTTCGCAACACCTTCGTCAAAATGCAAGGCTTTGCTTACAACGCCGACCTCCCCGGCTTGTGCAACTCTCTTATCGCCGGCCGTGAAGTGGACACTACACTTTTCTTGGAATATGCTAACCAAGTATCTCAGACCGAAGTAACTGCCGCCAACCTCCAAGAATTTGCTCACAACTACCTCCACGCTTTCAATACCGGTTTCCACTATGCTTTCTCGGTGGCAATCTTGGCAATGCTTATCTCCTTGGTAATCTTCATCGTAGCGAAGAAATCACTTCCCACTCCCGGAGCTAAACCCGCTGCCACTGCTAAGACCGAACAAGAAAAAGTTGAAATTCGCCAATCTGCTAAAGAAATCAAACAGCGCATCATGGCTCTCATGGCTGTTTTCGGCGTGGTTATATTCTTCTGGTTCTCTTTCCACCAGAACGGCTTGACTCTCACAATGTTCGCAAAGGACTACACCAACCTCAGCATTGGAAATATGCAATTGTCAGCAGAAATCTTCCAATCTGTCAACCCCTTCGTGGTAGTATTCCTCACCCCCGTTGTAATGTGGATCTTCTCTACCCTCGCAGCTAAGGGCAAAGAACCGTCAACCCCCAAGAAAATCGGTATCGGTATGGGCATCGCCGCTTTGGCATATGTAGTAATGACCATCGCATCATTATCACTACCCTCACAGGCAGATCTCGCCGGCGCTCCCGTTCCCACTGCTGAACGCGTTACTCCTTGGATTCTTTTCAGCGTTTACTTCATCCTCACCATCGCCGAATTGTTCATCTCACCCCTCGGATTGTCATTCGTATCAAAGGTAGCTCCCGCACACCTCCAAGGCCTCATGCAAGGCTGCTGGTTAGGCGCTACTGCAGTAGGTAACGCTTGCTTGTTCCTCGGCTCGGTAATGTACCAAAACATTCCTCTTGCTGCTACTTGGTCGGTTTTCGCTATCGTTTGCTTCATCTCTATGGCTGTAATGTTCGGCATGGTTAACTGGCTCGAACGTGTTACAAATGACGCTCCCGTAGCAGATGACTCTAAAGCTATCGAAACTAACGAACAAGATCAAATCTAAATAATATATTCCCCGGAGGATTTGGCATTTATTGCCCGAATATTGTCCTCCGGGGATTATTTATTTCCTAATATTCTTTCTTTTACGCTGATATGGACTAATTTTGCATTGTCATTATATCGATATGCAAAGAAAAAAATTCCAATTCGTACTTTTACTTATCCTACTAATCAGTAGCTTCGGCGCATCTGCCCAAATTCTTGTTACCGGCGGAGGTGAGCCTATGTATGAAGACAGCGTAAAACGCGACTTCTCGAATCAGCCCTATTTCGGCATGTACAAAGATAATTATTTTATCTTTGGTCCGTCGGTAGGGTCTCGCCCGTCAAGGCAGAACACCAATATCAAATTCCAAATATCGGTAGCTCAACGCCTTACAAACAGCAATCTTCCCGGTGGAACATATCTCTATTTGTTCTATTCCCAAAAATGCTTTTGGAACATCCTGGAAGAGTCCCTTCCCATGACCGACCTCAACTTCAACCCCGGTATCGGTCTAACCAAACCTCTCTTCGTCAAAAACCGCTACATCGGCAAGCTCACGTTCATGATAGAACATGAAAGCAACGGCCGCGACAGCATTTGGTCGCGTTCGTGGAACCGCGTTGCTATGGCCGCTAACGTTTTCGTAACAAAGAACCTTATGGTTCATGCCAAAATATGGGCGCCTATTGTCGATGGAGAGAACAACAAAGACATCGTTGACTACTGCGGATGGAGCCAATTTGGATTGCAAGCTATTTCCGACAACAGACGTCTTACTGCCGGAATAACAATCGTGCCTCGTTCTCTTTTTAACAGCAACGTTATTATCGATGTTGCATACCGCATCTTCCGACGAGAAAACCAGTTCCTTTTCATGCAATTTTACAATGGCTACGGCGAGGGGCTGCTCGACTATAAAAAACACCACTCGCAATTGCGAATAGGACTTCTAATAAAGCCCAAACTTTTTAGCGACTTCTAATGCACCGCATATTAACATATATCATAGCAATAATCTTGCTCGGGTCGTGTACCGACAACGAGCAATTTCGCGTTAATGGCACCATCGAAGGCAAGCCGTCAATGAACCTTCGCATAGCATACATCTCCAACGGGGCTTACCGTCTTGCCGTCACCGCGGCACGCGAAGGTGAATTCGAATTCTTTGCCAGTTCGAGACAGCCTACTTTGGTTGAAATTACCGACTACGAATATCGCCCCTTGGCACGCTTATATGCCGCCAACGGCGAAACTTTCGAAATAAAAGTCGACCGCAACAAGCCTTACGAAGCAACTGTCAAAGGCAACGATATCACCGAACGTCTCAGCTCGGCTTATCGCAATAACGCCTCCGCCTTCAGCGCCGGTGGTGATAAAGCTAACGATGCCGTGGCAGCTTACATCTCCGAAAACCCCAACGACATCGTATCAACCCTATTGCTCCTCACCGTCTACGACGCATCTCGCAACGCTCTTGCCGCAGACTCTCTATTTGCTATGATATCTCCCGACGCTCGTCCCGGAGCACTCGTTGAGAGTTTTAACTTCTTGCTTCAGCGCCAAGTTAGCGACGAAGCTCTCGGGGCTATCAAGCCCATACGCTACGCCGCACGCCACGACAGCATCAAAACCTTCGACCCCGCTGACAAACCGATATCACTTATCGTCTTAGACCGTGCCGGAGACTATCGACGCGACAGCGTTGCTCCGGCGTTGGACAAACTTACGCAAGGCAAAAAGAGCAAAAGAAAAATACAAGTCCTCGAACTCGACCAAGAGCCTTACGGCAGCACCGTAACCGGCGCTCCTGACACACTGCATTGGGCAGTGGGACGTATCCCCGGTGGCTTGGCCGGCATTGGAATAGAGCACCTCGGAATCTCCGAAGAACCATTCTTTATCGTCTGCGATAGCGTCGGCGCTCAGATTTACCGCGGAAAAAATATCGGCACCGCTGTAAAAGTTATAAACACTATCCTAAAGAAATAACCATCGAAAACCACACCTTATGCTTGTCAAGACTTATGCCGCCGCTGTGCAAGGCATTAATGCGCAGATAATCACCGTCGAAACACTAGTAAGCAAAGGTGTGCAATACATTATTGTCGGCTTGCCCGACACTGCAGTAAAAGAAAGCCACGAACGCGTTCGTGCAGCGTTGGCACAATCAGGCTTCAGCCTGCCTCGAATCTCGGCAGTGGTAAATATGGCACCGGCGGATATTAGAAAAGAAGGCGCCGCATACGACCTTCCTATAGCTATTGCTATCCTCGTCGGAGCAGAAGTGATAAAAGCCCCCGACCTCGACAAATACCTCATCATGGGCGAGTTATCGCTCGATGGCAGCGTTTTGCCTATTAAAGGCGTATTACCAATGGCTATCGAAGCCCGCGCTGCCGGATTTAAAGGTATGATTGTTCCGGCAGCTAACGCCACAGAAGCGGCTGTTGTGAATGACCTTGACGTTTACGGCGTTGAACGACTCGCTGATGTAGCAGCCTTCCTGCGTGGAGACTTAAAGCTTCAACCAACCGTGGTTGACACTCGCGAAGAATTTGCGCGGGCTATTGACATTTTCGACTATGACTTTGCCGAAGTAAAAGGACAAGAAAACGTAAAACGCGCCTTTGAAGTAGCGTGTGCCGGAGGCCACAACATCATCCTCATCGGCCCTCCCGGCTCCGGCAAATCTATGATGGCAAAACGCCTGCCATCCATCATGCCGCCCCTAACGTTGGGCGAAGCGTTAGAAACGACCAAAATCCACTCCGTTGCCGGCAAATTGCCTCGCGGCTCGCGACTTATGTCATGCCGACCATTCCGCGCTCCGCATCACACCGTCAGCCCCGTGGCAATGGTAGGCGGAGGAAACTCTCCTATGCCGGGAGAAATATCTCTTGCTCACAACGGAATCCTCTTCCTTGACGAATTTCCCGAATTTCCGCGGTCCGTTCTCGAAGTGCTTCGTCAGCCGCTCGAAGACCGTCATATAAGCGTTTCGCGCGCTAAATATCAAGTCGACTACCCGGCATCTTTTATGCTCGTAGCGTCGATGAATCCCTGTCCGTGCGGTTATTACACCCACCCCACAAAGCCGTGCACATGCTCCGCTGGTGCTGTTAGCAAATATTTAGGACGCATCAGCGGGCCGCTCCTTGACCGTATCGACATTCAGTGCGAGATTATGCCTGTCGACTTCGAACAGCTCACCGAACGCGGTAACGGCGAACCAAGCTCGGAAATACGCAAACGCGTAATAGCGGCACGAAACATTCAAGCACAGCGTTATGCCGACGAAACAGCAATATATTGCAACGCACAAATGGCATCGCGACACATGCAACAATGGTGTCAGCTATCTCCTCAAGCAATGTCTATCCTCCGCAAGGCTATGGACAGATACAATATGTCGGCACGTGCTTACGACCGCATATTAAAAGTTGCCCGCACCATAGCAGACCTTGCCGGTGAAGAAAACATACAACCCAATCACATCGCCGAAGCCGTTAGCTATCGCACCCTCGACCGCTCTACACAAATAAAAACGTCAACACCCTTCTAAAAACCGCCTCCATGCCGTCTCTTCTACACAAGAATATGCGGCGAAAATGGCACGACTATAGCGCCGTCGCAACGTACTGCATAAGTTTGCAGCGCGTTTCGGATGGCTTGTCGTTCGGTATTATTTCTTCAAAGAACGAAGTCGAAGCGTCAGACTTGGGGAAAATAGCGCAAAAAGCTATCGCTGACGTCTTTAGTGCCGACTCGCGCACTAAATTACACATTACTTCATTATTGCCCGACAGAGCCGTCTTTTTGGCGAGTATAGTCGAAAAGTTAGACTATAATCTCGATACTATCATCTCTCGAATACGCCAAAAAGCCGACAGCGCCCTCGGCACAACGGTTTTTGCCGACTCTTACAGCGACATCATCGTCACCGAACGCTACTCTCTCGCCGACATTTTTCACTATCTGCTAACCCTAGCACAACACCGTCTGCCCTCATCGCCACTAACCTGTCAAGCACAAAAAATAAGCATTGCCGGGCAAGAATGTATGGCTATCGGCAACACCGACTTGCTTAATAATCCATTCAAAGAGGCTGTTATAGTACACCGCAACGACGACGCATATACACGCAACACCAACGAAGCCTTATGGCACCATACGGCGGCAAACGGAGGCGTTATCGTGTCGCCATTTATATCATCAGCCGAACGCGCCATACGCTCACTTGCGGCAGATATAGATGCAAATATCATCCTCATCACCCCGCAAGGAGTAACAAACAACCTCAGCAACGACGACCTAAGACGCTGTCAATGTGGACGCCAGCTAATACTAACAGTCAACACAAGCTCCGACTTCGGTAGCATCACCCGAGCCGACTGTGTGATGATGAACGACTTCGCTAGCACTATTTGCAAACAACGAATCTTAGTGTAAAAAATATTTTGCAAGGCGGCGAAAAAGCACTAATTTTGTGATATGTATAAAACGCTGCGATATGTGCGCATTGCCATCTCGCTCATAGCTATGATATTACCCGTTGTGGCTCTGTTATTTGGCTATGAGAGCGTGTTTGCGCGTATGCAATTGCTTATTTCGCTAATATCCGGCGTTATGCTCGTGTTAATCTTTTGGCTCATCGCAACGCTGCTTTACGGACGTATATATTGCTCCACCGTATGCCCGTTGGGAGCTATGATGGACTGCATCAGCACCGTTGGGCGAGTAACAGAACGCAGAAAATATCGCAATTACAAATATGCCACAGCGGCGAACGGGGTACAAAATCTATTCTTAATAGTCTTTATTGTCAGCCTTCTCAGCGGCTCGGCAATCTTGCCAACCCTCTTCGACCCCTTCAGTGCCTACGCGCGTATTATTCGCGAATTTGCGTGCCGAATACCGTTGTTTAACTACGACGCCGCAACTTTCACAGCTTCGACGATGTCGATTGCTTTAGTAACAATATCGGGCATCTTCATGTTTGCTTGGCGCCGAGGACGCTTGTTGTGCAACACCATATGTCCTATCGGCGCTATCTTCGCCATTATAAGCCGCCACGCTTATTTCCATATGGAAATCGACCCGGACCGATGTATAAATTGCGGAGAATGCGAAAAAGCGTGCAAAGCTCAATGTATCAAACTACCAGAAAAAACTATCGATATCGGCCGTTGCGTTGTGTGTTTCAACTGCGCTACCGTTTGTCCTAACCAAGCTATAACGTATAAATCCGGACGTTACAAACTGGACATGCCACTAATGCAACCCGCCGAAGAATCGAAAACAAATATCAACACCCCATCCGAATGAAACAATATCTCGACCTGCTCAATCACATCCTCACCAACGGCACGCTTAAAAGCGACCGAACAGGAACCGGCACTATTAGCACTTTCGGCTATCAAATGCGCTTTGACCTCGCCGACGGTTTTCCTGTGCTCACTACAAAAAAACTTCACCTTCGTTCTATCATATACGAACTGCTATGGTTTTTAAAAGGCGACACCAATGTTAAATATCTTCAAGACAACGGCGTCCGCATCTGGAACGAATGGGCAGGCCCTGATGGTGATTTAGGACACATCTACGGCTACCAATGGCGCTCGTGGCCAGACTATAACGGAGGCTTTATAGACCAAATATCACAGGTAGTAAACGACATACGCACCAATCCCGACAGCCGACGCATCATCGTCAGCGCATGGAACGTTGCCGACATACCACAGATGCACCTTCCGCCCTGCCACGCGCTCTTCCAATTTTACGTTGCAAACGGCCGATTGAGTTTACAACTATACCAACGCAGTGCCGACTGCTTCCTCGGAGTGCCTTTCAATATCGCCTCTTACGCACTTTTGCTTATGATGGTTGCTCAGGTGACAGGGCTTCAGCCGGGAGAATTTATCCACACCCTCGGCGACGCTCACCTCTACACCAATCATCTCGACCAAGCACGTTTGCAACTCACACGTGAGCCGCGCAAATTGCCGAAAATGAAGATTAACCCCGACGTTAAAGACTTGTATTCTTTTAAATACGAAGACTTTACGCTCGAAGATTACGACCCGCACCCACACATCAAAGCAGAAGTTTCGGTATGATACACATCATCGTAGCCATCGACCGCAATAACGGCATCGGCCGTGACGGCGATATGCTCTTTCACATCAGCGCCGACTTGCGACGCTTCAAATCGCTCACCATGGGGCACACTCTCATCATGGGACGTCGCACTTTCGACAGCTTACCCAAAGGAGCACTGCCGGGACGACGCAACATTGTCATCAGCCGCCAAACATCGTGGTCGGCGCCTAACACAGAACGCGCCGCCAGCCTCGACGACGCTATTGCTATGGCAGGTAACGACGACATTTACATTATGGGCGGCGGGCAAATTTATGCCTTGGCGATGCCTCTCGCTGACCAACTCGACATTACACACATCGATGCCGACGGCGGAAATGCCGACACATTCTTCCCTAAAATAGGCAACGAATGGCAACTCGTTGACGAAGAAACCGCCGACACGGAAATTCCGGTTCGTTTTGCTACATATCACCGCAAGAAATAACCAACATGGCGACGCTTCACAGTGTCGCCACATCGGTAATAAACCAATCATTATCACATTTCTTGCAATGGAAAAAGTATTTCTGCTTTGATGATAAAACACCCCACCCCACAAAAAGTTCATCAACAGCAAAAAAATCGGATATTGCAACGATTTTTAACGCCACTGTGCTATGATTAAGCACACATATCATATTAACTTTGCAATAGATAAAGAAAACCCACTCGAATAAACAAAAACACTACATATGGCAACCAAGAAAAAAAGTAACGACAGCAACGACCCTCAAGCCGCGAAACGCGAAGCGCTTCTACAAGCTATGGGACGCATCGAAAAGGCATACGGCCGCGGCGCTATCATGATGATGGGCGACGAATCGATTGAAGACGTGGAAGTTATCCCCTCCGGCTCTGTAGGCTTGAATGCCGCTCTCGGCGTTGGCGGATATCCTCGCGGTCGTATAATCGAAATCTACGGCCCCGAATCTTCCGGTAAAACTACTCTCGCCATCCACGCTATTGCCGAAGCTCAGAAACAAGGCGGCATCTGCGCTATTATCGACGCAGAACACGCTTTCGACCGCTTCTACGCTCAGAAACTTGGTGTTGACATCAACAATCTATTAATCTCACAGCCCGACAACGGTGAACAGGCTCTCGAAATTGCCGAACAGCTTATCCGCTCGGCTGCCGTTGACCTTATCGTTGTAGACTCCGTTGCCGCTCTTACTCCCAAAAGCGAAATCGAAGGCGAAATGGGCGACAGAAACATGGGCTTGCAAGCGCGTCTTATGTCGCAAGCTATGCGAAAACTCACCGGCACTATTTCGCGCACGAACACAACTGCTATCTTTATCAACCAGTTACGTGAAAAAATCGGACAAATGTTCGGTCCTACCGAAACTACCACCGGCGGTAACGCGCTCAAATTCTATGCTTCGGTACGTATTGACATCCGCTCACGCACAGCTATCAAAGACGGTGACAATGTATTAGGCCGACACACTGTGGTGAAAATTGTTAAGAACAAGGTAGCACCTCCATTCAAACGCGCCGAATTCGACATTATGTTTGGCGAAGGCATCTCTCGCTCTAGCGAGCTCATTGACCTCGGTGTAGAACTCGACATTATCAACAAGAGCGGCTCATGGTTTAGCTACAACGGCAGCAAACTAGCCCAAGGTCGCGAAGCGGCAAAACGCGTGCTTGAAGACAATCCCGAACTTGCTGACGAAATCGAAAAGCAAATATCAGCCGCATTGCGCAACGCCGATCCATACACCAACGCTCCCGAAGAAGAAACTCCAGCACCAAAAGCCACTGTCGACACTGCCGACGATGACCTCCCTGACGAGTTCTCTATCGAAGAAGATCTTTGATCATTCCATTTCATACCTCAATACTCTTTTCTTTAGAGCTGCTTCGGCAGCTCTTTTTTTGCACATCTGCCTCAAAAGACTTATCTTTACACCTCAAACCGACACCACAACACAAAATGAGCGAAACGATGCTATTTACGGGCGCCACAGGTTTTATCGGGCGAAATATTCTTCCGCTATTGCGGCACGAATACATGCACGTTGCCACCCTCGGCAAAACGTCCGGCAACGACATCATCGCCGACCTATCAAACGCCGCGCCGACCTTGCCGCAGCGCTACGAAATAGTTGTCCACGCCGCCGGAAAGGCACATTTCACGCCGACGACAAAAGAAGATGAACAATTATTCTACTCGGTAAATTTCGACGGCACACGCAATCTTTGTCGCGCTCTTGAGAATGTCGGGGTGCCGAAAGCGCTAATATTTATAAGCAGCGTTGCCGTGTATGGTTGCGACAGCGGACATATGATAGACGAAACGCATCCGTTAAACGGAACATCGCCATATGCAAAAAGCAAGATACAGGCAGAAAAGTATCTTACCGAATGGTGTCAACGCAATAACGTAACACTCAGCATCTTGCGGCCATCCCTCATTGCCGGTGTCAATCCTCCCGGCAACTTGGGCGCCATGATTCACGGCATCGAGCGAGGGCGATATTTCAACATCGCAGGCGGGATCGCGCTTAAAAGCATAGTAATGTGCGACGACATAGCAGAAGTTATAACAAAGGTAAAAGACCACGGCGGCGTGTATAACATCTGCTCGAACGAGGCTGTAACATTTGCACAACTGTCAAAACATATCGCCGGGCAACTCTGCAAACCGACACCACTATCAATACCATATTTTGTAGCGCGCGCGGCAGCATTTGTCGGAGATATAATCGGCCACAACTTTCCCCTCAACAGCGCACGATTAGACAAACTATGCTCCGATTTGACCTTCTCCAATGCCCGCGCCGTCACAAGCCTGAACTGGCGCCCCAAAAACATTCTCGACAGCTTTCACATCCGCTAATTTTTGTGGTAAAAATCTCAAACAATTGGCAAAAACGGCGCCAGAGATGCTTTAAAGCATGGTAACAAATCATTTTTTCTCAAAAACAATAGGCAAAGATTTGCTTAGAAAAAAAATTTCGTATAACTTTGAGATACGAAACTAATACCAACAAACTATGATAAGCCCCCTCGCACATGTCGACCCTTCTGCCAAACTAGGCAAAGACGTCACCATCCATGCATTTGCATATATTGATGCCGATACCGAACTCGGCGATGGCTGTGAAATTATGCCCTATGCCAGCATTATCCGCGGCACTGTTTTGGGTAAAGAAGTAAAAGTATATCAGGGAGCCATTGTCGGCGCCGACCCTCAAGATTTCCGTTGGAAAGGCGGCGAATCAAAATGCGTCATCGGCGACAGAACAATCATTCGCGAACACGTTATCATCAACCGCGGCTTCCTTACCGAAACCGGCACCACTGTCGGCGAAGACTGCTTTATCTTTGCCAACAGCCATATCGGCCACGACTCACACCTCGCTGCTCACTGCGTTTTAGGTAACAACGTATCCGTAGCCGGACAAGTAAGCATCGATGTTGGTAGCATTTTGTCATCCGCTGTCGTTATCCACGAAGGCGTCAGCATCGGCAAATGCGTCCTCATCAAAGGCGGCACACGTATCAGCTCAAACGTTCCGCCGTATGTTATCATGGCGCACAACCCTGTACGTTTCTACGGCACTAACGCTGTTATCCTTCAAAAACACGCAGGCTTCAGCGAACAGCAAATCGACGATATTTCAAAAGCTTACCGCCACATCTACCAAACACAAACAAGCTTATTCAACGCCCTCAAGCGCATCGAAGCCGACATCGAAGAATCACCGATTCGCAACAACATCCTCGACTTCATTCGCTCGCATAATATGCAAATCGCCGGCGAACATTTCGATGCTGAATAATTTTCACAATATACTACAAATAAAAAA
>CAZFGV010000019.1:0-36667 GCA_964518705.1 uncultured Bacteroides sp.
TACGCAAAATCACCTCGGGAGCCTTGATTTCGATAAGGCGTTTGAGACGGTTGTTGCGAATGATCACGCGGCGGTAGAGGTCGTTAAGGTCAGAAGTAGCGAAACGACCGCCATCGAGGGGAACGAGAGGACGGAGTTCGGGAGGGGTAACGGGCACGGCGTGGAGGATCATCCACTCGGGCTTGTTACGCGATGCCGATGAACGGAAGTCCATAACGACTTGTAGACGTTTGAGGGCTTCGAGTTTACGCTGCTGGCTGCCTTCGCTGTTGGCTTGTTCGCGGAGCTGGTTGCTGAGAGCTTCGAGGTCGATTTCCTTAAGGAGATCGTAGATAGCCTCGGCACCCATCTTGGCAACGAACTTGTCGGGGTGGCCGTCTTCTAGCATCTGATTTTCGCGGGGAAGCGCATCGAGGATGTTGAAGTATTCTTCTTCTGAGAGAAGATCGAGCTTCTTAACAGGCTGGTCTTCTTGACGGTCAGCGATGTTAGTAAGTTCGGCTGCCACACCGGGGTTGATAACAACGTAGCGGTCGTAGTATATAATAGATTCGAGCTTCTTCGAAGCGATGCCGAGAAGATAACCGATCTTGTTAGGGAGCGAACGGAAGTACCAGATATGAGCTACGGGAACAACCAAACGGATGTGACCCATACGTTCACGACGTACTTTCTTTTCAGTCACTTCAACAGAACAACGGTCGCAGACGATACCTTTGTATCGAATACGCTTGTACTTACCGCAGTGACATTCATAGTCCTTAACAGGGCCGAAGATACGTTCGCAGAACAAGCCGTCGCGCTCGGGCTTGTAAGTGCGATAGTTTATAGTCTCGGGCTTGAGCACTTCGCCGGATGACTGGGCCAAGATTTCTTCGGGAGAAGCTAGGCCGATAGTAATCCGCGAGAACGCGCTCTTGGGTTTATTTTCTTTTCTGAAAGCCATATGTTGCTTGTCTTAAAGTCAGAAGATAGCGGAGAGGTATCAGCTCTCAAGATTAATGCTCAGGCCGAGGCCACGGAGCTCGTGAAGAAGTACGTTGAGTGATTCGGGAATACCGGGAGTAGGCATAGGATCGCCCTTAACGATGGCTTCGTAAGCCTTTGAACGGCCGTTGACATCGTCACTCTTAATGGTAAGGATTTCCTGAAGGATGTGAGCTGCGCCGAATGCTTCGAGCGCCCAAACTTCCATTTCACCGAAACGCTGGCCACCGAACTGTGCTTTACCGCCAAGAGGTTGCTGGGTGATAAGGCTGTACGGGCCGATTGAACGGGCGTGCATCTTATCTTCAACCATGTGGCCGAGTTTAAGCATGTAGATGACACCTACTGTTGCAGGTTGGTCGAAACGTTCGCCGGTACCACCGTCGTAGAGGTAAGTTTTACCATAACGGGGGAGGCCTGCTTTGTCGGTCCATTCGTTAAGGTCGTCGAGAGATGCACCATCGAAGATGGGGGTTGCAAATTTCTCGCCGAGTTCACGGCCGGCCCAGCCTAATACGGTTTCGAATACCTGACCAAGGTTCATACGCGAAGGCACACCAAGAGGGTTGAGGACAATATCCACAGGTGTACCGTCGGCAAGGAACGGCATATCTTCTTGACGGACGATACGCGATACGATACCCTTGTTACCGTGACGACCTGCCATCTTATCACCTACGCTGATCTTACGCTTCTTTGCGATGTAAACCTTAGCGATCTGCATGATACCTGAGGGAAGTTCGTCACCGATTGAGATGTCGTATTTCTTGCGACGGAGTTCGGCGTCGATTTCCTTAGATTTCTGCAAGTAGTTGATGATGGTGCTACGAATGAGTTCGTTAGCGTGCTCGTCGGTAGTCCAGTTGCTGAGACTGAGTGTATCGTAGTTGATAGTACGAAGGGTGGGGGCATCGAATTTAGAGCCCTTGGGCAAAATTTCGCTGCCGAGGAAGTCGTAAACACCATTAGAGGTCTTGCCGTCGGTGAGGACGAGAAGTTTGTCTACGAGCACGCCACGGAGTGCATTTTGCTTTTCTTCGTATTCTTCGTCAAGCTTGGGAAGGATAGCGTTAGTGGCTTTGTTCTTCTTGGCTTTAGCAGCGCGTGAGAACAAATTGGTGCCAATAACAACACCCTTGAGTGAAGGTGAAGCTTTCAAAGATGCATCCTTAACGTCACCGGCCTTGTCACCGAAGATAGCACGGAGAAGCTTTTCTTCAGGTGTGGGATCTGATTCGCCCTTAGGTGTGATCTTACCGATGATGATATCACCGGGAGCTACATGGGCACCGACACGGATAATACCGCGTTCGTCGAGGTCCTTGGTAGCGTCTTCGCTGACGTTAGGAATATCTGATGTAAGTTCTTCCATACCGCGCTTGGTTTCGCGCACTTCGAGAGGATATTCGTCAACGTGAACAGATGTAAGAATATCATCGCGAACCATGCGTTCGTTAAGCACGATAGCATCTTCATAGTTGTAACCCTTCCAGGGCATGAAAGCCACCTTAAGGTTGCGACCGAGAGCAAGTTCACCATTTTCTGTAGCGTAACCTTCGGTGAGGATATCACCGGCTTTTACGCGCTGACCCTTTTCGCAGATAGGACGAAGGTCAATAGTGGTGCTCTGGTTGGTACGACGGAACTTAGGAATCTTGTACTCTTTAACAGGCTGGTCGAATGCAACAAACTGCTCTTCTTCGGTACGGTCGTAACGGATACGGATAGTTGTAGCATCAACGAATTCGATAACGCCTTCGCCTTCGGCAGCGATCTGCGTACGGCTATCGCGTGCGAGTTGTGCTTCAATACCGGTACCTACGATAGGAGCTTCTGAACGCATAAGAGGCACAGCCTGACGCATCATGTTAGAGCCCATGAGCGCACGGTTAGCATCGTCATGTTCGAGGAAGGGAATGAGCGATGCCGCGATAGATGCGATCTGTGTGGGCGATACGTCCATGAGTTCGATTTTCTCCGGCGGAACAACAGGGAAGTCGGCGTCCTGACGTGCCTTTACAGTCTTGCGAATGAAAGTGCCGTCGGGATTAAGGGGCGCATTACCCTGTGCAATCATGCGACCTTCTTCAACTTCGGCGGTGTAGTATTCTACTTCGTCGTTGTTGAGGTTCACGCGAGAGTTTTCAACCTTACGGTAGGGTGTCTCGATGAAGCCGAGGTCGTTAATCTTAGCGTAAACGCAAAGTGAGCTGATAAGACCGATGTTAGGACCTTCAGGAGTTTCGATAGGACAAAGACGACCATAGTGAGTATAGTGTACGTCTCGAACTTCGAAGCCTGCGCGTTCACGAGTAAGACCGCCGGGACCAAGAGCCGACATACGGCGCTTGTGGGTGATTTCGGCAAGAGGGTTGGTCTGGTCCATGAACTGTGACAACGCGCTGGTGCCGAAGAATGTGTTGATTACGCTCGAGATTGTCTTGGCATTGACAAGGTCGATGGGCTTAAACACTTCATTGTCGCGAACGTTCATACGTTCACGAATCGTGCGTGCCATACGGTTAAGACCTAAGCCGAACTGATTGTAAAGCTGTTCGCCTACTGTACGTACACGACGGTTTGACAAGTGGTCGATATCGTCAACCTCAGCGTGGCTATTGATAAGTTCGATGAGGTATTTGATGATAGCGATAATATCTTCCTTAGTAAGGACGCGAGTATCCGACGAAATTTCAAGGTTGAGCTTGCGGTTGATACGATAGCGGCCTACTTCGCCAAGGTCATAACGCTTGTCCGAGAAGAACAAGTTAGTGATAACTTCGCGAGCACTTGCATCGTCCGGTGGCTCAGCGTTGCGGAGCTGTCGGTAGATGTATTGGATAGCCGACTTTTCGGTGTCGGTGGGGTCCTTCTGAAGGGTGTTGGAAATGATAGAGTAATCCGAAGCGGCAGCGTCTTCACTATGCAAAACGATAGAAGCAACGCCTGAGTCAAGAATAGCTTGAATATCGTCTTCTGTAATTACGGTCTCACGATCGAGAATTAGTTCGGTACGTTCAAGCGAGTTAACTTCGCCGGTATCGGTATCGGTAAAATCTTCAGTCCATGTCTTAACGACACGCGCAGCAAGCTTGCGACCTACAGCCTTGCGGAGGTTGGTCTTATTTGCTTTGATTTCGTCAGCGAGGCCGAAGATATCGATAATATCCTTATCAGATTCAATGCCAATCGCACGCAAAAGAGTAGTTACAGGTAACTTCTTTTTACGGTCGATGTAAGCATACATGACGTTGTTGATGTCAGTGGCGAATTCAATCCACGAACCGCGGAACGGGATAATACGAGCCGAATAGAGCTTAGTGCCATTAGCATGAGTGCTCTGTCCGAAGAAAACGCCGGGTGAACGGTGAAGCTGAGATACAACAACACGTTCGGCACCATTAATTACGAACGTACCCTTCTCAGTCATATAAGGAATTTGACCAAGATATACGTCCTGAATTTCGGTGTCGAAATCTTCGTGTTCAGGATCTGTGCAAGAAAGTTTCAGCTTTGCCTTCAAAGGCACGCTGTAAGAGTAACCGCGCTCAAGACATTCCTCAATGGTGTAACGAGGAGGATCGATATAATAGTCGAGGAAGTCGAGCTGGAAGTTATTGCGGGTATCCGAAATAGGGAAGTTTTCGGTGAAAACCTTATAAAGGCCTTCATTAGTTCGCTTTTCCGGGGGAGTGTCAAGCTGGAAAAAGTCACGGAACGACTTTAGCTGCACTTCGAGGAAGTCAGGGTAAGGAAGGGGATTCTTTACCGAGGCGAAGTTAACGCGGGGTTTGTCGATTTTGGCTGACATCTAATTGATAACAATTAATCCGTATTAAAAAAAGGTGTCGTAAAATGTCGGCAGAGCTATGAGACTCATAAAGGCGGCCTTCCAATCCGCTCATGTGTGACAAACTAAAATAAAAAGCAAAACTCCATACTACAGCTGCAGTAAAATCGCCGGCACTTGGATAGAAAAGGTGCCAATCGGTTGAAGGATGGGCTTTTACGTCTATTTAGATACAAAAGCAACTCATCGGCGGGAGTAATTGCAAAAGCCTTTGCTCAGACAGTTAGGCTTTACGACACAAAAGGTTAAGAATCCCCGCGAAGGGGATACTTAACCTAAATGTCTGATTGACAGGTAGTATTATTTGAGCTCAACTTCAGCACCTACCTCTTCGAGCTGAGCCTTCATAGCTTCAGCTTCTGCCTTTGCAAGACCTTCTTTGAGGTTGCTGGGAGCACCGTCTACGAGTTCTTTAGCTTCCTTGAGGCCGAGACCTGTAAGTTCTTTAACGAGCTTAACTACTTTGAGCTTTTCAGCACCAGCGTTCTTGAGAACTACGTCGAAGCTTGATTTTTCTTCAACGGCTGCAGCACCAGCAGCGGGGCCGGCAGCAACAGCTACTGCAGCAGCAGCGGGTTCAATGCCGTATTCGTCCTTAAGGATCTGAGCGAGTTCGTTTACTTCCTTTACGGTGAGGTTAACGAGTTGTTCAGCAAATGCTTTTAAATCTGCCATTGTTGTATGGATTTTTTTGGTTTGTTTTCGATTGATTAATTTTCTTTCTGAGAGAGAGTCTCAAGCACACCATGAATAGTGTTTGCTCCAGACTGAAGGGCAGAAACCACGTTCTTTGCGGGGCTCTGGAGAAGCGAGATAACATCGGCGATAAGTTCGTTCTTGCTCTTGATTGCTGCAAGTGCATCGAGCTGATCTGCGCCAATATATGCTGTTTCTTCTACGAAAGCTGCTTTCAATACGGGGAGTGCATCACCCTTCTTTACGAAGTCCTTCAAAAGTTTTGCAGGTGCGTTACCTACATTGGTGCACATAAGTGATGTGCTGCCGTGAAGGGCTGAGTAAAGTTCTGAATAGTCACCTTCGAGGCGTTCGAGTGCCTGATGAAGAAGTTTGTTCTTTACTACTACAAGCTTAATATCTGCATTGAAGCAAGCACGGCGGAGTTCAGAAGTCTTTTCTGCGTCCAATCCGGCAGTTTCAACGAGATAGAACCCGTTGTACGAGCGGATAGTTTCCTGGATCTGCTCTATGATGCGTCCTTTATCTTCCTTTTTCATTTTCTGAGTCAGTTATAAGGTTAAGCATCGATTGATTTGGGGTCAATCTTAACACCCGGGCTCATTGTGCTTGATAGATAAATGCTCTTAATGTAAGTGCCTTTAGCAGTAGCGGGTTTGAGCTTAATCAGGGTGGCAACAAATTCACGTGCATTCTCGCTCATAGCTTCAGGTGTGAATGACACCTTGCCGATTGAAGAGTGTACGATACCGTTTTTGTCAACCTTGAAGTCGATCTTACCCTTCTTTACTTCTTCTACAGCTTTAGCAACATCAGGAGTTACAGTGCCGCTCTTGGGGTTAGGCATCAATCCGCGAGGACCGAGTACACGACCAAGTGCGCCAATCTTACCCATGATGGCGGGCTGTGTTATAATTACGTCGACGTCAGTCCAACCACCTTTGATCTTTTCGATGTATTCGTCAAGACCTACGTAGTCAGCACCGGCGGCTTTGGCGGCAGCTTCGGCGTCCGGAGTGCAAAGCACCAATACGCGTACTTGTTTACCTGTTCCGTTAGGAAGAGTAACAACGCCACGTACCATTTGATTGGCCTTACGGGGATCAACGCCCAAACGAACGTCGATATCAAGTGAAGCATCAAACTTAGTAAAGGTCATTTCCTTTACAAGAGATACAGCTTCAGTCAAAGTGTATACTTTCCCTGCTTCAATCTTTGACTGGGCCAACTTTTGATTTTTAGTAAGTTTACTCATGTCTGTTGATGATTAAGAGTTAGGGAATTGACCTTTGACAGTGATACCCATACTTCTGGCCGTACCGGCAACCATTCGCATAGCGGATTCTATGGTAAAGCAGTTAAGGTCGGGCATTTTGTCGTTTGCAATCTCACGCACCTGTTCCCAGGTTACTTCGCCAACTTTTGAACGGTTAGGTTCTTTTGAACCTGTCTTCACTTTGGCAACTTCCTTCAATTGGATAGCAACAGGAGGAGTCTTTACAACGAAGTCGAAAGATTTATCAGTGTAATAGGTGATTACAACAGGAAGAATCTTACCGGCTTTGTCCTGGGTGCGGGCATTGAATTGCTTGCAAAATTCCATGATGTTGATACCCTTCGAACCCAAAGCGGGACCTACGGGAGGCGAAGGATTTGCAGCACCACCTTTAATCTGCAATTTGATTTGTCCAGCAATTTCTTTAGCCATGGTTTAATACTAATAAAATTAATAACACTGCGCAAAGAAAAACCCTTTAAGGTATCGTAACTTACCTTTCCGGGGAAAAATCATTCACGCTCTACTTGCGAATCATCGAGTTCGAGAGGAGTCTTGCGGTCGAAGATTTTGATGCTAACCTTAAGCTTTCGTCTTTCAGGATTAACTTCTTCTACAATACCGCTGAAGTCCTTGAACGGGCCGTCGGTTACCTTAACCTGCTCACCCACGATATAATCAAATTCCGAAGTGCCTTCAGCACCGAGTTCGTCGGCAGCACCTAACATACGCATCACTTCAGATTCACGAAGACGTTCAGGAGCACTGCCCTTGTCGCGTCCACGCAAAAAGTCAATAACGTTTGTTGTATTTGTTAATTCGTGGATAACCTCACCTGTTGGGATAGCTTCAATAAAAACATAACCAGAATAAAGATTGCGTTCTTTTACAACCTTTTTATTACCGTTACGAACTGCCATGACGCGCTCGGTAGGAATCAACACTTGAAAGACAGACTTACCAAGGTCAGTGCGTTTCATCGCACCCTCGATAACTTCTTTCACCTGTGCTTCTTTACCGGAAATAGCTCGCAGAACATACCAACCACGGACAGCCTTTACAGTGCTATCCTTCGTTTCGGTCATATTTGCTGTCTCTTTCTTTGTTGCCACGTCGGTCAAGTTTTTAAATTATCACAAGCTATAAATGAGGTGCATAAGGCGGTCAACCAACTGATCCATGATAAAGATCACCAAAGCGATAATCACGGAAGCTATCATGACAATGATGGCTGATTTGACCAACTGCTTTTTTGAAGGCCACGTCGTCTTGAAGCGTAATTCGTCGTATGCCTCCTGTACACTCGTAAGTAGTTTTAAATTCTTCATTTGAGTTGTCTTTAGCACGGGTTGAGAGGCTCGAACTCCCGACACCTGGTTTTGGAGACCAGTGCTCTACCAACTGAGCTAAACCCGTAAATATAAGCAACACCGGTTACCTTCCGGCTATGCCGGTGTTGCTTTATGTTTATTTACTTTTCAGTAAATATTAGTCGAGGATTTCAGTGATCTGACCTGAACCTACGGTGCGGCCACCTTCACGGATAGCGAAGCGGAGACCCTGATCACATGCTACGGGGTTGATGAGTTCAACTGTGATTTCTACGTGGTCACCAGGCATTACCATTTCTACACCTTCGGGAAGTGAAATTTCACCGGTTACGTCAAGTGTACGGATGTAGAACTGAGGACGGTAGTGGTTGTGGAACGGAGTGTGACGGCCACCTTCTTCCTTCTTGAGGATATAAACAGAAGCTTTGAACTTGCTGTGGGGCTTAACAACACCGGGATGGCAGATTACCATACCACGCTTGATGTCCTTCTTATCGATACCACGGAGGAGAAGACCTACGTTATCACCAGCTTCACCTTCGTCGAGAAGTTTACGGAACATTTCTACGCCGGTAACGGTTGACTTGAGGCTAGCGCCGAGACCCATGATTTGAACTTCGTCACCAACTTTGATAACACCGGTTTCGATACGACCGGTTGCAACAGTACCACGACCAGTGATCGAGAATACGTCTTCAACAGGCATAAGGAAGGGTTTATCAACGTCACGGGGAGGAAGGGGAATCCAGTTATCAACTGCTTCCATGAGTTCCATAACCTTAGCTTCCCATTCGGGTTCACCGTTAAGTGCACCGAGAGCAGAACCGCGGATGATAGGAGTTTCGTCACCATCATATTCGTAAGAAGAAAGGAGCTCACGCATTTCCATTTCTACGAGGTCGAGGATTTCTGCGTCGTCAACAAGGTCGCACTTGTTAAGGAAAACAACGATACGGGGAACGTTTACCTGACGAGCGAGAAGGATGTGTTCGCGAGTCTGGGGCATAGGACCGTCAGTACCGGCAACCACGATGATGGCACCGTCCATCTGAGCAGCACCGGTAACCATGTTCTTAACGTAGTCGGCGTGACCGGGGCAGTCAACGTGTGCGTAGTGGCGGTTAGCGGTTTCGTATTCTACGTGTGAAGTGTTGATTGTAATACCACGTTCCTTTTCTTCGGGAGCGTTGTCGATAGAATCGAACGACTTCATTTCAGAAAGACCCTGCTTAGCAAGCACAGTAGTGATGGCAGCAGTGAGGGTAGTTTTGCCGTGGTCAACGTGGCCGATTGTGCCTATGTTAACGTGGGGCTTGGTTCTTTCGAATTTCTCTTTAGCCATGATGTGGTTATATTATAGATTATTAATTTCTGACAAACAGCCACGATAATGCACAGACACTACCGGGGCTATACAAGAGCCGATGGCGGGATTTGAACCCGCGACCTCTTCCTTACCAAGGAAGTGCTCTACCCCTGAGCTACATAGGCGAGAATGTTGAGCGGAAGACGAGGCTCAAACTCGCGACCCGCAGCTTGGAAGGCTGCTGCTCTATCAACTGAGCTACTTCCGCGAAGAGAAAATTGTTGTGGGCGCAGATGGATTCGAACCACCGAAGGCGAAAGCCAGCAGATTTACAGTCTGCCCCATTTGGCCACTCTGGAATACGCCCTTTTGGATCACTACCCTTGGTAGATCTCCGTACTCACTCCTTACTCACTGAGTAGAGAAGCAGTCTCTTCTGAGCCTCTTGTCGGATTCGAACCAACGACCCCGAGATTACAAATCACGTGCTCTGGCCAACTGAGCTAAAGAGGCATTGTCAATTTTCTCTGCTGCGAGGAGAAGCACTCGTCTTTTCCCGTTTGCGGTGCAAAGTTACGCACAATTTTTTATTCCACAAAATCTTTTTGCGCTTTTTTTTGAAGTTTTTTTACCCATTTTTCGCTACACACTGAAAATCACCACTTTACAACTGAAAAATTTTTTCATTATTTTTTGCCCAAATATCGAACTTTTCCCTTTTTGACCTTTTGTTGATGTTTTACCGGCCGGATATTATTTTCAAAACTACGCAAAAAAGCAAAAACCTTGCTCTCGCGCACGCACGTACATTATTAATGCGTAGCTAAGCAAGGTTTTTATATGGCTTTATTCTTCGTCTATCTTTTGCGATGGTATTGTCATCGATACTCGTATTTTTTCGGGATTTAGATATTGATATGCCATCCGCGAAATTAATTCCGACGATAAATTTGACAATACTTTTTGCTGACGTTCGAAATAATCTTTCGGCGTACCGACAAGATTCATCAATCCATAATAGCCCATCACTGACTGCGGACTATCTAAAAGTTCTGCCAATTCTGTTGCAGCATAACGCTGCAATCGCTCGAGTTCTTCTCCTTCAGGAGGATTGCTCGCTAATTGCTGCATCTCATGTTTGATTTGTTCGAGCACCTCCGACACATATTGATGATCTGTTTGCGTAATTATTAATATATATGAACCATCAAGCGAACCGTTCAGCGACGCCGATATTCCGTAAGTCATTCCTTTATCTTCGCGAATATTCATCATCAAACGACTACCGAAATAACCACCGAGAGCCATAATTGTATATCGCAACGGCACATAATCGGGATGCGACCGCGAGGGCGCAGGCAAGCCAATCATTATTGCACTTTGGAGTGAATTGCACTCCATCGTCCGCACACTACCCTCTTCTAACGACTCAAATTCGTTTGTTTTAACAGCCACTCCGTCGCCTAAGACAGGTAAAGACAGTAAAAAATCCCGCACAGCAGCTATTCCGGCGTCATCAACAAATCCGGACAAATATGCATTGAATCGCGACGGATTCATTATCGCTTTATGAACTCGGCGTATATCTTCTGTCGTACATCGTTTCACCTGTTCTACGGTTATCATTGGAGTAAGAGGATGAGAATCGCCCATCATCAATGCACGTATACCATATTCGGCAAGCGACATCGGGTCTAACTTATCCGCTTGTACGAGGTGAACAAATCGCGCCTTGCATACCTCTAACCTATCTTCAGGAAAGGTAGGCTCTGACAATGCCGACAGCAAAACCGGCAATAGTTGCGGCAATCGTTCGCTTAGTATAGACACATCGATCACCACAAAATGGCTATCAACACGCACCGAAAAACGAGCACCGTTAAAATCCAATTCTTCAGCAAACGCATTAGCATCGTATTTAGCACATCCATCCGAGAGCTGCATCGTCATCAAACGCAACACTGCTTCGTCAAAGTCAGTAACACCGCCAGGAATTTGTATTCGCAACGAACATACCGGTTGCGTACCGCCTTGACAACGATGGAATACGACACCATTCGCCAGCGTTTCTACAGTATCTTCAGGCATCGCAAGCACTCCAAACGGATGCACTTCCGGAGGTGTGCTTCTATCGAGGGCTCCTATCATAGTTGCGGATTTTGTGCGAGATATTCTTCAGCGGCAGCAAGGTCCGCGGGGGTATCGATACCTATTGACGCTTCTTCTGTTATTGCCATACGTATCGAATAACCGGCAGCGAGCCAACGTAATTGCTCTAACGATTCTGCCTTTTCAAGATTTCCCTGAGGCAATGCAGAAATTGCCTTCAACACGTCGCGACGATAAGCATACACGCCCACATGGGTATGATATTGCTGTACTTCAAGCCAACGTTTCCAATCTACCGACCGAACATACGGAATGATTGATCGTGAGAAATACAAGGCATTACCATTATCTGCCATCACGACTTTCACCAAATTGGGATCAAAAATAGCATCGAAGCCGCGATTAGGGTCAAACGGACGTGCTAACGAAGCGATATCAACACTTTCGTCGCTAAAACATTCCATCAACGAGCGAATTTGTCCTTCGGCAATAAAAGGCTCGTCACCTTGAACATTGATAACAACGTCGAAATCAACATTTTTCGAAATAATATCCGCAGCTTCGCGACAACGATCAGTACCGCTGCGATGGTCCGGTGAAGTCATTACGGCATTACCGAACTTTTCCACAACTTCTCTGATACGAGTGTCATCTGTAGCTACAAAAACATTTTCGGCACCTAAAATCGACGCTGCACGACGCCACACTCGCTCTATTACAGGCATTCCGCCAAGTTGTGCCAATGGTTTTCCCGGGAAACGGGTCGACGCATATCGCGCCGGTATTATTGCTATGAATTTCATTTCTTTCAACTTATTTTTTCTACATATATTTGTGCATTCTCGTATTTGAGAACTTTTACATTACTCTGCGCAGAAATAAACGCACCCGTGCTAACGGCGTCATATACTTTTCCGCCAACAACAACTTTACCTGACGGTCTAAGATCTGTCATCGCCGAACCCACACATCCGACAAGTAACGACGGTGTCATATCAACGCCAACAAAACCGGCATCATTAGTCAGCTCGGTCATTAGTTCCGAATGTTTTCGCACGCATTTAGGACCATGCGATGACGTTAGATAAGCCACCAACGCCACTGCCAAAACGCATCCAACACCTATAACAAGCAGAGAACGCATTGTCGAGGCAAAATCCACTCCTGTAACAGCATCATTAGCTGTTGACACTCCCACAAGAGCTGCCACGATGGCAATTATTCCGGAAATGCCTGTAACGCCAAAACCGGGCACTACAAATATTTCAAGCGCTATCAGCACCACTCCGGCAAGAATACACATCATAACCCACGCAGGAATAGTACCTGAAATAATAACGGGCAAAAAATAGAGTATTACTGCCGTTGCCGCCACAGCTCCGGCAAAGCCCAAGCCTGGTGTGTGCATTTCCATATATATGCCACCTATAATAAGCATCACCAGCACGGCGCGAACGGCAGCATTTGCCAAAAAGCCCAAAACATCATCCGACAATGTACTAACATAATACTGCACCTCAGCCTCGGGCATATTCAAATCCGTCAAAACTTCATCTAACGACGCTGCTACTCCGTCAGCATATCCACAGTCCACCGCTTGTCGCGCTGTCAACGAACGCGACTCTTCCGGATTAACCATCGCTGCAGCGATTTCAGGATTTCTACGCCAATATATACTATCGCCACACACAACACGCCCATGATGCTCTGCCGTAGCTCGCATGATTGTGCTCATATACGACTGATATTTTTCCGGCATCGGCTCTCCGGCGCCATTAACAACCGTAGCAACACCCATACTTGCCGCCGGCGACATATATACGCTATCACAAGCGAGGGCGATCAATGCTCCGGCAGACGCGGCATTTACATCAACAAAAGCCACAGTAGGTAACGGTGTGCGCAATAAGGCTGTACGTATCGAGTCTGCTGCATCGACTGCACCGCCATAAGTATTTAGTCGTATCACTAACAAATCAGCGCCTGCCACGAGAGCCTCGCGCTCACCTTGTCGAAAATGACGCAACGCACTTTGATCTATCTCGCTTTCAATAGGCAAGACATACACTTTCTGTGCCGACATTGACAGACACAGAATTGCCATTAATAGCATCGAGAAAATTCGTAATCGTTTCATGTATTTTGATTTGTTGAGTTTTTACCAAAATAACTCGGCAACAACATTGCCCCGGCGATAAGATAAACATAATAGCTAAATAATCGCCACACAAGAGCTAACACGGTAGCAATACCGGCAGCTCCTATTATATCGCCATAATAATTTGCAAAGAGCCATTCGCTAATGCCACTACCTCCGGGAGTAGGACTAACCATCAGCACTACCCAAACAACAAACTGACGAGCAAAGACAAGCAATCCGGATGCCGAGGGTACAAAAGCGACAAACAACGCATTTACAACAAAATAGCGTGAGAACCAACTAACAATTGTACCACCAAACACTTGCGCCCACCATCGCCATCCGCGACCGCGAACCCATTGCGCCGTTGATGCCATATTATCAGCCGTACTATCAATATGTTTTTGCCACCGTCGCAATAAACGCCACTGTGCGACACGATGCAATATCCTCGCCGTAGCATCAGGCCGACCCAATATTGCCATATACAATATCGCTGTCCACGCCACTATTCCGGCATATACAAGCCAAAAAACTAACTTTATACCGCCCAAAAACATCTCCTCCCCGCCATCATCGGCGCATGGCACGCCAAACAACGCGTCCCACGGTAGCAAGAGCAATATTATCGGACAAAAAACGACAAAAAATAATTCATCAAGAAATAACGTCGTGAGAGTCAACGCAGTAGCCCTACCGAGTTTTATACCTTCTCTATTCAGATAAAAAATCGCCAAAGCACTGCCCCCCACCACCGACGGCGTTATCGCCGATGTGAAGGCACACATTATATCCGTTCGCAAAGCCCGACGCCATGACAAATCGCCGGAAGCCAAGGTGTGAAATCTCCATGTCAATCCAAAATCGCGCCCAATGACAAATAACATTGCCAACAAAAGTGCGCTGACAGTGTGAAAATCGAAACTGATTTGGCTTAGGGTCGTTGTATCTATATCTCGGCGAAACAACCACACCGCAACAGCCACACCCAACAATATCGGTAGGGCTGTACGAAGTAATGTTGATCGCAATTCGCGTGTCATTGGTTCACTATGCTGTGCAACAATTTAATATATTCCGTCGGTGATTCATTGTCGAAAACACCTTCAGTAACAAAATAACCGGCATATCCTGCTTCGCGGCACTTCTCAACAAAATCCTTATCGATTTGTTTCGCAGCACATGTTGCCACGAAAGCAATCTCGGCACCGCCATCTCGCGACGCTGCTATCATTTGTTGCGCCGCCGAAATTTCAATATCGGCAGGAAGAGCGACATAGTCAATGTCAGCCTTAGCAAGAGCCACCGCCGACGCCGCCGATGCCACTTCTGCTCCAATAATAGCTTCAACGCCAAAATCTTCGCGTGCGGCAACAGCATTTCCGCCAAGATGCAAGAATACGCCATGAGCCTTTAACTCGCGTGCGGCGGTAAGATTATCCTCTAGAGTAAGAATAACTCCGGCCTCGCGGCACATTGGCACAAATTCGCTTTCCAATAAAGCTATATCTGATTCGTTTTCAATATTCAAAACCAACCATCCACAACCGCCTTCGATTGCCATTTGCGCCATTTCAATTTGGCTATAACGTGCACTTTTTGATATTCGTATCTGTATCATTTCTTATTTCCTTTTCTTAAATAATCTCGCAACAAGCATTTTGTCGAAATTATATGCAAGTTACTAAATAAATTACTAATCAGCAAAATTTGCACCAAAAATTCACAAAACGAAACATCTGTGCGTGAAATAAAGAAATTTTTCCTTAATTATTTTGCTACCTCGTTTATTTTATGTAATTTCGCCACCGCATAGGTTCGCCATCGGTAATAACCATTGGTGATTAAAAGGGAATCAGGTGCAAAACCTGAACAGACCCGCTACTGTAAGTTCCACAATGCCCGCCGAGCAAGTTTTGGTCACTGACATTTTTGTCGGGAAGGCCGCGCGGAGGGGGAACAAGTCTGGAGACCTGCCATGCTTCGATTTCAACAATCTCGCGGTTTGGATTTTGAAGTGCTTTTTACGCTATCAAAACATATTTTATCGCAGCCCCATTCTTCACCGCTTCGGCTGCTATTCCTCGACACTTACTCCTCGAGGATATTTTTATGTTGTATCAACTCTCCTTCTTTACACAACGGATTCATTCTACACGACAACAATCATTAAATAATTATGACTATTGATATTATCGGCAGTTTCTTGCCTACTGATGACCTTTCAACCGCTCGCAACAAGTTTGCCTCCGGAGCTATAAGTCGAGATGACTTAACATGTATCGAGAACGAAACTATTACAGAAGTCATAAATCGTCAAATTAATCTTGGCCTTAAGGAAATAACATCCGGCGAGCTACGCCGAGCTTATTGGGATAAGGACTTTTACTTCGGTCTCAACGGCATCAACATCGAAAACATTTCAGCCGGTCGTATATATCAAAACATCGAAACAGGCACAGACGTCATGCGTTTCAACGGACGCATTGCCTATAATGCCAACCATCCGTTTTTCGACGATTTTGCCTACCTCCACGCATGCGTCGGCAACCGTGCTATCTGCCGCCAGACTATCCCCTCGCCGGCAAATCTTCTCATCGAAATTTTCAACCTCTCAGATGGTCATCCCGAGCGAATTTACCCGACTCCACAATGCCTAATCGACGACATAGCAAATGCTTACAATCAAACAATAGCACATTTTTACGCCCTCGGCTGTCGCAGTTTGCAACTCGACGACACGTCTTGCGGTCTGTTATGCGACGACAATTACACCAAAGAACTACTCCAGGGCGGTATTGACTTAGTATCTGTCCATAACGAAATAATTTCGCTCATAAACAAATCAATCGACAATCTTCCATCCGACATGGAAATCTCCATGTACATCACCGCCGGGGATACCATCGAACCTAAATGGCTAACTCACAATTTCGCCGACAACATCATGCCCAAGATTTTGTCGCAATGTAATGTGAGCAAATTTTTCCTTCCCTTCGGCAACTCGGATTCGCAAACAGAGTTACTACAATTCGTCCCCACCGGTAAAAAAGTGGCTCTCGGTCTCGTGGATGCGCACACACCTTGCGCTTTCAACGTTAAAAAAATCATCAAACAAATTAACGCAGCAACAAAACACGTTCCTCGTCAGCTCCTTTCTGTAAGTCCCAAAACCGGCTTCAAACTGTCAAGCTACGCCATTCGCGGATTAACATTTGAAGACCAATGGAATAAACTTAAAAACTTAAAAGACATCCTCGCAGACTAACAAACACTATATCAGGAGGGACGCCATGTTTATACAATCATTGCGCCCCTCCTTTTATATACCTCTTTTGCTGTTTGGCGGTTTGAGGGATTATTGCTAACTTTGCGAATCAACTGTATTTCACAGCGTTTAGGTTATGAATAATACCAACAAAAAATTTTCGCTACGCAAATTTTATAGTCAGCACCCCTTTCTATCTCACCTATTAATGGTGATAGCTACCGGCTTTATTATACTCTGGTGTTCGCTAGTTTTTATTGATTACTGGACCTTCCATGGCGCCACGGCTGTAGTTCCGCAAATAAAGCATCTATCATACGCCACCGCATCAAATCTTTTGGAAGCCAACAAACTCCACATCGAAATTTCCGATTCCATCTACGACCGCAGCCTCGCTCCCGGCACCATCGTCGAAAGTTCGCCTAAAGCAGGTGCCGTTGTCAAAGAAGGGCGACAGGTATATGTTACCGTAACTGCTTTTTCTCCAAAGCAAGTTACAATCTCTATGCCGCTAACCGGAAACGTATCGTCACGACAAGCTGTGTCATACCTCCGTGGAATAGGTATTACTGACATTCGCATCGAAAATGTTCCTTCGCTATATGTCGACCTTGTTGAAGATGCACGTTATGGAGACACTCCTCTTAATGTCGGTTCGGTGATTCCTATTACTTCTACCGTAACACTCACCGTTGGCAGCGGTCCTGAAGAAGATTTACCCACTGACAGCTTAAGCACTGACGAAAGTTTTATTATTGACGAGCTCGACATATGATTAACGACGATTTAGAAGATATCAACAACGAAGAATTTGACGAAATTGCCGACACCGACGAAAGTTCGCCTATTGTAGAAATTAACGGCAACGAATTATACGAGCATTTCCGCTTCGTTGCCGACAAAGGTCAAGAACTTTTGCGCGTTGACAAATTTTTGGTTGAACGACTAAAAAAATCTTCACGCAATCGTGTTCAACAAGCCGCCGAAGCCGGATGCATCATCGTCAATGGCAAGCCTGTTAAAAGCAATTACCGCGTTAAACCGCTCGACGTTATTCAGGTGGTTATGGACCGCCCGAAGTACGATTTCGAAGTTATTGCACAAGATATTCCGCTCGACATTATTTACGAAGACCGTTTTGTTCTTGTTGTCAACAAACCTGCCGGATTAGTCGTACACCCCGGCCATGGCAACTGGGACGGCACTCTTGTTAACGCGCTCGCTTGGCACTTCCGTGACACGCCGGACTATGATGTCAACGACCCGCGACTCGGATTGGTGCATCGTATTGACAAAGATACGTCAGGCCTTTTGGTTATAGCTAAAACTCCCGATGCTAAAACCGACCTCGGACGACAATTTTTCAATAAAACTACAAAACGCGAATATGTAGCCCTCGTATGGGGCCAACCGGACCCGCCGAAAGGCACTGTTGCAACAAATATCGGTCGTTCGCCCAAAGACCGCTTACAGATGACTACATTCCCGCTCGATGGTCCGGAAGGCAAACGCGCTGTAACGCACTATGAACTGTTAGAAGCTTTTAACCACACTTCGCTTGTACGTTGCGTACTCGAAACCGGTCGCACACACCAAATACGCGTACATATGAAAAGCCTCGGACATCCTCTTTTTGCCGACGCACGTTATGGCGGCGACAAAGTGTTGCGTGGCGTTCCATCGGCTTCTTACCAAGCTTTCGTCGCAAATTGCTTTGCAACTTGCCCCCGTCAAGCTCTTCATGCTCGCACGCTTGGCTTCAGACATCCGGAAACAGGCGAGGATATGTTCTTCTCTGCTCCTATTCCTCCTGACATGGAAGCTCTTATCGAACGTTGGAAAACTTACAGCGCCGGCTCGCGCTCTTAATATATCATGCTGAAATCTCTTTCTACTACCGACTTTGGTCTGATCGGCCACCCGCTCGGTCACAGTTTTTCTAAAGCTTTCTTCACCGACCTTTTTGCAAAGGACAGCAGCGGTAGAAGCTACGACAATTTCGATATTCCCGAACTAACACCTAACGCGTTATACTCGCTCGTGCTTATGAATCCTAATCTTAAGGGATTCAATGTTACCGCTCCTTACAAAGAAGCTATAATCGAGTATCTCGACAGAATTGATGATAGTGCAAAAGCCGTCGGCGCGGTAAATACCGTTCGTATCGTGCGCGATACAACAGGTCGAGTAACGGCTCTAGAGGGCTTCAATACCGACGTTATCGGGTTCCATAACAGCGTTTTACCTTTCGTAGAAAATTTGTCCGAACACAGCGGAGCCCTAGTCCTCGGCACCGGTGGCGCGTCGTTAGCGGTAGCGCATGTCCTTTCGAATATGGGACTTAAGGTAACTCGCGTTTCTAGAAATCCGAAAGAGGATGGTGTTATTGCATACAACTCCTTAAATGCCGACATTATAGCCGCCAATCGTCTGATCGTCAACGCCACACCACTAGGGACATGGCCAAACGTTGATGCTTGCCCGGATTTTCCTTACGACATGTTAACATCGGCGCATTTCGCTCACGATTTGGTTTACAATCCCGCCGAAACAGAATTTATGCGCCGTTGTGCCGCTCATGGCGCTACAACAAAGAACGGCCTTGAAATGCTTCACGGACAAGCCTTAGCAGCTCTCAAAATTTGGGAACAAAAATAATTTCTCAAAAATGAAAATTGCTAAAATTATATACATTGCTATTATTGCGCTCATTCTCATTCCACTAGACAGCGTCCTCGGAATTCCGGCAATAACAGCTCCTATCGCCCTTTTACTCGGCATCATTTTCGCATTAGCCCTACCTAATCCTTGTCCTAAATTCAATAAAAAGACATCGAAATACCTCTTACAAGTTGCCGTAGTGTGCCTCGGGTTCACTATGAATTTACAAGCATCGCTTCAATCGGGCTGTGATGGTATGTTATTTACCATCGTTTCCGTTGCCGGGGTTATGTGTCTTGGCGTTTTATTAGGTTATTGGCTACACATTAATCGTAAAACGGCATATTTAATATCTTCGGGCACAGCAATTTGTGGCGGTAGTGCTATTGCTGCCGTCGGTCCGGTCATAAAAGCCGACAGCGACCAAATGGCGGTAGCTCTCGGCGTAATTTTCATTCTAAACTCCATCGCTCTTTTCATTTTTCCGCCTCTTGGTCATTTTCTTGACATGAGCCAAACTCAATTCGGCACATGGGCGGCAATAGCAATTCACGACACGTCGTCCGTCGTCGGGGCGGGTGAGATTTATGGTGAACAAGCTTTGCAAACGGCAACGCTTATTAAACTTACGCGAGCGTTATGGGTGATTCCTTTGGCTTTCGTAACTATGTTTATTTTCCGAGACAAATCGACTAAGGTATCGATTCCTTGGTTTATTTTAATCTTCGTCGTTGCGATGCTAATAAACACCTATATATCTCTCCCTGAATGGTTTGCCAGTACCATGGTATGGATAGCACGCCGCGGTATGGTGGTAACATTATTCCTAATCGGCGCGTCTTTATCTTTAAGCTCGGTAAAACGAGTCGGAATCCGTCCTCTTATTCAAGCCGCGCTTTTATGGATCATTATCAGCGTCAGCTCTCTGACTGTTGTGCTTAATACAATATCATAAGCAATGAAAGCGCTCCGAAATATTCCGGCTCTACCTCTTACGGCAGGCGCAATTTCGGCAGCTTTATTTTTGACCGTCAACGATACAGTCGCACTTGCGTGTGGCTGTATTGTTTTATGTATCGGAATATTAGCAGCATGGCATCGTACTTTTTACGGTTTGATTCACATTGTCATCGGAGCAACATTCGCCGGAACCGTTGCTTTATGGCTTCAACCGACATTTCTACCGTCTAATATTGCCGATGGTAAAATTTGTATCTCGGACGCGTATGTTGAAAGCACTAACGAACGGGCGGCATCGCAAGCCGCTATTATTAATGTTTTCGCTATCGACAACACGCAATGCACTCCCTTCCGAGCGCGTATTATTTCGCCGGCGGGGAATCTTAACCCCGGGCAATTTATTCGCTTTCAAAGTTCTTTCGAACCTGTCGGACGATACATTAACGTACCTTTTATGACGGTTAATGAACTTAACGACCGTAGTTTGCGACTTAGTGCAACGACATTCGTTCCCGCTAATGAAATTACCATAAGCGGTTACAAAAGCAGTCTGTCGCTCAAACTTATCGACATCCGCAACACCCTTGAGAGGTACATTCACTCCTCACGTCTTGCTCCGGAGGCTGCCGGTCTTCTCGCTGCTGTATGCCTCGGCACCGGCGAAGCTCCCGCATATATTAAAGAGTCGTTCCAACAAACATCGTTATCGCACCTTCTTTGCGTCAGTGGTTTTCATGTCGCAATTATTGCCGGACTTATTTCGTTTCTTTTATGGCCTATAAAAGCTTTACGAAACGGAGGAAGATGGAGATATATTTTGATGACTTTATTGATATGGATATATGCCGCCATCACAGGTTTACAACCCTCGGCACTCCGCGCAGCTATAATGCTATCAACTTTTTACTTATGCCGTCTGACGCAAATTCAACCGAATTCTTTCAACAGTCTAACTCTTGCCGTCGGTATTATGATTTGCGTCAATCCTTATTGGCTTTGGTCGGCAGGTTTTCAATTATCAGTTAGCGCAGTTTTGGGCTTACTTATTTTCGCTTCGGCTATTAATCCTGTTCCGACAAGATACATTCATTTTCGACGTGGTGTTGAGTTTTTTGCAGTACCTTTTGCTGCGATGTTAGGTACTCTGCCGATAGTACTTATTTGGTTTCATCGTCTGCCCTTACTTTCGATACCACTAAACGCTATTGCCGCAATTATTTTTCCGATTTTCATGTGCGCCGGAGCTATTACAGTAGCATTAGCTAACACTTCTGTAGCCTCTATTTGTGCCTTTTGTGCTGACAGATCTTGCTCGTTTCTCGTTAAATTGAGCGACTATGCCGCTAAATACGGTACGAATATCGAAGGTATATATCTCAGCACCGAAACCACGATTGCCTTATGTATTATAATTGCTGCTGTTGCAATTGTTGCTAATACCGACAAGCTAAAGGTGCGATTTTCGGCTTGTATAACGGCACTTTGCGTAATTGCTTTTCTTGCTACATATCATCAAAGTAAATCAAATTACGAATTACTCATCTGCGGCGACAATGGTGGTAATCGTATATACGAGATAAGCAATGGTTACGCGAAACAAATTATATGTGGCAAGCCGAACAAATCTTCTGTGCCGAAAAATTATCTTGCCTCTCGCGGTATTAGCGATATTGCAGAACTAAGAGCTAATACCACTGCAAAAGTTACAATTGCATCAAAAACGCTACAAATCGGTAAGACTACAGATTACATTTTAATAGATCGGTATTTTAAAGGCGACATTTCCGCCTTACTCAACTCCTACCCTAGCGCTACGATTCTCATCGGCGCTGACGTAAACGCCGAAACAGCATCACTCATCGAAAATATTTGCAAAACAACAAAGCGCCATCACCAACGCCTATACACAAAAGCCTATTACACAACAAAATAGACAGACACAGCTCTAACATATAGCTCTGCCCCGACACGCATACAATTTTGCCAAAGCCTTGCAAAACAACAAGACTCGATAAAAAAAAGCGCGACTCGAATGAATCGCGCTTTTTCATATGATATCGTTGATAAATTAGTCGATGAGTTCGTCAGCCTTGTAGCCACCCATTTCACGGATAGCGTTCTTAAGCATAACGTACTGCTGGAAGAGGTGGTTAACAGGCACTTCGTCCTTTGTATAGTCGTGCATAGGGCTCTTGAGGAAGAAGCTGAGGAAGCGCTGTGTACCATAACGTCCTGCACGAGCAGCGAGGTCGCTGAGGAGCACGAGGTCAAGGCAAAGAGGAGCTGCGAGGATAGAGTCGCGGCAGAGGAAGTTGATCTTGATCTGCATGGGGTAACCCATCCAGCCGAAGATATCGATGTTATCCCAACCTTCCTTGTCGTCGTTGCGAGGAGGATAGTAGTTGATACGTACCTTGTGGTAGTAGTTGGTGTAGAGGTCGGGCTGTGCTTCGGGTACGAGGATAGACTCGAGAGTAGAAAGCTTAGAAACTTCTTTTGTACGGAAGTTAGCGGGTTCGTCGAGCACGAGACCGTCGCGGTTACCGAGGATGTTGGTTGAGAACCAACCTGAAAGACCGAGGCAACGTGTACCGATGATAGGAGCGAAACCTGACTTAACGAGAGTTTGGCCGGTCTTGAAGTCCTTACCTGCGATAGGCATTTTAGTCTTTTCAGCGAGTTCCCACATAGCGGGGATATCAACTGTTGTGTTAGGAGCACCCATGATGAAGGGAGCGCCTTCGGTCAATGCTGCGTAAGCGTAGCACATTGAAGGTGCGATGTTTTCTTTGTCGTCAGCCTTCATTGCTGCTTCGAGGTCAGCAAGGGTGTAGTGTACCTTTTCGTTTACGGGAACATAAACTTCGGTAGAAGCAGCCCAAAGAACAACTACGCGTTCTACGCCGGTTGTAGCTTTGAAGTTGCGGATATCTTCACGGAGCTGTTCAACGAGTTCCCAACGTGTACCCTGCTTTACATTGTCACCATCAAGACGCTTTGCGTAGTTGTGGTCAAATGCTGCGGGGAGGGGCTTGATTGCTTCGAGTTCTTCGCGAACAGGATTGATATCCTTTTCCTTAAGAACTTCTGCGTTGATTGCAGATTCGTAAGCATTTGCGGGGTAAACGTCCCATGCACCGAAAACGATGTCGTTGAGGTCTGCGATAGGAACGATTTCGTTGTATTTGAGGTATTTTTTGTTTTCACCTTCACCGACACGGATACGGTCGTACTGGGTCATTGAGCCTACAGGTTTTGAGAGGCCTTTACGAGTCATGAGAACGCCGGTCATGAATGTTGTGGTTACGGCACCAAGACCTACCACCATCACGCCGAGCTTGCCGTTTGCGGGCTTAGCTACATTTTCGCTCATTTTCGATTGATTTGAAAGAGTTTATTATTGAGTTATTTATTTGCGATTTTATGATACCTTATCAGGCACCAACGAGTGTCGATTTCGCACCGACACATTTGACGGGTCAAAAGTACGGACTTTTTCCCGATTGCAAAAATCTTTTTACAAATATTTTGAGGCTTCTTTGTTAATATATCTTAATCATACCCATCATTAGCATACTTTTGTTAATTTGTCAGCAAGTTAGATATATTTTAGTTAATACCTCTTAATATAGCTTTCGCAGTTCTAATACATTTTCCATGGTAGTTCCGTAGCTATTCGGCAATTCGTCAGCAAACCACGGACGACCCTTTATCCACACCGTCGGACAGCCTAAACTTTGGGCCGGATTAATATCTTTAGATATACTGTCGCCCACTACCAATGTTTTTTCTGCCGGAGTTTTCAACGCATCTATACCGAGTGCAAAAATTGCCGGGTCGGGTTTGCGAACGCCTACGACTGCGCTTTCTATAATGATAGGGAAATACTTATCGAGTCCGTAATCGGCAAGCACGGCTCCAACGTTGCCATAGAAATTGCTCACCAACGCCAAAGGATATTTTGCCGACAAATAATCAAGAATTTCGCAGGCCTCGCTTGTACACTGTCGAGCACGGGAATCGCAAAATTCTGCTATCTGTCGAGAATACGTTTCAATCTCGTTGTCACTTAATGACATTCCCAAACGTCGCCACTCTTCGAGTTCCAAACGCGCTTTGGCAAGCATTGTGTCGGCAAATGTAAAATCCGGTTTGACTATAGGATTACGCGCTAATTCTCGTTCGGCAAAAACATAGATACTTTTAAATGTATCCAAATCGGGAGCCGCACAAGGCAATGTATCGTAAGCGTCAGCTATAGTGCGCGCCCAATGGTCTCCGCGATTATCCAGCGTGCCGCCGTAGTCAAATATTATTGATTCAACGATATTGTCCATCTGTAAGCTGTTGGGATAGTTTTTTACACATCGATTCGTGGCTGATAACCATATATATAAGGATGCCATTAAAAACTGTCAGTTCCAATATAAAATAGAGCCATGGAATACCGGCAAGTACCGACACAAACAAGGATATTGAGCGCCAATTAAATGATAGTATGTTGGTATACTTCATTAACGGCAAGCTATGTTTGCGGAATTCGGCACGGAATTCATCTGATGGCATAGCGCTCTTATAGCAATCCGCCAATATATGTCGCAATCCTTGCATAGCCGGAGACAAGACTTCTTGGTTTGCTGTATAATTAGAATAAAACAGCAAAACAAGTTTCGGCATAAAATTACTCCACGACATTTCGTCATATTTGCGTTTGAGCACATCCGAGCGGTCAAGTTCACTACCCTCTTTTCCCTTTAAAAAGTAAAGATGGAACTGACGGTAATAGTCCGCCGTCGCCGCCTGTTTGGCATGGCATAGACCGGCCAAAGACCCTAAAGACCATATCAACCACGGGCGCTCGGCAAAAAACGGCATCGTTTCGTTAACGCGCAAACAGATAGCGATGTAAATAGCAAAGAACCACAAATCTCCCGACACACCGTCGAGGATTCTGCCTATGCGCGAATACTGCCCTGTCATACGCGCGAGTTGGCCGTCGGCACTGTCGAATGAATTTGCCCACACGAGCAATAGAACACCGACAATGTTAACCCACAAGGAGTTAAAGTAAAAAGCCACGCCTGCGCCAACACCTAAAAATATCGACGCTATCGTAATAAAATTCGGAGTCACCCCCAAACGACGCGCCAAACATGCCCACGCATATCCTATCGGACGATAGAATATGAGATCAATACCTTCTTCGGTATCGAGCGATTTTAGCGAATCGCGATATGAACTTTTCTTATCTTTTTCAGACACTGTTATTTAATTTTCTTCAAATCATAAGTGCGCTGACGCAAGAACGCGCCCAGCTCTTCCGGTGTAGAGCCATGCAATGCCTGTTCTTCTACACTGATAGGCTCTCCGATAGTTACATGAACGGTTTTATGACGTTTCAAATCAACTTCGGCAGGAAGACGCAACGAACGTGCCGGCCAGCAGATATGTCCTAACAAATTAAACCACCAGCTATTTGAGCCATGGAAATAAATTGGTATTACGGGCACTTTGGCACGGTGTATAATCTGAAGGACTGACGCTTGCCATGGTCGGTCTTGCAAGCCGTCATTTAAGGTTGTTTTACTCATTGCTCCGGCAGGGAAGAAACCTACCGGCTGACCATCTCGGAGTTGACGCAACGCCATTCGAATACCGTTAACACTAACAGCACGACGTGACGGATCATTTGATGCCCATGCATCCACAGCTATGAAATTGGGACGCATTGCACTAATTTGATTCAATATCATATTCACCATCACGCGGAACTCGGGACGTTTACGAGTTAGCAAATAGATAAGAATAATGCCATCAATAGCTCCGAAAGGATGATTACTAACTGTCACGAAAGCACCCTCGGGCAAATGGTCTAGCACATCTTCTCCATCAATACGCAATTTTATATCGAGTTGCTCTTTGAGCAAACGTTCTACAAATTCCGGTCCCGGAGTGTCACAACATGCTCCATGCCACTCATTTACCTTGTCGACCTTTAAAAAATGAAGTAACCATTTTACCAACTTGGGATGACCGGCAAGTCGAGGAATCATACGACTGATATCATCGTAATTTAGCACGTCCGGACGTACTTCGTATTCGTTATTCTCCATTTATTCAACTTTTTGAAGCCTTTGCAGGACAGCTAACATATTTTGAATAATTAGCTACAAATTTTGCAAAGGGTTTGAATTTCATAAATATAAGTTCAAATATTGCCGTAGCAACACACGCCGTAGCGATGCCGGCAAGAACGTCTATAATATAATGATGTGACGAATATACTGCCGTTGACCATATACCTACAGTAACAACTGCCAATGTAATTGTCCATCCTTTAGGAGCTTTTGCTATGAGGGCATAAATAAATGCCACAAGGGTATATGCCGAATGTAACGAGGGCAATGCCGCGAAGACATTACTATTTCGCGCATATAGTGCATTAAAAATACCCAAGCCTGTCATTTCATCAAAACGTCCCAAGCCGGCAACATCACCGGGTGTACCGGGTACGGCGTCAAATCCGTGCAAAGCTACATACCACGGCGGAGCGGCGGGGTGTACATAGTAAAGCGCAAAACCGACAAGGTTGGTAAATAAGAATACCAACGCAAAACGAATATAACCTTCTGTGCGGCGTGTAAAATATAGATACAAGCCAAAGATTATTGGCAACGGAACCCAGCAAAGATAGAACACACCTGCAAATAGGTCGGCAAGTGCACAATGATGAATGCCAAAAAATTCATTAGGAGTAAGAACACCTTCTGCCGTTGTGATTCCAAATAGCGCCTTTTCTGCTTCGTATAAGCCTGATGTGTCAACAGGATTAACCTCGTAATTAGGCACGATGTTCATCCAGTCGTAGCTGATACCGAACAAAAAGAACGGCACCAAGGCGATAACAACACGGCGGCTAACTGCATTAAAAAAGAAAAAGCAGAATATAAGTACTGCCATCACGGGGTGTTCGGGGCGAAAGCCGATACACAACGCCGTCACGGCAAGCCAAAGCAACAACGCTCCGGCACACCATAGTGATTCGGCTCGCGTCGGGAAATTGCTTGTGCTTTGTATTTTATTTTCGCTCATTTACGTCCCGATTTAATTAGCTCGCGCTTGCTGTGTGCTATACGAGCGAAAGCGGTAACATTTGCAAACAATGCAATAAATGCCATTGCAACAACAATTATCACAGCAGGATCGAATGTGCTATTAGCACTAAGATTCATGCCTGTAATACCCGCGCCAAGAGTAGCGGCAGCAGTTACAACAACGCGTTCGGGGCGTTGCATAAAGCCTATTTTGCATTCTATATCAAGGCCTTCGGCACGAGCGCGCACATAGCTAACCATAATACTGCCCACGAGGGCGAGGAAAGTAACAACAGCTCCGGCCATATTGCCGCTTCCGAGAAGGAAGAATGCTAGTCCGCCAAGAGTAAAAAGTTCGCAATAGCGGTCAAGGACAGAGTCGTACATAGCGCCGAAAGTCGATGACATATTACCCAAACGCGCCACTTGACCATCTAGCATATCGAACAACGAAAAACCGATAATCAAAGCGCCTGCCCATGTCACGAGCACATAGTCGGGAGCTTCGCCATATTCGCTACATTTGATACCTGCCCATACAAGCACGGACGCTGCCGCTAGATTGCCTAACATTCCTATGGTGGTTACCATATTAGGAGTAACACCCATACGAATGAGCAAGCGAACAAAGGGATTAATTACGGCATAAATGCCTTGCTGCAAGCAATTTCGAGCTTCTTTTGCAGTCTGTTTTATATCCATAGTTTTCACTTTTAATCATTAGACTTTTTTCCGCCCAGAAGGCGTGATAGATAGGGGTCGAAAGGCATAGGGCGATACACCAGATAGCGCTGCAACGCAAAATTCCAAAACCACGATACCATCAAGCTCACAAACAAGCTCGTAACCATAAATATCGCATTCTCGTGTATATCAAAACTATGCACCCACTGCAGATTATTTACGAAGTTATATAAAGCCTCTGAGCCAAAGCTGTTCAGCAAAAGACTACCAACCCATACGGCGGTATATTTCACTATCACAGCGCGGAAATCACATCCGTCGGCTCGGAATGTAAATCGATAATTGATGATGCAATTCACAATTCCACCACAAACTGCACCGCACGCTACTGACCAAAATGCATTGAGGGCATTGAGGCTAAAAAGCACAAAACGGACTATATAGTCGACCCAACTTGCCGCTTGGCTAGACACCATAGATCGCAAGAAGGTAACTACTAACGAATTACTCGTCATTAGCTCATGCCACAAGCGCTTAAAGTCATTACCGGGATCGACTTCTTTCTCTTCGTATTCAGGCTTTTCGTTATTCATTACATCAAATTAATAATAAATATTATAATCGCCGAATACAAACCGGCAACAAGATCATCTGCCATCATTCCATAGCCTTTCGGTAATTTTTCAGTGGAGCGAATACCTAATGGCTTGAAAATGTCAAAGAAACGGAAGAGTACAAAAGCGAGTACTATTTGCCACCATGGCGCGCCGGGCACAACAGCGAGCAAAGCAACCCATTGGCCTACGGTTTCATCAACGCACGCTACAACAGGATCATGACCCCAATAGCGCTCAGCGACATTACTAGCCCAGATGCCGGCAATGGTAAGCAACACGGTTGCAATCAATGTTACCCAAAATGCTACCGCCGCACTTACATAAAAATATAGCGGAAGCCAAAGCAATATGCCCATCAAGGCACCCCAGGTGCCGGGAGCGAGGGGCAAAAAACCGACGCCAAAGGAGGTGGCTATCAACCGAGGCAATAGCGGAAATTTTTGTGTACTACCTTCCGGCAGATCTGTACTTTTACGATATTTCTCAAACATCTCTTTAGCGATTGTTGTGTTGTTTTACACGATTGATCACATAACGCGCAATATGAGGCGCGGCTTCTACTCGGCACGGCGCAAAGCTGGGCCAATCATTAAAGTCGATAATTGATATATTTCCTTCGTTATCTATAATGCAATCGCCTCCATAAATATCAACACCTAAAGCTTCCGAAGCTCGCGAGCATATATTGCGCAAATCGGCTTCGTTAAATGATGTATGAACCGGACGGCCGTTGATAGCTTCATCGCCATATTTGCTATGATGCTGCTCGAATGGATAGAACCAATAAAAAAAGTCTGTTCCCGAAATGCCATAGAATTTCACCAAGTCTCCTTCTAGATGACGATTGATAACAGCGCGTTTTATGCCTCGCAAGAAAAATTCTTGCAACACTTCCTGCGCCTCTTGGGCATGACGAACATGGCAAACATCTTCCTTATGCTGAGCGTGCATTTCTCCGCGCTTCAACCAGCATCGTTCCATCTTAGCCGCCTGCAATGCGCCCAATATAGCTTCGTCGGTATTTACCATCAAGCTCTCGGGATATGGTATGCCGGAGCCTAAAAGTATACGAGTCATGCGCTCGCGGGTACAGTTTTCGATACCATACCCTGAGTTGATTACTAAGGCGCCATTATCTTCCAGCTTTTGTAGCAAAGCAACTGACCGTTGCTCCCTACACATATTTAAGATAACAGAACAGTCGACGAGACCTTCGTTA
This sequence comes from uncultured Bacteroides sp., assembly GCA_964518705.1. Taxonomy (GTDB): domain Bacteria; phylum Bacteroidota; class Bacteroidia; order Bacteroidales; family Muribaculaceae; genus CAG-873. Next base: position 30,199 of record CAZFGV010000019.1, read on the forward strand.
AACTGCTCTTCACTATATAAATTGACCTCACATCCGCGTTTTCGCAACTGCTCGGCCACCAAATTGAATATTGCCGCGTCATTACCGATATGATTGGGAGAAAACGCTCCCGCTCGCATAATGCCGGCGATCTTTATTTCTGACATGCGTTTCTGATTTGGCTTATCGCTTGCAAATGTACGAATTTTTCTTAAAAAAGACAAACTACCCTACGTCACGCACAATACTTTACCCTTGCTTGTTATAATTTATCGGTTTTTCAATCTGATAATTCAACTTTTATGCGATATTTGTGGTATATTATGCAAATCAGTTTGTCTATCACACCTAAATTAACTAATTTTGCATATTGTAACTACATGGTCGCGAGATTAATGAAGCTATTGCGTTATATCATTTTGTCAATTCTTTTATCATCCTCAGTTTTTGAGGCTGACGCTTTGTCATTGTCTCTCGACTCTATTGCTGCAATGGGTAAGCTCCCGAGATTCGTGGTTAACACCTACCGTTGGGGTGATAAATTCTTCAACGGTTACGACACAACCTTCGTCCAAACTACAGGATACAAATTCAACGCTAAAGTAACTACCGACAGCTGGGTTGACGGATACTCGTTCCTTCTTCCCGACAACAAAAGCATCCACATGAATTCAGATGCGTCTTCTTCGGTTGGTCTTTATCTAACTTACTTAGCACTTTCTGTTGGCTATGACGTCAACCTCAGTCAAATCCTCACCGGTGCTGAAAGAGCGCGTAAACGTTGGCGTTTCGGATTCAACTGTATGCTATTCGCCGCTGAAATATATGTCGTTCAAAACGATGTCGGCACTACGCTAAAACGATTTGGGGATGCTCATCATCTCGATTTCCCTTTTAATGGTATTAATAACTACACTTGGGGAATTGATGCTTACTACTTCTTCTCGCACAAACGTTATTCCGAAGCGGCATCGTTTGGGTTTAGCCGTATTCAAAAACGTAGTAGTGGTTCTTTATTTGCCGGGCTCTCTATTTACACGCAAAAACTAGACTTCAACTTTAACGAACTACCAATCATTCTTCGCGACCAATTACCCGACCATTGGATCAACAATCATTACAACGTCAATACCCACAACTACGCCGTCCGTGCTGGATACGGATACAATTGGGTATTTGCTCCTAAATGGGTGTTCGGCATCAGCGAATCTCCGGTAATAGGAATTCGCAAAGGCTTCGTAAATAGCAACATAGAAAAAATATCATTATCACTTTATAATCGTCTAAAATTTTCAGTAGCATGGAATTGCGGACGATATTTCTTTGGCGCAACAGGCAAATTCGACCTTGCCATAGTCAACAACAAACGCACCACCTACGCCGGCGGTGTTCTATCAGCCGAAGCCGTTTTCGGAATTCGATTCAACCTATGGTAATTCCGTAAACCAAAACTCCCACACTCTGCAATATCCATATTCTAACACTCTTGCATTCTGGCAAAACCCATCCACAACACACTAACACTCTAATTTAAATCCCATAGCCAACGCTCTATGGTTAAATTCGAGTGCCAGCGCCCTAGTTCACCGGCGAAATGCCAAAAGACATGCAATATAGCTCACCCATCCAAAAACAAAAAAAACGAACCTCGATTTCTCAAGATTCGTTTCGTGGAGCACAGCGGACTCGAACCGCTCACCTCGACACTGCCAGTGTCGCGCTCTACCAGATGAGCTAGTACCCCTTTCGCACTCACAAAGTTACTGCAAATTTAATCACACAACAAAACTTTTTTATCACTTTAACATTCATTTGTGTTTTTATGCGCATTTTATATCATTTTCCAACTTTTTTGCAGTACCTTTGAACCCAAATAACATATCTCGTTAACCAATCATCATATCATGCATATTCACTCTTCAATAATGCGCATTATCGCTGCCGTTATGCTCTTCGCCGGAGCATGGTCGGCCGTTGCTCAATGCAAGCCCGCAGAATGCTGCAAGGAGACATGTTGTTCGAAAACTGACTCCGTAATTGTCGGCGCCGCTCGAACTGATATGTATTTACCTATCCTTGAGGGCAAACGCGTTGCTTTACTCTCTAACCACACCGGAATGGTAGGCAACAAACACACCGTTGACATTATGCTCGAAAACGGTGTCAAAGTTACCACTCTATTCTCGCCCGAACATGGCTTCCGCGGCACCGCTGACGCCGGAGAACACGTTAGCAGCGGCGTTGATAAACCCACCGGACTACCTATCGCCAGTCTTTACGACGGCAAAAGCCGCACACCCGCAAAGGAAGTAATGGACGCTTTCGACGTGCTCGTCGTTGACATTCAAGACGTTGGACTTAGATACTACACTTATTATTGCACAATGGTCGACCTCATGAACGCTTCTGCTAAATACGGCAAAGAAGTAGTTGTTTTCGACCGCCCCAACCCCAACGGCATGTACGTTGACGGACCTATCCTCGACATGAAATACGAATCCGGTGTCGGTCGTTTACCCATTACCGTCGTTCACGGCTTAACAATGGGCGAAATCGCTTTGATGGCTAACGGCGAAGGATGGCTCAAAGATGGTGCAAAAGTTCCTCTTACAGTTATTCCGTGTCAAAACTACACACACCAAACACGTTATCGCCTCCCCGTTGCCCCGTCGCCCAACTTGCGAACAATGTTATCAATATACCTCTACCCCTCTACATGCTATTTCGAAGCCACTCCCGTGAGCCTCGGACGCGGCACAGACTTCCCTTTTGAAACTTACGGACACCCCGACATGAAGAACCGCGACTTCGAATTCACACCTCGCAGCGTTCCCGGCGCTAAAAATCCTCCTCAACTCGACAACCTTTGCCACGGCGTTGACCTTCGAGGAATCGACGAAGAAGCCGCTATCGCTCAAGGCATTAACCTCGAATACCTCATCGATGCTTACCGCGACCTTAACATGGGCGACGATTTCTTCCGATCTTTCTTCGAAAAACTTATCGGACGCGGTGACATTCGCCAAATGATTGAAAACGGCGCTTCTGCCGACGAAATAAAAGCTACTTGGGCCGACGACGTCGCTCGTTTCAAAGTTCAACGCGCTCCTTACCTCATTTATCCAGAATAAATTATGTCACAATCTATCATCGTTATACTCACCATTGCAGCATACTTCATCCTGCTAATGGGCGTATCTTTTATCGCTTCACGCGGTAGCGACAACTCCACTTTTTTCACCGGCAACCGCAAAGCGCCATGGCCTGTTGTGGCGTTCGCCATGATCGGCGCCGCGATTTCCGGTGTCACTTTCATCTCTGTCCCCGGTATGGTGGTTAACAAAGGTTATGCTTACCTTCAGATGATTCTTGGTTTCATCGTCGGTTATTTCATCATTGCCTTTGTCCTCGTTCCGCTATTTTACCGCAAGAATCTCATCTCTATCTACGGCTATCTTGAAGAACGCTTCGGACAATCCACCTACCGCACCGGCGCCTGGTTCTTCTTCATTTCAAAGATGCTCGGTGCTGCTGTACGATTCCTCGTCGTTTGCGCTGTGCTTCAACTCCTCGTTTTCAGCCCGCTGCACATTCCTTTCATCTTTAACGTAATCGCCACTATTGCTCTCATTTGGCTCTACACTGTGCAAGGCGGTGTGAAAACTATCATATGGACTGACACACTCAAATCATTCTGCCTCATCACTTCGGTGATTTTGTGCATCTATTTCGTTGCTCAAAACCTCGGATACTCTTTCGCTGACCTCACCGCAGCGGTCGCAAACCACGAAACATCGCAAATGTTCTTCTTCGACAACCCCAAAGAAGGCACTTATTTCTGGAAACAATTCCTCGCAGGCGTTTTCATGGCTATCGCTACTAACGGTCTCGACCAAGATATGATGCAGCGCAACCTCGCTTGTGCCGATTTCCGACAAAGCCAAAAAAATATGATGGTTAGCTCTATTATGCAATTCTTTGTTATATCGCTATTCCTCATCCTCGGCACCGTTCTCGTTCTTTTCCTCGACGCTAAAGGCATCGCTATCCCTGCAAAAACCGATGAAATATTCGGCATGGTAGCTCAGCACCCCGACGTCCCGGTAATTGTTCTAATCCTCTTCGTTCTCGGCCTCATCTCGGCGGCATACTCCGCTGCCGGCTCGGCTCTTACTTCCTTGACAACGTCTTTCACCGTTGACATCCTCGGCGCTCATAAAAAACAATCCGACGACAAACTCGCTAAAACCCGCAAAGCTGTACACTTGGCAATGTCTGCCGGAATGGGGCTTGTGATTATTGCATTCTACTACCTCTCAAACCAAGACGCTATTTCTGCTGTGTACACTTTGGCGTCATATACATACGGCCCTATCCTCGGACTTTTTGTATATGGTATGTTCTGCAAAAAAACAGTACGCGACAACCTCGTGCCTGCGGCATGTATCGCAGCACCGTGCCTTTCATGGGTACTCCAATGGGCGCTCAACCACTTTTTCAATTACGAAACAAGTTTCGAGCTACTCATTTTCAACGCTATAATCACCGTTATCGGCTTGCATATCCTCTCTATCGGACATAAAGCCGAAGTCAAAGCCTAATGGCAACTGACCTTTTCAACCGATATCTCTGGCTCGTAGATACTATTCGCACCTACGGCCGCATCTCGCGCTGCGACATCGACGCCCTTTGGCAACGTTCTGAGTTGTCTAACGGTATGCCGATGCCGCGGCGTACTTTTGCTAACTACCGTGCCGCGGCCGAAAGCATTTTCAATATTTCTATTAAATGCGACTCGTCAACTTACGAATACTATATCGAAGACGACCCGGCTAACAAATCGGTTAACGACTGGCTTTTAAACACTGCCGCAACTCATCAACTTTTATCTCAAAGTCACGACGTCGCCGATAAAATCGTCGTAGACGATGTCCCATCTGCTCAAAAATTCCTTGCCCCGGTGATTGACGCATTACGCGAAAACAAACGTATCTGTTTCGACTATATGCCATATTACCGACTCAGACCGACTATAGGAATCGTTTTCGAGCCCCTTCTCCTCAAACTTTTCCGGCATCGGTGGTATGTTATCGGACGTCATTTAGCGCAAAGACGTATCAAAACTTACGCTCTCGACCGTATCAGCTCTCTTCACCTCCTGCCCGACACATTCACACCTGATCCGAATTTCAACGCCAAAACTTATTTCGAAGGTGCGTTCGGAATCGTTGTCGACTCAGGACACATTTACAAAATCATTATTCGAACATCGCCTCAACAGGCGAAATACTTCCGCGCACTGCCGCTTCACTCATCTCAGCAAGAATATATCCACGACGACTACAGCGATTTTCACTTACGATTGCGCATCACAAACGACCTTATTCAAGAACTCTTAAGCTACGGAAGTCGCATCGAAATATTAGCACCCCCACTACTCCGCCGAGCCGTCGCTAACGAACTTTCGCAAGCTCTTGACTTATACGTTTCAGATTTCGATGTAATATCAAACGAAAGCCATTAAGCAAAAGCCTCGCGCAACATCTTATCAACGGCAAAATAGCAATACACTCGACAAATACCTCACGGAACTCTCCTCAAAGCCTTAAGAGCTTAATAATTTGCATATCTCGCAGATTTTTATTTACTTTGCAAAAAAATTTCCACAAGCATTTCTATGATTAACTCGCAAGACATCAAGAACGGCACATGTATCCGCATGGATGGCCGTCTGTACTTCTGCGTGGAATTCCTCCACGTTAAGCCCGGCAAAGGCAACACCTTCATGCGCACAAAACTCAAAGACGTTGTAGACGGTCGCGTACTCGAACGCCGCTTCAACATCGGTGAAAAACTCGAAGATGTTCGCGTTGAACGTCGCCCCTACCAGTACCTCTACGCTGACGGTGATGACGATATCTTCATGAACAACGAAACATACGAACAAATTCCTATCAAGAAAGAACTCGTTACCGGCTCGGCTTTCATGAAAGAAGGCGACACCGTTGAAGTTGTTTCTGACGCTTCTACCGAAACTGTTCTTTACGCTGAAATGCCCGTTAAGACAATTCTCGAAATCACTTATACCGAACCCGGCATCAAGGGCGATACCGCTACTAACACCCTCAAACCCGCTACTGTTGAAACAGGTGCTGAAGTACGCGTTCCCCTCTTCGTGAACACCGGCGACAAAATCGAAATCGACACTCGCGACGGCTCTTACATCAGCCGCGTGAAAGCCTAAGTTTCATAGTTATAGTTCAAACGGCTATTCCACTCGGAATGGCCGTTTTTTTTTGCGCCAACGCACCAAAACCCCATAAACAATACTTCTACAACCCAAACACAAAAACCAACGCTCTAGAACTCTAGAAAAACTGAGAGAGCCGTACTACCTCCTTCATAACTACCCGCAGGAAGAATGGCAGAAACGGGCTTATCATTTATATAAGCACTGACAGTTTTATAATCAACAGTATTTATTTTGAAA
>CAZFGV010000020.1:0-34593 GCA_964518705.1 uncultured Bacteroides sp.
CTATCTAATATAATTTAATGTTTTATTTTCATTAAAATTTACTACATTTGCAATAAAATATTCATTACTATGGCGCCTTCATTTTTAGCTCAAATTGAAAAAGGAGATAAAAACTCTTCGATTATGAAGAGTATGATATCCTATTTTGTAAATAACTCATCATCTACAATTTCCGAGTTGGCTCGAGAATTGGGATTTAGTGTACCGACTATCACAAAGGTTGTTAATGAGTTATGTGCGGTAGGCCTTATTGCAGAATACGGACAGGTTGAAGGTCATAGCGGACGTCGACCGGTTTTGTACGGCTTTAATCGTCAGTCCGGATATTTTCTCGGTCTTGATGTTAAACGTGAATATATTAATGTGGCGATCATCGACTTTATGGGCGAGGTTATCGATATTGAAATGGATCATCCTTTATCGTGCATCGACTTCTCTGCCGAAAAAACTATCGATGAGATATGCAATTTTGTGAATGATTTTATCAACGATTCCGTTGTTGATCGAAATAAAATTTATCATGGTTGCGTGTCGTTGTCCGGACGCGTCAACTCTAATACAGGTTTTAGCTTTAGTACATTGTCATCACCGGAACAGGCGTTGAGCGATATCTTTACCGAACGCTTGGGTATACCGATGTGCATCGATAATGACTCGCGTGTGATGACATATGGCGAATTCCTTTGCGGTAAATTGGCTAAAGGCGAAAAAGAAGTGCTTTGTATCAACCTCAGTTGGGGTTTAGGTATGGGTATTATCGTTAACGGCGAAATAATGAAGGGCCGTTCGGGATATTCAGGCGAGCTTGGTCATTTCCCGGCGTTTAACAACGAAATAATGTGCCATTGCGGCAAAAAAGGTTGCCTCGAAACAGGAGTGTCGGGTATGGCACTTAAGCGTGAAGTGGTGTCGTCGATTAAAGCTGGCAAGCAGTCCTTGCTGTCTGATAAGTTGAAAAATGAAGGCGAAGAAGCTATCACCCTAAATGATATTATCGTAGCTATAGATAACGAAGATATGTTATGTATCGAAGTTGTCGAAAATATGGCAAAAGAACTCGGCCGCTGGATTGCCGGTTTGATAAACCTCTTTAACCCCGAGTTGGTAATTATCGGCGGTACTTTGGCACGTGTTGGTGACTATATTTTGCGTCCCATCAAGCAGTCGGTGCAAAAGTATACTTTGCGCCTCGTTAGTCAAGACTCTCGCATTGTTGTGTCTAAGATGGGAGAGAAAGCGGGAGTCCTTGGCGCGGCTCTGTCGGCTCGCAACCAAATCTTATTCGAAAATTAATAGAAAATTAACATTTTTCTAAAGATATGACCGATTTTTGGGGGTATAAAACCCGAAAATCGGTTTTTCTTGCCGATTATTCGTAAATTTTTTTACAAACTTCTTGCGTATTCTGTAAAAAGATTGTAATTTTGGCGTTAGAAAGTCTTTAAAAATGTATCGTTAATAAAACGTTATCACTTTTTGGGGGCTTTTGAGGTCTGAAGTGGCCGTGAATTTTAAGTATATTTTACTGATTCGTTCATTCAAACACAGCAAAATCGCTAATATAAACAACCTTGCATCAAATGCCCCGCTGCATTAAAAATACAATCTTTGCACTGTTTGTGCTCTTAATGGCTATGCCGTTAAGTGCGCAAAAAGTGAACCATTATGACGTAGCCATCATCGGTGGCGGTGCGTCAGGTGTGGCTGCGGCAGTAGAGGCTTCGCGCTTAGGCGCTAGCGTAATTTTGGTGGAATCGACAGACTGGCTTGGTGGTATGCTGACTTCGGCCGGCGTGTGCGCTATCGATGGCAACTACAATCTCAAAGCCGGATTCTGGGGCGAATTTTATAATGCGCTCGTTGAACATTATGGCTCTGCCGAAGCCCTTAAAACAGGCTGGGTGAGCAATGTTCTTTTTGAGCCGCATGTTGGTAACGATATTCTGTACAATTTTATCAATAGGAAAAAGGATGTTAAATTGCAAATCAACACCTCGTTATGTTCTGTGAAGAAAAAACGAGGTGCTTGGGTTTGCACATTGTCTAACGCCGACGGTATGTTCGAAGTGTCATCTGATGTTTTGATTGATGCAACCGAACTCGGCGACGTAGCAGCGATGTTGGGGGTTAAATATGATATCGGCATGGAATCGCGTGCCGTTACGGGCGAAGATATAGCTCCAGAAGTTGCTAATGGCATTATCCAGGATTTAACTTATGTTGCCGTTCTTAAAGATTATGGCACACCGCAAACTCCCGTCAAACCAATCGATTATAACCGAAATTATTATTTGTGCTCGTGCATAAATGATTTGTGTGTAACGCCATCTGAGCCTAACCGAATGTGGTCGCCTCAGATGATGATTAATTATGGTCGCCTTCCCGGTAATAAATTCATGATTAATTGGCCTATCGAAGGTAACGACTATTATCTTAATGTAATAGAAATGAACGCAGACGAGCGTGAAGAGGCTTTGAAACAAGCTAAAAACTTCACTCTCGGTTTTGTGTATTTTATGCAGACGGAACTCGGAATGAACACATTAGCCCTCGCTGATGACGAATTCCCCACCGCTGACCGCTTACCGTTTATTCCTTATCACCGCGAAAGCCGTCGTATTCATGGTAAAGTGCGTTTTACACTTCCCCATATTACAACGCCTTACGATTGTGACCAAGCATTGTATCGCACAACAATTGCAGTTGGCGACTACCCTGTAGATCATCATCACGCACGTTATCAAGGCGCTGAAGAATTGCCTCAGCTTTATTTCCACCCGGTGCCTTCTTTCGGCTTGCCTCTCGGTACGCTCATTCCGGAATCAACTGAAAACTTTATAGTAGCGGAAAAATCTATCTCCGTGTCAAATATTGTCAACGGTGCAACACGTTTGCAACCCGTTGTACTTCAGATTGGTACAGCTGCCGGAGCACTTGCGGCTTTGGCGGCAAATAATGATGTAGAAGTAAGCCGTGTCGGCGTTCGTGACGTTCAACGTGCCGTGCTTGATGCAGGAGGTTATTTGTTGCCTTATCTCGACGTTACTCCTGACGACGCACGATTTAAAGCATACCAGCGTATTGGCGCAACAGGTATATTGCAAGGTGAAGGCCGTAACGAAGGTTGGACTAATCAAACATGGTTGCGTGCTGATTCTGTTGTTTATTTCGATGAAATTCAGGGCGTTAAGGAAGTCTTTAATTTGCCTTCAATTCGTGCCGACCACAATCCTATAACAGTAGCCGACGTTAAAATCCTCGCGCGCGTAATTAATAACGTGTCGCCGATAGCAGATTTTGAAAACCGTATGTCTGACGCTCTTGCCGGAGCCGGACTTAATGATAATACAAAAGTGATGACTCGCGGTGAATTTGCCGTGTTTGTTGATTCACTTTTCAATCCGTTTGATGTGCGCGATGTCGCTATCGACGGACAGTATATCCAAAAAATAAAGAAAACCTCAATAAAATCAAAGAATTAACAGATGTCAGATCGCAGACAATTTCTTAAAGAACTTGCAGCGATAGGAGCTGCGTCGGTGGTAACACCCTATGTTTTTGGTGGTAACACATCAAATAATGTAGTAGACCCCACTCCCGGAATCGCTACAGAAGTCGACCAATTTTGGACCGTTGAAAAGAACAACGCTCTCAAAATTACCGGTACTTTCCTCGACGAAATTTCTCACGACATACCTCACCAGAACTGGGGTGTGAAAGAGTGGGATCGCGACTTCCAACACATGAAAGCTATCGGCATCGACACCGTAATATTGATCCGTTCGGGTTATCGTAAATTTATCACTTACGATTCTCCTTACCTCATTAGCAAAGGTTGCTATCGTCCTTCACAGGACTTGCTCGAAATGTTCCTTACTCTTGCCGACAAATACGGCATGAAGTTCTATTTCGGCCTTTATGACTCTGGTCGTTACTGGGATACCGGCGATATGTCATGGGAAGTAGAGCATAATCGTTTCGTTATCGACGAAGTATGGGAACGTTATGGTAGCCGTCACAAGAGCTTCCAAGGCTGGTATATCAGCGGCGAAATCAGCCGTGCCACCAAGGGCGCTATCGGTGCTTTCCAAACTCTTGGCAAGCAGTGTAAAGACGTTTCAGGCGGTCTCCCAACTTTCATTTCACCCTGGATCGACGGCAAGAAAGCTGTTATGGCTTCAGGTTCGGCTCTTACAAAAGACGATGCCGTTTCAGTACGTCAGCACGAAAAGGAATGGGATGAAATCTTCGACGGCATCCACGATGTTGTTGATGCTTGCGCTTTCCAAGACGGTCAAATCGACTACGACGAACTCGATGCCTTCTTCGAAGTTAACAAACGTCTTGCCGACAAGTATGGTATGCAGTGCTGGACTAACGCCGAATCTTTCGACCGTGATATGCCCATCCGCTTCTTCCCCATCAAGTTCGATAAACTCCGTCTCAAACTCGAAGCTGCTAAGCGTGCCGGTTACGACAAGGCTATCACCTTCGAATTCAGCCACTTTATGAGCCCTCAGTCGGCTTATCTCCAGGCAGGTCACCTCTATGACCGTTACAAAGAATATTTCGGACTTTAATTAATTAAACCATGGAAAAACAGTATAGATTCGGCTATCTGCTTACCCTCGCAATTATTGCAGCCCTTGGTGGTTTCCTTTTTGGATACGATGAAGCTGTAATTTCGGGTACGGTAGACGAAGTGTCGAAGCAGTTCAATCTCAGCTCTTTGATGAAGGGTTGGTTCGTAAGTAGCGCTCTTCTCGGTGCTATCTTCGGCGTTCTTTTCGGCGGTAAGTTGAGTGATAACTTGGGCCGTAAACTTACAATGGTGACAGCTGCCGTTCTCTTCGCTTTGTCGATGATCGGATGTGCCGTTGCTCCTTCGTTTGTGACTCTCGTGCTTTTCCGCCTCGTTGGTGGTATGGGTATCGGTGTCGCTTCGATTGTATGTCCTATGTATATCAGTGAAATTTCTGTTGCCAAATCACGCGGTATGATGGTGTCGCTTTATCAGCTCGCTGTTACTATCGGTGTCGTTGGCGCTTATATTTCAAACTATTATCTTCTTCACTACGCGCAGAGCGCACCTGCCGGCGAAGGCTGGTTCCACTATATCTTCGTAGATGAATGGTGGCGCGGTATGCTCGGCGTTGGTGTGGTTCCTTCATTGATATTCCTTTTTGCCGTTCTCACCATTCCCGAAAGCCCCCGCTGGTTGGTGCTTAAAGGTGAAACAGGCAAGGCTGAAGGCATTTTTAGCAAGATTTATTTCCAGGCTGCCGAAGTTAAGAAGCAAATTACAGATGCACTTGCAGTAAGCAAAACCGCCGGTGAAAAACAGAGCTATTCAGCACTTCTTCGCCCCGGTATCCGCACTGCCGTTATCGTTGGCGTTTGCATTGCGATGCTTGGTCAGTTTATGGGTGTAAACGCTGTGCTTTACTATGGTCCCGACATCTTTAAGAATGCCGGACTCGGTCAAGGCGACGCTTTCTTCTATCAAGTTATCGTCGGTCTTGCAAACATGATCACCACCGTGCTCGCAATGTTTATCATCGACCGCGTTGGTCGCAAGGCGCTTGTTTACTATGGCGTTTCAGGCATGATTGTATCGCTTGTCCTCATCGCAGGTTACTTCTTGTTTAGCGAATCATGGGGCATCTCAAGCCTTTGGTTGCTCGTGTTCTTCATTGCTTACATCGTATGCTGCGCAGGTTCTATTTGCGCTATCATCTTCGTGATATTGAGTGAAATGTATCCTATGGCAGTTCGCGGTATGGCAATGTCAGTAGCCGGACTCGCTCTTTGGATTGCTACCTTCCTTGTAGGTCAGCTCACTCCCTGGTTGCTTGAAAGCGCTACCCCCGCAGGCACATTCCTTATCTTTGCTGCAATGTGCGTGCCTTACATGTTGATTATGTGGAAACTTGTTCCTGAAACAACAGGTAAGACCCTTGAAGAAATCGAACAATATTGGACATCGTCCAAAAAATAATTTGAAACATATTTTAAATTCGTAATATGGAGGATTTTAAAAAGTTAGCAGATCTCTATAAGAGTGAGCTTTTAGACTCCGTTCTTCCTTTCTGGCTTGAGAAATCTCAAGACAAAGAATACGGTGGTTACTTCACTTGCCTCGATCGCAAGGGCGAAGTGTTCGATACCGACAAATTCATTTGGCTCCAGGGTCGTGAAGTGTGGATGTTCTCAATGCTTTACAACAAAGTAGAGAAGCGTCAGGAATGGCTCGATGCAGCTATTCAGGGCGGCGAATTCCTTAAAAAGTACGGACACGATGGCAACTACAACTGGTACTTCTCGCTTACTCGCGAAGGCCAGCCCCTCGTTGAACCGTATAACATTTTCTCTTACACCTTTGCTACCATGGCTTTCGGCCAGCTCAGTATTGCCACCGGCAATAAGGAATATGCCGAAATCGCTAAAAAAACTTTCGACATCATCTTGTCGAAGGTAGACAATCCCAAAGGCAAATGGAATAAGGCACATGCAGGCACACGTTCGCTTAAGAACTTTGCCTTGCCTATGATCCTATGTAACCTCGCACTCGAAATCGAACCCCTTCTCGATCCCGAGTACATGCAGAAGTCTATCGAAGTATGTATCCACGAGGTTATGGACGTGTTCCGTCGTCCCGAATTGGGCGGTCTTGTTGTAGAGAACGTAGCAGAAGACGGCAGCCTCGTAGACTGCATGGACGGTCGTCATATGAACCCCGGTCATGCTATCGAAGCTATGTGGTTTATCATGGACCTCGGCAAGCGTCTTAACCGTCCCGAACTCATCGAACAAGCTAAAGAAACAGCTCTTAAGATGGCAGAATACGGCTGGGACAAAGAATTCGGCGGTATCTTCTACTTCATGGACCTTCACGGACATCCCACACAAGAACTCGAATGGGATCAGAAGCTATGGTGGGTACACATCGAAACCCTTATCACTATGATCAAGGGCTACCAGCTCACCGGCGACGAACGCTGCCTCGAATGGTTCAAGCGTGTTCATGAATACACCTGGTCGCACTTCAAAGATCAAGAAAACCCCGAATGGTTCGGTTACCTCAACCGTCGTGGCGAAGTGCTCCTCGAACTTAAGGGCGGTAAGTGGAAAGGCTGTTTCCACGTTCCCCGCGGCCTTTATCAAGTTTGGCAAATCTTGGAAACCTTAAAATAAAACTAATATTCACCTTAACAATTTGTTCCATGGCTTATAAGTCAGAATCAACGATGATGAGCACAATGCGCACACTATTGGTTGCCTTAGTGCTCACTGTTGCGATGCCATTCTATGGTATTGCTCAGAATTTGATTTCGGGTACTGTAACCGATGAACAGGGAGAACCTCTTATTGGTGTATCTGTCTTAGTAAAAGGCAATAAGACAGGTGTTAACACAAATACAGACGGTCAGTATAGCATCGACGCAAAACGCGGTGCTACCCTCGAATTCTCTTACGTCGGTATGACCCCCGAATTAGTAAAAGTTGGTGTATCAAAAACCATCAACGTAGTAATGAAATCTTCGATAGAAAACCTCTCTGACGTCGTAGTTGTAGGTTACGGCAAGCAGAAGAAATCTTCTATCACCGGTTCAGTATCGGCTATCAAGGGTGAAGAACTTCTTGAAGCTCCCGCTACCCAGCTTACACAGATGCTCGGTGGTAAAGTTGCCGGTATTTCTTCAATCCAAACCTCAGGTGAACCCGGTGCCGACCAGGCTTCTCTTCGTATCCGTGGTTCTAACCATGCTGTAACTTACATCGTTGACGGTGTGCCTCGTTCTATCGACGAAATCGACCCCAACGATATCGAAAGCCTCTCAGTACTTAAGGACGCCGCTGCTACTGCTGTGTACGGTCTTAATGCTGCCGGTGGTGTGATCATTGTTACTACTAAGAAAGGTCAGAGCGGTGCTCCCCGTATCACTTATGACGGTTCTTACGGTATCTCAGTGAACTCTAACTTCCCCAAATTCATGAACGGCGTTGAGTTTATGAACTACTACAACATGGCCGACATGATGGACCAACTCGCTAACGGTCAGATCGCAGATCGCAGCGAATATCAGCCCAAGTTCACTCAGGAAATGTACGAACTCGTAACTAACGGTGACGATTCTGACGGTTACGCTAACCATGACTACATCGACGATGTATTCGGTACAGGTTCTACTACAAAGCACACTGTATCAATGCAGGGTGGTACTGACAAGCAAAGCTACTATGCTTCTATCGGCTACCTCGGTCAGGAAGGTAACATCGATAACTTCAAATACAACCGTTACTCGATGCGCTTCAACCTCGAATCTGAAATCGCTAAATACTGGACTCTTACCATGGGCGCTTCAGGTTTCGTAACTGACAACAAAACCCCCGGTTACATCTCAGGTGGTGCCGACAACGGTTATGAAGAAGTAGGTTACTACTCAATTGCCGCTCAGACAATCGGTATGCACCCCTACCTCGCACCTACCTACAACGGTTACTACACAGGTGTTCAGCCTAACAACAAATCAGAAGGCCCCTACAGCCCTCTCGCTGCTATCTATGAATCAGGCTACAAGAAAACTAACGGTCTCGAACTTCGCTCTAACATTGCACTTCAGTTCAATGTTCCTTGGGTGAAAGGTCTTACCGCTCGTGTTTCTGGTGCTTATGACTACTCTAACTCTACCAACAAGAACCTTGACAAACCCCACCAGATTCAGCACTACGATACTACATCTGGTACATTCACTCTTGTGAACTCTCAGAAGGGTACATCTATCAAGGTAGGCGAAGGTAGCGTATACTACAAACAGCTCCTCGGTAACTTCCAGATCAACTACGACAACACATTCAACGGTGTTCACAACGTATCAGTTCTCGGTCTTGCCGAAATGCGTGAAAACCGCTCTAACTCACTCTCAGCTTACGCTAAGGACCTCAGCTTCTCAGAACTTCCCGAACTCGGTTTGGGTACTATGGAATCAGTAGGCGGTTGGAGCAACCTCTCTCGTATGTTGGGCTACGTATTCCGCGCAAGCTACAACTACGATAGCAAGTACTTCGCAGAATTCAGCGGTCGTTACGACGGTTCTTACAAGTTCTCAGGTAACGTATCAGGCAAACGTTGGGGCTTCTTCCCCTCAGGTTCACTCGCATGGCGCATCAGCAAGGAAAGCTTCATGGAAGCTACCAACAGCTGGCTTAACGACCTTAAGCTCCGCGCTTCTATGGGTGTTATCGGTGACGACTCAGGCTCTTCAGCTTATGCTTTCTTGAGCACATACGACTTCGGTGGTCGCTTCCCCATGAACGGCAGCGTTGTTAACACTATCTATCAGTCAGTAATGGCTAACCCCAACCTCACATGGTCTAAGACACGTTCTTGGAACGTAGGTTTCGATGCTACAATGTGGAACGGCATGCTCGGTGTTGAATTCGACGCATTCTACAACTATAGCTACGACATCCTCGGTTCACTCGGCGCTGACTATCCTCCAAGCATGGGTGGTTACTATCCCTCATACGGCAACATCCTCGCTACAGATGCTAAGGGTATCGATATTCTTATCACACACCACAACCGCTTCAACGTAGCTGGCAAGCCTTTCAACTACTCTGTATCAGGTAACATGTCATGGGCAAAGAACCGTTGGCTCGAATACCCCGACAGCCCCAATATCCCCGAATGGCAGAAAGTTACAGGCACAAGTATGTGGGCATCTAGCTGTTGGCTCGCTGACGGTCTCTTCCGTTCAGAAGAAGAAATCGACAACTCAGCATGGTACGGCTCTCGTCCTAACGTAGGTGACATCAAGTATGTCGACCTCAATGGTGACGGTAAAATCGATAGCGATGACCGTGGTCGCTTTGGTCGTGGTCTCCGCCCCGAAATCACTTTCGGTCTTAACCTCGCTGCCGAATGGAACGGTATCGACTTCAACGCTCAATTCACCGGCGGTGCTAAGTTCGACGTTTCTATGACCGGTACTTACTACAACGGTTATGACGATAACACCATCTGGACACAGACTTTCAAAGAAAACGAAAACTCACCCTTGTTCCTCGTTCAGAACGCATGGTCAATCGACAACCCCAACGGTACAATGCCTCGTCTTACAACAGGTAGCACCAAGTCAGGTGGCGACAACGGTCTTGCTTCTACATTCTGGACTCGTAAGGGCGACTACCTCCGCTTGAAATCTTGCCAGCTCGGTTACACATTCCCCGCTAAGTGGATGAACAAAGCAGGTATCCAGAAGCTTCGCGTTTACGTTCAGGCATCTAACCTCTTCACTATCGACGACCTTCCCGAAGGTTTCGACCCCGAGTCACCTGAAGTTAACAACGGCTACTATCCTCAGCAGCGCACATTTATGGGCGGTTTAACTCTAACTTTCTAATAAGACTACCAATGAATAACAAGATATTACGCAGCGCCATCTTCTCGGCTGCTATTATGTCGTTGGCTTCTTGTAGTGACTTCCTCGATACTACTCCTACCGACTCGGTTTCGGACCTTACTGTGTGGAGCAAGTATGAGTATGCTCAGCTTCACGCCAACTACATGTATAAAAACCTTAACCTTATCAGTGGTTATGGCGACGGTACCGGTTGTACATACGACTGTTGGATTGGTATGACAGAGGCTTTGACCGATGCTTTCAAGTATGGCGGTTACCTCTACAATGCACTCGCTCGTATTCCTTCTGAAATGGCTTACGGCAACGCTACTACTCTTAATCGTACTTATGTTGACAGCTACCTCGGTAACTGGGGCACTATGTACGGTTATATTGCTGAAGCCAATCAGGCTATCAACAACGTCCGTCAGTTCGGCTCTTTCGAACAAGACAAGAAAGACGAAGTAGAAGCTGAATTCCGTTTCTTCCGTGCATACTACTATGCTACTCTTGCTAAGCGCTATCCCAAGTTGATTCTTTACACAGAAAACCTCAGCGAATACAACAAGGATAAAGCACCGGTAGACAAAAAAGAAGTTTACGAGTTCATCTATCAAGACCTTCTCTTCGCCGGCGAACACCTCCCCGTAAGCAAGACTCCTAACGGCCGTCTTACTTCAGGTGCCGCTTACGCTCTTATGTCTCGCGTGATGCTTTATGCTGAACGTTGGAGCGACGCTAAGGCTGCTGCTGAAAAGGTTATCGAACAGGGTTACTCTATGAACTATAGCGACCTCGAAACACCTTTCACCGAAGGTGGCGAAGGTGCTATCTTCCAATACTGCTTCAGCATCGCTGCTGAAAATACTCATCAATTCGATAGCTACTATTCACCCGGTGGTGACAAATCTTCTTATAACAACCCCACAACCGGTGGTTACGGCTGTCCTACTCAGGAAATGGTAGAATCATTCGAATATGCTACCGGCGGCTTCCCCGATTGGACCCCCTGGCATACTTCTGAAGGTACATCACAAACACCTCCCTACGAAGAACTCGAACCCCGTTTCGCTCACACTATTCTTTACAATGGTGCTGAATGGAAAACACGTACTATCGAATCTTATGTAGGTGGTCTCGATGGCTATATCAAATGGATGGGTGACGACCTTTGCGGCGGTCGCTCAGCTACTAGCTACTATCTCCGCAAGAACGTTGACGAAAACAACTACTTCGATGACGGTGCTAAGTCTACCAAACCCTTCACCTTCATCCGTTACGCTGAAGTTATCCTTAACTACGCTGAAGCACTTTATAACCTTAATGAAACAGGTGCAGCTCTCGAACAAGTTAACGCTGTTCGCACTCGTCCCGCTGTTAACCTTCCCGCTATAACTGTTTCAGGCGCTAAGATTATGGAAGCTATTCGTCAAGAACGTAAGGTAGAACTCGCATACGAAGGTCACTACTACTGGGATATGCGTCGTTGGAATCTCGCTCACATTAAATTCACCGGTTACCAGACTCATGGCTTCCGCATCGAAAAAGTAGGTGAACGTTTCGACTACTTCTATGTATCTTGCGACGACCAGGATCGTAACTTCCCCGAAAAGATGTACTCTTGTCCTATTCCTCAGTCGGAACTCGACAACAACGCACTTATCGAACAACTTCCTGAATGGAAATAATCCTTAATATCGAACCAATATGAAACAGAAACTATTATATGTTCTGGCACTGGTTATGATGGTGATGGCTTCTTCTTGCGAAGATCCCAAGTATGTAGCGTCCACCGCTAACCGCCAGGGTATTACAAGTATCTCGGCTCTATTCCCCACCACCGGCAGTGTATATGACGGTCAGGAATTGGCTAAGTTGGACTTGGGTGATGTTACAGAACTTCCTGAACGTCTCGTAATCCCCGTGCCCTACTTCTTCCCCAAAACATCGGATAATGAAACAGATAAGTACATGAACAATGTACGCGTGCAGGTTGAACTTGCTCCTAACTGCTTCATTGAACCCAAAATCACTGTTCTCGACCTTACTAAGGAAAACGAGTTCACATTCACCGATCCCCAGGGTAACTCTAAGAAGATCATCATCACCGGTGAACGCGTTAAATCATCAGATTGCGATCTTAACGCATTCTCAATTCTCGAGCCCGAAATCACCGGTATTATCGACAAGAAGGCACAGACAGTGTCTCTTATCTCAAGTGACGACCTTTCAGCAGCTCTCGCTTCTTATGACGTATCAGCACACGCTTACATGGTGCCCGATCCTTCTAAGGAAGCTCTTAACTACAATGAAGATGTAAAACTTCGTGTATACGCTCACGACGGTGTTTCTTACAAAGAATACACGGTATTCAAGGATGAACCCCAGAAGATGCCTTCAGGCATGAACGCTATTGAACCTTTGTTCTGCATCGATCCTGTATCTATGTTGGGCGTATCTGCTTACGATGTTGATGCCGGTCCTACTCTCGCATACGTTAAGGGTAAACTCGTTGTATGCGACGGTCTTGGTGAAGCTCCCGTTTACGCTAACGCTCTCACAGGTGCTAAGCTTGGTAACATCAACCTTGGCTCTGCTGTTGCTGGTAGTATAACTAACGACGAAGCTGAACACCTCATCATCGTTAACAAGGCACAAGGTGGCGAAGCTGTTAGCATCTACACAACAACAAGCGTAGAAACCGCTCCTGAATTGTTCTACCAGTTCGATAACCCCACAACCCTCCCCTGCGGTTCTAAGATTAAGGTTATGGGTAACCTCGACACCGAAGCATTGATCGTAATGCCTTGCGAAGGTGTAAGTAATGTCACAACCTCAAGCAGCGTAATCTACATTACCGTACAAGGTGGTGCAGTAGTATCATGCGACGTAGCTGACCTCTCAGCTGCCGGTTTGAATTGGGATGCTGCAAATGTAAACACCGCCGGTATGGCAGCTGTTTCTACCAACTTCGCTGACGGCTTGCTCTGGTCTAAGTACGGCGGCAATTTCTGCCACGTTACTTCTGCCGGCGTATTCGGTAACTTCGCTAACGATACCACCGGTTGGGGTCTTAATGCTAACTGTATCGACACTAAGTCGTTCAACAACCAGCGTTACGCAGCCCTC
Source organism: uncultured Bacteroides sp. (assembly GCA_964518705.1). Classification (GTDB taxonomy): domain Bacteria; phylum Bacteroidota; class Bacteroidia; order Bacteroidales; family Muribaculaceae; genus CAG-873. The sequence goes on from CAZFGV010000020.1 coordinate 13,536, forward strand.
TTCGTAGTATCTCACTTCCCCGCTTGGGGCATGGGTCCTGAAATCTACGTTTACAACATCACAGATATGAGCAAGTTTGCCGGCACTTCAGCATGGGACCTCGAATGTCTCATCTACTCTGAAACCTACGCAAGTTGGACTCAGAGCGGTGACTACAGCATTGCTTCTGGTGACGTTGTTCTCGCTCCTTCTGCCGATGGTTACAAATTCTATATATACGGTATTGACCATAACTCACAGCTCCTCAGTGGTTATGTTGCCGATTGTATCCAGCGTTAATCCATAATCTATGACAAGAAACAATCTCGCCCTCGTTCTTTGAGGACGAGATTGCTTCTTGTAATTTAAACTATTTAAAACAATGAAATTCGTAAAATATCTCGCAATTTCTACATTGTGTTTGTCACTAGCAGCAGGCTTCTCATCATGCGGCGATGACGACGACGATACCCCCTGGCTCTGGCCTGACAAACCCGAAAATACCGATCCGGAACCCGAACCCGAACCGGAACCGGAACCCGAACCCGCGGTTGACATTTATGTTGAAAAGGGTTGGACTAATGTTGGAGATAAATTCGGAGCTCTCCCCGAACATATTACAGTATACTCTTCGCCTGAGAAATTTGGCACAAAAAATATTATTGCTTACATCGCTGTAGCAGACCTTGCTAACGTAAAATTCGATGTTATCGGCGATGCAAGCGGTTATCACAAACCTTCCGACTTCTATAATGAACAAGCACAAACCATTCTTATCAATGGCGGCTTCTTCTATAGCGGCAACTCGTTGAGCCTTGTATGGCGCGACGGCAATTTGGTTTGTCCTAACGTTCAAGTTGACAGCCCTGACTGGACAGAAACAATGTATTATATGCCTCGAGGCACCTTCGCTCAGCGTGCCGACGGTTCTTTCTTCACCGGTTGGACTTATACAACACTTTCTAACCAAACATATTGGTATCCTACCTCGATGCCTCTCGAAGCCGGCAAAATTCCTTCTTTGGACTATCCCGAAGGCGGTTGCATGTTTGAAGCTGAAACAGCAGTAGGCGGTGGTCCCGTTTTGGTGCTCGATGACAAAGTTGTTAACAGCCACGAAGACGAATACCTCCTCATCAATCCTACTTCAAATCGTCCCCGTACTGCTATCGGTCTTGACACCGACAATAGCAAGCTTATCTACTTCGTATGCGAAGGCGATAGCCGCACTGTTGGCGTTCCCGGTATGACTCTCGAAGACGTTGCTAACCTCTTGCTCGACCTCGGCTGTAACGAAGCCCTCAACCTCGATGGTGGCGGCTCGTCTTGCATGCTCGTAAACGGTCAGGAAACTATCAAGCCTTCTGACGGCTCGCAACGCTCGGTGATTAACGCTGTGGTGATGAATTAATTCATTAGCGTTAAACCTTTTGCCTAAACTCGTATCTTATCTTTATAGATATCATAAACGACTTCAATGAAACTTTCATCAATTATCAAATTCGGTGTTCTGGCAGCGGCTCTTACTATTATACCGGCGTCATGCTCGGACGAACCGACAAAAAATGAATGGAACTGGGGAAATCAGGACAAACCCGATCCTGAACCTGAACCCGAACCCGAACCTGATCCCAACGGCAAGCCTGCGTTCAATTACACAACTGCCGACGGCACAACACGTAAACCCGTGTTTATGTGGATTGACTTTGCCGGCAACTTCGAACGCTTTGCAGAATCGAAAGAAAACATCGCTACTGACCTAAAAAAGGCTTACGATGCCGGTGTTACTGATATCGTTGTAGGCGTTCGTCCTTCGACGGGTGATGTTCTTTTCCAATCTACCGTCGCCGATCCCCTTACCGAAATCGACGTATGGACTTCGGCAGGTTATGCATGGGTGAAACGTAATGCTACTTGGGACTACCTCCAGGCATTTATCGACGTTGCTCGTGATCTCGGTTTGCGTGTAAATGCTTCGATCGATACCTTTACCGGCGGTTACCTTTGTCCTTTCGGTCTAGAACCCGGCGGTATGCTTTTCCGCGATAAATCTAAGAAGAGCTGGGGCGAAGTGCTTAACACTGCCGACGGCCTTGTTAACACAATGGATATTCTCGACGGCTCATATGACAATGGCGATTGGGGCGCGAAATTCTTCAACCCCGCTAACGACGAAGTTCAGGCTTACCTCCTCAACGTCCTCGCCGACCTTGCCAAGTATGATCTTGACGGTATCATCCTCGACCGTTGCCGTTATGGCGACTACAACCTTCAGAGTGATTTCTCTGATGATAGCCGCGCTAAGTTCGAAGAGTTTATCGGTCAAAAGGTTGCAAACTGGCCTGAAGATGTGCTTCCTGCCGGCACAACAAACTATCCCGACAACGAAACTTTATGGTATAAGAAGTGGTATGCCTTCCGCGCCAAAGTTATTCATGATTTCGTAGAAAAAGCCGGTGAACGTATCGCTTCTGTTAATCCTAAAATCCGTTTCGGTGCATATGTAGGCGGCTGGTATAGCTCATATTACACATCAGGTGTAAACTGGGCAAGCCCCAGATATCGTGCATCGTCAGATTACAATTGGGCTACTACCGATTGGGATAAGTATGGCTATGCCGATCATATGGACTTTATGCTCATCGGTGCTTATGCAGGTGTTAACAGCATCTTCGGTTCCGGAGAATACACTTGCGAAGGCTTTGCCAAACTTGCCAAGCAGAAATTCTGCGGTGATGTGCCTTTTGCTGCCGGTCCTGATGTCGGTAACTCTACCGGATGGACTACCGGCGGTCAAGCTAATGCCGTAGGTCAGACAGTAGACGCTATCATGCGCCATGCCGATGGTTACTTCCTCTTCGACATGTGCCACGTTCGTCAATACAATTACTGGGATGCGCTCCGCAATGGCGTAAATCAGTATATTATTAAATAAAAAGTTTTACGAAGAAAAGGAGCGCCGGTAGGTGCTATCGGCGCTCCTTTATATTACATTTAACATCATGAAAATCTCTCTCGGAAAATCATTAATAGTAGCGTTAACTGCATTTGCGACCAATTATGCTGCTACAGCCCAAGGCTTACAAACTCGCCTTGTCGAAGGAAAAGTTCTCTCCGGCGGCAAAGGCGTTGAAAATGTCGCTGTTACAGATGGCATTAACATTGTCCGTACGGATAAAGACGGTAATTATTCAATACTTACTTTTGCCGATACCCGCTTTGTTTACATCACTGTTCCTTCCGGCTATGACGTTGCGGTGAAAGATTCTACTATTCCTCAGTTCTATAAAGAGCTTTCCGAGACAGAAAATTACGATTTCGAATTGACGAAATCTACCACCGATCCAAATCACCATGTGTTTTTCGTTCATGCCGATGCGCAGATTAGCGCAGAGGAAGATTTTGAACAGTACGCATCAGTTGTTGCCGATAATGTTGAGCTTGCAAAGAATTATACCGGCATCAAGCAGTTTGCTTTCGACTGCGGTGATATGGTAGGCGACCAGCCATGGTTTTTCCCAGGATATATCGAAACCATCAAACCTATGAATTTGCCTATTTATCGTATGGTAGGCAATCATGACATGACCTATGGCGGTCGAACATACGAAACTTCTTATACCACATTCGAGAATTATTTCGGTCCCGAACATTATTCGTATGATTGTGGCGAAGCTCACTATATTGTTCTTAATGATAACTTCTATTCGGGCTATGGCATCAACTATATCGGTTATGTCCCCGAACGCACCTTCCACTGGCTCGAACAAGACCTTGCCGGTGTATCAAAAGACAAACTCGTGTTTGTACTCTTCCACATACCGTCGTCAATGACCACCGACATCGCCAATACGACAGCACGTCGTAGCCCGATGTCGAATGTGCGTCAGTTCCACGCTATGTTTGAAGGTTACAACACTCACTTTATTTCGGGTCATATGCATAGCAACCGAAATTTGGAATATAATGACAGCCTATACGAGCATAATGTAGCCGCAATCTGCGGCACATGGTGGCGTACGGAGGAATGTCAAGACGGTACTCCTCGCGGTTATGCTGTTTTTGAAGTTGACGGCACAGACGTGAAATGGTACTATAAATCATCCGGCTATGATCGCAACTATCAGATGCGTGTCTATGGCATTGGCGAATCGGAAGAGCATCCTAATGATATTGTAGCCAATGTATGGAACTATGATAGTGCATGGAAAGTAGAATTGCTCGAAAATGGTGAAAAAACTGCTGATATGGAGATGTATCGCGGTTATGACCCAATATCGAAAGCTCATTGCAGCAATCGCGAAATTGTTATTTACGATTGGATTTCACCGCGTCCTAACGGACATATGTTCCACGCCACTCCGACTATTGAAGGCTCAAAACGTCAGGTGCGCGTAACAGACAGATTCGGCAATGTTTACATTAGCGATGTAAAATAATCTTAGCCAATCTTTTAATTAGTAAATAGAAGAAGGGATTGCCCTAACTTGCCAAATATAAAATAACTAAAATAATGAATATGAAAAACTCTCTCGGAAAAGCTGCCGGCGTAGTTATCGCCGCATTAGCAGCGAATCTTACGATGTCGGCTCAAGGCTTGCAGACGCGTCTTATCGAGGGTAAAGTTATCGCTGATGGTAAAGGCGTTGAAAATGTTGCTGTTACTGATGGTATGAACATTGTTCGTACTGCAAAGGACGGTAGCTATTCGATTCTTACTCTTGCCGATACTCGTTTTGTTTATATCACTACCCCTTCTGGCTATGAAGTAGAAGTGAAGGATGCTACTATTCCTCAGTTCTACAAAGAAATAGCCGAGACAAAAAACTTTGACTTCCATTTGACCAAGTCGGCAGTCGACACCAAGCATCATGTATTCTTTGTTCATACCGATGCGCAGGTTACATCAACCGACGATCTCGAACAATATTCAAGCATTGTTGCCGATAATATCGAGCTGGCAAAGCAATATAGCGGTATCAAGCAATTTGCTTTCGACTGCGGTGATATGGTAGGTGATTCTCCTTGGCTTTTCCCCGGTTATGTCGAAACGATAAAGCCCCTTAACTTGCCTGTTTACCGTGCTATCGGCAATCATGACATGACCTATGGAGGACGTACATACGAAACATCGTATACGACATTCGAAAACTATTTCGGCCCCGAGCATTATTCTTATGACTGTGGCGATGCTCACTATATTGTTATTAACGACAATTTCTATTCCGGCCACGGTATTAATTACATCGGATATGTTCCCGAACGCACTTTCCGTTGGATTGAACAGGACCTTGCCGGTGTATCGAAAGACAAATTGCTCTTTGTGCTCTTCCATATTCCTTCGGCAATGACTTCGGATATATCAAAGAGCCCCTTCCACATGGATATTATGTCAAACGTTCGTCAGTTCCACGAAACATTCAAAGGCTATAACACACATTTCATTTCAGGTCACACTCACTTGAATATGAATATGGAATATAGCGACAGCCTTTACGAACACAATGTAGCCGCAGCGTGCGGTACATGGTGGCGAACTGAAGAATGTCAGGACGGCACACCTCACGGCTATGCTGTTTTCGAAGTTAATGGAACCGATGTTAAGTGGTACTATAAATCGTCGGGCTATGATTGCAACTATCAAATGCGAGTTTATGCCCCCGGCACTGTTGAAGAATGTCCTACCGATGTTGTTGCAAATGTTTGGAACTATGATAGCGCTTGGAAAGTGGAATTGCTTGAAAACGGCAAGAAAACTGCCGATATGGAGCGAATCACCGCGTATGACCCTATATCAAAAGCACATTGTAGCGACAGAGAAGTCGTTAAGTATGAATGGATTTATCCAATGACTAACGACCATATGTTCCACGCTACTCCCAAAATTGAAGGTTCAAAACGCCAAGTGCGTGTGACTGACCGTTTTGGTAATGTTTATATTTCTGACGTAAAATAATCTACATTCTGAAAAGAGGGTGGGGCACTGAGCTTCGTCCTCTTTTCTAAATACATTTCAAGGTATGTTTAATAAACTTATATTATCACTTTTATCATTAGTTGTAGCGCTTCCGGCTTTTGCCGAGATTCGCGTTGCCAATATTTTCGGCAATGGCATGGTGCTACAGCAAAATAGTACAGTAACGCTTCGTGGCGAGGCTAATCCTTCGTCGCGAATTGTTGTAAAAGCAACATGGGGCTCGCGTCCGGTGAACGTTAATGTCGCTGCCGACGGTAAGTGGGCGTGTGATTTGCAGACTCCTTCTTATGGCGGCCCTTATTCAATATCTATCAAAGGCGATGGCATTAAGGAAAAATCATCTGTTACTTTCACCGATGTTCTTGTAGGCGAAGTATGGCTTTGCTCGGGACAATCGAATATGGAAATGCCCGTACGCGGTTTCCGCGGCCAGCCTGTTCAAGGCTCGGCAGAACTTATCGCCGCCGCTAACGCTAAACAAAATCTTCGTCTTTATCGTCAGCCTAATGCGTGGTCGACAACTCCCGTTGACGATATTAAGGATGCAGAATGGACAGTTTCAAGTTCGGACAACGTTGCTGCTTTCAGCGCTGCCGGCTATGTGTTCGGTGACAAACTCCAAACAACCCTCGGTGTACCTGTCGGCCTTATCCAGTGCGCTTGGAGCATGTCTACTATCGAAGCATGGATGCCTCGTTCAGCTTTCGAAACTTCGTTCCCCGAAATACACCTTCCCGATGTAAATCAAACCGAATTCGGTTGGACCCAGGGTACTCCCACTCTTCTTTGGAATGCTATGCTTCAGCCGTGGCAAGGTTTCCCTATTGCCGGTGTGCTATGGTTCCAGGGCGAGGCTAATACCCCCAACCCCGAACGTTATAGCCGTCTATATCCCGTTATGGTAGACGAATGGCGCAAGTTGTTTAAGAACGATACTCTTCCGTTCTATTACTGCCAGCTTGCACCCTGGCGCGATGCCGGTTGCGAAAAAACATTGTGGGCAGACTTCCGTCAAATGCAGACAGAACTCCTCGACAAGGTTGAAAACACTGAAATGGTAACTATCGGCGACCTTAGCGACAGCATCTTTATCCACTTCCCCAAGAAAATCGAAGTGGGCAAGCGTTTTGCATATCTCGCCCTCGAAAATAATTATGGTTACGAAGGTCTCGACAGCCGCGCCCCTCGTGTTGAAAAGGTGTGGGAAGATGGAGACTCGGCTTATATCGTGCAATTCAAGCATGGCGCTCATGGATTGACTCCTGAAAATCAGAATCTCGAAGGTTTTGAAATTGTTGACGACCAGGGCAAGGCTTATCCTGCTAAAGCTTTCATCCTCAATGGCGATCGCAAGGTGAAAGTTATCAACCCCGGTGTAAAATATCCTGCTGAAGTGCGTTACGGTTACCATAACTACTATGAAGCATCATTGTTTAACAACATCGGAATTCCTGCAGCACCTTTCAAAATCGCTGTGCCCAAAAAGAAAAAGATGTCTTTGATGTGGATTGACGCCGAAGCAAACTATCGTCGTTTCAGCAACGCCGATTCAATTGAATACTACATCAAGAAAATTGCCGACATCGGCTTTACACATGCTGCCGTTTGCGTTCGTCCTATTACCGGCGAAGTGCTCTATAATAGTGATATCGCTCCCAAAATGCCCGAAATCGAAGGTATAGGTTACGACTATCTTCAGAAATTTATCGAAGCAGGTCATCGTCACGGCGTTAAGATTATTGCGTCGATGAATGTTTTCTGTGCCGGTCATAACTATTTCGACCGCGGTTTGGTTTACAGCGAACATCCTGAATGGGCTTCTATCGTTTACGATCCTCGTCGCGGTTTGATTCCTATTACAGAACAAAAACGCAAATACGGTGCGATGGTAAATCCCTGCAACCCTGAGTATCAGGAATATATCATCAATGTTATGAAAGAAATCGTTGCCAAATATCCCGAGCTCGACGGCCTTATGACCGACCGTGTGCGTTATGATGGTATTCAAGCCGATTTCTCAGACTTGAGCCGTAAAGGCTTCGAAAAATTCATTGGCAAAAAGGTTAAAAACTTCCCCGAAGATATATTGTCATGGGATTTGAGCGAACGTCGCCCCATCCCTCAGCACGGCAAGCTTTTCAACCAGTGGATAGAATGGCGTTCTCGCGTTATTACAGAATTTATCGGTAAAGCCCGTGCTGCCGTTAAGAGTGTTCGCGAAGATATTCCGTTCTGCACTTATACCGGAGCATGGTACCCCTCGTATTATGAAGTTGGTGTTAACTTCGCCAGCAAGAACTACGACCCGTCAGAAGACTATGAATGGGCGACTCCCGCTTACAAAGAAACCGGTTACGCCGAACTTATCGACATCTATGCTACCGGCAACTACTATACTGACATTACAATCAAAGAATACCTTGCAAAGGGCGGTAGCGAAATTTGGAATGAAACCGATTCGCAAGCTCAGTCGGGTATTTGGTATTGCGTTGAAGGCTCTTGCAGAAACTTGCGCAAAATCTTGGGTGATAATGAATTCCTCGGAGGTATTCTCGTAGACCAATTCTTCAACAATCCCGCCGATTTGAGCCGTACTATTACCCAAAACCTTAAAGACTCTGACGGTTTGATGGTGTTCGATATCGTTCATATCATTAGCCGCAATCTTTGGAACGAAGTAGAACAAGGTTTTAAAGACTATGAATAATCGCGCACTATCAATTGATGCCCTCCGAGGCTATGCCATCATCACGATGGTTTTGAGCGCCACTATATTGACGTCTATCCTTCCGGGATGGATGTCGCACGCGCAGACTCCTCCGCCGGACCATGCTTTTAACCCCAATCTGCCCGGCATCACTTGGGTTGATATGGTGTTCCCGAGCTTCTTGTTTGCTTTGGGCGCGGCGCTGCCTTTTTCGGTGGGTCGTAAGTTCAAAAAAGGCAAATCAAAACTCGCCCTCGCCGGCAATGCTTTGTGGCGTGGCGTTAAGTTGGCGTTCTTCGCTATTTTGATTCAGCACTTCTATCCTTTCATGACCTCAAGTCCGCAAGATATGTCGTCATGGCTGTTGGCTATCTTCTGTTTTGCATTGCTTTTCCCGATGTATATGCGACTTCCGTGGGAGATGCCGTCATGGGCGCGACTCGCTATTCAACTTGGCGCGGCGGCGGTAGGCATTGCTGTTATGCTTAACATTGATTACGCTCACGGATATAAGTTTACGCCCTACACAAGCAATATTATCATCCTAATCCTCGCGCAAGTAGCTGTATTTGCAACCTTGCTTTATATCGTAACAATGGACAAGCCGTATTGGCGTATCGGAGCCCTTGCTCTGTTGGCTGGCTTGTTTATATCGTCAGATGCCGATGCTTCTTCGTGGCAGCATGTTGTAATGACTTATACACCCGTGCCCTGGTTGTACAATCCGCTTTACCTCAAGTATTTGTTCCTCGTTATGGCGGGATGTTATGCCGGTGAAGTGTTGTGCAAATGGTATGAAGAAAATAATGCCGCTGAAACAAAATGCACTTGTGTAAAAACAATAGCGCCGGTGTTGATTTTTGTTACGCTCGGTATCGTTATTTCGAATTTATATTTCCTCTATACACGCCAACTGTTGGCTAACCTTGCTTGCAGTGCGTGCCTCGTTGCTATCGGCGCTTTTGCGTTGAAAAATGGGAACGGATATATCGCATTGTGGCGTAAGTTGTTCGTCTTTGGCGCTTTCATGCTCTTCCTCGGCCTTTTCTGGGAAGCTTACGAAGGTGGCATTAAGAAAGACCCGGTGAATTTTACTTATTTGTTCACAACAGGCGGTCTCTCGTTCATGACACTTATATTCTTCAGCATCGTTTGCGATTATTATCAGTGTCACCGTAGCACGTCATTCTTGGTCCTTTCGGGCAGAAATCCTATGGTGGCATATGTTGCTGTCGATTTGTTGGTATATCCTGTTCTTCAAATGACAGGCTTGCTGAAGTTCTTCGGTGTGTTCTATACTTCGCCGTTCTTGGGCTTTATCAACGGCGTTATTTTGACATCGTTGGCAGTGCTTGTTACCGTGTTCTTTACAAAAATGAAATGTGTGTGGCGTACATAAGTCGCACTAACACCCTAATTCCATACAAATGAAATTACTATCGACTTTATTGGCTTTATTGCCAATTGCCGCATCGGCAGCTACTGCCGATTATAATGTCATACCGTTGCCCAATACGGTAGACCTTACATCAGACAAAGCATTTGTGCTTTCAAATGATGTTACCATTCTTGCCGATAATGCCGAAATGCAGCGTAATGCCGATGTCCTTGCCGGTTATATCAAGCAGACAACAGGCGTTGAAGTGTCGGTAAATAATGCCGCAGCAGCGCGTTATATTCGTCTTGCATCTAAGCTCGTTGATGACAATTCCGAAGCTTATACTATCACAGTATGTGCCGACAGTATGGTTATCAATGGTGCATCGCCTGCCGGTACTTTCCATGGCATGCAAACTATTCGTAAGTCTTTGCCTATGGGCGAGGCTACATCGGTAGATTTCCCTGCAGGTAAGGTTTATGACTTTCCGCGTTTTGACTATCGCGGCGCTCACTTCGATGTGAGCCGTCACTTCTTCAATGTTGAAGAAGTTAAGACTTTCATCGACATGATGGCCTTGCATAACCTTAACCAATTCCACTGGCACCTTAGTGATGACCAAGGTTGGCGTATCGAAATCAAGAAATATCCTTTACTCACCGAACGTGCATCAATGCGTAAAGAAACCGTTATCGGTCGCCTCCCCGGTAAATGGGACGGTATACCTCACGGTGGTTTCTTTACTCAAGAAGAAGCTAAGGAAATTGTACAATATGCAGCAGAACGTTACATCAACGTTATTCCCGAAATCGATATGCCCGGACATATGCGTGCCGCTCTTCACGCTTATCCCGAACTCGGTTGCACCGGCGGTCCATACGATGTGTGGACTGAATGGGGCGTGACTGAAGAAGTGTTGTGTGCCGGTAACGATACTACTCTTACTTTCATCAAGGATGTGCTTAACGAAATCATGGATATTTTCCCCTCGAAATATATCAATATCGGCGGTGACGAATGTCCTAAAGATCGTTGGAAAGAATGTCCCAAGTGCCAAGCGCGTATCAAGGCTGAAGGTATTACAGCAAAGAACGGCTTTACCGCAGAACAACGTTTGCAAGGTTTCATCACCAAGTATGCTTACGATGTTGTATCGGCACGCGGCCGTGTGATGCTCGGTTGGGATGAAATTCTCGAAAGCGATATTCCTTCTGACGCTATCGTAATATCATGGCGAGGCAGCGCCGGTGCTATTGAAGGCGCTCGTCGTGGTAACAAGGTCGTTCTTACTCCGAACACTCATATGTACTTCGACTTCTATCAGTCTAAGGATGTGCAGTTCGAACCATTTGCTATCGGTGGTTATATTTCGGTAGAAAAGGTTTATTCTTTCGAACCCGTTCCCGCAGAACTTAATGCCGCAGAAAAGAAGCTCGTTATGGGTTGCCAGGCTAACCTTTGGACAGAATATATCCTCGACTTCCCCCAGGTGCAATACATGGAACTTCCTCGTATGGCAGCGTTGTGCGAAGTGCAGTGGACAGCTCCCGAAAAGAAAGATTATAACTCGTTCAAAGAACGTATTCCGGCACTCCTCGCTCAGTATGATAACCTCGGCTATAACTATGCCAAGCACCTCGGCGACATCACTGCCGTTTATACTCCCAATGTAGAAACAAAGTCGCTCGACGTTGATTTCAGCTCGCTTAAGGGTAATAAGATTTATTACACTCTCGATGGTAGCGAACCCACAATGGAATCAACTCCTTATGAAGGACCTTTCAGCGTTAAAGAAAGCACTATCATTAAGGGCGCTGCGTTCAGTGCCAAGGGCGCTAAGAGCCGCACTCTTTGCGATACGATCACTGTAAACAAGGCTTCGTTCTGCAAGATTACTCTTAAAGATAGCCCTAACGATAACTACACCTTTGCAGGTGCGCCTACTCTTGTTGACGGTATCACAGGCACGGGTAACTATCGCACAGGCCGTTGGCTCGGTTTTATCGATAGCGATTGCAACATGACCATTGACTTTGGCGAAAAGACCGAAGTGAGCGAATTGTCGTTTAACACTTGCATATTCCAATGCGATGGCGTTGTTGACGCTTCGAAGGTTATGGTTTGGGGTTCGAATGACGGTAAGAAATTTATTAGCATCGGTGCCGCTTCATTCGGCGAAATAGACCGCGCTAAAGAATTCGGTACTATCACTCACAATATCCCTCTCGAAAAAGGTAAATTCCGCTATTTGAATATCGTTATCACTCCCACAAAATCGCTTCCGGCATGGCACGCGTTTGCCAACTCGCCTGCGTTCTTGTTTGTTGACGAAATTTCTGTAAAATAATAAACTAACACACAAAGGGTCGTGCACTTTGCCGGCCCTTTGTTTATTTTTACTATGAGAAAATTTGTTACATCGCTAGTTTTATTGGCATCCGTTTTCGCCATGACAGCGCAGCGCTCGCTGCCGGTTTCGGGTAGTTGGGTAAATCTGTTCTATCAAGATGTGCGAAATAAATATACCAATCCGCAATATCTTGACAATTCCGAACCGGAGTTGTGGCGTGCCAAAGTAGACCAAATGCACCGCATGGGTGTTGAATTTTTGGTTTTTATGGCAGTGGCAAACGAAGGCTTGGCGGCTTATCCGTCAAAATTAATGCCGCACACTTTCCCCGTTGGTCAGACAAGCCCTGTTGAGGCGATTATTAATCAAGCTGAGAAAAACGGTCAGAAGGTATTTTTAAGTATCGGCTGGGCTGAGAATCAAGACGATAACCTCAAACGCCCCGAAATTCTTAATCGTCAACTTCAAATTATGGATGAATTGGCGGCTTTATATGGCAACAGCCCGGCGGTATATGGTTGGTATCTTCCGGTTGAAGACTGCCTTGGCCCGGTCCTTCCCGAGACTTCTGTGGTTGCTGTTAATAAGCTTGTCGCTAAGGCTAAGGATATTACGCCTAATTTGAAAACGATGATTTCGCCTTATGGTTTTTTCTGCTCGGATTTCGATAACCCCGAATTTGGAAATCAAATCAAGCGCCTTAATGTAGATATTATTGCATATCAAGACGAAGTCGGTTGCGTTCGCGAGGACTATCCCATTCCCGAACTCCGTAAAAAGTGGCAAAAAGTGAAGAAAATCCATGATGAATGTGGAATCGAATTGTGGGCTAACTGCGAACTTTTTGCATGGGAAAAGGACACAAACAGCCGTAGCTCTGCACTGATTCCCGCAGCTCCCGGACGAATCCTAGGACAACTTCAAGCCGCTACTGATGGCGGGGTGAGCCGTATTATTTCTTTTATGGTCGGCGGCATTATCGACGATTATTCCGACGCGTATCGTCTTGGTCAACCTTATTGGACCAAATTCGTTGCCGATGAGTATGCGAAATGGAAAGCCGGTGATGAAAAATATCTTTTGTTCGAACAGTCGCTCTATGGTACACTTACTAATAAGGTATCAATTGCAGACAACGCGCTTTTCGATGGAAAATTCGGCCAAGAAACACCCGATGATAAAGCATGGAACTTCTTCAAGTCCAAGGCTGAAATTGTAGTTCCAACAGCGGGTGCTACCAAAATTTTCATGCGTTTCTTGGATAGTCATAAAGATGACATCGCAACTCCGTATAAGATAGGAATCTCAGTTCCCGATGCAAACGGAAACTATCGTTTGGCATCAATTATGGACCTCACACCGTTCCCAAATAACCGCCACGACACATGGTGCGAACCGTGTTTATTGAACATCCCTAACGCAGATAGCATCAAACTTACCCTCCTCGGTGACGGATATCATATCGCCCTCGATGAGATAGTAGTTTTATAATTCGTGTAGACGATATCCCCCAATAAAAGCAGCCCGGTTCCTGTAAAAGAAGCGGGCTGCTTTGCTATAGATTCGTGAATTATAGATTGAATTTCACAGCGATAGTGGGATTGATGAAGAAACTGTCAGAGCCTCCTGTGGGGTAGATGAAGTTGTTCGAAAGTTCCCATTCCGTGCCGACAGAGAATGATTTGCTAACATTGTACCACATCTGCGGCTCGGCAAGGAAAACAAGACCTTTCTTTTGGCCGTCGACATCCCAGTCGGGTATGTAACCTGTCCACACATCGGCAAATCCGGAGAAAGTCCATTTGCCCTCGCCGAAAGTGATGCCCCACACGCCGGTGAGCTGTACTCCGGCGATAGCTTTATTACCATTGCTCTTAAAGAGTTGTTTGTACATCAACTGCACGCTCCACGTCTTGGAAAAGTCTGCCGAATGACCATTGTAAGCCGGGCCGACAAGAACAGCATTTTGAAAACCGCCATAAAGGTTCAAACCGCCATCGAATTCGATATGAGCTGCGAAAGGCGAAGACTTACCCAAACGGAATTCACGGCTGATTTCAGTGTACGCACCACTAGCGTTACCATTGCGCAAATCAAAGTCGGCGAATAAATACCATGAACCCAAATTGTCCGCTTTGAAAGTTTCGTAAGTAAGAGTAACCTTCTGTCGGTCCGATTCTTTAGACGAATACAAATCGCGACCGAAGTCGTAGTGCAACTGCACATTCTGTGCTACAGCGCTAGCTGACAATAGCATAATAGCCAACATCCCAAAAGCGCACCGGCAGAAAAACTTGGAAAATTTTGACATATCTAATCTAAAAATAAAATTTTTGCAAAGGTAACAATAATTCCCCAACCACCACACCATGTTACATAAGATCCTAATTTCGTCAATATGAAATAAATAAAACACTAAGCGAAAAATTATATAAGTAAATGGTTCAGTAAATAGCCAACCTAAACTATCTTTTAAGAGGAGGCGTGGGGGAGTTGGGGAAGTTGACGATGTTTAATGACGCTTAACGATGTTTAACGGAATTGGGGGGGGTATTTAATAAACTTTGTGTAATTTTGCGCCATAAACTTGTGAACGCAATAGCTCTTGCAAAACTTGTCGGAATAAAACACTTTATCATATACCTAGTTATCATGAAATTTAAATCCTTAGTAACCTCAGTTCTCCTAGTCCTCTCACTAGTAGTGCCTTTCTCTTCAAACGCGCAAGAAGAAGAAAGAAAAGGTAAACCCAATGTGTTTATCGATTACTTCTCATATCCTAGCGAAGTTCCGTTCTCTATTGTAGAGCAGCTCCGTGGTTGTGTTATGGATGCTATCATGACAACCAATCGTGTAGAACTTATTGACGTTGATTCAAATCAACTTCTCCGTATCGAGCAAGAACGTCGTGAATCAGGTGCCTTTGCCGGTGACGATATGGATCGTATTAAAGTAATGTCTCAGGAAGGCGCTAACTTCCTTATTTCAGGACGTGTTGCTTCAGTATCGATTACTGAGAATAAAGCTGACGATGGTACTGTTACTTATGTAGCATCTATTTCTGGTGCTTTAAAGGTAGTGAATCCTAATGATGGCAAGACTATTCTTAATAAAGCATTTAAATTTGGCGGTTCTATTATTGATGGTATTATCCCCAAAGGTATTGTCGGAAGTTCAACTAAAGAAGATGCCGTTGCAAAAGCTTGCAATGAAGCAAAGGATAAAGTTGTAAGTTTTATTCAGGAAGCTTTCCCTCTCTTTGGCCGTTTCCTTGAAGTGAATCAAGTTAAGGGTGACAAAGTAGAATCATTCTATATGGACCTTGGCGAAATTAATGGTCTTGCAAAGAAAGATCGTTTTGAAGTTTGTATCGTTCGCGAAGTAGCTAAACATAAATCAGTTAAAGTGATTGGCGAATGTGAAGTAGATGCAATCGAAGGCGATGATATTTCATTGTGCAAGGTTAAAAAAGGACACAAAGAGCTAAAGGCAGCCCTTGATGCCGGCCAGGAAATTGTTCTTAAGTCGGTGCCCAAAAAAGGAAATATATTCAAAGGAATTAGTTCCTTAAAATAATAGCCGATTTATTAACTCAAGGTAAAAACTAATTTTTATTATATGGCATATAAAAAGTATATATGCCTCATTACAATGTTCGTGTGCTGCACATTTTTATGTTCGGCACAGACATTTAGTGATGATGTGCAATTTGTTAGCGGAGATGAAAATATAGTAACGCTAATGGCTTCGGCAACGGCAGAGAAGAAAAAAGATGCTGAAGTTTTGGCAATGAAGTCTGCGTTTAATTGTCTATTCCACACAGGTGTTGAGGGGCTAAAGAATGGTAATCCGATTTTGACAGTAGTAAAGAGTGATTTTGATTATCGTTTTTTTAGCGAGAACAGATATATCAATTATATAAGCGGTGAGCCTAAAACAACAAGCGATACAAAAATAGCCAAGAATCGCCGTGTAACTGTACTCTTGACCATCAATTTGCGCACACTTAAGGGCGAACTTGATCGCAACGGACAAGTATTCTCGCCTGTATGGTCAGATGCGAAGAAAGAAACAGCGACAGCATCTCTTAATCCTTCAATTGTAATTGTACCATATACCGATGAGGCTCATGGCTATAGCTTTGAGGCAATGCGTGCCCGCGTAGAGTCGGATAATGTATATCGATATGCAATAGCGAAAGTTGCAGAGGTGTTTGTTGAAAATGGATATAAGACCCGTGATTTTGTAGCGCAGCTTCAAAATTCCCAAAATAATGAGATGCTGCACCAGGGCACACAAGATGACGTTGCAACAATGATGGCACGCAACTTGCCCGGTGATATTGTTGTGTCAGTCGGTTTTAATGTCAAGAGCAATGCCGGAACATCGGCAGTTAATATAGAACTTAAAGCTATTGAAAAGCAGACACAAGGAAATCTTGCCGTTATGACGTTCAATAGCGGTTACTATCATACGACAGATTCGACCTTCTTGGTGAATGGCGCAATCAAGAAAATTGAAAGTAGCTTCTTTACACAGTTGTCAAAATCTTTTGAGGCGATGGTTGCCAAAGGCCGCGAAGTTCATATAGACATGAATCTGTCCGCGTCGGTATCAGATTGGGATTTCGACCAAGATTCCCCCGGTACCGGTGATTTTTTCAAAGACGCCCTCGACGAGTGGTTGCGTGAAAACGCTTTCGGAGGTGTGTCGAATATGGATGTTAATACTGATAAATATATCAGGATAACACTAAACGTGCCTCTTTGGGATGTGGAACGCAATCGCAGCTACACGCTATCAAACTTCGGCAGCGCTCTTCGTAAGTTCCTCAAAGACCAACTTGGCGCAGATTATAAAGCAAAAATTACAGCGATGGGACAAAGCATCGATGTAATAATTGAATAACATGAAAATCATAGAGCTATGAATCTAAAATCAATAGTCAGCGGATTAGTCATAGCGATGGCTGTATCGGCAAGCGCTGTTGCCCAAGAAAGTGCAGTAAAATTCAAAGTTCTTCCATTGGAGGGCGATGGTATACCTACCAATGTTGAGTCAACGATACAGCGCAAACTTGTATCGGCATTTGACCGCTCGAAAGCCTCTACCGAAAACGTTTATAATGTATTTGCGGTAAAAGTTCAATATGAAATAACAGAGTCTAGCGAGTCGGAAGGCTTTGTTCGCGAAGTTGCTACAGTAGGTGTTGATATGACGTTGTCAGCAGTCAATATTGTTGACCATGAAATATATTATACCACAACGATCCCCCTTAGCGGCAGCGCCAGCGGAGGAACAGACGCGGCATTGAAGAAGTTGGCTAATTCTATAAAGGTCAACGACCCTGTGTATGTGCGCTTTATCCGCAACGCACGTAATCGCATCGCCGATTATTATGCCGAAAATTGTGCTATCGTAGTCGAAAAAGCCCGACGTTTGGTTCAATTGAAGGAGTATGAAGTAGCGGCATGTTATCTTAGCGCTATCACCCCCGAAGTGTCGTGTTATGATGATGCGTCAACTCTATTTAGTGAAATAGTGCCCTTTATTACCGAGCCAACCGTAACCGAGCCCGATACCGTTGTGATAGAGCGCGTGATAGAAGTGCCTACCAAACCCGACACCGTTGTTGTTGAAGTTCAGGCAAAACCCGATACCGTTGTTGTTGACCGAGTTGCCGAAGTTCCCGTTCGCCAACAGCCCACACCAACGGCACCCGTAGCACCGAAGTATGAACAACCTGATATTGTTATCGATAACAATAATTTCGATTTTAAAATAGTAAGTTGTACAGGCGATTTGTCGCGCCAAAGCATTGTGATTGAAGTGCTTCTCAAGAACCGTGACAAAAACTTTACGGAAACTTCGACGTGGACAAATTTCTATACCGCTATCGATGACAAAGGTAATAGCCTCGACAATCGTTGTTATCGCGACGGAAATGATATAAATTTGCGTTTGCCATATAATGTCGAACTTCGCTCGTACTATACTATCAACAATATCCGCGAAAAGTTCTCAAAGCTCTCATATGCTGAATTTAGATTCAGTGGCGTAAAAGTCAGGGTGTCGAATTTGAAAGTAAATTGGAAATAAGCAATGAAGAGAACATCAATATATAGCACATTACGCGTTATTCTAACAGTGATACTGTTGGCAAGCGCCACGATAAGCTATGCCGGGAGCAATTATAAAATAGTAGAACGCAGCTCTAAGAAAACTCCGGAATGGTTAGGCACAGCAGTGCAAGGGTTCTTGGTCGTTACCGTTGAAGCCCCGAGCCTTGCAGAAGCCCAAAAACGAGCGCTTAATGAAGTGACCGAACGCATTATCCAATCTGTGGCAAGTAATGTCAATGTGCAGAATAACAATGTTGCGTCGGAAACGATAATCAACGGCAACGTAGAGGAGTCGTCAGATGTTTATAACCGCACGTCAAGCATCCGTTCGGCGAATTTGCCTTTCCTTAAAGGTATTTCTTATTCAAAGATTTACGACCTTTATTGGGTGAAATGTCGCAATAAGAAAACTAACGTAGAGCATTACGAATATTCGATAATGTATCCGTACTCTCGTATGGATCAGATGATGCTCGAAGCCGACTTTGAGGACTATGACAAAGAAAAAGAAAGTCAGCTACGCTCTCTTGAAGAAAGTATAGAAACATTTGATGCCGTAGAAGATATACAAGCGGCAATACTACAACTGAACGCCCTCGCCGAATATTTCTTTGATAATGTTCGCTTGGCGCGTGTGAAAGGTTGCAAAGAGCGTTATAACGAACTCTATAAGTCTGTTAGCGTTATCGGAGGAATTGTCTCTCCCGACGTAATAGAATGTGCAATATCCGTAGCCGGACGTCCTGTTCGTTGCGGTGTTATGCCGAAAGTGACATCGAATTGTGCGTCGGCGATTAATGCTGTGGCTGTGGACGGTAAATTCCGTATCACTTATAGCACCGAAGATTGCATCGAGGAAGAAGAGAATAGCATTGACGTTCTTTTCCGAATCAGCACCAAGTCTATCGAGCAGCATTATCCGTTGAATAGCTCGATGAGCAACGAAAAATTTTCAGTAATACCGCAAGGCACGGTTTATCTCACCGCCGATAGTATCTCTGCCGCTGATAAGACAATAACAAATTTGAATATCCGCCTGACACTAAACAATCGCGGAACGACAGATTTCGGCGTTAAGTCGCTTGAACTCAATGTTCCCGGATTGGCAGCACCGATTATTATTGACGATATCGATGCCGTATATACCTCTCGCGGTGTGATAACGTTGAAATATCAAGTACAAGGCACTATTCGTGTAAACGATACCAATGTAACAAAGATGCTCACCGGGCATATCGGTTTGGTAGATCCTATAACCGCGACAGTAACCACTACTCGCATCTCGCTTCCATATAGCATCAATTGGTGAATAGAAATTAACACATAAAAACTAAATAGCTATGAAAAAACTATTTTCAATCTTCACAGCCGTAGTGCTTCTATTCTGCTTCGGAGCCACTACAGTAAATGCCGAAGTTCGCGAACTTACAAAGTCGGAACAAAAAGCAATTGAAAAAGACTCAAAGAACCGCGCGAAAGAACTCAAGAAAGAAGGCTGGCGTCCCCTCGCGAGCACATCAACTCTCGAATTCCAACTTGTAAAATATCGTACATATCTTGCACAAGATGAAGAAAACCGTATTTCTATTGTCGGTATCGCACTAAGCTCAAACAACAAACTCGGTCGCGACAATGCAATGAGCGCTGGTATTGCAAACTATGCCGTTCGTGCTAAAGCTCAGGTGATTGGTAAACTTAAATCTGTGATGTCAACAGACTTTAATAACGTCACAAAAGATGAAGTTGACCGTTTTGGTGCTGCTTACGAAGCTGCTGTTAATGTTCATATATCTTCGCTCGTAAAAGAACACTTTGTGCTCATTCGTGAAGATAAAGGCGGCGTGAACGAATATAACGTATTTATGTCTCTCGACGAAACAGAAGCTAAACAAGCGCGCGAACAAGCTCTTCGTGAAGCTCGTCAGCAAGCTGAACTCGGTGACCTCTCAAACGTGGTTGAAAATTTCATCAACGAAGAAGTAACTGAAGAATAATGCATTAGGGCTGTCGCTGCTATTTTAGCGACAGCCCGTATTTTTTACTATCGTTTTTTTCTTAAGATTATTTTTATGAAATTACTCAAGTCGCTACTAATTGCGTCACTATTGTGTCCCGTTTCGGCGTTGGCAACACAGTCGGGCGATGATTTTGATTCGTTTATGCGAGATAATATGAAGGATTTCAATTCGTTTATTACCAAAGCGAATCGCGAGTATATTGACTTTATGCGTAATCCATGGAAAAAATACGAAGGAAGCGATCCTGTCGAAAAACGTGCCAAACCCGAACCTATTAAGGTGCCCGTTTTCGACCCCAATATACATCCCGTTGACGAAGTGCCTCATGAGTTGACAATTAAGACTGTCCTTGACCAAACAACCCAAGAGGCAAAACAAGGCAAAACTATAATAGCAGATATCATACAAGAGACTATCTCTAGCCCTAACACATCTCAAGAAGACCAGCTTGCAAATAAAAAATGTAAGCCAACGACTACAGTAATCCGCGATACTGTGAAAGCGGAACCCCAACCAGCTCCCGTGGC
>CAZFGV010000021.1:0-32101 GCA_964518705.1 uncultured Bacteroides sp.
TTTTCCATATTTTTCTGCAAAGTTTCATATTTTCTCGCAAAGTTCGATATTTTGCAGCTCTTGAAAAAATTTATCCCCACTTAAAAGCTACTGAGCCTGTAAAAGATCAAAGCCAACACGTCATAAAATAAAAAACGCCCGAAAGTCGGGCGTTGTGAGTACCCCGGAGCAGAATCGAACTGCTATCGGAAGTTTAGGAAACTACTGTTCTATCCGTTGAACTACCGGGGCATATTAAAAAAGAATGAGAAATAAAATCCGAAGATTATCATTTCTCATTCTCCTCTCTCCTCTTGCGGTGCGGACGGGACTCGAACCCGCGACCTCCTGCGTGACAGGCAGGCGATCTAACCAACTGATCTACCGCACCTTGATTCTCTTCTCTTAGAGAGGCATTGGCTTATCGCTTTTTGCACTGCAAAGTTACGGCGAAATTCTAGACCGTGCAAATATTTCTGCAAAAAAATTACGAAAAAAATGCATTTTGTCTGATTTTGCTAATATATTGGTATATTTGTCGCGCAAATCAACCCCTAATCGTATAGATTTTTGAATAAAGAAAGTGTTCTCGGCTCGCGAATCGGAGTAAAATGTATCGAAAAATATTTCAAAATATAGTCGAGTGTAGCATTTCTTTCGTATTGATTGAAGTGCATACGCGAAATTTGAGTGAGTGGAATTGCCAAAAGCGCCCTCATTGTGCGAGTAGCTTTTTTATCAATCCAATCATTATGCAGCGGCGCGGCGGCACAACAATGTCCTTCGCGAAGATCAAAAAACGAAGCGCGTTTAATATTTGCCGTGTCCGGCTCAATGCCAAGGAATCGTGTCAAGTGAGCAAAGAACGATATTGCAAAGTTCGCCAAATCATCGGCAGGTGTGGCAGCAAACACCTCGGCAGCGTAAAAGATAAACTTATTAAGCGTCTCATCGGGCTCAGTATGACGAAGGACACTATCCAGCACCTCCGCCAAGAACGCCGCCTGCGCGTGGTGGCGGGGCGTGGCAGTTATTGCTAGCGCGTTTAAACATGGAGACACGTCTCGTATTGAAATAATTTCTTTATCGGGCCGAATATCGCACACGCCTTCAAAAGTCGTCAGAGGAATTGTCAAAGCACGACGACGTTGTGCCTCGCGACTCTTACCGGCTGGCATTAATAATGTAAGGCGACCTTTTTCGGTCCACACAGAAAGGAGCGTTTTACTATCCGTGATGCGTACCGAATGCAAAGCAAGGCAGCGTATGTGTGTAAGCATATTATTTTGAGATAAAAGTCTCCATCCCCGGAGACATTACGATATCCAACGAGTCGCCGTTTACATAAGCAATCAGCGCCTCGGCGTTTAGGCGGTTAACGATAGCCAAAGCACTGTCGGCATTCATCGACGCCATACACGCCGTAGCGATAGCGTCAGCCATAGCGCAGTCTCTACATATTATAGTTGTGGCAAGGACAGCAGATTTAACAGGCCGCCCCGTTATAGGCGAAATAGTATGCGACCACGACACCCCTGCACTGTCGGTGCGAATATTGCGATAATTACCACTCGACGCCACCGCCATTCTATCGGGTCCCAAAGAAGCTATCGCCATTCGTTGGTGCGACATACCGCCCAGGGGCGAGTCTATTTGTATACGCCATGGAATTCCGCGAGGACTGACACCCCTTGCCGTCACTTCGCCTCCGACTTCAACCATATAATCCGTACAGCCGTTACGCTCGAGCATATCGGCAATACGGTCGACGCCATAGCCTTTTGCTATCGATGAGAAATCGAAGCGCGTAGCGGCATTTTTGCGCGCTAGCCTGCCGTCTACAACCGAACAATCGCCCATGCCTACCAATTCCAAGGCGGCATTAATAGCAGAGTCTGTAGGCGCGTTATTAATGTCTGCCTTACCGAAGCCCCACAACTGTGCAAGAGGGGCTATCGTGGGGTCATAAACGCCGTTTGACGCGCGCCATACCTCTTGCGACATATCAAAAACGCGACAAAAGTCATAACTAACATCATTTAACCCGTTATTGATAGCCGAAAGCTCCGATGAGGGGTTGAATAGCGACAGAGAATTATTTATCGAATTTGCGACGGATTCAATGCTATCACGCAAATCCGAGTGCGAATTATAGACAATATGGTACGTCGTAGCCCATATTTGCCCCTCAGAAGTAAAATATTTTTGCTTGCAGCTTGCAAATATCAAAATAAATGCCGAAATTAGCGGCAAAATATACAAAGACCGTTTCATAAGCTCATAATTTTATCGTAAAGATATAAAAAAACCACGAGCTTACGAATTAAATTACACAAGATATGCCTTATTCAAGGCTTTACTAAAACCATTAAAGAGACATGAGCCGATCGTATATATTTTTGGCTACCGGCTTCGAAGAAATCGAAGCATTGACAGTTGTAGACGTCCTCCGCCGTGCCGGAGTTGACGCAAAAACCGTATCAATCACAAACGACCATCAAGTTGTGGGCGCACATGGAATAACAGTTGTTGCAGATTTGACTTATGGAGAATGTACGTTTGCCGATGCCGAATGGTTGATCTTACCCGGCGGAATGCCCGGCTCTACCAATTTAGCATCGTTTGAGCCCTTGTGTGCGCTCTTAAAAGGGCATAAAGGAAATGTTGCAGCCATCTGTGCCGCACCAGGAGTGGTGTTAGCTCCTTTAGGATTGCTCGAAGGTCGTGAAGCGACCTGCTATCCCGGCTTCGACGCCGCTTGCAAAGCGCATGGTGCTATTATGCGCGACGCGCCAGTAGTGGCTCTTAATAATCTTGTCACCGCTAGTGGTCCGGGCGCGGCAATTAGTTTTGCTCTCGCTATTGTAGAGATTACAAAGGGCGAAAGCGTTGCCAAAGAAGTTGGTGCAGGTATGCTGCACTACCCCAAGAAAATAGACTACTATTTCTAATTCCGGAGAAAGCTATTGGCGGCTGCTGTGTACGGCTAATACGGCCCACGCATGGTAGCCGTTCTTTTGCGATCTAACGTAATCAAAAAGCAATACCTAATAAATGAAAAAGCCACGCGGTGAGGCGTGGCTTTCGTGTTTATATGAGGGTATTTTTATCGAATAACGACTTTTTGTGTTTCTACAGCATTGCCTGTTTGAACACGGAGAACATACACACCGGGCACAACATTTGACGCATCGAGAGTAAGCTCGCTAGAATTAGCATTAATGCTGGCAGAAAGCACGCCGCTAAGTGAATACAACTTCGCATCGATAGATGCACCAGCTGCGCTGAAAATTTCAAACACACCGTTAGATGTTTGATTAACAAGCACGCGGCTATCTGTTGCAACATCGCTTACTGCACCGGTGTTGAGAATATACTTAATACCGGCAAGAGCGTTGATTTTGCCATAGCCCCAACGTTCGGGAGCGGCGGCGGTATATGCATCGTTATCGCAAGTTGCCTTCATTACTTCAAGAACCTTTTCGTAAGTTAATGTAGGATCAGCTTCGAGCCACAACGCAACAACACCGGCAACATAAGGCGATGACATTGAGGTACCGCTCATTTCTGCCCAATAGCTGGCGCGTTTGCCATGGGTATGGTTTACTGACAAGCCATAAGTTTCAGGATTATCCAAATTCTGATTCTTAATATAGTAATAGCTAAACGAAGAAATCATACCTTCACCGGGGCCAACAACATGAGGCAACTGACGGCCATCGAAGGTTTTGCCATAAGAAGAGAAGTATGAAATTTGACCTACGGGAGCTTTGTATTCATACTTGCCGATAAAAGTGGCAAATTCGCTACGGTTGGTATAAGCACCTACGCTGATAACGTTCTTTCCGCAAGCCATATCACTGATTGTGCATGAGTCATTACCATCAACAAAACCTGCAAGGCCGTTAGACATAAAGGTAGTGCCTATGGTATACATGTTTACAGTCTTACCCGCCTTGCCTTCAACAGAAATCACAGGCACGATATCGCGTGAATTTACACCATTACCGAAGCTCACCACGATGTAAGCACGATAGCGGTTATTATAGCCGTCTACGCTTGTAGTAACGCGCACACTGGCGTTTTCACCGAATACATTGTTAAGGTCGGCGTTATACACAACGTCTGAGTAGTGCGACAAAGCGCTACCACCATACATGATATATTTACCACCCTGATTTTGAGCGAAAGTAAGCTTCATCGGTTCGGCACCGGTGGTTTTATTGTAACCCGAGATTGTGATAGTAAGAGGTTCTGCATCAGAGCTCCACACGTCAATAGTAGCAGAAGATAACGATGCATTTGAGCTCAAGCAAGTTTTGAACGATTTGTCTGACGATGTAAACGACTTTGAATAAGAAATATTTGTAGAAGCTTCATTACCCGAAGACACACAGATAATCATATCTTTACCGAGCTCTTCAAGATAGCGATTTTGCGCAGAAGAGCCATCGTGAGGACCGAGGTTGCTACCGAGCGACATATTCAATACCGCAGGTTTGCCTACCTTCTTTGCATAGTCGGCAACCAATCCGGCAGCGATAGTGGTGTTAGCTGATTCCAATGTACCGGCACAAACAGCCAATTCGGCACCGGTAGCAACACCGTAATAAGGCACTGCGCGGCGATTACTTATCGTATTGATACCGCGATTTGAGAGATATGCTACACGAGTAGCACCCTTAAATCCACCTGCCATAATACCAAGCACGTGAGTGCCGTGGGTTTGGTTAGCATTATCGGTTTCTACACGAGCGATTTTATCGGGAGTGTCGTATGTTGTTACAGCGCTAGTGTTACCTGTAATAGTCCAGAACGATTTGATGCGATTTACATCGCCATCAGAGAAATTAACATGGTTAGGGTCAACACCGGTATCGAAAATACCCGCAACAACACCTTTACCGGTATAAGCTTGCTGCAAACCTTCGCCATTATGAATAGCGTCAACACCTGTAGCAGCGCGAGCGGCATCGAGCTTAAGCTCCAAACCTTCACTACCTGAGATATTCAACACATTAGCTTGCTCGCTCAAAGATTCAATTTCAGCAATAGAGAGCGTAGCAATCACCATATTTCCACGACAATCACGCACTGCTTCGTTAGCAGCTGCATATTCTTGTGCTGTTGTTGCATCTGCAAAAGTTACATAGACTGTCAACTGCTCTTCATCTGCTTGAGCACGAGAGCGTGACTGCGTCTCGGCATTTAGACGGAGCTCACCTACTTTTGAGGCAAGCGCTAGGTCGATTTTCGTCTGTGCGTTCATCACTACACAGCCCGAAAGCAACATTAGGGGGAATAGGTAAACTTTTTTCATCGAATGGATATGGAAAATATGCTTTTACTTGACGTTTTTACTATTTTCAATCTGCAAAGGTAGCAAATTTTCAACGCTTTATGTTATATGCAGTTCTAAAAAAACTTAAATCAAACAATATCGAAAACTTTTGTATCATTTTGCCGCATTTCTAATGCTTATAACACTCTTGTTATCCAAAATTTCAGGGGAATAACAGTTCGCACTATTCGATAGAACGAAAACCGAATTGCTCGGTGCAAAATCGAATAGTCAATCGCACAAATATGCCGATAAAAAAAAGCAAGCGCAACCGGATGGCTGCGCCTGCAATATTTCAAGTGTTAATTATCAGAAATTTGCGCGAACAAATTCTTTTGAGATGAGGCTCTTTGCTTCCTTCTCAGAAAGTAAGCGGATTTTGTGCTTGCGAGGTGCAATAACTCGACCTTCTTTGAGTGAAATGTTTGAGTTGTCCTTTGCGCTAGCCTTGGGTGATTTGTTAGGCTTAACGCCGGCTGCTGCATCCATCAAGTTGTAGATAGCAACGTTGAACAAACCTTCGCCCCAGAAAGGATCATAGCTTTCAGAATCGGGATCTGTGGGGTTTTGAGGGTCAAGATTGAGAAAGAACACCCATTCGCCATCGTAAAAGCCTGAAAGCGCACCGCAGATAGTACCGGCAGGGAAGGTGATTACACCATCTTCAAGAACGCCAAAGTATCCGTAAGCCTTAAGCTGGTCATAAGTAGCTTGTCCGGATTCCATAAAAATATTAGCCAACGATGTTACGCTAAGATAACCGTACTCCGGAATCAAAGATATACCAAGATCAGATTCCAAGATATTTACAGCCGTGGGATCGGTACAATCGAGGGTGAGGTAATGGTTACCCTTTTGAAGGTATGATTTATAGCCGCCATATGTGGTCCAATCTGCATAAGGATTAACGAGACGGAAGATACCGGGATTTTCGATGTTACGTTCTACCTGTACGGGATAGGTTACTGGGAGCAAACCATAAACATCCATAAAGAATGCTTCGGTATAGTCTGCTTCACCATATTTTTCCCATTCGCTTTCAGACTTAACGGTTTCGAATTCGAATACGTAAGAAGCGGTGTAAACGGCGTTGTAACCTTCGTCATAACCTACAGCAACGAGTGTGTAAGTTCCATTCTTTGAGATAGGCAATAAAACGTTAGCACCTGATTCGCTATAGAATTCTTTGTCCTTGTCGTCAATGATTTGCTGAGCAAGAGCAGCAACTTCGTCATTGGTAAGTGCGCCTTCTGCGAAGTCGCAAGCGAAGTATGCAAGGTTGCTAGTCTTGTAAACCTGAATCAACTGTGATTCTTCACCGGTAACATCTACATAATGACCATTTTCTACAAATTCCATAGCATAGTTAACATAGCCGGGGAATTCTACGGTGTATGTAAACGACTTCTTTTCGTTATAGAGATAACCGAATTCCATAGCTGCAGGATATGCACACAAATTCAAATATGCAACACCTGTCTTGCTATTGAAATATGATCTTTCCCAACCTTTGTTAGCAAGTCCTAATTCAGCTTCTTCTGCGGTATAGCCACCGATTTCCTTATGCCATGAATATCCATCAATCAAGGTACACAAGCCTTCATCATCAGCGAAATAAGCAGGCATTGAAGGTGTGGTGATTACATAGCAGGTATCATTATCCTCATTGAGTGTATATTGGCTATAGTCAATATCAAAAACAATGTCGAGATCCCATCCGAGCTGGTGGAATTCATCAGGAGCTACTGCTGTGAAACGAAGAACGTCATCAGACAAAACGCTTTTCTGTGAATACAACTTAGTTTCAAGATAAATAGCACTTTGGAAAGGAAATGTATAAGTAACATATGCGTTACCGTTCCTATTCAATTCATAATCCAACCAAGGAGAATAAGACACAGTGAAAGTCTGTTCTGCTTGGCCATAAGGAGTTTCTTCAGAACCGATTTTGATGTTGATAAGATAGTTCTGAGCAGGAACAACCTTATCGAATTCAACACCAAGTACGATGGGAGCAACAGCTTGTCCATCTGCGAAAGTTACCTGAGAAGGCACAGTGAAGATACCTTCAACAGCTTCGCCGTCAACGTCGGTAACGGTGCTTGTAAGAGCTACAGTCAATTCACCTGCAGTCTTAACACGGCTGAGATTAACAGTTGCTGTTGTAGCATCTACTACGAGGTCAACCTCAGTAGCCTCTTGATCCGAGAAGTATACTTCATAGCCGGTCTGAGGGGCTGCGGGAGTATAGTCCACAGAATCTGTACATGAGCTCGCGAACATCATCGATGCTCCGGCGAAGGCTACCGCAATATATTTAATTGCTTTCATATACTAATCTTTTAGAAATCTTTAATTACTGAGTACAAACCTACAGGGTTGATGTTGTTGTAATCCTGTACTGCTACGTTATTGCTAAGTTCCTGCTTAACGATACAGAAGTTCATCCATTGGGGACGGCCTTCAGTGTTGTATGTGTTCAACGTCTTGCTAAAGTTTGTGCCTGGATATGCACGGGTTACTGACATATTCAAACGCTTAACGTCGAAGAAGTTACGACCTTCACCCCAGAGTTCCATACGCTTTTGGAAGATGATTTCTTCTACAACGTCTTCTTCTGTTGATACTTCGTTGTCGTATGTACCATAGCGATAAGTGCGCATAAACGACTTAAGAGCTTCGTTACCTTCGGTGGGGTTGAGGTGTGCCTTAGCTTCTGCGTCGATGAAGTACATTTCTTCTACACGCATCAAAGGAATAGCAACAGCACATGCAGTCTTGTAGTCTACCATTTCGCCATTACCGGGACGAATCTTAAGAGCTGTGTAAGCATCAAATCCGTTATCGATAGCGAACTGTTCATCCAAGTAACGTTCTTGACCTGAGAGAACAGAAGTTTCGGGAGCTACATAAGCGAGCTTACGGAAGTCGAGGTTGTCCATACGGTTGTAGAAAGAAGCACCGATATGAACGCGTGCACCTGCGATTGAGTAACCGAAGTCTTGTTCGTTAGATACGAAAGATGTCCAGTTGATAATTGAAGTCTTTACAGCATCATTTTCAGCTTCGTACTTGATAGAGAACAACCAAGCGCTAGCAGTGTCGTCGTTGAAACCTGTAGAAGTATTCAACCATTCTTCTGCGGTAAGGGGAGTAGCGTTAGAGGTTGAAATAGCCTTGTTAGCATATTCAGAAGCTTTAGCATACTGAGCGTCCCAGAGATAGAGACGAGCAAGAACGCCGTAAGCTACAGCAAGGTCAGGAAGTGTCTTAGAAGGTGATGTTACACCGTCAAGATATGAAACAGCTGTCAAAAGGTCGTTTTCGATGAACTTAACCATATCTTCGTGAGTAGCACGAGGATTGTTACGAACTTCGTCTTCGGTGGTCTTTTCTGTTACAATAGGAATTGTAAGACCTGCAATGTCCTTACCCTTGGGAGATATACAGTTATTGAGAGCAGTAGGAAGTGACTCATAGCACTGAGCTGCTTCAAGATAAGTGTATGCACGATAAGCAAGAGCAGAACCGTAATAGAAACGGAGAGTTTCGTTTTCTGATTCGGGGTCTACAGCAGCAATAGCCTTGTTACAAGCGAGGATCTGATTGTAGAATGTTTCCCACACAGTTTGGCAGATAGCATAATCTTCACCAAGGCCGGTACTGACAGTGCTCCATGTAGCGAACCAGTCATAACCGTTACCATAGTCAACGACCATATCATCGGTCATAACGTCGAGGGCGTGCATCAATGCAGGATAGCCAAAGTTGCAGTGCATTGAAGAATAACCTGAGCTCAATGAGATCATATTACCGGGCATACCCCAAACCAATGCGCTTGTTGCTTCTACTGAAGCTTCGAGTTGACCCTGTGTAACACCGGAAGTCGGGAAAGTCTCCTCGATACAGCTCGTTAGCAGTGGCATTGCCACAAGAGCTGTCGCTAACGATTTGATTATAGTTTTCATTTTTGAATAAGCCTGTTAAATTAGAATGTAAGGGTCAAACCACCTGAGAGTGTGCGGATGGGCGCATACATAGTGTTGTTGGTGGAACCTGTGAAAGACTGACGGGGGTCAAGACCTTGACGCTTGCTCCATACCCAGATGTTATCAGCTGCGAAGTATACACGGAGCTTGTTAAGGTAAAGTTTCTTAACAATGTTTGAAGGAAGTGTATAACCGAAGTTGATGTTTTCGAGTGAAATGTAAGAAGCATCGGTCCAGAAACGGTCACTGCTTGCTGATGTATATCTGTCACCGAACATAAAACGAGGTACGCTTGTATTTGTGTTTGTAGGTGTCCAAGAGTTAAGCATATCGGCGTGGATGTTTGTACCACGGCCACCGTCTGTAGGTGAAGACATCAAAGATGCATAGTCACCATCATATACATGACCACCAATCTGATAGTTGAATGATGCTGTAAGGTCGAAGCCTTTGTATTCGAATGTTGTGCTGAAACCACCGTAAACGGGAGCGAGTGCTGTTCCTGCAAGGAAGTCATCGGCTTCTGAATAAACGTCGGTTTTTACGATATTACCGGTCTTATTGCCTTGTTCATCACGCTCGTGCTTGTAGTAAAGTGAAAGACCTGTTTCTTTGTCTACACCTGCATAGCGTTTGAGAACGTAGGTGTACATAGGAATACCTTCGCCATAGTACAAACCGCTGCTCTGGAAACCTTCAACACCGTCGATGGGTTCGCTTGATTTCTTACGTTCGTCGGGAAGCATGGTGATTTCGTTCTTGTACCATGTCAAGTTGGCATTGATAGTCCAAGTGAAATCGCGTGTACGGATAGGAGTAGCCTGAAGTTCTACTTCAACACCGGCATTCATTACGTTACCTACGTTGTCATAGTAACCACGGTAACCATAAGATGCAGGAGTGGGGAAGAACATAAGCATGTCGTGTGTTGTACGGTAGAAGCCTTCAACTTGACCATTGAGTCGTGCGTTGAAAAGTTCGAATTCTACACCGGCATTGAAGTTACCGTTCTTTTCCCATGAGATATCTTTGTTACCCTTAACTTCAGATACTGCTGCGGGATAGCCGTTAGAGTTGATGATTGAGTATGTATCGGTGTAGAGGTAGCCACCGATGTTATCGTTACCTTGTTCACCGTAGCTGGCTTTGAACTTAAGCATGTTCACCCAATCAACATCGAAGAAGTCTTCCTTGCTGATGATCCAAGCACCACCCAAGCTCCAGAAGTTACCCCAACGGTGGTCGGGATGGAAGCGGCTAGATGCGTCGCGACGATAAGATGCTGAAGCGAAGTACTTGCTGTCGAGATCATATTGTGCACGCATGAACCAACCTTCGTTGTTATATTCGCTACGTGAAGAACTAGCGCTGTCATCAAAGATAGCACCTGCGAGTTCACCGTTGGTGACGTCAAACTGACCGTGACGTGTACCGTAAAGTACTTCGCTGATGGTCTTGTACCATTCATGACCCAAGAGGACGCTAACATTGTGGCGGTTGTTGAAGAGGTGGTTCCAGTTCAACAACTGTTGGAATGTGTAGTCGGTATTACGGCCGTGCTGGATGGTGGTGATACCATTTTGGATAGCGTACTGACCGTAGAAGGGGTTGACCATATTGTTAGCACGTGATTCAAGAAGGTTGAAGTTGTTGTTTGAAGTGAACTTGAAGTCCTTCAAGAAACGGATTTCAACGAAACCTGTGCCGGTAAATGCGTTAGAAGTTGACTTATTAGTATTGAGGAGTTCGTCAGAGATAGCATTTGAGTCGTTAAGGAAAGGACGGAGAGCGCCACCGTTGAGGTAGTAACCGTAGTCATAGCGAGTGAAACCGCGAGCGTCCTTCATGATCTGCTTGTTGCCATCACGCATGTAAAGAGGATAGATAGGAGCGATCTGTGTACCGATACCGAAGATATTTGATGTAGAAGCAGAGTTACCTTCGTCACCGTCCATAGAATATTGGTTAACGTGAGCATAAGAAGCGTTAACGCCAACCTTCATCCAAGGTTTAGCCTGAACATCAGCACGAACACGAGCTGAGAAACGTTCGAAGCTACTGTTTGATACGATAATACCGTCATTGTCGAGGTAGTTAACAGCTGCATAGAAGCTGCTGTTTTCGTCAGCGCGGCTGATACCTACGTTATATTCCTGACGCAAGCTAGAACGATATATTTCATCCAACCAATCGTCGGGAGTCAACCAGTAATCCTGACCCTTGTAGTTAACCATGCGGCCAAGAGTAGCGTTAGGATTGAGGCGACCGTCGGTACCGATAAGCTTTTGACCGGTGGGAACTGTGAACACGTTGTAACCAAGACCGTAGGTACTACTGTTGCTAAGCATGTTATCAAGTGTCCAGTTGTATGCATCTGTTTGATTCATGCCAAGACCACCGATTTCAACCTTTTGTTTAGAATAAGGTGAGTACATCGCAGGAGTAGTAGCATACATATTCAAAGCCTGATAGTACTTTTCATAGTACTGAGCAGGGTCAGAAATAACGTTATAGTCCTGAGTAGCACGGTTGTTAGCACCCCACTTAGCGTCTACAGTAATAGAAGCTTCGCCAAGTTTAGCGCGTTTTGTTGTAATAAGAATAACACCGTTAGCACCACGAGCACCGTAAAGAGCATTCGAAGCAGCGTCCTTAAGAACTGACATTGATTCGATATCGTTGGTGTTAAGAGAGTTAATATCACCGGTGAAAGGAGTACCGTCTACAATGATAAGAGGAGCATTACCGGCATTGATAGAAGAGAAACCACGCACGCGGATTGTGGGCGAGCTGGCACCGGGGGCACCTGAGGCGTTCGAGAGCTGGAGACCGGCAACTTTACCTGAAAGAGCGTCAAGAACGTTGGTAACCTGTGTCTTTTCAATTGTAGCCGAACCTACTGTCGCAGCAGAACCGGTAAATGATGATTTTTTCTGTTCGCCATAAGCAACAACGATAACGGGGTCGAGAACGTTGTTTGAGTTCGCGAGACGTACGATGATGTCGCTTTTGTCTGTTGAAACTTCTTGAGTTTCATAACCTACATAAGAAACCGTAAGAGTACTGATGTCGTTAGAAATACGGATAGAGAAACGTCCATCGATATCCGTACTAACGCCAAGTCCCTTCGCTGCCTGTACCGATGCACCGATTAGCGGCTCATCGTTCTCAGCATCGATGACAATGCCCTGAATCGTGCGCATCTGGGCCGACGCACACAAACCCAAGCTGAGCACTGCCACAAGTAATAGAAACAGCTTTTTCATACTTAGAAAAAATTAGACATAAAATGATTGATTAATATTTCAGTTTTAAGTTTTACCCTTTGCGACGCCGAAGCTTCGCTTATCTTCGCGGGTAAGATTGGGCAAAGTTAATACTTTTTTTCCAAATTCGTATACATTTGGAAAGGAAAAATGCAGTACTTTAACATTTTGAATAGTGCATTATAGCGATGGTTTTAACACTATCGTTCTGATTTTTCGATCATTAACACGCTTTCACTAAATGTCGATTTTTTGTGAATTTCACCAAAATAAGCAGTAATTTTTCATCAAATTGCAATTCTTTCTGGCATCTAGATGACTTTTTGCGTCAAAACATCTACTTTTTGAGAACTCACCACTATAATTTTGACATAAATATCCGTTTTCGTGTATAATTTTATCAATAATTTAGTAACTTTGCCAAAAATGACGGTGTAAATATGAAATATGCTATTTTATTGTCGATAATCCTACTAACAAGCGCGTGCAACCACAATGAAATTTCGCGTCCCGACAGGCCTGAGCCTACGCCCGACCCGATTCCGGTAACTAACGAGATTTTCTTCGCATCAAATAAGGCTATTGACATATTAACTGACCAAAATACCGGAAATTTCACTGTTAACATATCTCGAAGCGAACCCGTTGACTCCGAAATCAGCTTCGAGATAACTACCGACATTCCCGACGGCACAATAAAGGCCGTCTCTCCGACAATTTTCAAAGTCGGAGAATCAATTATTCCTATCGTTATGAGTTACGATATACCAACTCTGACTCCTGGAAATTCCACATCTGCCGCGTTGCACATCAACGGCTCAAAAGACAACAACAAAACACTGAATATAAATATTTTACAAAATCGCGAAACCCCAAAAACAATCAGTGCCACATATATTCACGACTGCAAAAGATTTCCCGTCAGTGTCTCTTTTACACCCAACAACGGCACGACAACAATATCTGTCAACGGCGATGGTTTTAAACGTCAATTTACAATAAATAAAGAGCTTACATACCCATTACCTACCGACATTTCAGGCAGTGACATTACATTAGTCAGCGCCACCGCCGGCAACATCGGCGAGGGCATCATCGAATCTCTTGACATTGCCGCGGCTAGACTCCGTGATCAAGGGCATTGGACTGACAATATATATAATGTAGAAAACGCCGTTGATGACAACGCCACAAAATTATATTTCGGCATCGCATATACGAGTACTGACGGAAACGCAACGCCCGCTATCGATTGTCTCGAATTTAGCGGCGGAGAGTGGCAATTTGTCAATAGCGCTACTTTTATCGACGGATGGCTTTTACCTAGCATTACAATAAATGCACAACGTTATTTACCCGAAGAACACCCGTGGCAAATAGCAATTTATCAAAACAGGGAAAATAGCAAGCTTTTGCGCCTTGACGGGATGTATCGCAACAGCAAATGTCCGCTAAACAATAGTAACGGAGCTGCGGCAAACACATATTTATATATAGACATCACCAAACCGGATTGTGTAACCATCAGCCCCCAAGAAGCGCCATACCAAAACAGCGAGTTATGGCAATCTACACTATACATGGCAGACGGCGTCGGAATCTTCGGCAACAGCCCTGTCGAGGGCGGCATAACATCGACACTAAACATCTCACCTGACGGCACGCACACAATACGCATCCCCTACCCTGCTCTCGGAACAGACATCAACCGACTAAGTCCATTTATTGACCACAACCCTGCGATAATTACATTCCAACACTCCACCGAATAAAAGTACAACACTTTCCGGCACACAATTAACAATAAATACGAAAGTAGCGCGCTGTATTAAAGAAATTTTTCGTAAATTTGCGGTCGGAATAAACTCAACAAACGAAACAACAACTAACAATCACGATATCAATTCATAAAGTATCACACTATGAAAATTGAAAAAATCATCGGACGTGAGGTGCTCGATTCACGCGGCAACCCCACAGTAGAAGTAGACGTAATCCTTGAAAGCGGCGCACGTGGCCGTGCTAGCGTTCCCTCAGGTGCATCTACAGGTGTAAACGAAGCACTCGAACTCCGTGACGGCGACAAGAGCCGCTACATGGGCAAGGGCGTACTCAAAGCCGTAGCTAACGTAAACGGTCCTATCGCAGCAGCTCTCGTAGGCATGAACGCTCTCGATCAGATCAAGATCGACGAAACAATGCTCGCTCTCGACGGCACAGACACCAAGAGCAACCTCGGTGCTAACGCTATCCTCGGTGTCAGCCTCGCTGTAGCTAAAGCAGCAGCTGATTACCTC
The DNA here is from genome assembly GCA_964518705.1 of uncultured Bacteroides sp. GTDB lineage: Bacteria > Bacteroidota > Bacteroidia > Bacteroidales > Muribaculaceae > CAG-873. The sequence goes on from CAZFGV010000021.1 coordinate 14,873, forward strand.
GACCTCCCCTTGTACAAATACATCGGTGGCTGCAACACCTACGCTCTCCCCGTTCCGATGATGAACATCATCAACGGTGGCGCTCACTCTGACGCTCCTATCTGCTTCCAGGAATTCATGATCCGTCCTATCGGTGCTACTTCTTTCCACGAAGGCATCCGCATGGGTACTGAAGTATTCCACAACCTCAAGAGCGTGCTCAAGGCTCGCGGCCTCAGCACTGCAGTAGGTGACGAAGGTGGTTTCGCTCCCACTCTCGAAGGCACTGAAGACGCTCTCAACGTTATCATCCAAGCTATCGAAAAGGCTGGTTACGTTCCCGGTCGTGACATCACTATCGGTCTCGACTGCGCTTCTTCTGAATTCTTCAAAGAAGGCGTATACGACTACACTTGGAAGCAGGGCGCTGACGCTCCCAAGCTCAACAGCCAGCAGCAGGCTGAATTCCTCAAGAAACTCGTTGAAGAATACCCCATCGACTCTATCGAAGACGGTATGGCTGAAGGCGACTGGGAAGGTTGGAAGATCCTCACAGACCTCATCGGCGACCGTTGCCAGCTCGTTGGTGACGACCTCTTCGTTACTAACGTTAAGTACCTCGAAAAGGGTATCGAACTCGGCTGTGCTAACTCTATCCTCGTGAAGGTTAACCAGATCGGTTCACTCACCGAAACTCTCCGCGCAGTAGAACTCGCTCAGCGTAACGGCTACACCGCTGTGATCTCTCACCGTTCAGGCGAAACTGAAGACGCTACTATCGCTGACATCGCTGTTGCTACAAACGCCGGTCAAATCAAGACTGGTTCTGCTAGCCGTTCTGACCGTATGGCTAAATACAACCAGCTCCTCCGCATCGAACAAGAACTCGGTGAAGCTGCTGCTTACGGCTATGGCAAAAAGACTCGTCGTCCCGAATAATTGATAAACGACATCGTCAAATAAGAAAACGCATCCTCACGGATGCGTTTTCCTTTTTTAATAACAATAAAATGAAAACTTAATTTATTTATCAATTATTTATCTAAACGTAACGAGGCGATTGTAAATAAAATTCGCTAGTGTATAAACAACATTACCAAGCAATGTTGCCACACCATATCCCGACAACACAATGCCAAGAATATCGAATTCTACGGCTCCATATCGCTGATTGATAAGCCATACAACGCCAAACTGTAAAAGATAGCACACCGCAAAACCGACAAGGAATTTCATCGCCTCGCGGCTTATGCTGCCTTTCGAATGAAATACAAACGATTTATTGCACAAAAATGAGTTGATAACGCCGGCAGTGTAACCTAATATATTGCAAACATAGGGATTAATACCCAATATTGACTTGCACATATAAATCACCCCCAAGCAGACGAGCGTGTTAAGCACACCCACCATGCAATATTTGATAAACTTTATCAATTCTTGACGACGACGACTCATTTCTTATCAGATTCTTTAGATTCAGAAATCGATTCCTGCAGATCAACGTGCAAAATAGGCAATGACCATCCATAATGCACAGCTGCCACGCGCAAGCCTATAACAGTAGCGGCACACGCTATTTGCGAAAACACCGGCGTCGCGCCCGGGATATACATTGTCAACGCATAAACCATACCTCCGGCAAGACACGCTGTGGCATATATATCTTTGCGGAAAAACAGCGGTTCTTCATTAATAAGAATATCGCGAAGGACACCACCGAAAGAACCCGTAATAATGCCCATCACAATAGCCACCCATGCAGGATAGCCTGCTGCAAAACTCTTTTCCATACCTACAACGACGAATAACGCCAAACCGATGGCGTCGAAAATAAAGAGCGTACGCATTCCTCCAACAAGGAAATGCTTAAAAATTATCACCGCTGCCAATGAAACAAACGTTACAGTAAGATACATCCACGACTGCATCCAAAACACCGGGATATCTAAAAGGACATCACGCAAGGTACCACCGCCAATGGCTGTAATAAGACCTACGACATATGCCCCAAACCAGTCGAAATTTTTCGACGCTGCCAGACGAATACCGGAGATAGCAAATGCTATTGTGCCAATAACTTCGGTAATAAATAGAAAAAGATTATCGCTCATTGTTTTTTGTTGTCGTTATTAGAATCGATAATATGTGCCTTCTCAAGAATTTTCGCATCACGTCGCGCTGTTTTTGCATCGAGACGCTGCTTGTAACGACACACATCGGAGATAAAACATTGTGAACACTGCGGAGCGCGGGCCTTGCAGACATATCGTCCGTGCAAAATTAGCCAATGATGCGCTTTAGCTATATGCTCTTGCGGGATATTGCTTATCAGTGTTTGCTCGGTAGCTAGCGGCGTGCGGCTATTGGTCGTTAAGCCGATACGTTCCGCAACGCGAAAAACGTGAGTATCAACCGCCATGCGAGGTTGATTGTAAATGACTGATAATATTACATTTGCTGTTTTACGACCCACCCCGGGCAAGGTTATAAGTTTGTCAATATCATCGGGCACTTCGCCGTTAAAGTCAGCAACAAGTTTTCGAGCCATTCCGAACAATGATTTTGCCTTATTGTTAGGATATGACACAGACTTTATCATATCGTAAATCTGTTCGACAGAGGCAGCGGCAAGTGTTTGGGCATTAGGATAAGCCTCAAACAACGCCGGAGTAACCATATTGACTCGCTTATCTGTGCATTGTGCCGAAAGGATTACCGCCACTAATAGCTCGTAAGGATTGGAATAGTGCAACTCAGTTTGCGGAGAGGGCATCTCGCGCTCAAATCGCTCTATTACAACCTGATATAAATCCTTTCGTCTCATTTAAATTACTATTCGCACCATCTAGGGCGATTTCGGTGCAAAGTTAATTCATTTTATCGAAAAAATATCACACCTCACCGAAAATCGTCAACGCCGTGGCTTTCCTTTCGACGTTCCTTTCGGCTTAAAATCGCGACGAGGGCGTTCTTGTGATGTTTCTCGACGGCGGTCGGTAGACTTGCCATTTTCGCGGTCTTTACGGCGCGACTGATTTTCTTCGTACCATCTGCGCGATTGCTTGTCAATGTCAGACGCTCGGTAATTTGAATTATTACGATGCGGCGGACGGTCGCCGAAAAGCTTATTAATCAAGTCGGGACGACCGATACGGTGCAACTCACGCGTGATTTGCGTGCGGTATTCTGCATCATACCAAAAGAAAAACATACGCTGACGTTGCTTGGCGTCGGCATCGATAGCGCACTCTACTCGCTCGCCGGTATAGGGATGTATACCGGTGTAATACATTTCCGTTGCGAGGGTCATGGGCGTGGGTGTAAAGTCCTGAACCTGTTCTAGATGGAAATTCAGTTCCTTTGTTGCCGCTGCCAATTCTGCCATATCTTCGGGCATACAGCCGGGATGTGACGAAATAAAATATGGTATTAACTGCTGCCGCAACCCCGCCGCCTCATTTTCGCGGTCAAAGATGCGTTTGAATTCGCCAAAGAGCTCAAACGATGGTTTGCGCATCAGCTTCAGCACACGGTCTGACGTATGCTCGGGCGCCACTTTAAGGCGGCCGCTAACATGACGCGTTATTAACTCGCTATTATATCGGCGATTAGTTCTATCAATTTCTGCATCTCCGGTACGATGCATTGACAAATCATATCGCACGCCCGAGCCTACAAACGATTTTTTCACCTGCGGCATTGCATCGACGGCATGATACACTTCGAGCAAAGGACCATGGTCTGTGTTAAGATTAGGACATGGCGACGGATGCAAACACGATGGACGTAAGCAGCGACGGCATTTGTCCTCATCTTTGCCATGCATCGCGTACATATTTGCCGACGGCCCGCCGAGGTCGGAGATATAGCCCTTATAATCCGGCATTTGTGTCACCTGTCGCACCTCGCGCAGGATAGATTCTTTAGAACGCGATGCGATAAATTTGCCCTGATGCGCTGAAATGGTACAAAACGCACATCCGCCGAAACAACCTCGGTGCATATTTACCGAATGACGAATCATTTCATAAGCCGGTATAGTCTTGCCACGATAACGCGGGTGAGGCAAACGGGTGTAGGGCAAATCAAAAGACGCGTCAATCTCGCCCTGACTCATCGCCGGCAGCATAGGATTAACTTTCACCGCACGTTTGCCGGTAGCTTGCCACAATGTTGCACCACCGTCATGACGGTTACTCTGCTGCTCAATATGCTTAAAATTAGCAGATTGCGATGATTTGCTGCGAAGACACTCTTCATATGACGCAAGGATAATATTGTCGGCATCAGCTTTCGGAATATCATCCACCGCCACCAAATGCACCGTCTGTGGAATGTCACGCAAGGAGTCAACAGTCTCTCCGGCATCCAAACGGCGTGCTATTTCAAGGATAGTACGCTCGCCCATACCATAGACAAGCATATCAGCCGGTGCGTCAGCAAGGATAGACGGACGAAGACGGTCTTGCCAATAGTCGTAATGCGACAAACGACGTAGCGACGCCTCAATACCACCGAGAATAAGTGGCACATCGGGGAATAAATCCTTGAGTATCTTCGTATAAACTACCGACGGATAGTCCGGGCGTGCTCCATGACGTCCTCCGGGGGTATAAGCATCATCAGAACGACGACGACGCGCGGCGGTATAATGATTTACCATCGAGTCCATCGCGCCGGGACTAACGCCGAAGAACAATCTCGGACGCCCGAATTTGCGAAAATCGCGAAGATCGTCTTGCCAGTTAGGCTGTGGCACTATAGCAACGCGGTATCCGGCTTCTTGAAGCGTTCGGCCTATTACTGCAGCTCCAAAGGCAGGATGATCAACATACGCATCGCCTGAAAACAAAACGACGTCAACGCTGTCCCAGCCATGAGACTGCATTTCTTTTACCGACGTCGGCAACCAATCGGTTGGACGTAAATTATTGTAATCTATAGGTTTATAGTTGCTCATTATCCTTTTTCATATCTTCGAGACGCTGCTCCAATTGAATAATTTCGTCACGCAATTTTGCGGCGGTAATGAATTCCATATCTTTCGCTGCCGCAAGCATTTCGCCTCGCAATCTGTTAATAGACCGCTGCAATTCGTCGGCATTCATATACCCCACAACAGGGTCGGCAGCAATGTCGACTGTCGTAGTAAATTCGTTGGCATACTGCACCGACGTTGACGCTTTGGTATCGCGCTTTGTCTTGCCTTTTGCACCTCGCTGCGACATCGTTGACATTTCAACCTCTTCTTTTTCCAAGCCTACAATTGCATTACGCGCCTTAACAATAGCCTGAGGCGTAATTCCATGTGACTCATTATATGCCAATTGAATAGCACGACGGCGTTCGGTTTCGTCGATGGTCTGTTGCATCGAGTCGGTAATCTTATCGGCATACATAATCACTTGACCGTTAAGATTTCGTGCCGCACGACCTACTGTCTGAGTCAACGAACGATGGCTACGCAAGAAGCCTTCTTTATCTGCATCAAGAATAGCTACCAACGACACCTCCGGCAAGTCAAGACCCTCTCGCAGAAGGTTAACGCCGATTAGAACATCAAATTCACCGGCGCGCAAGCCGTCGAGAATCTTTATTCGGTCGAGTGTATCGACATCACTATGAATGTACGCTGTCTTAATTTTCAGTTTCAAGAAATAATCATTCAACTCCTCTGCCATACGCTTTGTAAGAGTCGTCACCAGTGTACGTTCATTAGCTTCGATTCGTTGCTGTATTTCTTCGAGCAAATGGTCGATTTGATTTGTCGACGGCTCGACCCTTATAAGAGGATCGAGCAAGCCTGTCGGACGAATAACTTGCTCAACAACAACGCCTTCACTTTTCTGCAACTCATACTCCGCCGGGGTTGCGCTGACATATATCGTCTGATTGGCCAGACTTTCAAACTCCTCTAATCGTAACGGACGATTATCCAGTGCCGCCGGCAATCGGAAACCATATTGCACCAAATTCACCTTTCGCGCACGGTCGCCGCCATACATTCCGCGTATCTGTGGCACTGTAACATGACTTTCGTCAATTATGGTTAGGAAATCTTTAGGAAAATAATCAAGCAAACAGAACGGGCGTTCGCCTTCACTTCGTCCGTCGAAATAACGTGAATAATTTTCTATACCGGTGCAATATCCAAGCTCTTTAATCATCTCGACGTCATAGGTAACGCGTTCTTCAATACGCTGAGCTTCAAGCTCATGACCTTCACGACGGAAGGCCTCGGCTTGTTGGCCTAAATCGAGTTGAATCGCAGCCACGGCAGCAGCTTGACGCACAGGTGATGTTACAAAAAGATTTGCCGGGAAGATTCTAAAGCTGTCATGAGTGCCCAAATGCGCATTATCCGAGCCCTGGATTGTTACAATTTTCTCAATCTCATCGCCCCAAAACACAACACGCACAATAATATCTTCGTAAGCCAAACGTATATCCACCGTATCGCCTTTCACACGAAACGAACCGCGAGGGAATTCTACCTCACTACGGCAATACAACGCCGCCACAAGCTGGCGTAAGAATGAATTTCGATTAACTTTCATACCCTTCTTTACCTCCACAACATTAGCGTGGAAGTCCTCCGGGTTACCCATGCCATAAATACACGACACCGACGACACAACAATAACATCGCGACGTCCCGACAGCAGGGCCGAGGTTGTCGCCAATCGGAGACGGTCAATTTCATCATTGATCATCAAGTCCTTTTCGATATATTTATCTGTCGATGGAATATAAGCTTCCGGCTGATAATAATCGTAATACGACACAAAATACTGCACCGAATTTTCGGGGAAGAACTGTTTAAATTCGCTATACAACTGAGCCGCCAATGTCTTATTATGACTAAGAATCAAAGTCGGACGTTGCACCTGCTCAATAACATTAGCCATCGTGAAAGTCTTACCCGAACCCGTAACGCCGAGCAAAGTCTGCGACTCTACTCCCGTCAACACGCCCTCAGAGAGCGCTCGTATTGCCTCAGGCTGGTCACCGGTTGGTTTATATGGGGAATGTAGTTTAAAATCCATCTGCCGTTGTCGTGTTTAATCTGCAAATATACACATTTTCATCTTATATATAGAGACATTTCACCTCTTATAATTGGCAAAGTTTCAAAAAACGTAAAAAAAGATATTATAAGGACTAATAATTTTTGTGAAGTCAAAAAAAAACGCTAATTTTGCAACCGCTTAGCCAATCGGGGTGTAGCACAGTTGGCAGCGCGCCACGTTCGGGACGTGGAGGTCGGAAGTTCGAGTCTTCTCACCCCGACTTTAATGAGAATCAGCATTTTTGCCGATTCTCATTTTCTTTTTTCTACTTCTTACACAATCACTCTGCAAAATTTGAGACTTCAATGCTGACGTTTTTGCAAATAATTTTGCGAAAAGAACTCAAAAACAAGAGCTCTGTTATCCATTTTTTGGTTGTTTGTGAAATAAATTATAATTTTACACAAATTTAATATCACATCCAAAACCTTTCATTTTGGTATTATTTCCTCAAGTCAAATTCATGAAAATATACATTTTACTACTCATTTCACTTTTTCTCGTATCCTGCGATAAGAACAAAGCAACATCATCGCCCGAATTGCAAGCTTTGTATTCGGAGCTGGATCAAGAAATTGATAATAGCGAACAATATGAGCAAGTGAAAAAAAATCGAATTGCCGAACTTCGTAAAAGCTATTATTACTCTAACGATGAAAATCGCAAAACAGCAATAATAAACTGTCTTATACGCGAATACGAAGCCTTTAATGCCGACTCCGCACTTTTTTATATAAGCCTAAACCTGCGTCGCCCGGCAATCTTTTCAATACCCGGCGAGCACACTCGTCAAACAATTAAACGTGCCGATATTTTGGCTCACGCCGGATTGTTTTCAGACGCTTTAGCTACTTTGGAAAATATACCGAGAAATTCGATAGACTCTACCCTTATCGAAATGTATTACTCGACTTACTGTGCAACATATCAATATCTTAGCGAATACACCAACGAGCACGAGACTGCTTTAAATAATGAGCAACTACGAGCAGCGTATGCAGACTCAATAAGACAAGTCACATCTCCAAGCTCCTTCAGCCACATGGTCTATGTCATGGCTGAGAAGGCTAGAAACGGTGACTACAAAACAGCAATCGCCGAATTATCAAGTCATTTAAAAGAGTATCAGTTCGGAACAAGAGAATATGCAATTCTAGCCTCTACACTGGCTTACATATATAAAACAGCCGGTATATCCGATGAATATAAGCGTCACATAGTGCTGAGCGCTATTTCTGACGTCAAAGGGGCTGTAAAAGAAAATGTTTCGTTTCGCGAGGTGGCAACTTTTATGTTTGAGGACGGCGAAATCGAACGAGCTAATAAATATCTCAAAAAGAGTATCGCAGACGCTAACTCTTTTTCGGCATTAATGCGTAATGTCCAATCCAGTAAAATGTTACCCGTAATTGACGAAGCATACACATCATTTCTCGGACAGTTAAATAATCGATTGCGAAACATGGTAGGGATTAGCAGTGCTCTTTCGATTGTGCTTGTAATTACAATTGTATTGATTCTCAAGCAGTTCAAGAATATTCACAAAGCAAATACCGAAATTAGGAATGCCAATAAAGAATTAAGCCTCCTTTCTGAGCAATTGAAACAGGCTAATATTGAATTGGAAGACAAAAACAACGAACTCAAAAACTTCAGCAATAGAAAAGAGAAGTATGCCGGACTATTCATGGAATATAGCTCGTCAGCTATCCTAACATTGCAGCACTACCAAAAGTCGCTACGAGTATTAGTTGCACAAGGTGGAAACAAAGCCGCTTTGACAAAAAAATTGGAATCGACAGAAGTTGCAGACCAATTGCTTAAGAACTTCTATGTCAAATTTGACGAAGCGATTTTGAATATGTATCCATCATTTGTCGATAAATTTAATGCATTACTCAAACCTGAAGACCGCATAATTCTCAAATCCGGCGAGCTCCTCAATACCGAACTTCGACTCTATGCTCTTGTAAGAATGGGCATCGACGACAGTGCCAAAATAGCTGACTTCTTACGTTGCTCAATTTCGACAGTATACACATATCGTTCAAAAATTAAAAAGCGTGCCATCAATCCTGACACCTTCGAAAATGATGTAAAAAACCTTGGATAATCGCGTTTTTTAAGTTGAAACAAATCTTGATTTTGCCGACTCCAACAACTAGCTATATCATTCGTTTATAATATTTTACACTTTTGATTCATTTAGATTTTATTTTAATTGGCTTGATTATATATAAAAGGTTCGCGAACTTTGCGAAAAACACGCACAACAAACCTTAAATTGAGTAATCACCACATTTAAAATAAATCAAATAATGAACAGAAAACCATGGAATCTACGAGCCTTCATCCTTACGGCTATATGGATGATCGCTTTAATGGCTGCGCCTTTCGCTTCGGCTCAGTTATTGAATGTTTCAGGCACTGTCTCCGATCAAAACGGAGAATCCTTAATAGGTGTTAGTGTCACGGTAAAAGGTAATCAAACTCTCGGCATTACTACCGACATTGATGGTAACTACACTTTAAATAAAGTTCCATCTGATGGCACTTTGGTGTTTAGCTACATTGGTTACAAAACCATTGACGTTCCCGTTAAGGGCCGAACTAAAATCGATGTAATTTTGGAAGAGGACGTAGAACTTCTTGAAGAAGTTGTCGTTGTAGGCTACGGTTCTCTCAGTCGTAAAGAACTTTCAAGTTCAATTGTACAAGTAAATCGTGACGATTTCCAAAAAGGTGCAATGAACACACCTATGGAAATGCTCAACGGTAAAGTAGCCGGCCTCAATGTGTCTAGCACAGCTTCCGCCAACCCTAACGGTGGTGCCGACCTCCAAGTCCGCGGTGCTACATCACTCAGCGCTGGTAACGGTCCGCTTATCGTGATCGATGGTGTTGCCGGTGGCGACATTCGCACTCTCGCTCCGCAAGACATCGAATCTATGTCTGTTCTTAAGGACGCCGCTTCTGCTGCTATTTATGGTACTCGCGGTGCTAACGGCGTTATCCTTATTACAACTAAGAAAGGCACCGGCGAACCCGGCAAACCCATTATCACTTATGATTCTTACGGTGCCCTCTCTTTTGCTAAGGACAAACCCGAAGTACTTTCACCCCACGAATGGCGTCTTGCTCGCCGTGGTAATGACTATGGCGCAAGCACTGACTGGTACGACCTCATCACTCGCGACTATGCTTACGATACCAATCAATATTTGGCTATCGACGGCTCGCTCAACGATGGCGGTTACTACTCAGCATCTGCTAACTGGAAGAAAGCCAACGGTCTCGACATCGTTAGCCGTCGCGAAGAATTCGGTGGCCGCGCTGCCCTTTCTGCTACAGCTCTCGACAACCACTTCCGCATCACAACCACGCTAAACGCTCGTCGCGTTAAAGAAACATGGGGCGATGATGGTATGTTCGACACCGCTTTGAGCATGAACCCCACAATCCCGGTTTACAACGAAGATGGTTCTTTCTACCAGCCTACTTCTCCTACTGACATCAGAAACCCATTGCAGCAGCTCTTGGTTAACTCTTCTGAAGGTAACCGCACATACTTGCTCGGAACTATTGACCTCAAGTACAACATTTGGAGCAATGACTACCACAACGTAAGCACCACTTTGTCGTACTCATATAACTACAACGACCTCAAGAGCGACTACTACACACCCACAACATCAGGTGAATCATACTGGGGTGGCTATGCCGGTCGCGCTTCTCAGAAACTCGAAAAATGGTGGACTAACCGCGTTGAATGGATCGCTAACTATGGATTCCATAAAAACGACAACGATGTAAAACTCGTTGCAGGCTACTCTTTCGAACGTTCTAACTGGGAACAGATGTTCATGCAGAACAACAACTTCACCTTCGACAAACCTCTCTGGAACGGTATCGGCTCAGGCTCATGGCTTGGCGACGGTAAAGCCCAAATGTACGGTGGTAAGAGCCAGTCTACTCTAATCGGTTTCTTCGGCCGTGTTAATTATTCTTGGCGTGAAATGATCATCGCTTCGGCTTCTCTTCGTTACGAAGGTTCTACCAAATTCGGCGTTGACAATAAATGGGGTTCATTCCCTGCTGCTTCTATCGCTTGGGAAATGACCAAAGCGCCTTTCATGCAAGACTACTCAAATGTAATCCAAAGCCTCAAGCCTCGCTTCTCTTTCGGTGTTACCGGTCGTAGCGACTTCGCTGCTTACGAATCTCTCGCTACTTACTCTCCCAATGGCACATACTTCATTGATGGCGAATGGGTAACAGGCTATCGTCCTTCTAACAACGCAAACACCGAACTCGGCTGGGAAAAACTTACAAGTGCAAACTACGGCGTTGACTTCATGTTGTTTAACCGCATCTACGGTTCTGTTGAATACTTCGACCGCCGCTCTCAAGACTTGCTTTACAACTACACTGCTCCGCAGCCTCCTTATGTTTATAAAGACATCCTCGTTAACGTTGGTACAACAAAGAACACCGGTATCGAAGTTGCTCTTAACACTGACGTAATCGTTAAAAAGCCCGTAACTTGGTCAACCGGCATCAACTACTCTTACGGCACAACCAAGCTCACCAAGCTTTCTAACTCTGTATACCAAGCTTCATACCTCGACATGTACCAAAAACCCGGTGTGGGTACCAGCGAATACTTCTTCCGCGTTGAAGAAGGCGGCAAGGTAGGTCAGTTCTACGGTTATGAATATGCAGGCGTTGACGAAGACCACAATATGCTAATCTACAACGCTGACGGCGAAAAAGTTAACGCTTCTACTGCCGATCCCAAAGACAAACGTTACATCGGCAACGGCGCTCCTTCTCACTTCTTGACTTGGAACAACACCGTGAAGTGGAACAACTTCGACCTTAGCATGATGTTCACCGGCGCTTTCGGTTTCAAGATTTTCAACATCCGCAAGTACAACATGGGTCTTAAGGGCAGCGGTAGCGACAACGTTCTCCGTAGCACTTACCTCAAAGACCGTGACGTATGGTCCGGCGGTGGCGTTATTTCGTCTTACTTCCTCGAAAATGGCGACTACTTTAAGCTCGAAAACGTAACTCTCGGCTACAACGTACCTCTTAAGGACCGTCGTCTTCTCGACAGCCTCCGCGTTTACGTTGCTGCTAAGAACATATTCACCCTCACCGGTTACACCGGCAACGATCCTTCGCACGTAACATCTACCGGTATCACTCCCGGTGTTGACAGCGCTACTGCCTATCCCTCGGCTATGCAGCTCACTTTAGGTGTTACTGTTCGTTTCCGCTAATCTCAACATTTCGACACAATGAAAATCAAAAATCATATAGCAGGTTTGCTTAGTGCAGCCGCATTATCTCTCGGAGCGTGGTCTTGCACCGACCTTGACGAAGTAACTTTTGACCGAATTGACGCTCCGACATACTATCAAGACGAAACTAGCGTTAAAGGCGCTGTCGCTTCTATCTACGCTAGCGCTACCAGTGGTTTCCTCGAACTGTTCTGGTACCTCAACGAATTCTCGGCTGACCAGATCGCTTGGCGTTCTTGGAACGGCGGTGCTTGGGGTTATGACGAAGCTCAGAAATTCGTGCTTTCTACTCATACTTGGACTTCTGAATCAGTTATCGTGCGCCAAGCTTGGGAACACGCATGGGAAACTATCGGTCTCTGTAACACGCTTATAAACGACCTTCAGAAAATCTCGCCCGAACAAATCGGTATCACAGAAGCTCAACTTAAGAGCTATATCGCCGAAGTTCGCACAATGCGTGCTTGGGCTTACTATAACAACTTCGAACTTTGGGGTGGTGCTCTGCCGCTAAACATTTCTGTCGGTGGTGATATCCCCGGTTCAGCTGACGTGGACTTCAACAAGGGTTGCGATGTTATTTGGCAATTCATCGTTGACGAACTCGACGCTTGCTATGCCGACATGATGATTGAAAATGGCTCTAACGCTACTCGCAACCGTCTCAATCAAGGTGTGAACCGTATGCTTAAGATGCGTTTGCTCCTAAACTCTGAAGTATTTACCGGTACTAACCGCTATGCTGAATGTGCTACCTTGTGCCAAGAAATTCTCGACGGCAAATATGGTGCATACGAACTCGCAAACGACTATCGCGATATCTACAGCGTTAACAACACAACTTGTCCCGAAGTAGTGTTCGCCTTCTCTATGGAAGCCGGACGTATGACAAACAACAACCGCAACACTCCCGGCTTGCCTTACAACTATGATGAAATCTTCGGTTTCTCATGCGAACAAGGCGGTTGGAACTGTATCTGCCTCGCTCCTTCAAAGGACAACTCAGGCACAATAGTTCCCTATGCCGGCACCACTGGTGCTAAGAGCTTCGTATTTGATTACGGTGACAAGCTCGGAGCTCCTTACGATCGTATGAACGACAAAGATATCCGCAAACAGCCGTTCTACTGCGACGCTACAGGTAACTGGCAGGGTATGTTCTTGATTGGTGAACAAAAGAACTATTTGACCGGCGAAACTGTTCTTGCCGACGCCGACTTGCAAGACAAACCTTTGATCTATGTAGACCAAGTAGGTACCTTCCAAAACCTCGGCCGCAACCTCGAAACTGTCATGAGTCCTCGTTGGGGTGAAACCAACTCCGGCTACCGCGTAATTCGCTATCCTATCTATCCCTCTTCAGCAGGTCTTGACTGGCGCGATGCTGACCAAGTAGAATTCCGTCTCACCGAAGTTGTATATACTTTGGCAGAATGTAAGCTCCGTGCAGGTAATGCCGGTGAAGCTAAAGATCTTGTTAACAGTGTCCGCACACGTTACTACAAGGATGCCGACAAATCAGAACTCGACAAACCCGGCCCCGGCTTCTCTGCTTTCGATGCCGATTGGATGCTCAGCGAATGGGGTCTTGAATACCTCGATGAAGGCCGTCGTCGCCGTACAGACCTACGCCGCTTCGACAAATTCACTCAAGGCCAATGGTGGTTCTTCGGTCGTACTTCTGAAACAGACCGCGAATTGCCCGCTAAACGTGACCGCCGTTACGAATGGTATCCCCTTCCTCAGGTTGCTCTTATGGTTAACCCGGGTCTCGTTCAAAATCCTAACTATTAATACCAGATAATATGAAAAAAAATATATTCAGCGCTCTACTTTTGATGCTCCTGCTCGTTGTGACAGGCTGCTCAAAGGACGAGATCATATTTGATAGCGAACTTCCGCGCTTTAACTTGCGTCCCGGCTATCATCTCCTCGAAGCAATCGTTCCCCAAGGCACGTCTGCTTCCGACAAACTTTACATTGTAGGTGAATTCAACGGTGGCCCCGAAGCTGCTATCGGCAACCCTATGTGGCAGCTCGAAAAAGCTGCTGACACCGACGTCAAATGGGGTATTTACCTCAATCCTGACGACTTCGTTGAAGGCAAAACTCTCGCCGACGGCTACTATTTCTACTCTATGGAACAAGGTGCCGAACGCTCTCTCGAAAACGACTCTGTAAACCACACAGAAGTTCCCGCTCTCGGTGGCCGTCAGAATGTTCTTATTTACCGTTGGGCTGAATACTTCAACAAACCCGCTAACCCCGACGAAATCGTTCACGACGGTTATGTTATCTACGTTGTTGATAACTCAGGCTACGACGAACTCGCAATGTACGCTTGGGGCGACGCTGAAGCTTTCGGCGCTTGGCCGGGTATCACTCCTACCGGTAAGGTTGAAAAGGGTGGCATTACTTACAAGTATTTCGACACCAAAGAAGCTAACAAGGGTCTAAACCTCAACCTCATCTTCAACAACAACAACAACGGTAGCCAATTTGGCGACTACAACGTTACCCTCGACAAGGATTACTATGTTGAATTGACCCCCGACGGCGTTAAGGAATTTGACCCGAACTCTGTTGTTGAACACGATGGCTACGCTGTATTCGTTGTTAACAACTCAAGCTGGGAAGAACTCTACCTCTATATGTGGGGTACTGTCAACGACCTTAACGGTGCATGGCCCGGTATGGCTTCCACCGGCACTCAGACTATCAATGGTGTAACTTACACCTACTTCGACCTCGGTGCTGCTAACTGTAATGCCGGTCTTGAAGAACACCTTATCCTCAACAACGGCAACGGCAAACAGCTCGACGACGTTGTAGTATTCAGCCTCGATCGCGACGTTTACCTCGAACTTACCGACAAACGTGCTACTGAAATCGACCCCGAAACTTACGTTCCCGGCGGCACAGACCCCGAACCCGACCCCACTCCTGCTCAGCAGTACAATATCTATGTACAGAACCTCACCGGTTGGAGCGACTTCTACATCTACGCTTGGGGTGATAAGGAAATCTTCGGCGGATGGCCCGGTGCTCAGGCTTCGTCGACTCAGACCATCGGCGGTGTTGAATACCTCGTATTCCCCGTAGAAGGTGCCGGCGAGACCGAAAACCTCATCTTCAACGACAATGCCGGCACGCAGTACGACGCTGCTGCTATCACCCTCGACAAGGACTACTACTTCGTAGCCAACCCCGACGGTGCTGTAGCTGCCGAACCCGCTGCTAGCCAGTACAAGATTTACATCCAGGACCTCACCGGCTGGGCCGACTTCTACGTCTATGCTTGGGGCGATAAGGAAATCTTCGGCGGATGGCCCGGTGCGCAAGCTACCGAGACCGAGACCATCGACGGCGTCACCTACAAAGTATACACCGTCGAAGGTAATGGCGAAACCGAAAACCTCATCTTCAACAACAACGCCGGCACGCAGTACGACGCTATGACAATCACCCTCGACAAGGACTACTACATCGTAGCCAACCCCGACGGTGCCGAACTCGTAACTCCCGGCGAAGCTCAGCCGCAGCAGTACAAAATCTATATCGAAGACCAGACCGGCTGGGACGCCCTCTACGTCTATGCTTGGGGCGATAAGGAAATCTTCGGCGGATGGCCCGGTGCGCAGGCTACCGAGACCGAGACCATCGACGGCGTCACCTATAAGGTGCTCACCGTAGAAGGTGCCGGCGAGACCGAAAACCTCATCTTCAACAACAACAATGGCACACAGTACGACGCTGCAACCATTGTTCTCAACAAAGACTATAAATTTGTCGCCGGCTCAACTTCTGCCGAACTCAAATGATCGTATTAATGAAACAACTAACAACAGCTCTAGCACTTGTGGCGACATTCGCCGCCACAAGTTGCACATCTTACGAAATGGATATGCCCCTCAACCCTACTCCGGAAGTAGGTTCTGAGGTAACAGAAAACGTTATTTATCAAGTAAATCCCCGTTTCTTCGGCAATAGCGAATGCCTCAACGGTGTTAACGCTCAAATATCGCGCATCGCCGACATGGGTTGCGACATCCTTTGGATTATGCCCGTTTGCGAACCCGGTGAACTTAACGCTATCGGTTCTCCTTACTGTATTCGCGACTTTAAGGCTATCAATCCCCAATATGGCTCTATTGACGACCTCAAAAACGTTGTTACAACAGCACACAACTCAGGTATGCGCGTAATCCTCGACTGGGTTGCCAACCACACCGCATGGGACTGCAGCTGGGTAACAGAACACGCTGACTGGTACGTTAAAGACGAAAAAGGCAACATTGCCGCAACAGAATCATGGCCCGATGTTGCTCAGCTCGACTATAGTAACACCGATCTCCGCGCTGCTATGACTGACGCTATCGTTTATTGGGTTGATCAAGTGGGCATCGACGGATTCCGCTTTGACTATACCGACGGCGTTCCCAACGATTATTGGACGGACCTTAACGCTACTCTTCGCGCTAAGAACCCCGATATGATTCTTCTTGCCGAAACAAGCAAATTCGAAACTTATGCCACCGGTTTCGACATGATCTACGACTGGGAAAGCGCTAACACAATTTCGTCAGCTTTCACCGGAGGTAAGCCGACTGATGTAATTAAGAAAACTCAGGATGTCCTCGCTGCTGTTCCCGAAGGCAAATCTATTCTTCGCTTTGCGTTCAACCACGACGTTGCAGCATCTAACGACATCGATCGCATGTTCGGCTCGGCAAAAGGTATCACCGGTGCCTATGTACTCGCTTCGATGCTCAACGGCACCCCGATGATCTACTCATCAATGGACGTTGAAGGCCTTTCGGGCAAGCAGTCGTTCTTCGACTACAAGACTCTCGAATTTTCAATCGCACTCA
>CAZFGV010000022.1:0-29929 GCA_964518705.1 uncultured Bacteroides sp.
TTATTTGCTCAAGATTGACGCCCGAACTCTTTGCGAGCAAATTAATCGTGGTGTGTTGCTTTGTGCTTTTTTATTTTGTTCGAAGATTGAATGCTAAAAAAGAGTCCGGCGATAGTGGCCGAACTCTTTTCAGTGTAAGTATTTAGTAGGAGTTTTAGTGATTAATTGATCCGGAGTGGAGTTGCATAGTAGCGCAATGAAGGGAGCCGTGTTGACGAATAAGAGCGCGGCAGTCGACGCATACTATTTTGTGATTAGGCATAGCGGCTTGGATTGACATTTTTGCTGTCATATCGGCAAGGGCTTGGCCGTATGTAGGCATCAGTACGGTGTCGTTTACGATTAAGAAGTTTGCGTAAGTTGCGGGTAGGAGAGAGTTGTCTTCCGGGTCGTAAATAGGGTCGGGGAGAGGTAGCTCAACTAGGTTGTAAGGCATGCCGTCTGCGCAGCGGAGTTTTGTTAGCTCGTCCTTCATTGCAGCGAGTTCGGCATAGTCGGGGTGCTCGGTGTTGTGACATCCGACAAAGAGGATTGTGTCTCCCGGAGGAACGAGTCTCGCTAAGGTGTCGATGTGCCCGTCGGTGTCGTCTCCGGCGAGGCTGCCGTGTTCGAGCCATAACACACGTTCAAAACCGAGATATTTATTCATGTGTTCTTCGACTTCATTGCGATTTAAATCGCCGTTGCGGTTGGGCGAAAGGAGACATGACGCAGTAGTCAAAAGAGTTCCTTTGCCATCAGATTCAACGCTTCCGCCTTCGAGAACAAAACCGAGTCGGTTGATTAGCGGTGCGGCGAAAATGCCTTTATGTGATAGTTCTTTGTTTGCGAGATTGTCTCGGTCGGCGGCGAATTTCAACCCCCAGGCGTTGAAACAGAAGTCGTTTAGCACCAAGCCGGATTCGTCAATCGATGCAATAGGACCGTAATCGCGAATCCAAGTGTCGTTGGTGGGGATGTTAATATATTTTACGCGGTCGATGTTAGTGTCTGGCGAGTAGTCGGGTTCTTCGGGGCCGATGACAATAACGTCAACAATATCGGCAATAGCTTTAATGAGATTGCGATAACAATCGCGAACCTCGTCGAGCATATAATTCCAGTCTGTGTCAGCGTGAGGCCACGCCACTAAAACAGCTTCAACGGCTTCCCATTCTGCCGGCATTCGTAGCGATGAGTGTTTCATTCTATATCGTCATAATCTTGCAGGTTGTTCCAAACCTCGTTACGATCAGCCATAAATGTTTCGCAATATTCAACAAAACCATTGCGTTCCGTTGTCCCGACTTCTTGACAATAGGCGCGGTAAAGAGGACGAAGAGACGGATCGTCGACTAAGGTGCGAGAAAACTCTGCTTCCGCCATATCTATGCTTGTGCTTTGGGCGATGATATAGTCAAACAAGTCCTGTATATTATCGAAGTTTTCCATATGGCTGTGTATTGAGAGTAAAGGTGATACCTCAAGGGCGTTGTTTTATCGCCCAAAAATAGTAAAATTAGTGCATAGACTGCCGCCTTTGATGGTTAAATATAATTAAACGCTTTTTGCCAACAAAATAAGGTGCTTGTTTGTTCTTATCTCAACACATCAAAAATACGGCAATATGAAAAAGCTATTTGTAATTATTTTCTCATTAGTAGTGCTAGTATCGTGTAGCACGTTCACACTAGTTAATAGTGAAACGTATAATGATGCAGACTTGGCATCGTACCACACCTTCCGTATCGTAAGCCCCGCCGACGGGTCTTTGCCTCCGGGAATGGAGATGGTGACATATTATAATATTGCTGCGGCGATACGCGAGCAGATGCTTGAGCGCGGATTTACCGAAGATTCGACATCGCCTCTACTTATCAATATCGGACTTACCGTGCATCGTGAAATCGAAACCCAACCCGCATTACCGCCCGATTATCCTCCATTGCCGGGTCCGTATTTCAATGGCTATTATCCGTATTTTATGTATCCGCGCTATAATTATTGGGCTTCCGGGTATTATGCAAATGCTCAAGTTATTACGGGTATATATAAAGAAGGTGTGTTGACAATGGATTTTGTTAACATTCGCACCAAGACGGCACTATATTCGGCGTCAGTTGCCACAATTCTCAACGGCGAAGGTCAGCCTCAATTCCGCAATTTGTCAGGGATAGCCGAGGCGGTACAGACCTTATTCTCAAAATTTCCCGTACCGCTTTTACCGAAATATAGAACAAAGTAAGTTTCTGAAACGAATTATTAATAATCGGCTCACTGCGAATGTATTGGGCCTTTTTTGCGTTATAGAAGTCGGCCGGTGAACTTATCAAAGCAACTCAATGTCTTTACTTCGGTTTCGATATTAGAGTATTTTGAAAGCATTATTCAGCTAATAATGTGATAGTTTGGTAAAGTGTGCTTTGTGATGTGCGGAAAATTTGTTAATTTTGCACCATAAACAAAGACTTATATGAATTCGACTTTCGATATGGTGGCCAAAACCTTCCAAGGATTGGAAGCAGTGTTGGCTGATGAGCTAAGGGCATTGGGCGCCCAAGACGTAGCGCCGGGCAAGCGTATGGTAAGCTTCCGTGGCGATCTCGAGCTTCTTTACCGTGCAAATATGTGTTGCCGCACGGCGTTGAGAATCCTCAAACCGTTCCTTACTTTTGATGTTGCTGATGCCGATGCGCTTTATGCTACGGCTAAAGAATTTGAATGGAGTAAGGTGCTCCGTATCGACCAGTCTTTCTCTATCGATACCACCGTTTTTAGCGAAGAGTTCCGCAATTCGCAGTATGTGACATATCGAATCAAAGACGCAATTGTCGATTGGTTCCGCGACCGCGATGAAGCCGGTCGTCGTCCTCGTGTGAGCGTTGAAGGTGCTGATATTTACATTAATGTTCATGTTGCAGGCACAAAGGTTACATTGTCATTAGACTCGTCAGGCGAGTCTTTGCATCGTCGCGGATGGCGTGTAGCGCAAACAGAAGCGCCTATCAATGAAGTTCTTGCCGCCGGTATTCTCCTTATTGCCGGCTATGATGGCAGCAAGCCCTTTGTTGACCCTATGTGCGGTTCCGGTACTTTCGCTATTGAAGCGGCTATGATTGCTGCAGGCATTAACCCCGGTGTGTATCGTAATCACTTCGCTTTTGAAAATTGGGAAGACTTTGATGCCGAATTGCTCGAACGAGTATATAACGATGATAGCAACGAACGCACACCCGAACATCCTATCATTGCCGCCGATCTTAATGCGCAAGCAATTGAAATAGCGCGTAATAATGCTCGCGGTGCTGCGGTGGAAAAATATATCACCTTCGAACGTCGTCCTATTGAAGAATGGACAGAAGCTCCGGCACCTGCCGGATGGCTCGTTACCAATCCACCTTACGGTCGTCGTATCGGATCTGACGATATGTTCGCGCTATATAAAACTATCGGTACGAAATTCAAACGTGTATTTACCGGCTACCACTGTTGGGTGATAGGATATAAAGACGAATATTTCCACGAGATCGGTCTTGCTCCGTCAGAAAAGATAGCAGTAAACAATGGCGGTCTTGATTGTGAATTGCGTCAATATATTATTTTTGAAGGTAATAAGCGAGAATTCCGCGCAGCGGGAGGCAAGCTTAAGAAAGAACGTCCCGTAGCAGAAAAGAGCCGTAGCGACCGACGCCGCAAAGAAACCCCCGGCGAACGTTTCGGCCGTGCGTTCCGTAAAGACGGCGATCGTCCGGCACGTAAGGACGGCGACCGTCCCTTCCGCAAAACCGGTGACCGTCCCTTCCGCAAAGAAGGTGCAAACGAAGGCGTTAAAGCTAATGAAAATGCCGAACGTCGCCGTAAACTAGTTGTAGGTCGTCAGCCGTCAATTTCTGCAGATAAAGAAATTGTACTCAATCGTCCGGCATGGCGCGTGCGTAAAAATAAGTCTGATAACACCGAAAATTAAACCATAATGACCCCAGAAAGCACACTAACCGTCCTTCTTCTCGGAAGCGGAGGTCGCGAATCAGCGATAGCATGGAAACTCGCGCAAAGCCCCCTTCTGAAGCATCTATATATCGCCCCGGGTAATGCCGGTACTTCTGCTTATGGCACAAATTTGTCGATAAAGCCTACCGACTTTGCCGCTGTTGCCGAAGCTGTTAAGACGCATAACGTTGACCTCGTAATTGCCGGTAACGAAGATCCTCTCGTTGGCGGTTTGCGCGAAGCGCTGGAAGAGTCTGTTCCCGGTGTGCTTATCCTTGGTCCCGGTGCTGCAGGTGCGGCATTGGAAGGTAGTAAGGATTTTGCTAAGGACTTTATGGGTCGTCATAATATACCTACCGCACGTCACCTTACTGTGACAAATGAAAATGTAGAGCAAGGTCGCGAGTTTCTTCGAAGCCTTAAGGCCCCGTATGTACTTAAAGCCGACGGCCTTGCTGCAGGTAAGGGCGTTATAATAACACCCACGCTTGACGAAGCTTTTGCTACTCTTGACGAAATGCTTGCCGGACAGTTCGGTAAAGCTTCGGCAAAAGTTGTTATTGAAGAATTCCTCAGCGGTATCGAATGTTCTGTGTTTACAATCACCGATGGAACAGGTAATTATCGTTTGTTGCCAGTTGCCAAGGACTATAAACGCGCCTATGATGCCGACCAAGGACCTAATACCGGAGGTATGGGTTCGGTATCACCCGTTCCTTTTGCTGATGATGCTTTCATGGCGAAGGTGGTTGAACGTATCATCGAACCGACCCACGAAGGCCTTCGTAAAGAAGGTATCGACTATCGCGGTTTTATTTTCTACGGCCTTATCAATTGTGGCGGTGATCCCTACGTTATCGAATATAACGTACGCATGGGAGACCCTGAAACAGAAAGCGTAATGGCACGAATCAGTAGCGACTTGTTGCCCCTTGCTGCCGCAGCCGCAGCAGGAAATATCGGCGATGTTGAACTTACTGTCGATCCTCGTACTGCTGTTGCCGTTATGGCAGTTAGCAACGGCTACCCCGGTAGCTATACTAAAGGCCATGAAATAACCGGATTGGAAAGCGCAGAAGGAATCGTATTCCATGCCGGCACCGCAACGGTAGATGGTCGCGTAGTTACCGCCGGAGGACGTGTACTAGCAACGGTAGCGCTTGCAAATGATATACCCGCCGCCGCCGCCGGAGCTTATGCTCTACTTGAAGGAATAAACTTTGAAGGCAAACGTTCGCGTAGCGATATAGGTAAAGACTTGTTGTAAAATATGGACGCCGTAGTGCTCACGCGCGCCGCTCATTCGCGAGCTTTCGCAGCGGTAGTAGTTGTTATAGTGGCACTTTGCGCCGGCTTTTACTTCATAAATGGTAACACCGAGCCCCTGATAGGAAATAAGGGACTCGGTTTGCCGTCTGCAAACATGTGGTTGACCATGCCGCGGCTGTCGTTTATTGCCGCCGTAGTATCCGGAGGCTTGACGATGGTGGCAATGTCGATGCTTAATACAATATATAATGTGTTGCGCTCGATGACCACCTTGTTTGCCGCCCTATTTGCAGTAATGCAGTTGGCAACGCCTAATATAACAACCCAATTTTATAGCGGCAGTTTGCTTGCCGTAGCCGTGCCGGCGTGTATGCTATTACTGTTCAGTTGCTATAAAACACCGGCAGCCTCGCGACGTATTTTCTTGATATTCTTTATTTTGTCAGCGTTGTCAGCAACGCAGTATTGTTATTTTATATACATTCCTGCGTTCTTGGCCGGCTTGGGGCAGATGCGTGTGTTCAATAGCCGTTGTGTGATTGCGGCGGTGATGGGATTGCTTACCCCGTGGTTGTTATATATCGGTTATGGCATTGTTGATATTGACAATATTCATATGCCTAAATTTTCAGGTATATTCAATATCATAGATTTCGATGATACCATTTTTCTGATTGTTACATTAGCATTTACGGCAGCGATAACCTTGTTGGTGTACATTCTAAATGTAATGCGCACAATAGCATATAATGCCCGCGCCCGCGCTTTTAACGGCTCGTTTACGATTATTGGTATGCTAACGGCAATAGCAATGTGCATCGACTATAATAATATTATTACTTATATACCTCTGCTCAACTTTTCGGCAGCGATGGAGATGGCTCATTATTTCTCGACGCATCGAGGTAATAAATCGTTTATTGCAATTTTCTCTATCATAGCTGTTTACGTTGCATTGTTCTTATGTCAGACAATATTCTAAGATTCATTATCGAAAAAAATATACCGTATGTCAAGGGCGTTTTAGAGCCTTATGGTGATGTACGTTATCTTGCTCCGGAAGAATTTACCCCCGAAGCTGTTCGCAATTGCGACGGTATGATTATTCGTACTCGTACATATTGCAATGCCGAATTGCTGGAAGCGTCGTCGGTGAAATTTATTGCCACAGCAACTATCGGTACCGACCATATCGACTTGCCCTATTGTGCGTCGCAAAATATTGAAGTGGCAAATGCTCCCGGTTGTAATGCTCCGGCGGTTGCACAATATGTTTTCGCTTCGCTGTTGCAGGTGATTAATCGTCCGATACAATCGTATACAATTGGTATTGTCGGGGTTGGCCATGTAGGTAGTATCGTAGAGCGATGGTCACGAGCGTTGGGAATGCGCGTATTGTTGTGCGACCCGTTGCGTCAAGAGGCCGAAGGCGGCGACTGTTGGTGCGATTTAGATACTATCGCCGAACGCGCCGATATTGTTACATTTCACACTCCGTTGACAAAAGACGGAGCGCATCCGACATATCATTTAGCCGACGAAGCCTTCTTTGCCAAATGTAAGCGTGCGCCTATTATTATCAATAGCGCCCGCGGGCCGATTACCGACACAGAAGCAATGCTAGCCGCGCGTCGCGAAGGCGTTGTCGGTGGGCTTATAATAGATTGCTGGGAAGGAGAACCCGCTATCAATGCCGAGCTACTCGCTCTTGCCAATGTCGCAACGCCCCATATCGCAGGATATTCTATTGAAGGGAAAATACGCGCGTCGCAAGCTGCAGTAAATGCTTTGGCACGTCATTTTAATTTGCCGTCGCTAAGCATTACAGCCCCGGAACCGCCTCAAGCGGCTATCGCTGCCGACTTGAAGGGAATCCGTTCGACCTTTGACCCCATGCCGCTAAGTGAGCAGCTGAAAAAAACACCGAGCGAATTCGAACATATCCGTAACACCTATGCGTTACGCCACGAAGCCCCGGAAGGACATTTCGACTAATAATAAAAGGACCATGGCCATTAGGCTGTGGTCCGATGCTATATGCATGATTATTTTTTGAAATTTTTTTTTGCGGGATAGCGTATGTGTTAGTGTAAAAAACGTTATCTTTGCAAAAGATAAAAATCTATACATATGAAGAAACAATTACTCCTATCGATGTTCCTTGCCGCCGCAGTAGGTGCGCAGGCGACAGAGGTTACCCTTGGCGGTGAAGTATTGACCGTAGATACACTTTTCCATGCAAAAGTAGGTCCCGGCACAACTCAGACGTCATTACGCCTCACCGGTGCTAATTCGCTTAATATTTTCTATTTGACCGTAGATCGTTCACAAGCTCCCGGCATTAAATTTCGCACTGTTTGCGGAAATAAACTAGCCGGCAATATGACCGTTCGCAATATGGCAACCTCGCACTCGAATGAAGCGACCAGCTATTTCTGCGGCGTTAACGGTGACTTCTATGCAACAAGCGGATCATCGTCAAATGGAACAAGCAAAGTCGGCACTCCGACAGGTGCTTGTATTGTTGATGGCGAAGTTTATAAGAGCTCGAATAGTAACTATCAATTTAGCGTTGATACCGAAGGTATTGCACGTATCAGCCGATTGAATTTCTATAATGGCACAGCCAAGAGCGGTGAATCGTCAGTGCCTTTCCACGGCATTAACGTCAATGCTCCTAACAATTCGTTGACCCTTTACACGCCTCGCTATTACGGCACTATCGACCAAGCATCATATGCCGGAGCGTGTGCGGAAATTACTGTTAAACTCGTAGAAGGAGAAAAGTTTGAAGCCGGTAAGGTTTTCAAGGTAGAAGTAACCGGCACCCCCGGCACTACCGGTGATATCGCTATCCCTGATGACGGTTTCGTTCTTTTCGGCCGTTCGTCAACAAGCCAGCCCGGAGTTGTTGATCCTATTTCTTTCATCAAGGGTCTTAAAGTCGGTGATATCGTAGAAATTGATAATTCAATTTATACCGCAGAAGGCGAAAAAATAACACCGCTCCAAGCAGTTTCCGGTAATCCTAAGAATGTCGGTGGCGGTGTTAACCTCAATAGCGAAGGCGAACGAGGCGACGCATCAGATCGTCATCCCCGTACCGGTATCGGTGTGAGCGAAGATGGTAACACTATCGTAATGATGGTTATCGATGGCCGTACAATTCAGTCTGCCGGTGTTACTACCGGTATGCTCGGCGATATGCTTATCTATGCCGGCTGTCACGAAGGTGTCAACCTCGACGGTGGTGGTAGCTCAACACTATATACAGCCGCCCTCGGCGTTCGCAACTATTGCAGCGACAACAAAGAACGTGCCGTTGGTAATGGTATCTTTGCTACTGTAGACGGCGATGTTGCCGACCAAACCGTAGCCGAAATTGCTTTTGCCGATTGGCGTTTGGATGCTCCCGGATTGGGTATCTATACCCCGGTTATTTATGCATTTAACGCTGCCGGCATCATGATCAGCGATGACTATAAGGAATACACACTTAGCTGCCCCGAAGCTATCGGTACTATTAGCGAAGACGGTAAGTCGCTTTATACAAGCGTAGAAGGCAAGGGCGTGTTGACAGCTTCTGTTGGCAATATTAAAGCAACACTCCCGGCATACATCGTTAAAGATTGTGTTGCAAAATCGCGTCTCGAACGTGTTATCGTTGACGGTATTAAGCCCTATACCGCAGAAATTCGCGCAACTTTTAATGCTAAAGAATTTGAAGTAGATCCCACTTCATTTGATTGGGAAAGCGCAGATACACAGATAGCAACAGTTAATTCGGATGGTGAAGTTATGGGTGTATCCGATGGCGAAACAACCATCACCGGCCGTCGTGGAAATACAGAAATCAGCTACGTTGCCGTTGTTCAAAAACCCACCGGTCATATTGTTCCAGTCGCCGATAACGTAGATTATTGGACCCTCAAAAAATCGGCAGTATCTAAAGCAGAAATGGCGATGGCAGAAGATGGTAGCATAACAATCAACTACACCATGTCATCAACGTTGCGTAATCCCTCGATTACCCTCCAAGCAAACAAAGAATTGTGGTCACGTCCGGATGCTATCAAGGTAGAACTAGATTATGATAAAAAACCGTCAAGCGTAGAAATCCTGTTGCGAGATGCAACCACAAATCAGCTCACCACAGTGAGCGCTTCAGAAGTAGGCGAAACCTCAACAACGTGGATTTACCCACTTTCCGATCTCTGCAATGTTAACGACTTGGCATCATTCCCGATCTTCTTGTCATCTGTTCGCATCGCTCCGTCAGAGGCAAAGAATGAGTCCGGCCGTGTGACTTTCAAATCAATTTCGTTGGTATATGACGGAATAGAATCCGGCGTAGAAAGCATCACCGTAGCCGACGCCGTAGCCGATACCAATGCTCGTTGGTACCGCGTTGATGGTATGGAAGTACCAGCCGACGCTCTTACCCCCGGCCTATACATCCGCCGTTCATCAAACACCGCCGAAAAAGTTTTTGTAAAATAATCGACAAAGTTTTATAATTAGATATAGCGCCATAGTAAGCCTAAAGAAAAGGCGTACTATGGCGCTTTGTTTTTTGATAAAAGATTGCGTTGGCAATCCGTAATAAAGTAAAGTATTATTAAACGAATGAAATATTTTCTTGAATTGAGGCCTTAAATTGCGGAAGATTGTGTATATTTGCAGTGCTCAAGCCAATGCATGAGCTAAAACAAGAAAACATAACAAACAAAATATTCAATACTATGTCAAAAGTAACAGTTGTAGGCGCCGGTAACGTAGGCGCAACATGTGCAAATGTTCTCGTATGTCGCGAAGTAGCCGATGAAGTAGTACTTCTTGATATCAAAGAAGGCGTATCAGAAGGCAAAGCGATGGATATAATGCAGGCTGCTAATGTACAGGGCCTCAACAGCCGTCTCACCGGCGTAACCAACGACTATGCAGCAACCGCAGGTTCTGACGTTGTTGTAATCACATCAGGTATTCCCCGTAAGCCCGGTATGACTCGCGAAGAACTTATCGGTGTAAACGCCGGTATTGTAAAATCGGTAACCGAAAGCATTCTCGCACACTCACCCAACGCAATTATCGTATGTGTGTCTAACCCCATGGACACCATGACATACCTCATCCACAAAGTAACCAAACTCCCCCGCAACCGCGTTATCGGTATGGGTGGTGCTCTTGACAGCGCACGTTTCCGTTACTACCTCAGCCAGGCGCTCAACACTAACATTAACGAAGTAGAAGGTATCGTAATCGGCGGTCACGGCGATACAACAATGATTCCTTTGAAGCGTTTCGCTGCTTATCGCGGTCTTCCCGTAAGCACACTTCTTTCAGCAGAAGAACTCGACAAGGTAGCAGCAGACACAATGGTAGGAGGTGCAACACTTACCAAGCTCCTCGGCACTTCAGCATGGTATGCTCCCGGTGCAGCAGCAGCTCAGGTTGTAGCAGCTATTCTCGGCGACCAGAAGAAACTCATCTCATGCTCAGCTCTCCTCGACGGCGAATACGGTGAAAAGGATCTTTGCATCGGTGTTCCCGTTATCCTCGGCCGCAACGGTATCGAAAAGATCGTTGAATTCGACCTCAACGAAGAAGAAAAAGCTCTCTTCGCAGCAAGCGCTGCCGCTGTTCACAAAACCAACAGCGCTCTCGCTTAATAATTAGAAATTTCATGACAACCGTGCCGGCGCTGATTTTGCTCCTGCACGGTTGTATTGTTTCTAGCGAACTTTTTTCGTAATTAAGTGTAATACATTGATAAACACTTGAAAGAAATGAAAAAGCTACCCTTGTTAATCGTTGGCGGTGCCATGCTTGTGTTTGGCGCGTGTGCTAATAAAGAAAAGGCTAACGAAGCCGTTACAATACCCGAAGTTGACGTCGTTGAGCATATCGAAGCCGTAACAAACACAAACGCTGCCGTTTGTGATACTGTTATTGAAGTTACTGACGCTGCTACCCTTGCTCCCGGAGTGAAAGTAGACCGCCTTACCGTTGTAGATTTCAACGCCGTATGGTGCGGACCTTGCCGTCAGTTGGCTCCCGTTTTTGCCGATATGGCAAAGAAATATGCAGGTCAAGTCGATTTCTATAGCGTTGACGTTGACAAATTCGGCAAATTGATGCAAGACTATAATCTCGGCAACTCTATTCCTGTAGTATTGTTCCTTAAGCCCGATGGTACAAGCGAATTTTATGTGGGAACATCGGAACTTCTTCCTGCCGAAAAATTAGAGTCACTTATCGTAAAAAATCTTTGATACCGCCGAAGGACGATTTACTATCGTCCCTCGGTTTTTATTCGCCGCCCTCGGAGTTATATCTATGGACCACAAACAAATACAATCGCGACTATCACGTTTAGGCATACGTCAACTGTTGCCCATGCAACAAGAAATGGCAGAAGTGTCCTTGCCCGGAAAAATACTATTACAAGCCCCTACCGGATCCGGCAAAACTATAGCGTTTGCAATATCGTTGCTGCGCCGTCTTAAAACCGCCACCGGAGTTCAAGCATTGGTAGTAGCGCCTACACGCGAGTTGGTGCTTCAGATTTTCGATGTTGTGCGTCCCTTGGCGGCGCCGGAATTTAAAACGACAGCAGTCTATGGCGGACATAGTTTTGAGACCGAGGCAAAAAGCCTTGCTGCTGAGCCGAATATCGTTGTAGGTACTCCGGGACGTATTATTGACCATATCAATCGCGGCCGACTTGATTTAGCCGGAGTTAAAACATTGATTGTTGATGAATATGACAAAGCTCTCGAGCTAGGTTTTGCAGACGAGATGTCGCGTATATTTCGCCAAGCGCGTAGGGTAGAGACTCTTGTTATGACGTCAGCAACGACAGGCGAAATTCCGGCATTCGCGGGAAAGGTCGATAAGGTGCTGGATTATAGCACCGCCAATGCTGTTCGTCCAACAATAGAGTCATTCCGCATAGACAGTCCTATCCCCGATAAACTGGAAACCCTCGGCAATGTGCTAGACGCCCTTGGTAGCCGTCGCACTATAATTTTTGTCAATCATCGCGATGCTGCAGACCGTGTTTATGATTATTTGCGTCGCCGTTGTGGTTATGAGGTTTGTTTATATCATGGCGGCTTGGAACAAGACCGTCGTGAACGAGCCCTCATATTGTTTGAAAACGGTTCGTGCCACTATATGGTAGCCACCGATTTGGCAGCGCGAGGCCTTGATATCGCCGAGGTGGCGGCAGTGGTGCATTATCACTTGCCATCGTCAGCAGAGGCGTGGACGCATCGTAATGGTCGTACGGCGCGTATGGGTGCTACCGGTCAAGCTTTTACTATTGTGTCAGAGAAAGATAGCGTGCCCGATTATATCGAGGCGGATGCTATTGACATAGCCGAAATTAGTCCTGTATCCGATAGCGAGCCTATGGCAACGCTATTCTTCAACGCAGGTAAGAAAGAAAAAATATCACGCGGAGACATTGCCGGTTTTATGATAGCAAAAGGTGGTTTAGAGCCTAATGAAGTAGGTCGAATAGATGTCAAAGACCACTGTGCTTATGTTGCCGTTCCCCGTGCTAAAGCTCGCGAGACAGCGGTTGCTCTCGCTCCTCACAAAATTAAAAATACACGAGTTCGTGTCACGCAGTTAAAAGAGCAGTGATTACTCGAATTATTTGATGAATTTGTTAGCAATAGCAAAAAAAGCATTGTCTCTGTCGGGTTATGTTTTCCTGACGGTGTTGCTATTGCTTGTCGGTGTGTTCGGGTTGTTATATTCGACGTGGGCGCAAGAGCTTGCGCGTCAGGCTATTGTCGAAAAACTTAATGATAAACACACAAGCCTCACGCTTGATGCTGTTACACTCGATTTTCCACTAAACTTATCACTAACACGCTTGTGTCTAACCGATCATGGCGATACCATTGTGGCAGCACGTTCTGCCGATGTTCGCATTAGCGTGCTTCCGCTATTGATAGGTAGAGTTGCTGTTGATGAGGCTGTTATTACCGATGTCGCTTACCGTCTCGGCACTCCCGATTCGGCGATGTATATGACCCTGGCAGCGGACAGCATAGCCTTGACGCCGGCAAAAGTATTATTAGGCGATACGCTAAAGGTTAAGCTCGAGCGCGGCGCTATTAGCGGTGGTCGTGTTTCAATGGTGATGACTCCCGATACGATGGCGAAATCAGAACCGTCACCGCCGCAGAAAATGTCTATTGAGATAGGCGATATTTCTCTTCGCGATTTCGGGTATAAGATGCGAATGATGCCAACAATAGATACCTTGTCGACACATTTCGCTACTGCCGAAATTAGCAACGGTGTTATTGATATGTATCGTCAACGCATTTCAATTCATAGCCTTCACGGCAGTGCGATGGATGCGCGTTATATCGCCCCTGATAGCACTACGATTGCGATGACTCAGGTGATCGACACTAAGGAGCAGATTGATAGTGTTGCTTCGCTGCCGTGGACCATAGAAATTGATTCGATTTCGTTTGATAAAAGTCATGCGCTATATACAAGCACCGGTGTTACTCCGACTCCGGGACTCGATTTTGCCTATATAGATTTTAATGATATTGCGCTAAAAATCAATAACTTTTACAACCGCGCCACTACTGTTCGTGTGCCTTTATCTATTAGCGGCGAAGAACGTTGCGGTGTGCGATTGAATATCAGCGGTGAATTAGGAATAGATTCCGTTGCCATGACATTCAACGATGTAAAGTTGCAAACACCCACCGGCACGCAAGCCGATTTCAGTGCTTTGCTAGGCATGGGCGATATGCTTACTGATGCGACGCTTCCAATAGCATTGCATCTTGATGGAGCATTTGCTCCCGAAGATATGGGAAAGATGTTTCCGTTATATACGCCCTTCTTTGCTGCCATACCTTCGGCTGTGGATATTCAGCTAAAGACTGATTTGCAAGGCGTTATGGGAGATGTAGATATTAGTGGTATTACGCTGAACCTTAACCGCTGCGTTTCAATGAATATTCGCGGTCGGGTAAAGAATGTTATGGACATTGATGCCATTAGTGGTAATTTGTCCATGGACGGCAAAATATATAATGTCAACACCATCAAAGACGCCCTTCTCGATCCTGCTACAGCCGAAAATATCGCCGTTCCACCGATGTCACTAAATGGCAAATTGAATATGTACGGCGGCATTTTTGACGGAGATATTATCGCGCGAACAAATAGCGGCGACATCGCCCTCGATGCTCGGTGGAATGGCAAACATGAGTCTTATGATGCGTCTGTTGTCGCTACAGAATTTCCGATCCAAGCCTTTATGCCCCTTGCCGGACTGAGCGATATGACGGCAAACGTTACAGCTAACGGTGCAGGATATGATTTCTTTGCTCCATCGACGACTTTAGATGCCGATGTTG
Source organism: uncultured Bacteroides sp. (assembly GCA_964518705.1). Lineage (GTDB taxonomy): Bacteria > Bacteroidota > Bacteroidia > Bacteroidales > Muribaculaceae > CAG-873. Next base: position 14,640 of record CAZFGV010000022.1, read on the forward strand.
ATTTAATATCCGTTGATTATCAGGGAACTACGTTGTCAGATATAAAGGCATCGTTGCATTTAGCAGATGGTCTTGCCAATGTTAAAGCAGCAGCTACCGACCCTGCAGTTGATTTCGAAATTGAAGCAACAGGAAATCTTGTCGGCGACACTTATAATTGGACTGCCGATATATTGGGAAACTATATCGACCTTTATGCTTTGAAGCTTATGCCCGAAGCAGCCTCGGTTGAATTTGAGATGACAGCGGATGCCGTTATCGGGCCGAGTAAAAACGACTTAACGGCAAACATAAATCTTGCCGACCTCTTTCTCCGCCGGAATTCAGGCACTATTGGAGTGTCTAATATCACAGCCGCGTTGCAAGCTAACGACAGTATTACAATAGCAAAGTTGCGAAATCGGGATTTAAGCGCTGATTTTGTGACTAATACGAATCTTGATAGCTTGCTTATGTCCTTTGATAATTTATCGACGTTGATGTCGGAGCAATTATCATCCTTATCTCTTGATGCAGAGGCTCTTGCGGAGAGTTTGCCGGACTTTTCGTTGAAGTTAAAGGGCGGTCGCTCCAATTTTGTTAACGATATTTTATCATCGTCGAAAATGTCAGTGCGTTCGTTTGCCCTTGAAACAGAAAAAGATAGCACATTGACAGTCAACGGCTTTGCTCAGTCTTTTGATACCGGCACGATGCGTTTGGACACCGTTTATATAAAAGCGCGTCAGCATCACGAGCATTTGCATTTCAATGCCGGTATAGCCAATCAGCCCGGAAATCTAGACCGCTGGCATAATGTAGAGCTTAGCGGTAGAGTTGACGGTTCTGTAGCGGCATTAGCACTTAAACAGCAGAATATCAAGCACGAAACCGGCTTCGATTTAGGATTGAAAGCGTCGGCATCGCCTCTCGATAGTACTGTAACATTCTCTATTGACCCTATAAATCCTATTATCGGCTATCGTCAGTGGGCAGCTAATGACTCCAATTTTATTTCCTTCAATATTCCTACGCGACATATTGATGCAAATTTGAAAATGCATGGCGACAATAGTAGTTTGCAGATATATACCATTCACGATCACGAAGTAGATTCTATCAAACATCATCAAGAAGATATAGTGCTTAAACTCGGCAATATACACTTGGCAGATTGGATAGCCGTCAATCCCTTCGCACCTCCAATGAGTGGTGATGTCAATGCCGATATGCGTTTAAATATGCACGAAGGTATAATCACCGGAAAAGGGTCGGCAGGAATAAATAATTTTGTGTACGACCGTGAAAAGGTACACGATTTTGAAACGCAATTCAATGTTACCACCACTCCCGCCGGGGCTATTATTGCAGATGCAGATGTGTATGTTTCCGGCAAAAAGACCATCACATTAAACGGTGCTCTTAACGATAGTACCTCAACGTCTCCGTTGTCCTTGGATATGGCAATGATACGTTTTCCGTTAGATGCAGCTAATCCGTTTATACCTAGCGATATGGCGCGTATGCGAGGAGTGCTGAACGGAAATCTCAAAATAGATGGCACGGCGGACAAGCCGATAGTTAACGGAGCGCTTGAATTTGACAGCACGGCAGTGCGATTGGCGTTGACGGGTACGGAATATGCTTTTTCGCAAACGCCGGTAAAAGTAAGAGATAGCGTTATCGAATTCGATAATTTTGCTATTTCAGGTTGTAATGATAAACCGTTGATAGTCAACGGGACTGTAGATTTTGCGTCCTTGGATAATATGCGCTTCAATTTAGCCTTTGATGCTGACAATATGATGATTGTCAATACCAATCGAGCCTCCAAGGGTGCAGATATTTTCGGTAAAGCATATATGTCTCTCAATGCCAAGGCTCACGGGTCAATGCAATTTATGAGTGTTAATGCCGATTTGTCAGTTAATCCCGGCACGAATGTAACATATATCGTTCCAGATGCAGAGTCGGTAATTGCCAATCGTGCTAATGACGATATGGTTCGATTCGTTAATTTCTCCGATAGTATATCCGTTATCGAAGCCGACACAATAAATACAAACACCTTAGCTATGCTTCTTGATGCGAAATTGCAGATAGAAGAAGGCTCGATATTAAATGTATATTTATCGTCAAACGGCCAAAACCGCGTACAGTTGCAGCCAAGTGGCACGTTGACCTATGCTATGTCGCCTCTTGACGATGGCCGTTTGTCCGGTCGGTTGAATATTAACAAAGGTTTTGTTAGATATACTCCGCCTTTTATGAGCGAAAAACTGTTTAATTTTAGTAATGATAGTTATGTTTCATTCGCGGGAGATATGATGAATCCGACATTGAATATTAAAGCAGTAGATGTTGTAAAGGCAAATGTTAAACAGTCGGGCCAAAATTCGCGACAGGTTAATTTCGATGTAGAACTTGCCGTGACCGGAACAATGACCCAAATGGATGTTGCCTTTGATTTGTCGACAATTGATGATATATCTATCGCCAACGAAATAGAAACGATGAGCCCCGAACAGCGTGCAAATCAAGCTATGAATCTGTTGTTGTATAATGTATATTCGGGCATGAATTCGAAGAGTGAGTCATCGTTTGCAGGTAATCCTTTGTTCTCTTTCCTCGAGAGCCAGGTAAATACTTGGGCGGCAAATAACATTAAAGGCGTAGATTTGTCCTTCGGCATCGACCAATATGACAGAACCGTTGACGGTGCTAATTCATCGGCGATGAGCTATTCATATCAAGTGTCGAAATCGCTATTTAACGACAGATTTAAAATCATTGTAGGCGGTAATTATAGCACAGATGCAAATGCGGACGAGAATTTGTCGCAAAATCTTATTAACGATATCTCTGTTGAATATTTCCTTAACGATACGCGCACGATGAGTGTCAAACTCTTCCGCCACACGGGCTATGAAAGTATTCTCGAAGGCGAAATAACAAAGACCGGTGTCGGTTTTGTGTATCGTCGCAAGTTGCATAAGCTTGGGGATATGTTCATGCCTGTCGGTGTGGTGCGCAGACGTAATCAAAAAATGATAGAAGATTCGTCGAAAGCGGATACATCCATTTCTAATAATTCATCTTCGACGCAATGAAATTGCATTATTATATAGTAACATTCATAGTGTTCGTGGCGGTGTTTTTATCGTCATGCTCGACAACACGTCGTTTGCCGAAAGATGAAATTTTGTATACCGGCGTAAAGAGTGTAAAAATAAACACGGCAGAAGTGTATAAACTTCCGTCCGAGGTGTCGACAGCAATTAACGATGCTGTTGATGTTGCTCCGAACAACTATCTCAAAAATTTGGGCTGGCGTTATCCATTCCCCTTGGGATTGTGGGTTTATAACAACTGGCCCAATCCCGATCACGGTATACGACATTGGATGTACGAAAAGCTTGTTCGCGAGCCTGTGTTAGTTAGTGATGTTCGCCCTGAAGTGCGTACTCGAATGATAGAACAAATTCTTGATAATAACGGCTACTTTCGAGGAACGGCGTCGTATGAACTTGTGCAAGGACGCAATAAACGTAAGGCTAAGATTTTATATCATGTTACCCCCGGTCGCGGTTACCCCGTCCGCGAGGTTGAACTTATGCCTGACACATCGCGAATAGGAGCGATGATAGATTCTTTAGCACAGCGAGATAGCTACATATCGGCGCACCGTCCGCTATATGCAGTTGATTCGCTAAGTGCAGCGCGTATAAGAATTACTAATGCGTTGAGAAACAATGGATACTATTTCTTTAGACCGGAGTATATAGAGTATTTGGCAGACTCGATAGCCTATCCCGGAGAAATATTATTGCGTCTTTCGTTGGGAACAAACGTGCCGGAATTTGCATTAAAACAATTTGTTACCGGCACAGTTACAATCAATGTCTCCCGCGCTCAAGGTGGCGGCACTCCCGATACGATTCCTCTGCGCCGAGCAACTCTAATACAAATGAAGCCGTCAAAACTTCGCGCACAGACAATAGAGCAGTGTTTGTCATTTCGTCCCGGCAGAACGTTTGCGGTGCGTAACATGGACCGTACACAGTCGAATCTTTCGCGATTGGGAATATTCAACACCATCGAAATTACAGCTAGCCCTGACACCGTTTTGCGCGATGCTCAGGCTTTGAATGTAGAAGTGAATTGTACCTTTGATGCGCCTTTGGAAATGTCATTGGAAGTAAATGCATCATCGAAGTCTAATAGCTATGTCGGTCCGGGACTCACTTTCGGAGTTACAAATAAAAATATTTTTGGAGGAGGCGAGCAACTATCTGTCAACGCAACAGGTAGCTACGAATGGCAGACGGGGCATGGCGAGAATAGAAGCTTGTTTAATTCGTATGAATTCGGCATAACGGGTACATTGTCATTCCCGCGCTTGCTCGCTCCGAAGTTTATTCATCGTAACAGGTTCAATGTTAATCAAACGCGATTTATGCTTAACGCCGACCTCTTGAACCGTCCGCATTATTTCAAAATGGCGCAATTTAATGCGTCGGTAAATTACGATTGGAGATATAGACGTTATGTTACCAATACCTTAACACCGTTTAAACTGACGTATACAAAACTTATAAACACCACCCTTGAGTTTGACTCGATAATGACAGCCAATCAAGCGGTAGCTCAAAGTTTCCAAAACCAATTTATCCCGCAAATGTCGTATTCGTATATTTACGATAGAAAATTCGGCAATAACAACACCTTGAATTGGCAAGTCAGTATCCAAGAAGCAGGAAATGTCTTTTGGGCAGTATATAGCGCATGTGGAGTTAAGGGTAAGAAAGAGCTTTTCGACACGCCTTTCTCTCAATTTGTAAAAGGCCAGACACAAGTTGTATGGGGTCATCGTATACTTCCCGGCGAGCATTGGCTTATGACAAGAATTGCCGTTGGAGCGGCTCACGCTTACGGAAACTCGTCACAAGTGCCTTATGCCGAGCAGTTTTATATTGGTGGAGCGAACTCGGTGCGAGCCTTTACGGTTCGTTCTATCGGCCCCGGTAGCTATCGCGCCGCGCCGGGACAAGTTGATGATTACTTTGACAGAACCGGCACCTTTAAATTTGAAGCCAATATAGAATATCGTTTTCCCCTCGCCGGTCCGCTCCATGGTGCTTTGTTTGTTGATGCCGGAAATGTGTGGCTACTCAAAGACGACACCATGCGTCCCGGTGGCACTTTGTCGGCAAGTAATTTCTTACGCGACTTGGCTCTAGGCACAGGCTTAGGCTTGCGTTTCGACATTAGTATGCTTGTTGTTCGCGGCGACCTCGGTATTGGAATTCATTGCCCCTATGATACGGGAAAGTCGGGCTATTATAATATGCGCAACTTCGGGTCGTCTTTGGCATTCCACCTTGCAATAGGATACCCGTTCTAATTATACAACCGTTCGGTGTTAATAGCATAGTCTAAGCCGTATTTTTTACCTTATTGACTGAGTGTTGGAAAGTTTTCACTATTTTTGCACACGAATACAAAAACAAGATAATATATGAAACTTCGATATATCTTTGGCGCATTTGCATTAACAGTGATGAGTGCCACTTATGCCGCTATGCCTATGCGCGATGCCCATGTCGGAGCGTTGTCAGCATACTGCGCTCCAGAAAATCGTCCACAATCGGCTGATATTACTTTCATGCCCGACGGTATGCGCTATGTTATGCGCTCGGAGGATGGCAAGCGTTTGGTCGCTGTAAATATTGCAACAGGAAAAGAAGAAGAAACACTTTTCGATATAACATACACACGCGAAACCGTTTTGCCTGATTTTGAAGGCTATATACTCAGCCCGGATGCAAGCAAAATTATGGTGTGGCGTGACAGTGAACCTATTTATCGTCGTTCGACAACAGCTCAGTATTATGTTTACGAGCTTCGTTCGCGTTTGCTCAAACCGTTGTCAACAACCCATAAACGTCAAAGCTCACCGGTATTTTCTCCCGACTCGCGTATGGTGGCTTTTGTGGCTGATAATAATATCTATGCCGCAAAGCTTGACTATGGCACAGAAGTGGCTGTTACTACCGATGGCGAAGCCGGAAAAATTATTAACGGCGCTACTGATTGGACTTACGAAGAAGAATTTACCACCACGTCGCTCATGGCGTGGGCGCCCGATAACTTGACTCTTTGCTATGTTCGTTTCGACGAAAGTGCCGTTCCTTTGTATACCTTGCCGCTATATCAAGGCACTTGCAACCCTATGGATCAGTATCGATTCTATCCCGGTGCGATGAGCTATAAATATCCCGTTGCAGGAGAAACGAATTCGACAGTGTCATTGCATAGCTACGATGTAGAGACACGTAAAACTAAAGAAATAACATTTCCCGAGGGTGCGCCGTGCTACATTCCTCGAATTGCTTATGGCCCGAAGGAGACGCAGTTGATGGTCAGCACTCTTAATCGCGACCAAAATCGTTTCGAACTCTTTCAGGTTAATCCCAAATCAACAGTAGTACGTTCTGTATATAGCGAAACGTCAAAGGCGTGGATAGAGCCCGAGACTTATGAACAGTTGCATTTCGGTGCGGAAAGTTTTGTTATCGCCAGTGCTGCCGATGGATACACTCGTTTCTATCGTTATAGCTATAGCGGCTCGCGTTTGGGGGCTATCAGTCAGGCAAATGTTGATGCAACGGCTTACTACGGAAGCGATGCTGCCGGCAATCATTATTTCCAAGCAGCCTCGCCGCTACCAAAAGACCGTTCGATATTCAAGCTCGATGCAAAAGGCCGTACAATCTCATTGACCCCCGAACGCGGCACTGCTGATGCTGTTTTTGCTCCCGGATGTAAAAATTTTGTTAAGACATATAGCACCATCACCACTCCGCCTACAACAAGTTTGTGCCGAGCCGATGGTCGCGAATTACGCACGTTGGTAGACAATAAGCAATATGCTGCTCGCACAGCCGCTCTTGTGCCTGATAAAGAATTCTTTACTTTCGAGGCCAACGGCAACACTCTCCACGGCTATATAATTCGTCCTGCAAATTTCGATTCGTCACGCCGATATCCCGTTATTATGAGTCAATATAGCGGTCCGGGATCGCAGCAAGTGCTCGATAAGTGGACACTCGATTGGGAGGCATATTTTGCCAAGCAAGGATATGTAATAGTATGCGTTGACGGCCGCGGCACCGGCGGACGAGGCGCGGAATTCCGTACTGCTGTGTATCGTCAGTTAGGAAAATATGAAACCGAAGACCAACTTGCCGCGGCACGCTATGCAGCGTCGTTGCCCTATGTAGACTCCTCTGCAATAGGTATTTACGGATGGAGTTATGGCGGCTATGAAGCACTCATGTGTGCCACAGCTACCGATTGTCCCTTCGCTGCCGCTATTTCTATAGCACCGGTGACAGATTGGCGATTCTACGACACAGTCTACACTGAGCGATATATGTTGACGCCTCAGCAAAACGAAATAGGATATGACGAGTCGTCGGTATTGCGTCGTGCGCTAAACCTTAGTTGCCCCTTGCTTGTTATGTACGGCACTGCTGATGATAATGTACATCCGGCAAATAGCTTGCAATTAGTTTCAACCTTGCAAAGCCTGGGCATATTTTGCGATATGTTCGTATTCCCGAATATGAATCACTCAATCAACGGTTGCAACGCTCGTCAGGTTGTGTACGCTCGTATGCTTTCTTATTTTAACGACAAACTCAAAAAATGATAGATGTCGGGCAATAGTGAAACCGAAAAATTGCTCCGTTCGTTTTGGCGAAATTGGACAATAGCAGTAGGCGCTATAAATTTGCCGCTGCTATCGGCTTTACTATTGCCGCGTTTGTGGATTCCTTTTATTTGCATTGCGGAATTGTATGTACTGTCAGCGTTGGCTAAGAGCAAAGACGACGGGGCGGTGCATAATTGTACGATTCTATATAATGTAGCGGCGCAAGCGTTGGCTATTGCTGCGGCTATAATGTTGGCTATTACAATTTTGTGTACAGACCATATTTTCCCGGCAGTAATACGTTTGGAATTCTATAATACCGATATACCATTTATAACCGGATTGATCGTTTTTCCCCTTGTTGTTTTATTGTGCTGCTTGTGGCTATATGGTGGCGTCGCCGAAAATCATTGTAGCAAATGTAAGCACAAATATGGACGATACTCGGGCGACGATTTTGTTGGAATGTTGTATTATAAAGAAGCTCGCTATCAGCTAAAAATAGTGATGTTTCTTTCATCTGCGACAGCGGTGGTGGAGTATTTATATTATTTTGTGTATTACATTAATATAAATATGAACGTTCCGGATCGATTCTTTTTCAATTGGTTGCCGCTGGGTTTGTATGCTATCTCTTTGTTCTTTATGGCAGGGCGCTATGCAACGATGAAAGTTTTTCTTGACAAGCTAACCACAAGTATGCGCGACCGCAATAATCGCACGATAGTACGTTTTCTCATACTTTCCGATAGTGATATGTTACTACATTGCGGCAAAGACGGGATGTGGGATACTCCGGCAGAAATTGTCAAGAGTCGTCAGTATGCTATAGGCGAGCCCGAAGCGCGTTTGTTGGTGCAGCAAATTATTGGAATATCGGACTTTGATATTCGTTATTGCTTTACTAATAAAGGTTTTGCTGCGGGGTCGAATGTTATTCATTTCGCCGTGTTTGTAGATGACGCTAAGCGGTCAGTAATTGCCGGTGAAGACGTTTGGTTTAATGCTTATATGCTCGATTCCGCCCTCGCAACCAATTCACTCTCTCCAGTATTGGCTAACGAGTTGTATCGTATCCATGCAATGACGATGGCATGGAAAACTTACGACCGCAGTGGCAAACGAATATATCCTATTCGCCATTATCGCCCGACGTTTCGTTTGCGCGATCTTAAAAAATGGCAAATTGATTATGACGACCTTTTTTGGTTCGAAGTAGCTAATAATAACGAAGACTGTACATTTTACCGCCTGCGACGGCTGTGGAATAAGGTGACGGATGTCTTTGGTCGAAAATATTATAACTCATGAATAAACCCGCAGTAGCGATAGTAGGACCGACAGCGTGTGGTAAAACCCGGCGCGGTGTGGCTTTGGCTTTGCATTTGAATGGCGAAATTGTCAGCGCTGACAGTCGTCAAATTTATCGTGGTATGGATGTCGGCACGGGAAAAGACCTGGCGGACTATCCCGACGGTTTGCCGTATCATATGATAGATATTGCCCCGGCAGGGTATAAATATAATTTATATGAATATCTTCGTGATGCACATGCTGCTGTAGACGATATTCGTCAACGCGGTAAATTGCCGGTAATAGTCGGCGGTACGGGTTTGTATGTCGAATCGTTACTAAAAGGTATGGTGCTTCCCGAGGTGCCGGCAAATACTGAGTTGCGTGAACGACTACGCGGTAAAGGTCTAGACGAACTCGCTGAGATGCTTGCTAAGATGAAAACTTTGCATAACAATACCGATATCGACACCGAGCAGCGTGCTATTCGTGCTATCGAGATAGAAGAATATTATTTGGCACACCCCGATGTTGCCGAACAGGTGCGCAATCCTAAGCCTATAGATGCTGTGGTGGTGGGTATTGATTTGCCGCGAGATGTGCGTCGACAGTTGATAACGCAGCGATTGCATCGTCGTTTGCGAAGCGAAAATATGCTCGACGAGGTTAAGTGTCTGTTAGATAGCGGCATCGCTCCGGAAGACCTTATTTATTATGGTTTGGAATATAAGTTCTTGACTCAACACGTTATCGGAGAATTATCGCGAGAAGAGATGGAGTCGCAACTCGAAATTGCGATTCATCAATTCGCCAAACGACAGATGACGTGGTTTAGAGGCATGGAACGTCGCGGTTTTAATATTCATTGGCTTCCTTACGATATGCCCGATGAAGAATTTGTCGGCGCTGTTACGGACTTAATAGAATCGCACAAATGAAAGCAATGGTGTCGGCGATAGTGGTTTTTCTGATGCTCGTAACGGGTGTCGGGCAAGTGTATGCTGCTGACGCTGTGGCTGATACTATACTCGCTGATACGACGTATGTTTATCCGCTCGGACCGATACGTTCATTGCTGTATCACGTTAGAGTAATTCCGGCACGTAATTCCGACACGCACTTGCAACTTTATTGGAATTATGTTGATAGTTGCCAATATCAACGATTAGAAGTAATCGTCCCCGCCGCTGTTCACGCCGATGTGGGAATGCAAATGGCGGCGGAATGGAAACTAGCTACTTGCAACGGTGCTAATGATAGTATTGTCAATCGTGGCACGGCGTGGCTGCGTATGGGTGATGCAGCAGATGGCGCTATGTCTTTGATATTACGCTGCGACGGGGGCGGAGCTGTGCTTGAGTTTGCAGATACGCAAGTGCGACAATCCGAATTGATAGACTATGACTATTATTCTCCCGGCGCCCTCGCGTTACGTTCCGACAGACGTACGTTATTGGCGACGCATACTATTGTAGAAGAGTCGCGAAATGTGTCTGAAATGCTTGATTGTCCGCTCGATAGTGCTTTTGAAGTTGTAAAAAATTCGGACAGTGAAGCTGCCGGTGTGTGGACATACCTCGACCGCAACACCGATCCCACAAAATTAAATGTTGATTTGGGGTATATGTTTATGACATATCCGCAAGACAATGGCGATTTGCTGATAGTATTAGCACAAGATACGTCAACGCGAAAAGCATTGACGATAGTCGGCAGTTTGCGCAAAACACCATTCGCAAATCATTACGATTTGGAATGGATAACAAGCGATGGATTGAAGTTAAGTACCGACACCAGTGCCGACCTACAACTCGAAGGTCAGATTCTAACGTTGAATTTTCCTCTTTTAGACTCAGTAATTCGCTTTCGACGCCAAGAATTGCGATAAGTAACCCATTAATACAACTTTTTTTATCAAATATAGCAGTAGAATTTGCACAACTGAAACTTTTGTTGTAATTTCGTTGAGATAACTGTATACGACACATCAAAGCCTTATGGAAACAAAGATAATGACTGCCGCAGCCGACACCATACGCGTGCTGACAGCTTCAATGGTAGAAAAAGCCAAATCGGGTCATCCCGGTGGCGCTATGGGTGGCGCTGACTTCATCAATGTGCTGTACACCAAATATTTGGTTACGGATCCCGATGATCCTAATTGGATAGCTCGTGACCGCTTCTTCCTCGACCCCGGACACATGTCGCCGATGCTTTATTCGGTGCTAGCTCTTTCGGGTCGTTACACTATTGCCGAATTGCAGCAATTCCGCCAGTGGGGTTCTGTTACTCCCGGTCACCCCGAGGTAGATCATTCGCGTGGCGTTGAAAATACTTCAGGTCCTCTCGGTCAAGGTCATACCATGGCTGTAGGTTGCGCTATCGCTGAACGTTTCTTGCAAGCTCGCTTTGGCGATGTTGTTGCACATAAAACCTACGCTTTCATTTCTGACGGCGGTATTCAAGAAGAAATTTCGCAAGGTGCCGGTCGTATTGCCGGTTTCCTCGGTCTTTCTAACCTCATTATGTTCTATGACTGCAATGAGGTGCAGCTTTCAACTATGGTTGATGAAGTTGATAAAGAAGACTATGCTTCAAAATATCGTGCATGGCACTGGAATGTTATCGAAATCGACGGTAACGATCCCGTAGCTATTGCAGGAGCTATCGAAGAAGCTCAAAAAGAAACAAAACGCCCCACTCTTATTATTGGTCACACAGTTATGGGCAAGGGCGTACGCAAGGCTGACGGCTCTTCATTTGAAGGCCAGTGCAGCACTCACGGTCAACCTCTTAGCAAGAGTGGCGCCGATGTTCCCGAAACTATTCGCGGTTTGGGCGCAGACCCCAACGATCCTTGGCAAATTCCCGCTCAGGTTCAGGAACTTTATGACAACCGCAAAGAAGAATTGCGCGGTATTGTGGCTGCTCGTCGTGCCGAATACGACAAGTGGGCTCAAGAAAATCCCGAACTCGCAAAAACACTTCAAAGCTATATCAACGGCGACCTCCCCGAAGTTGATTATGAAGCTATTGCACATAAAGCAGATATTAGCACACGTCAAGCATCGTCAGATGTGTTGTTCGAACTCGCTCGCAAGTGCGGCAATATGATTGTATCGTCTGCCGACCTCGCTAACAGCGATAAGACAGACGGCTTCCTTAAGAATACCCACGCCCTCGCTAACGGCGACTTTACAGGCGCGTTCCTTCACGCCGGTGTTGCCGAACTTACTATGGCGTCAATCATGAACGGTATTTCGCTTCATGGCGCAATGTGGGCAGCGTGCGGCACATTCTTCGTATTCTCAGACTACATGAAGCCCGCTATCCGTATGGCAGCGCTGATGCAGCTCCCTGTTAAATATGTATGGAGCCACGATGCATTCCGTGTAGGCGAAGACGGTCCTACTCACCAGCCTATCGAACAAGAAGCACAATTGCGTTTGATGGAGCAAATCCACAATTCAAAAGGCAAGCCTTCAATGCTCGTTCTCCGTCCGGCAGATGCCGCAGAAACATCAGTAGCATGGCGTATGGCAATGGAAAATCGCGACACCCCGACAGCGCTAATTCTTTCGCGTCAGGATCTCCACGATATTCCTGCATCTAACGGAGTGAGCCGTATCGAAGCAGCTCGTGGTGCTCAGCGCGGTGCTTATATAGTATCTGCTCCCGAAGGTACTCCCGACGTTGTTCTCGTTGCTAATGGTTCGGAAGTGTCGTTGCTTTGTGACGTTGCTGTTAAGTTAGCAGCTGACGGTGTTAAGGCTACTGTAGTGTCTATGCCTTCAGCCGGACTCTTCAACGAGCAGCCCGAAGATTATCGTCGCACCATTCTTCCTGCCGGTGTGCCGCACTTCGGTCTTACAGCAGGTCTCCCTGTAAGCATTCGTATGGCTAACGGCTTCTATGGCACAGTATATGGCCTTGAACGTTTTGGCGCTTCGGCTCCTTATAAAGTGCTTGACGAAAAGTTCGGCTTCACTCCCGAAAATATTTACAACCAAGTGCTTTCGACTCTAAATCGTTAATTACAACATATAGAAAATTGACCGCGTCTGCGGTCAATTTTTTATTGCTTTATTATTAAATGTTAATTTTTATATATTTTACCTATATTTGTGAGGCAACAAACGTTATAAAATGAAAAAATAGTTGTAATTTTACAGTCTAAAAAAGTAACCTATTAAACATTCATCCAAATAATCAGCTAAATTCTATGAAAAAAGCTACCCTTCTCGCATGTGCTGTAGCCCTTTTTGGTGCGCAAGCCGTAAATGCACAGGAAGCCGCACAGGAGTTGACTTATCAGCCTGACCCCTCACAAGGTGTCCTCGTAAATCGTATGCAGGACAACTGGTTTATCACAGTTGAAGGTGGTGCAAGTTTCTATGCCGCTCCCGTAAATGTACATCGCGACGCTGCTGATCGTTTTATGCCTGCAGCTTCAATCTATGGTGGTAAATGGTTTACACCCGTATTTGGCGGTCGTGTAGGTGTTAACTACCTCGGTCTTAAGGGCCTCGCTAAAGGTCCTAACTACTTTGGTGTTCTCCAAGGTGAGCAAGTAGGTGACTATTACAAGACCAAATATGCAGAAATCGGTCCGGTATTTGACCTTATGGTTAACCTTACCAACTGGTGGTGCGGTTACAAACCCAACCGTTTCTATAACGCAACAGCTTACGTAGGTGGTGGTGCTTATTTCACACTTACCAAGCAATATGAAAACGGCGAAAGCAAAGGTTTTAAAGATGCTGATAACAACGTACTTAACCTCCGTTTCGGTCTTTTGCAGAGCTTCCGCATCAGCGAACAAATGCAGCTCTCTCTCGATCTCCGTGCTACTAGCCTTAGCTCACTTCAGAACGAAGGTGGTGTAAACTGGAACGAAAAAGGATATGCTTTCCAGGGTTATGTAGGTCTTACCTATAACTTCAAGAAGCGTGACTGGTCAGCCCCCGTTGTACCTATCTGCCCCGAACCCGAAAACTGCGACGCTCTCCGCGCACGTCTCGCTGCTGCTGACACTCGCATCGCCGACCTCGAAAAGCAAGTACGCGACTGCCTCGACCGTCCCGTTGAAACAGTTGTTGAAAACAACGGTCCCGTTGCTACTATCTACTATCCCATCGGCGTTTCTCGCCTCAGCCGCGAAAACCAGCGCATCGTTAAGGCTATCGCTAACGTGATGACTCAGAACCCCGACAAGAAGTATGTTGTTACAGGTTGGGCTGACAACTACACCGGTACTGACGCTGTTAACACTCGTCTCCGTAAGAACCGTGCTGCCGGCGTTGAAAAACTCCTTCTCAAGAATGGTGTTTCTAGCGACCAAATCACTGTTACTACTAACGACAACAACCTTAACGAACTCGGTGAAAAGTGCGTTGCTCTCGACCGCGCTGTTACCATCGACGAAGCTAAGTAATTTTAGTATAGCTTAAATATAAAGGCGAGCCGAAAGGTTCGCCTTTTTTCGTTACTGAAAATGACGTTAGTTTTTTGACTGTTAACGGCAAAATCTTGCATATATCTAATTAAAAAAATATGGATAAGAATGAATATTATGACATTTTAATCGGTGAAGGTGCTTGCTACGCATCTTCATCGCTTTGTTGCTTTCGTTATTTGAATAACGTAAAGTTGGGTTGCCGTTCTATTTAAAGTCTACATTTTTCGTGAATTAATTTACGACTTGCACTACATTTACGCCTAATTCGGTGTGCTTGCAATTCGTATACATCCCTAGTATCCTAATTTCGTATTACATTAAAACTAACACGCGATGACACAACGTAATGAAAATCAACAATCAGATTCTGCATTCAAGCAACTCAAAGCTATATTAAACAAAGAGATAGAAGAACACAAGGCTCGGAAAAGCCGTTTGAAGAGTGAATTAAAACAGGGGCGTCTAGACAATATAGGTATCAGTGAAAAGTAATACCGTTGAACAAGCGCATAGAAGAGTTGAGTTCAATGCAGAGAGATATCTTCTATCAGATATGCGAAGAGTATAGGAAAGTTGATATTTCTGCGGCTACCATAGAAAAATATATTGAACGAATGTAAAATATTTGGCAATAATAAACCGGTTCCGTGCGGAATAAATTATCGAGTCTAACAACTATTTGTGAGCTAGCGAACCAAACTAAAATTAAATTGTAGAAAGTATCAAAAAAATTTGGTAAATTGAAAAATTGTGCGTAACTTTGCACCGCAAAAGGGAAAAACCCAATACATTGCCTTGTGGTGTAATGGTAGCACGTCGGATTCTGGTTCCGCCTGTGAGGGT
>CAZFGV010000023.1:0-27840 GCA_964518705.1 uncultured Bacteroides sp.
TATATGCACGGGATTACAAGCTTCCCTGTTTTATCGATACATCCCCACTTTCCGTTTGAGTCTCTTAACTTAGCCAAGCCGTCGGAAAAATACCATACATCGTCGTATATGCACGGAATAACTTGATTACCCGACTTATCAATGAAACCCCACTTTCCGTTTGAGTCTCGATGAACTAAAGCCAAGCCGTCGGTAAAATACCTTGCATAGCTGTATATGCACGGAATAACTTGTGTACCTGACTTATCAATGAAACCCCACTTTCCGTTTGAGTCTTTAACCGGAGCCAAGCCGTCGAAAAAACCATATGCAGCGTAGTATCTGCACGGAATAACTTGATTACCCAACTTATCAATGAAACCCCACTTTCCGTTTGAGTCTCGATGAACTAAAGCCAAGCCGTCGTAGAAATAATCTGCAGCGTAGTATCTGCACGGAATGATTTGTGTACCTGACTTATCAATGAAACCCCACATTCCGTTTGAGTCTTTAACCTGAACCAAGCCGTCGGAAAATTTCCATACATCGTCGTATATGCACGGAATAACTTGAGTACCTGCCTTGTCGATAAAACCATACTTTCCGTTTGAGTCTATGACCCGAGCCAAGCCGTCGGAAAATTTCCATGCATCGTCGTATATGCACGGAATAACTTGATTACCCAATGTGTCGATGTAACCCCACTTTCCGTTTGAGTCTTTAATCGCAGCCAAGCCGTCGGAAAATTTCCATACATCGTCGTATATGCACGGAATAACTTGAGTACCTGCCTTGTCGATAAAACCATACTTTCCGTTTGAGTCTTTAACTTTAGCCAAGCCTTCGGAAAAACCACTTGCATAGCGGTATCTGCACGGAATAACTTGTGTACCTGACTTGTCTATAAAGCCCCACTTTCCGTTTGAGTCTTCAACCGGTATTATACGGAGGTTTTCTAATCGTAGTTTATCAATTTTATCTTTAAACTTTATTTCTATAAAGTCGCTGTAATCATTGTCCGGGACTGTGTATATGATTTCTTCTTTAATTTCAGGGTATTCGGTGCTAACGAATTCCAACATATGATTACCTTTTTGAAGGTAGATAAACGATTCCGAATCGGGGTGGGCGGTAATTAGCAATTGGTGGAATCTGACCACTTTACATTCGGCATCTGTCACAATCGCAATCTCTGCACCCGTTTTCGCTTGAGGATTATTAGGTTTTACGATTGGCTTAATACGCTCTTCGATTAATTTATTAATCGAAACTTCGAGTAGCGATTTTAAACTGATATCCGCAAACTGATGTTGCCCAATGCCTTGCCGGATATTATCAGGTATGTTTGCCGGGAAGTCGGTGAATTTGTCATCAAAATTAACCGGCACTATTTGACGCTCGAGTTTTATAGCATATTCAATCTCTTTTCGCACCCAATCATCCTCATTGACGCATCTATCCAGCGCCCCCCGGCGAAAGAATAAAAACGAACACAGGAGCGCTTTTTATAGCTTTCATGATTCGAGAGTCGAATTTGCCGTCTTTAAGCTCATCATAGTCCATAAAAACGCGATTGAGATACCCGCGCTTTTCAAGTTCAGCTTTAAGAATTCGGGCGTTTTCGGCGCCGCCGATTCGACGGTAGCTTATAAAGATGGCATAATCCGGAGTTTCATTCATGGTCGGCTTATTTATAATTTTCAATTACAAAATTATAAAAAATAAACCGGAGAATAAAGAAGAAAGTGAATTTTGATTTTTTGTAGCGCCTTGTTATCGGAAATTTATGGCAAAATTATCGTTTTTAGGCGACAAAAGTATATTTACTTGTTTTTTGCGAGAGCGTCAATCAATACTTTCGCCTTAGCCTTTCCTATCACTTCGGCAATATCTACTTCCGATGCTTCACGAATACGTTTTACGCTCTTAAAATGTTGCAACAACGCCTCCGCAGTCTTCGGGCCGATACCCTTAATTCCGTCAAGTTCGCCCACTAAAGCGCTTTTGCTTCGTCTGTTACGATGATGAGTAATGCCGAATCTGTGCGCCTCGTCGCGCAGGTGTTGAATCACGCGCAAAGTCTCGGAATTTTTATCGATATAAAGCGGCACGCTATCGCCGGGAAAGTATATCTCCTCAAGACGCTTAGCAATGCCCACGACAGCAATTTTGCCACGCAAGCCAATATTTTCCAAAGCCTCCACCGCCGAACTAAGCTGACCCTTACCACCGTCGACAACAATAAGTTGCGGCAATTCTTCGCCTTCTTGCATAAGGCGCGTATAGCGACGCGTCAACACTTCTTTCATCGACGCAAAGTCGTCAGGCCCTTCAACGGTTTGAATGTTGAAATGTCTATAATCACGTTTTGCCGGGCGGCCGTCGCGAAAAACAACGCACGATGCCACCGGGTTGGTGCCTTGGATGTTAGAGTTATCGAAACACTCTATATGTCGGGGCAATTCACTCAAACGGAAATCGGCTTTTATACGTTCGAGTAATCTGTCAGTACGTTCCTCGGGATTGTGGCGTTCGAGGTGCTTAAGGTCGTCAATACGATTTTGTCGCGCATTGTGTTGGCTCACCTCTAAAATCTTAACTTTGTCGCCGCGTTGAGGTATAATAAAATTAACATCGACAATTTCCACCTCCGGCATCTCGGCAACAATAACATCGTTATATTTCACGCCGAACGCCTCTTGAATTTCATTCATCGCATATCCCAAAATCTGTGCCTTACTTTCCTCAAGCGAACGTCGATAACGCAATGTTACCGAGCGCACAACAGCACCGCGGCGAAGGTGCATATAATTGACATAAACATCGCTACTGCCATCATCGTCAAAACCGAAAACATCAACGTCTCCAATAGTTTGACTAACAATAACACTCTTTGAGCGATAGTTTTCTATCAATTGATAACTTTGCTTAAGTTGCTGCGCCTCTTCAAAACGCATATCAGCGGCAAGACGCTCCATTTCAGAACGCAAATACTCCATAAGTTCTTGAGTCTCACCACGAAGAATTTGTCTGATACGTTCTATATAAGTGCCGTAAGTTTTCTCGTCGATATTGCCGGTGCAACAGCCTTTGCAGCGATGAATATGATATTGCAAGCACAGCCTGCCTTTACCACGCGCAACATAGTCGGGAGTGATAGGAGTGCGGCAGGTGCGGATAGGATATAGGTCGGCGATAAGGTCAAGGACCGTACGCGCTACGCCGGTGTTTGTATACGGACCATAATATTTTGAGCCGTCGCGGATATGCTGTCGTGTCAAAAAAACACGAGGATACATTTCGTTAGTAACAACAATCCACGGATATGATTTATCGTCTTTTAACAGCACATTATATCGCGGACGATATTCCTTAATCAAGGAATTTTCCAAATTTAGAGCATCTTGCTCTGTAGGCACTACAATGTACTTCATATCAACGATGTTGCGCACCAAAATATTCGTTCGCAACACGTCGTGATGCCGATTAAAATACGACGACACACGCCGTTTCAAGTTCTTAGCCTTGCCGACGTATATTACCGTACCATCTTTATCGAAATACATATACACCCCCGGGGTGTCGGGCAGAAAGGAGATTTTCTCCATCAGTTCTGCCGATTTTTGATGCAGTGCCATTTAAAATGATACTAACCGAAAAGTCCTAAATCGTCAATTCTGGACATTCCGAGGTGGTCGTAAGCCAATTCTGTAACTTCTCTACCGCGAGGCGTACGTTTGATAAAACCTTCTTTGATAAGATAAGGTTCATAGACGTCCTCCACCGTTCCGGGGTCTTCACCAAGAGCGGTGGCAATAGTGGTAAGCCCGACAGGACCGCCTTTAAATTTGCGAATGATAGTGCCGAGAATTTTGTTGTCGATTTCGTCCAAGCCGTAGCGGTCGATATTCAAAGCTTCGAGGGCGTAACGCGCTATTTCCAAATCTATAGCGCCATTGCCTTTAACCTGCGCAAAATCGCGCACACGGCGCAACAATGCGTTAGCAATACGAGGCGTACCGCGAGAACGCATAGCAATTTCAACAGCGGCATCGTCGTCGCACGCCACGTTAAGTAAGCGGGCAGAGCGTAATATGATACGACGCAACACTGAATGGTCGTAATATTCCAAATGGCATTTGATGCCGAAACGAGCGCGTAAGGGGCTTGTTAACAAACCGCTACGGGTAGTAGCACCGATAAGAGTGAACGGATTCAGCGACAACTGCACACTACGCGCTCCCGGGCCCTTGTCTATCATAATATCGATGCGATAGTCTTCCATCGCAGAATATAGATATTCCTCAACGACAGGGCTGAGACGATGAATCTCATCGATAAAAAGCACGTCATTAGGCTGTAATGACGTCAAAATACCGGCAAGGTCACCGGGCTTATCGAGCACGGGGCCGGAAGTAATTTTCAATCCTACGCCTAATTCGTTGGCAATAATTCCCGCAAGGGTAGTTTTGCCTAAGCCGGGAGGACCGAAAAATAAAATATGGTCGAGAGCTTCGGCACGCATACGCGCTGCTTGAACAAACACGCGTAAGTTGTCGATAATCTTATCTTGACCGTTAAAGGACTCGAACGACCCCGGTCGCAACGCCTTTTCTATGTCTTTTTCGCTAGCTTCGCTGGCTTGTTGGCGTATGTCGAAATCTTCGGTGTCCATATTATTTTGAGGAGTTGAGGTGTTGCATTATTCTATCAAAAATCCTATTGGGCTTAATGGCATTAAGACAGAGTCTGTCGCCGCGCAAACAGGGTTTATTTCCGAAAACAGAACAAGGACGACATTCCAAGGGCGTTTGAATACTGTCGGCATCATCTTGCCCCCACGCTTTAAAACCGCAATAAGGATGCGTAGCACCCCAAATGCTTATGGTGGGCGTATTGGCGATTGCTGCCAAATGCATATTTGCCGAGTCCATGCTTACCATAACGTTAAGATGGTTAAGCAAAGCCAATTCGACAGCAAAGCCATAGCGTTTGCCGGCCAATGACGTCGCTATCGAAAATTCGTTAACCCAAGCATCCAAAATCTGTTGTTCGTGAGCTCCACCACCAAAAAGGAACACGCGTATAGGCATTCCTTCATCGGCACGCGATTGCAACATCGCAACGACTTGCTTCATCATTTCAGGCGGATATATCTTGCCTTCATGAGCGGCAAAAGGAGCGATACCAACCCACAACTGATTTTCTTTCGGTGCTGTTATAGCGCTAAAGGTTTCGACAGGAGCTTTGCCTCTGCCGTCAAACAGGCCGATGAAAGTTTCGGGGAAGTTTAAGCCCGATTTTACGAATGCATCGTTATAATAAGTCCGCTGAAGAGTCAACGGCAGCATAACTTTATTGTTCTTGCGAGTGAGGGCACGGCGCTGACTGCGAGGCTTATATATACGTTCGCAAGGAACACCTTTCAAACGGAGAAAAGCAGCCATTATGCGCGTGCGCAGAACGTTATGCAAGTCTATATAAAAGTCGGGGTGATACGTATCAACAAGCTCTTTGCATAATTTAAACAAACCGCCAATGCCTTTATACGTATTTTTCACATCGGCACCGACAATGCAAAGATTCTCCGGCGCGTTGACAAAAATCGACGTCATCGCCGGGCGTGTAACCATAACAAATTTAATGTCCGGGTTACAACGGCATGCACTGTACACCACGGGCACAGTCATAGCCACGTCGCCCAATGCTGAAAAACGTGTCAGCAATATCGTGCGACGTGGGGGCTTGTTGATAGTTTTCAATGTCACTGTTTCTTGTAAAGTACAGGGTTTGTATCGGTGTCGTTGTACATTTTCATCTGGCGGTAAACCTTCATGTACTTACGACCGGCAGCGATATCGTCAAGAAGAGCGTCAACAGCAGCGATAAGGTCAACGCGCTGTTCTTCGAGGACGTTAAGTTTTGCTTGGCAACGCGCTTTGTGTTCTGCAGAAGCATCTTCACGCGCCACTTCGGCTGCCATGTGATAAATCTTAAGCGCCAAAATCGACAATCTGTCGAGCGCCCATGCGGGGCTTTCGGTGTTGATAGTAGCATCAGCACAAGGCTTAACGTCAGAATAACGATTGCGGAACCAGGTGTCGATTTCTTCAACCATGTCGGTGCGTTCTTGATTCGAACGGTCGATACGACGTTTGAGAGCCAAAGCGGCTACAGGATCGATTTCCGGGTCGCGGATAATATCTTCAAGGTGCCACTGCACGGCATCAATACGATTCTTCGCATAGAGAATACCTTCGATAGTATCTTCGCTATACGGCTGACGGCTAACGGCGTCTACATCATCATCGATATGGTAATCGACAACACTTTGGTCGAAAATCTTGTATGCTTGTTCGGTAAATGTCATAGTCGTTGATTTTTTCACAAAAATAAGCCAAAAAACAATAACTTCCAAACCCACGCCCATTTATTGAGCAACAATACAAAAGAAAAAGCGCCTTCCGGAGTCGGAAGGCGCATGGAGTATTAGGGAATGATTCTTATTTTACGAGAACCTTAGCAGAAGTGTTGCCCTGGCGACGGATGTAAACACCGTTAGCGGGGTTTTCAACACGGATACCCTGAAGGTTGAAGAATTCTACAGGAGCGTTAGCGTCAACGGCAACGTTGCTGATAGAGCTGTTGGGAAGCTGAACGTCGTCGATAGTAGCTTTGCGTTCGCCGGCAGCCCATTTTGTGCGCTGGAGGGTGCTGTAACCGATAAGACCTGTCCACTTAGCGTATGAGGGATCGGTGGGTTCGAATTCGTCATCGGTAGAGAAGTGTTCAACCCAGAGAGCATCGAGATACCAGTAGCGGTTGAGAGGTGTTGCAGGCTTGTTGTTTGTAAGAGTTTCTGAGTATGTAGTTGCGTCTGTCAAGTCTACATAGAAGAAGTTCCAACCGAGGAAGTCTACGAGCATATCTTCAGTACGTTTGAAGAGGCCGTTAGAGCTCTGGTCACGGATGAGTACGTTGGCGAAGTTGTTAGAAGCGTCACCGTAAACCCACATAGAAAGGATACCGTCAGCACCGCGGAGTGTGGTGTCGTTACCGGACTTGTCATAAACGCGGAGGCGCCATGAGGGAGTAGCCGCTTGCTGGTCGAATGAGTAGTTAACACCGAAGCTACCATTGAGGCCGATGAAGGGAGCGTCTGAGATGATGCTATTGAAGTTTTCGTTTTCTACGAAACCGTCAGAAGAGCCAGAGCCACCGGGTTCCCAGAAAGAACCGAGGGTGTCGAGCTGACGGATAAGTTCGGTAGAAGTACATTCGCGGTATTCAGAGAGGAAACGGAAAGCATATTCTTCGCTTTCGTTGCCAACGCGGTCAACTACGGGCTTGAGAGTTACGAGGATAGCCTTGTCAGCAGCGAGGTCTTCGCTAAGGTAGCAGTGAAGAACTGATGCGTTGTTGATGTTAGCGTGTGTTACATGACCGATGGGGTAAACCTTGCCGTCAGAGTCTTTAACTTCGAACCAACCGTCGTTAGCGTCAGAGTTCCATTGGATGATTTCGTTGAACTGTACGCGGATAGGAGGACGCTGGCAGTAAACAGCTTCGCCTTCTTCAGCAGGATAAGTGCTAACAACGTAAGGAGCTTCGGTGTCGGGTTCTGCCATAGTGAATGTGAGCACATAGTCGCCACCGGCAACGCCGTCGCCATCACCGTCGAGGAATGCACCTGTCTGGCTGTTCTTTGCTACGCTACCATCGATAGTGATAACATATTCCCAAAGGGGTTCGAGTGATGAGATGTCAACTTTGAGGGTGTAGTCGTTATCCCAAGAGAGTGCAACCTCAGCGTCGTTGTCGATAGAGAATGCTTCTTCTACAGAAGCACGGTCCATGTTACGGCTGAAGGTGATTGTAAGAGGATCGTAGTTTTCTACTGCTTCAAGGTTGTCTACAGAGATTGTAGAAACGACAGCAGGCATAATGTTTGTAAGCGCCTGGTCTGCGAAAGTGATGTAATCGGCAGAAGTAGCGCCACCGGTTGCGGTTGTAATTTTATTTGTTACTGTTTCAAAGCCTTCTGCTTCGTAGGTGATGGTGTATTCACCTGCAGGAAGGTTTTCGAACATAAAGAAACCGTTGTGGATGAGGTTGGGGTTCTTTGTGTATTTATAGAAAAGGCTGTCGTAGCTATCGGTGATGTATAAAACGGGTTCAACACCATCAGCGCTAACAGTAATCTTTGCACCATTAAGGGGTTGCTGGTTTTCTGAGTTGTAAACCATACCTGTAACGAAGTTCTGAGCGGGGAGGCTCAAACCGCGGTACTGGAGAATAGCCTGGAAAGCGGCGAAAGATTCGAGACGCTTGTAATCGTCATTGAGGTTGCGCTGCTGCTGTTCTGCGATAGTATGGTAACCACCTTCACTAAGGAGTGAGGGCATATTGGTTTCGCGGTTTACGTGCAAGTAAGGATACTGATTTGAGTGAGTGCCGTCAGTAGCCATATAGTAGTCGCGGTCATAACGGTTACCACGGCTTTCTACGCGCATAACGCCGGCGAGGTTAGGATTAAGGAATTCACCGTAAGCCTTACCGCCGTTAGGAGTCTTTTCAACGTTAACGCCGTCTACAGTCCAACCACCGAAGAGACACACGATAGTGTTCTTAGATGCAGAAGCGTCAGAGTGGATAGAATAGTAGAAGTCAGCGCCCCAAGCATTAGCTTCGTCGGTACGTTCTGAAAGTGAAATTTGCTTAGAATCGTCTTCGCGGCAAAGTTTGATGCAATCTTCGGGGATGTCGGTATATTTAAGAAGCATGTCCTTGATGCCGAGGGCAACACGAACAGTTTTTTCAGCTTCGGAATATCCCCAAAGGCCACCGTTTTCAGTACCGGCGTGACCCGGGTCGATGTAGAGTTTGAAATCGCCCCAACCTTCAACTTCGGCAGCAGAAAGAGCGGGCATAGCCACCAATGCAGAAGCGGCAATAACTGAACCTCGTGCGATGAGTGATAGAGTCTTCTTCATGGCAACTTATTTTTTGAGATTGATAACGTAGATAGAAGCGTCGATAGCGTTCTCAAAAGCCAAGCGAGCGCCGTCGGGCGAGATAGCAGGGTTAAGAGGAAGCATCGAAGGCATATAAGCTACAGTAGCGGTAGCGCCGGTAGCGGTGTCGGTAGACATGAGGGTAGATGCGGTGTACTGTGTACCGTTGTCTTCAATGATAGTGAAGACGATGGTGCGGTTGTCGGGCATCCATGCGGGGTGAGAACCTTTGCCGAGGCTAACGAGGTCTGTGCCGTTAGCGTTAATCAACCACATACCTTCGCCGGGGATTTGGAAAGCGATTTTGCTACCGTCGGGAGAAAGAGCGGGGTTGATGATAGTGCTACCTGCAAATTTAGCAAGTGCGGGGATAGCAGCGGCAGCCTTTGCAGGTTCGCTGATCATTTTAGCATAGATACCTGTAGCTTTTTCAGCACCGGGCTGAGCTGCTGTGCGGCGACGGGGGCTTACTGCCTGCCATTGACCGGTGGTAACATTGTAGCTACGCATTTGACGTTCGATGAGGGCACCTTTTGAAAGGTTAGCACGGCCTTCGATAGTTTTACCGTCGGCGCTCCATACCATCTTGTAACCGGCACCGGCGTCAGAAGTGATCAATCGAAGGTTGCTGCCATCGTTAGAGGCAACATAAATACCAACATAGTTGTCGGAAGTAGCAGCGATTTGTGAGCCGTCGGGCGACCATACGGGTGCCATCAAGCCAACAGAAGCGCGGAGCAAAAGCTGGGGTTCTGATGCAGCTTTTACCTGACCGAATGCAGGCGCTGACGCGAGCATTAAGGCCAATCCCATGAGGTAGTGTTTCTTCATGTAGGTAGAATTAGATAGAATTATTATTAGTGTTTTTATTGGCAAGTTATTACGAGCCTTAGGTTTTGGCACGTTTTCAATGCCAAAATTACGAAATATTTTGCGTCTGCGCTAATTTTTAACTGAAAATATGTATTTTTGCACTATGTAATTTTGGCTCATCGCCAAAACAAATAATTGAAACACTATGAGCAATCTCATTCTCCGCAGCATTAGCGGACTTATTTATGTAGCCCTCGTTATCGGCGCTTTACTTGCCGGTCCGATTTGGGCTATTGCACTTTTTTCGATATTCGGCGTTGTATCAATTCTCGAATTCCGCAACATCACCGAAATAGGCAAAGGCGACAAGACTTTTAAAACAATCACTGCCGTTGTCGATATTGTTTTCTTCCTTTCTTTTTGCGCTGCCATAGGTGCTTGTGTGCTTTATATGGATACTAACAACCAACTTATGGGTGCAGTGGCTTCTGCCGGATGTGTCTTTTTTGTATTACCTTATCTTTTGTTACGCATGGTGTTGGCTCTTTTCCAAAGCAAGGGCACGGCGTTGAAAGATTTGGCATGGTCAATTTTCGGTTTACTATACATCTTCATCGGCATAATATCTCTATGCTGTCTCTGCGCGTCTCATCAGGGATGCACTATTGCGCTGATAATGTTTGCCATGATATGGCTCAATGATACCGGCGCTTATTGCACCGGCTCGCTTTTCGGCAAGCACCCCATGTGGCCGCGTCTTTCGCCTAAAAAGAGCTGGGAAGGCTTCGCCGGTGGTCTCGCGTTCTGCATGATTGCCGGGGCTGTTACTTCTTTCGCTACTTCTGCACTAAATCTGACGTTGGTAGCATGGGTCGTTTACGGTATTATCGTTTGCGCGTTCTCTACTTGGGGCGATTTGTTTGAATCGCTTATCAAACGAACTTTGGGCATTAAGGACAGCGGCAACATCATCCCCGGACACGGTGGTATCCTCGACCGTATCGACTCGCTCCTTTTCGTGGCGCCTATAACTCTGATTTTGTTTGTTATCGTTACTTTCATTAATTACTAATTGGGAGCTACAACCCGGTAATGAAATTAACAATCTCTCTCCTTGCGGCAGCATTTGCATTATCGGCATATGCTCAAAGCACTTTACGCGTCAACCAAGTCGGTTATTTGTGCGATGATTTTAAAGCTGCCGTATATGTCGGCCCCATCGATGCCGACAAGCTGACTTTCGACCTTATCTCACCGGAAGCGGGTCCGGGCGTTGTGGACAGTATATCACGCGCCGAAACATGGGAGCCGTTTGTCGGGGCAGCGAGAATTTACTTCAGTTCCACCACTATTCCGGGACGATATAGCCTCGCCGCGCGTGATGCCCAAACAGGGGCTGTTGTTGATGTAACAACGTTGTATATCGGCGACGACGCGTATAGCAGACTAAATATCAACGAACTACCGCTCAATTATTTACGTCAGCAGCGCTGCGGCGACAATCCTGCGCATAATACTCTTTGTCATCAGCACGACGGAATACTCGTTCTTTCCGGCGCTACCGATGGCACGCATATTGATGTGCGCGGAGGTTGGCACGACGCTTCTGACTATTTACAATATCTTCCCACATCGGCAAATACTGTCTATCAACTACTTTACGGCTATTCCGCCACGCCTGACGCATGGGCTGACAATTACGACTCTCGCGGCAGAACCGGGGCAAACGGTATCGCCGACATCCTCGACGAAGCAAGATGGGGATTGGAGTGGATGTTGCGTATGAACCCGTCGGACTCTCTTTACCTCAATCAAATTGCCGACGACCGCGACCACCGCTTCATCGGCACACCACAATGCGACAGTGTTGACTATGGATGGGGAAAGGGTGGCGCAAGGCCGATTTACCCGGTATGCGGTAAGCCTTACGGATTGAAAGATAACAAAAACCGCAGTACGGGAGAGGCGTCGTCGGTGGCGAAATTTGCTTCGGCGTTTGCATTGGGAAGTAAAATTTTTGCGGCATACGACAGTGCTTTTGCCTGTGATTTGTCCCGCCGCGCCGAAATAGCATACGACTACGCTCGCCAACATCCCGGAGCGGCTCAGACTGCGCCTTGCGTGTCGCCGTATTTCTATGAGGAGGACAATTGGCACGACGACATGGAGCTCGCTGCATCGTCACTTTACGATCTTACTCGCCGCACTATCTATCACACAGAGAGTGCGTCACACGCTATGTCGGAACCTGTTACGCCGTGGATGGGAGCTGACTCGGCGAAACACTATCAGTGGTATCCGTTCGTTAATTTAGGGCACGCTAACATCGCGGCAACGGCAAACAAATATTCGAATATGGCGCAAGACTATATGCGTCAGGGCATTATGGCGGTTTGCGCGCGCGGCAATAGTAATGTTTTCCGAAACGGAGTGCCTTTTATATGGTGCTCGAACAACCTCGCCGTTGCTTTCGTAACGCAAGCGATGCTCTACCGCGAGATCAGCGGCGACAATAGTTTTATAGAATATGAATGTGCCGTGCGAGATTGGCTTTTCGGGGTTAATCCGTGGGGGCAGACGATGATAATAATGCCTACCGAGAGCGTTGCATCATCGCCCGAGGACCCTCATTCTGCGCTGACAGACATCACCGTTTCTCGTCGTCCGGGGCGCGATTGGCTTATCGGCGGTCTTGTTGACGGGCCTGTTTATAGTTCTATTTTCAACTCGCTAAGGGGGGTACATTTGCGACGCAAGGACAAATTCGAAGGCTGCCAAAGTTCAACGGCGGTATACCATGATGATTTCTGCGACTATTCAACTAATGAACCGACGATGGACGGCACGGCGTCGCTGGCATATATGCTCGGAAAACTATGCAAGCCCTCTCGCCAATAACGCGTGGCTCTTGGAGTTTACCTGAGTACTAGAGCTTTGGCTTTGGAAATATGGTTCTATGGTTAAAAAACTCTTGAAGGTGGCAAAGTAACGCTCTGGTAAAATGATTTCAACAAACAGCAACGATTTAAATATGAGAAAGCGGAAGTAACGAATACCTCCGCTTTTGTGTCCTTGATTTGGTTACAACAGAATTTAATTAATAGCCTTAGCCATATTATACGCTTGCATTAAAGCAGGATGATTTGCGATTTCGCCTTTTTGGTAAACGCCTTTACCATAAATAACGCCTTTTTCAACCGATCCCTTAAGGCATTCGGCAAGACCGCGCATACATTCCAAGGTGCAATTCATTACCGTGTCGGAATCTTCCGCCGCTGTCATTATATAATAAAACTCTTTCCCATTAAAATCGAGCCAACGAGCTACCGTGCGGTCGATAACGGCTTTTAGCTGTGCAGAAATCGAATAGAAGTATACCGGCGAAGCCAACACGATAACATCGGCATCGAGCATCTTTGTCAGTATTTCCTCCATGTCGTCTTTGATAGCACATTCGCCACCGTGATTTTTACAATGATAGCACGCTATACACGGCGACACTTTGCGACCCTGAATCCATATTTTCTCAACAACATTACCGGCCTCGATAGCTCCGCGCATAAACTCGTCGCATAGAGTGTCCGAGTTGCCACCCTTTCGTGGTGAGCCGGATAAAATTAAAACTTTCTTTGACATCACCAATTCTTTTTATCTTTACTACTGTCGTGATTATTACGTCGGCTAATGACGATAGAATCAAACCAATCAACCATCGTCGGGTCGGCATGTGAGAAGAATAGGCTTTCGGCGTTGTCTAATGTTGCTATCGTTGCCATGTCGTCATCAGCAAGAGTAAAATCGAAGATATCGAAATTCTCTGCCATTCGTTCTTTATGTACCGATTTTGCCAGGGCGACAACATTGCGTTGCATTAGCCAACGAAGTATTATTTGAGCGACGCTTTTGTTATATTTCCGAGCGATTGCCAATAGCGTTTCGTTTCCGAACATATTATTACGTCCTTCACCAAAGGGTGCCCACGCCTCTATCTGCACTCCATATTTTTCCATATTTTTTTGTGCGAGGAATTGGGCATTTCGCGGGTTGGTTTCTACTTGGTTAACGTGGGGAGTAACAGAGCGCTCAAACAAGCATATATCAGCGAGGCGGTCGGGGTAGAAATTCGATACGCCGATAGATTTTACTAGACCTTCGGCATAAAGTTTTTCGAGGGCGCGATAGGCGCCGTAGTAGTCTGAAAATGGTTGATGCAAGAGTATCAAATCGAGGTAGTCTACTCGCAATTTTTTCATTGACTCGAGCACGGAGACATAACATTTGTCGTATCCGTAGTTGTCTATCCACACTTTTGTGGTGATAAACAAATCTTCACGCGGAACTCCGCATTGTGCTATCGCTTCGCCGACTTGAGATTCGTTGAAATAGCTTTGCGCTGTATCGATAAGGCGATAGCCCACTTCTATTGCATCAAGAACGCAACGCGTACATTCCGCTTGTGACACTTGATATACGCCATAGCCCAACTTGGGCATCTTGACGCCATTTTTTAGGTTTACGTATTCCATAGTTTTGAGTGGTTTGTGGTGTAAATTTATGGATTTATGTATTAACAAACAAACGGCAAATGGAAAATACGTAATTTGGGTATAATTATCCGTAATTTGTTTACATCGCTCTTTTTGGGGCGCTATAACTGTGTTGCATAAAATACACGAGGGTTTCGGAGTTTGACCGGAGAACCATAGTTTGCCATAGAACCATAGAGAGTTGGCAGTGGCTTTTAACAAAGCACCCCCGCTAGCAATCCGACGTTAGGAATTGCGCATCTCGGGCTTATATTCGCGATAGGGCAAATCGAGATTGAGATAATCGAAATTATGCTGCCAACGATCTTCCGGTGCCGGAGGTGTCATATAATCCGGGCCGTACATAGCACATAAATAAGGATGGTAATTGCGAATACCCATCACTTGATGCCCTTCAAACTCAATAGGAGCATAGTCGTCGGTGATGGTCTTAGGCAAAATACGATGCCAGCCATCAGTGTAGCTACACGCGATATTAGCCGAAGCATAATCGTAACGAGTCATCACACGACGCATACGTTTTTGAATATCCTCCATAGTGTAGAACTTACGCACCAAACGAGGCAACCAGCTTGCCACGCCGCGACCATGACGATACGGATCACGGTGAACGAGATACAAACACTTCTTTAAATAGAAATATTCAGCACGCTGCCGTTTGCGACCAAGCCAGCTATCAGGATACGCATCATAGGGGAAAATATCGATATAGCAACCGCCAAGGTAATAAAGATGTTCACGTTCTATAATAGTGGTAGAAGCATCTTGAATCTTACCAAAAGGCAAGGGATATGACTTATCGTTTTCGGCACAAACGAATTCGAACGGTTTTGGCAGCCACTCATGAGCATGAGCAATCAACTGCTCGTAATCCGGACGAGGCATCGACACATCGAGATCGTCATCCCAAGGAATAAAACCCTTATGTCTCACAGCGCCGAGCAGCGTGCCACCACATATACAATAGCGAAGACCATGTTCGCTACATACCTTGTCAAACATCAACAAAATCTGCAACAACTTTTCATGCAGATGCTGTATGTCATAATTTGCCATATCGTTTTGATTGAAATTACAGCGCAAAAATAATAAAAATACCGTGCCGAGACAAACCAAAGCACGAGTAAGTTAATAAAAGAAAGTGTAATAAATTGGTCAAAAAGTAACATTTATACATTAAATTATATTAATTTTCGACTATTTGCACCAAAAATTAAAATTTATGCGGAAAATATTTTGCAGATTCAAAATTTAGCATTTCCTTTGCATATCGAAAATCGAGAAGATATACAAGAAAACTCTACAATTCATTATGAAAAAAGCTTTACTCATCACATGTTTGGGCGGCCTCGCAGCTCTTAACGCAGCAGCAGCCGAAGGTCCCAAGACTCTACAAGATGTACAATTCGTCGGTTTATCAGCTAATGGTCAGTGGACCGTATCGCAAACAACATCAGGCATTCGTTTGTTTGACGCTCTTAGCGGTGAAGAACATTTCATATACAGTGAAGACGAAGTTAACACCCCCGTTGGCAAATTTATCAGCGACAACGGCTTAGTACTCGCATCAAACTTTCAAGGCGCATCTCCTACATATTGGTTCGACGGCGACTGGTATACACTTGAAGTTCCCGACCCCACAAAGATCAACTATCTTTCATGTGTTACCCCCGACGGCTCTCGCATCTTCGGTTATGTAGGTAGCGCAGCTTTGGGTAGCGACGAAATTGCAGGCTTACCCGCTTACTGGGAAGCTAACGGCGAAGGCGGCTATGGCACATACCACATCCTCCCCTACCCCACTACCGACTACGCAAACAGGAAACCTCAGTTCATCACCCTTCACGATGTTAGCGATGATGGCAAGGTTGTAGCCGGTCAAATATGCGACGCGTTCGGTATGTTCGCTCAGCCTATCGTATTCATCGAAGGTGAAGACGGTCAATGGACATACAAAACTCTTGCATCAGAATACTTTGCCCCCGAAGGTGCACCCGAAAAGCCCGGTCCCGAACCTAGAGTTGACCCCACAGAATACATGACCGAAGCCGACAAGGCTGCTTATGATGCTGCTTACGCTTACTGGTTGCAAGATCCTGTAACTCGTGACAAGCCCGACATGTTCGACTACCTTACCGACGCTACCAAGCTCGCAGAATACAACGCTGCCGTTAAAGCTCTCGAAAAAGAGCACGATGCATGGCAAACAAAAAATGACGCATGGCAAATGTTTATTGACGGATTGTATTTTACCCTTCCCGCTTTCACATTCGCAGAAACTCACTTGTCTCCCGACGGTTCAACACTTTACAACACTGCTTCGATCATTGATGACGAATATAACGAAACCCTCGCCCCCATCATCATCGATGTAGCTACCGACAAAACAACCATTGCTCCCGGTCACATTCAGTACATCACTAGCGTTATCGACAGCGATACATACCTCGGCTACACTAACGATCCCCAATCAGGCTACCTCGTAACATACCTTCAGGATGGCAAAACAGAAACAACCCTCTACGACTATCTCGTAGGCCGTGCTCCCTCTCTCTCTACATGGGCTGAAGAAACTCTCATCCACAACATTCCCAAATACGACGAAGAATTAGACCAAGCCATTCCTCACTACTACACCTTCACCGGCCGTGCTTACGCTTCTCGTGACCTCAAGACTATTTCGTTCTCTACCGAATCTTTGTGGAACGAAGTATATGTAAATGCAGGCGAAGGTTGGATTGTAAACTTCGATTTGTATAGCGGCGTAGAAGACATCCGCGCTCCCAAGGTTGCAAAACTCGCATTTGATGCTAACGGCAATATCACTGCCGACACCGAACTCAGCGCTGTTGAAGTATACGACCTCTCAGGACGTCAAGTTATCAAAACTGCCGGAACAGAAATCGGCAATTCTCTCTCAAAGGGTGTATACCTCGTTAAAGCCCTCGGCGTTGACGGTAGCGTTTACTCAGCTAAACTCGCTAAGTAATCAATCCTTTAGTTGATTGAATATTTGTTTGTTAGTAATATTTGAAACATTTGAAAGGCAGGAAAGGGTGTATTTCCTGCCTTTCTTTTTTGCGCAACGCTAAAATAGCACAAATCAGCGTTGCCGACTATCCGGTATAAAACAACACAAGCCGTCGAATCAACATCGACGGCTTGTGTTTTTATATTGTTGCAAATTATTGAGCAACCAAAGTCATGCCCTTGCGTAGCGCCTCTTCGTTGAGAGGGAGCAAGTGGTGGTGGCGTTCCGGGAGGGTCTTTTTAAGACCGCGCAAAACGGCATCAATTTCAACCACAGGGCGACAAGCCAATAAAGCACCCAGAAGCACCATATTATATGTTTTGGCGTTCTTAAGCTCTATAGTGGCAGTCATAGCGTCAACAGGCACAATCTTAATATCATTGCGCGAAGGCAAATGATGAATACCGGAAGGATCGTAAATAAGTGTGCCACCGGGCTTTACTTTGCTTTCAAACTTGTCGAGGCTCTGCTGATTTAGCACCACGGCAGTATCATAAGTATCAAGCACGGGCGAGCTGATAGGCTGATCTGATAGAATAACGGTAACGTTAGCCGTACCGCCACGCTGCTCGGGACCATACGATGGCATCCATGTTACTTCAAGATTGTCCATCAATCCGGCATATGCCAATATTTTACCCATCGAGAGGACACCCTGTCCACCGAATCCGGCTATTAATATCTCTTCTTTCATTTGTCAGAGTTTTGCTGAGGTTCGACATTCTTGAGGTCGCCCAAGGGGTATCGCTCAAACATATGTTCTACCATCCATTCGTTGCTCTTCGCCGGCGACATCTTCCATCCTGAGTTACAGGTCGAAACGATTTCGACTACCGAGGTGCCACGTTTAGCAATGGCATTTTCGAAAGCTTTCTTAATAGCAGCCTTTGTTTTGCGCACTGCCGCTGCTGTGTGAACAGCCTGACGTGTAACATAGCAAGTACCCTCAAGACGAGCGAGCAAATCGGTTATAGCCAAAGGATAGCCATTCAAATCGGCACGGCGGCCATAAGGTGTTGTGGCGGTTTTCATGCCTAGCAATGTTGTCGGCGCCATCTGACCGCCGGTCATGCCGTAGATACCGTTATTAATGAAAACAATAGCGATATTTTCGCCACGGTTACAAGCGTGGATAGTTTCGGCAGTGCCGATAGCCGACAAGTCACCATCGCCTTGATAAGTAAACACCAAAGCGTCAGGGTTAAGACGGCTAGCCGCAGTAGCCAAAGCCGGAGCGCGACCGTGGGCGGCTTCGAGCCAGTCGATGTCGATATAATTGTAAGCAAACACAGCGCAGCCTACGGGGGCAACACCGATAGCTTTATCGGCAAGGCCCATCTCGCCAAGGAGCTCGGCTATAACCTTATGAACAACGCCATGCGAGCAGCCGGGACAATAGT
Source organism: uncultured Bacteroides sp. (assembly GCA_964518705.1). GTDB lineage: Bacteria > Bacteroidota > Bacteroidia > Bacteroidales > Muribaculaceae > CAG-873. Next base: position 18,785 of record CAZFGV010000023.1, read on the forward strand.
GTGTATGAACATCCGTGAGAAGTTCCGGACGAGAATATACCTTATTTTCAGGTCTAATAATTTCTTCTTTTGTCATGGCTCTCAGATTTTTAGCTTAAAGTTTTCAGCGAGAGCGCCGAGCACCTCGTTAGGATTGGGAACAATACCGCCAAAACGTCCGAAGTGATAAACAGGCACCGAGCCTTCTACTGCTAGACGAACGTCTTCAATCATCTGTCCGGCATTTAGCTCAACGGTAAGAATACCTTTCACTTGCTTGGCCAAACGAGCAATTTCAGCTTTCGGGAAAGGCCACAAGGTGATAGGACGTAGCATACCAACCTTCACTCCTGCAGCACGAGCATCTTCGATAGCCTTGAGGCATATACGAGCTACTGAGCCGAAAGCTACTATTAAATATTCAGCATCGTCGGTGTAATAACCTTGGAAGCGAACTTCATTTTCTTCGATAAGACGATAAGTGCGTTGGAAACGAAGGTTATTTTCTTCCATCTTCGCAGAATCGAGTTCGAGCGAAGTGATAACATTATGATGCTTACGTCCATGACGACCTGTAGCAGCCCAAGGACATTGCTGACGCAATTCCTCATCGGTACGTCTCGGACGCTGAGGCGGCAACACAACTTTCTCCATCATCTGACCGACAACACCATCGGCAAGAATCATTGCCGGAGTGCGGTATTTAAACGCCAAATCAAAACCCAGACCGACAAAATCCGCCATTTCCTGCACCGTTGCCGGAGCAAGAACTATTAAATGGTAGTCGCCATGACCACCGCCTTTAGTGGCTTGGAAATAGTCGCTCTGCGAAGGTTGAATAGTACCCAAACCGGGGCCGCCTCGCATAACATTAACAATAAGAGCCGGGAGCTCGGAAGCGGCAAGGTAACTAATGCCTTCTTGTTTCAGACTCACACCGGGCGACGATGACGATGTCATCACAGCACGACCTGTAGCAGCGCCGCCATAGACCATATTTATTGCGGCAACTTCACTTTCGGCTTGAAGAACAGTCATACCTGTGGTTTCCCACGGCATCAGTTCGGCAAGAGTCTCAAGCACCTCGGACTGAGGTGTTATAGGATAACCGAAATATCCATCGGCACCGTAGCGCACTGCCGCATGGGCGATGGCTTCGTTGCCTTTCATCAATTTAACTTCTTCCATAGTGCAGGATGTCAAGCGTCACGATCAACGACGCGATAAACTTCAATGCAGGCATCCGGACATACTGTTGCACACGCTGCGCATCCAATGCACGCCTCCGGATTGGCGGCATAGGCATAGTGATAGCCCCTATCATTAACCTCTTGGGGCTGTAATTGCAGTACTTTAACAGGACATGCCACCACACAAAGATCACATCCTTTGCAGCGGTGGGATTCTATCGTTACTGCGCCATAGACTTTTGCCATGATTTTCAGTCTTTTATTAGGTATCAGACGTCGTAGGGGTTTCCTTCGACTTTGGCAAATTTATGTAAACTTTTTCGATTTCACAAGAACTTAGGAAGTTTTTGCATACATTATTCATAGCCTAAATCTTTTATACCACTCTTTTGTCGCAAATATCTAAAAACATATAAATGATTTACAACTTTCATAGAAAATGCGTAAATTTGCATATAAAACCTAAGACCAAAAATATGAAACGACTTCTAAGCCTCTTCGCCATCCTCGCAATAGCACTCAGTGCCGGTGCGTTCACAACCGACACCCTCACCGTTGCAACGAAACATCTCGCCACACCTATGCGCGTCACTGTTGTTACTCCGGATGGCAATGCCGAGCAAAAGTTTCCTACCGTTTATATTCTCAACGGCTTCTCCGGTGGTTATCGTGACTGGATGAAACGTATGCCCGAATTAGGCAATTTGGCAGACCAATATGGTATGGTTCTCGTTATGCCCGACGGCCGCGACAGTTGGTACTGGGATTCTCCCGTCGACCCCGGTATGCAAATGGAATCGTTCTTCACCCAAGACCTCGTACAATACGTTGACAGCGTCCTCCCCACAATTCCCAATCGCGAAAATCGCGCCATCACAGGCCTAAGCATGGGCGGCCACGGATCACTATGGCTCGCTACTCGCCACCCCGAAATTTGGGGCAATGCAGGTAGCATGAGCGGTGGTGTTGACATTCGTCCTTTCGCCGAGAGATGGTTAATGGCTACGCGCTTGGGTAAAACTATTGCCGAAGACCCCGAACTATGGGCTAGCCACACCGTTGCAAATATTATTCCGCAAATGGCACAAGCTCAACTAAATATCACCTTCGACTGCGGTTGCGAAGACTTCTTCGCCACCGTCAACGCCGAACTACACCAAGCTATGCTCGACGCTAACATACCGCACGACTACTCAAGCCGTCCCGGCAAGCACACTTGGACTTACTGGAAAAACTCTATCCTCTACCACTTGCTATATTTTAACAGCAAATTTCCACGCTGATCCGCCATGCAGCTACAGCACCTCGCTCTTGCAAACTTCAAAAACATCGAAAGCGCCGACCTTGCTTTCTCGCCCAAAATAAATTGCTTTTTGGGCAATAACGGCATGGGCAAAAGCAACTTACTCGATGCAATCTATCTGCTGAGCTACTGCCGTAGCTTTACGGGGGCGTCGGATGCTCTATTAATACGCCGCGATAGTGAATTTGCCACCCTCCACGCTACCTACAACCGCCGTGGTATCGACGAAGAACTATCCCTCGGCATGCGTCCGGGACAACGCAAAGCCCTGCGACGCAACGGCAAAGCATACCAACGTCTTGCCGAACACATAGGCGCGTTCCCGGCTGTACTACTCAGCCCTGCCGACATGGAGCTGACATCAGGCGAACCATCTTGCCGCAGACGTTTTATCGACCAAATATCATCGCAACGCGACGCTCGTTACCTCGACGCATTGATGCGCTACAATTCGCTCTTGGAGCAACGCAACAAATTGCTTCGCGACGAATGTAACGACTCGGGGCTCTACGACGTTCTCGAAATGCAACTCGAAATTGCAGCCGAATATATTGAAACGCGTCGTCGCGAAGACATAGCCGCCTTGCAAGCCATCTTCACACCTCGTTATCAGCATATTGCCGGCTCGGGCGAAGAAGCGGCAATACATTATCGATCCTCCGACTACCGCGACGAAGGCGGCCTTGCGGCACATCTCGCCAAGCTACGCCGTCGCGACATGGCTTTACATTATACCGCCTCGGGCCCTCACAGAGCCGACATAGAATTTACCGTCGACGCCATGCCCGTCAGACGATCAGCATCGCAAGGACAGTCGAAAACATTCTCCACCGCCCTACGTTTTGCGCAATACGAATTACTTCGCGAAAGCCTTGGCATACGTCCCCTATTACTCCTCGATGATATTTTCGACAAACTCGACGCCGACCGAGTAGACCGCATCGTCGACCTTGTCGGCCATTCCGACACCTTCGGACAAATATTCATCACCGACACCAACCGCCGACACCTTGACGAAACAGTAGCAACCGTCGGCATCGGCGACTACCGTCTGTGGAACGTCGACCACGGTGAATTTACTGCCATAAATTCATAAAACGATGAAACGCTCAACTCCTCTCCAACTCAACGAAATAATTCAACGCATGATTGACGACACCGGCATGCGCAATAATTATGAACGTCGCACCGTTGAATCGTTATGGCCACAAGTAGTCGGACAATCAATAGCACAATACACCCGCCGCGTATGGCTTGACGAGCAAGGCGTCTTTCATGTAGAAATCCGCTCGGCAGCACTCAAAGAAGAGCTGGGATATATGCGCGAAAGCCTCGTCAATCACCTCAACACAACATACGGCGCCGAAAAAGTTAAGGCGGTCGTTATACATTAATAATTATGCAAACACTCCCCGTACAAATACGCTTCAACGATGTCGATATGTTCGGACATCTCAACAACAACGTATACCTCCAATTTCTCGACATGGGCAAATATGCCTACTTCCGCAGCATGATGCAAGGCACTTTCGGTAGCGAACCGACAGGACCGGTGGTAGCAAATATCAACATCGACTTCATCGCCCCCACAATGATAGACGAACAGCTCGAAGTACGCACTGCTGTCAGCACCGTCGGCGAAAGTTCGCTAACACTTGAGCAGTGGGTTGTCAACAAATCCGGACAAGAAAAATGCCACGCTCGCACAGTGATGGTAAATCTCGACCTCAAAACGCATCGCCCCACACCTGTAACAGCAGAGTGGCGCGCACGCTTCGCTGCCGAAGAAGGACACGATTTTTAAACTTTTGTCCATACCTAAATTTATTTTATAGATTTTTGCCGAAAATATTTGGCATATTACAAGAATTTTGTAATTTTGCCGCAGCTATGAGTTACACAGAATCTACATATGCAGTTTATCGCCGATTTTACTTTTACTATTATTATGGTAAGAGCGAGGCGGTGCGTGCTTGTTGATTGCTGTTGTAACATTTAAAAGTATACCGCTTGGCCGATGGATTAAAAAACCTAACCAAGCGGATTTTTTATTATATATAATATCATGACAACAACAAAAACGACAATACGCGTAGCTATTCAGGGTGTCGAAGGATGCTTCCACGATGCCGCCGCTCGCGAATTCTTTAACGGCAAACAAGTCGAAACCATAGGCTTCAACACCTTTGCCGAACTCTTCGAAGCTGTTCACGACGATGCATCGCTTACCGGTATTGTTGCCATAGAAAACACTATCGCCGGCAGCCTTATGGGCAACCACGAATTGTTGCGAAGTTCTGATTTACGCATTATCGGCGAACATAAAAAACGTATATCACACGTATTGTGCGCTCTTCCGGGCTCTACTTTAGACGACATTAGCGAAGTAGACTCACACCCCATGGCACTTATGCAATGCGAGCAATGGCTTCGCCACCACCCTACGATGAAGATGGTAGAATGTTTCGACACCGCCGGCAGTGCCCGCGACATTGCACAAAATCACCTCGAAGGTCATGCTGCCGTTTGTGGCAAATATGCCGCCGAACTTTATGGGCTCGACATCCTCGCAGAAGGTATCGAAACCAACAAACGCAACTTCACTCGCTTCCTCATTGTTTGCGACCCGCTCCTCGCCGACGAATTGGCACCTTCGGCTTTAACTGTTGACAAAGCATCGTTAATGTTCACCTTGCCACACAACAAAGGCGCATTAGCCGGCGTATTGGCAACCTTGGCATATTACGGCCTCGACTTAAGCAAAATTCAATCGGCTCCTATTGTCGGACGTCAATGGGAATATCGATTCTACGCCGACGTTACGTTTGACAATGTTTTGCGCTATCGTCAAGCCCTCGATGCTATTCGTCCCCTAACAAACGACTTCAAAATCCTCGGTGAATACCGCGCCGTTGGCGACCCTCAAAATCAGAAACTATGACAAAAAATATAGTCCCCGCCGACAGGTTAGGCAATGTGTCGGAATATTACTTTTCACGCAAGCTCAAAGAAATAGCGCGCCTCAACGCCGCCGGAGCTGACATTATATCATTAGGTATCGGCGGCCCAGATATGCCACCACCTGCCAATGCAATCTCCGCTGCCACCGCTTGTCTCAACCGCCTTGACAGCCATGGCTACCAAATGACCGTCGGTTTGCCGGAATTACGCGCTGCGTATGCTAATTGGTATCAACGTATTTACGGCATCGAAGGACTCGACTGCGACAAACAAATTTTGCCGCTTATCGGTTCTAAAGAAGGCGTATTAAATATATCCCTGGCCTATGTCAACCCCGGCGACATTGTCCTCGTTCCAAATCCCGGCTACCCCACCTACACGTCAGCATCACGCCTTGCCGGTGCTGAGGTTGTACATTACGACCTTCTCCCCGAACGAGATTGGGAGCCCGACTTCGACGAACTCGAAAAGCTACCACTCGAAAGAGTCAAAATAATGTGGGTAAATTACCCACATATGCCCACCGGCACACCGGCACGCCGCGAACTGTTCGAACGCATTGTCGCTTTCGGACGCAAACACGGCATCCTCATTGTCAACGACAACCCTTACAGCCTGATTCTCAACGACTCACCGCAAAGTATTTTATCTATCGACGGCGCTTTTGACACTGCTATCGAGATGAACTCACTAAGCAAATGTCTCAACATGGCAGGTTGGCGTTTAGCTATGGCTGTAGGCGCACCGGATTTAATTTCTAACATACTCAAAGTAAAAAGTAATATCGACTCGGGCCAACCTCGGGCAATGATGGAAGGCGCTATTGCCGCCCTACAAGAAGACGCCGCTTGGTACCGTTCTCTTAACGACGTATACGCCCGCCGCAAAGCCGTGGCACAAAAAGTTATGGACGCACTAGGCTGCGAATGTCGCCCCGGACAGCAAGGTTTATTCTTATGGGGACGCATCCCCGACGCGTGGGAATCGGCAGAAGCACTCAGCGACGCTGTCCTTGATCGCGCCAGAGTATTTGTTACTCCCGGATTCATTTTCGGCTCGGCAGGTCAACGTTACATCCGAATCTCACTTTGCGAACCCGAAGATATTATTTTCAAAGCATATAAACGAATATCAGAATGTCTCTAACAGAATTACTCCCCCTATTCTCCGATGATAGCCCCCAATGGGGCACCCCATTAGTCGTTGCCGGCCCATGTAGCGCCGAAAGTCGCGCACAAATTCTCGAAACGGCACAAGCATTATCCGACGCCGGCGTGCGCGTTTTCCGTGCCGGAGTTTGGAAACCACGCACAAAACCCGGAGGCTTTGAAGGTATAGGCACTCCTGCTCTAGAATGGCTCGCAGAAGTAAAAAGCACTACCGGTATGCTCATCGCCACCGAAGTTGCAACCGAACGCCATGTTCACGAAGCCCTTCATGCCGGAATCGACGTTCTATGGCTCGGTGCGCGCACATCGGCGAATCCTTTTGCCGTGCAAGAAATCGCTAACGTCCTTGCCACATTACCCGAATCGCGTCGTCGTGAGCTTACCGTATTAGTAAAAAATCCCGTCAACCCCGACCTCGAACTATGGATAGGCGCTCTTGAACGTATTCACCGCGCCGGTATTCACCGCCTCGGCGCTATCCATCGCGGCTTCAGCTCTTACGGCAAACATATTTACCGCAATTTACCCGAATGGCGTATTCCCATCGAGCTCCACCGTCGTATTCCCGAACTACCAATAATCTGCGACCCGAGCCACATCGGTGGCAAGCGTGAACTTATCGCCCCCCTATCGCAACAAGCCCTCGACATGAATTTCGACGGTCTTATTGTCGAATGTCACTGCTCACCCGACAACGCCCTCAGCGATGCCGCTCAGCAAATCACGCCTGAAGTCCTGGCGTTCACACTATCATCGCTCAAAGTGCCCACAACAGGCGTAAGCACCGAAAGCCTTGGTTTGCTACGTCAGCAAATCGACCGTATCGACGACGACTTGCTCGAATTGCTCGCTAAACGTATGCGCGTAGCACGTGACATCGGTTGCTATAAGAAAGAAAACAATATGCCCGTAGTGCAGCCCGGTCGATACAACGATCTTATGGAACGCCGTGTTCGCGCTGGAGAACAACTCGAAATGAGCGCTGAATTTGTTAGAACTATCTTGGCTACTATTCACGAAGAGTCTGTTCGTCAGCAACTTGAAATTTGTTCTGACAATAAAAGCGATAAAAACAGTAACAAATGAAAATATTAATTCTCGGAGCAGGCAAAATGGGGTCGTTCTTCTGCGACCTACTATCTTTCGACCACGAAGTAGCCATCTATGATTTCGACCCGGCACGTTTGCGCTTCACCTATAACTGTCGCCGTTTCAAAGAACTATCCGAAGCCGAATCATTCGACCCGGATATGGTTCTCAACTGCGCCACCGTACGCTACACCCTCGACGCCTTCGAGCAGGTGCTACCCCACATCCGCCACGACGCCCTCTTGGCAGACATCGCATCGGTAAAAGAAGGTCTGCCGGAATTTTATGCCCGCGCCGGACACCCCTTCGTGTCGACACACCCCATGTTCGGCCCTACTTTCGCATCTCTGAGCAATCTCACTAACGAAAACGCCATAATCATCAGCGAGGGCGACGAAAAAGGCATAGAATTCTTCGACGCACTCTACAACTCGCTAGGCTTGCATATCGAGCGCTACACTTTTGCCGGGCATGATAAGGTCATAGCTTACTCATTGTCAGTACCTTTCGCATCGAGTTTGGTATTCGGCTCCGCAATGGAACACCAACCCGCCCCCGGCACGACATTCAAACGACATCTCGCCATCGCTCGTGGTCTTATGAGCGAAGACGACTATTTGCTATCCGAAATACTCTTTAACCGACGCAGCATCGAGCAGCTCGGACGTATCAGCGCCGCCCTTGACGAGCTCCGCGATATAATTGAAGCCCACGACAGCTCCGCTATGAGCGAATTCCTCGCTCGCGTCAGAAGAAATATCGCAGACCCGGAATAAACAATCGCCCCTTCGCGGGGCGATTTTGCTACTATACGCTAAATGCCTTAAATTCGCAAAATTATTCGTACCTTTGTAGCACTAACAATATAAAATATGAATCTTAGTTTTGAAGGCTTAGCCGTCGGGCTTGTTACATTTTTGATTATCGGCTTATTTCATCCTCTAGTAATAAAAGGAGAATACTACTATGGCGTACGCTGTTGGTGGGCATTTCTCGTGCTGGGGGTAATAATGAGCATAGCCTCCATAATGACAAGCGGCACACTGTCAGTCATCGCCGGCGTAGTGGCATTTTCATCGTTTTGGAGCATCGGAGAAGTATTCGAACAACGCAAACGAGTGGAACGCGGATGGTTCCCGGCAAACCCGAAACGCAAAAAATAAGGCACAGAAAACCACAAAAATCGGCAACAAAATCGGCGCTACAACATCTTTTCGCACAGAAAGATTAAAAAAGTGCAGAAAAAATTTTGTTGGTTCAGAAATTTGTAGTAACTTTGCACCGCAATAGGGAAAAGGCTATTGCAAAAATGCTTCAATAGCTCAGTCGGTTAGAGCATCTGACTGTTAATCAGAGGGTCGTTGG
>CAZFGV010000024.1:0-26164 GCA_964518705.1 uncultured Bacteroides sp.
AGAGCATCTGACTGTTAATCAGAGGGTCGTTGGTTCGAGTCCATCTTGAAGCGCATTAGCCACACTTCGGTGTGGCTTTTTGTTTTTATACTTTTTTCCACCTATAAATCGACCATAGACATTTGAATCATAATATTTTATTTAATGGTTTTCAAAGTGTTAATTATTAATTGCTTTTATCATAAAAATGTAGTAAATTTGTGAGGTTTTAGTCGTATATTTTTTCTAAAAAATCAACGACCAATGATGTGCACTTAAAGTTACTTACTTTTAGCAACTGCTAAGTTAGTAAACTTTTTTATCAAGGTATTTCCATGCATAGCGCTAAAAACTTAATGTATATATTAACATCAGTATTTCTGATGTTGTCGTGTCAAAATTCCGAAGAAGATTCACCTTCAGCCCCGAAATGCGATGTCATCAATTTTGGAATACCACTCATGAAAATGTCGATCTAACAAATTCATGGCAATACGCCCGGCAGATCCCGATAGCGGATCCAAATCGTTGCGCTTGCGCGAGTGGAATGATGACGAGGGACGAATCGTGCCGGCTTCGGCTGCAGATTATCCTGAAGAATTCAATTTCTTTATTCCGCAAACTCTTAAGGTTGACGCCGGAGCTGCAAAACCTATAATTTGCATCACAGCATCTATAGAATCTGACAACGAAACTATAGATATGACATTCGACATAACATTGCCCGACACCGACAAGGATGGCAATGAACGAGTGTGGCAAGCCGGTAAAAAATATGTTTATATTGTGAGCGGTCTCCCTTCTGATTATAGCGTAGAAGTCAAAGTTTCTAATTGGGATGTGATTAATGCCTCTATAGAAGATATTCAATTTTAATTGATTCATTTTATTCTAAGCGCAAATGTAAGATATGTTATCCATCTCGGCGATTTTAGTCAAGATGTATCTAATTTCGCAACTGTTCGCAACACGTCTTATACATATAATGTAACTATTAACGGAGTTAATGATATTCGCGTCGAAGTAGAATCAAGTAACGACGACCCGAATGCCGTGATTGAAAATTCCCCCGGCGCGACAGGTGATGTAACAATCGCTTTGAATGAAATTATTAATTGCGATGCGCATTACACTACTCACGTCATGGCATTTAATATTGATGACATGAATAACGAGAATGTAACCTGGTATGTAAGCACTCCTTTCGGTAGCGGTAGTCCTATTCATAGTAACGGCGTAGATATCACCACCGGACTCGACTTCAAATGGGTTGAATTTCGAGTTAACAATATAGTTGGTGACAAATATTCTAAAAAACGCCAGCCATATATCCCTCACCATACCAAACGCGACAAGAATGGTGACACCTATGCTTCTGCCGACAATAAAACAATGTATGTCGATGAACTTGTGTCTTATCTGAAAGAACAACGAGCTGCCTACAATATAAATCCTGCTAATAGTGCTTTCGATAAGAATGGCAACTTGTATATCACTGCTTTTATCAATGAATTTTATTACGACGAGCATCCTATCACCGGAGTAAAGTCCGACGTGCTTTGGAAGCAATTTATCAACCAAGATAAAATGCGTGTGATGCATATTCTCTCCGACTCAAAATATAGTCTTGACATGGAGAGTTCTGAAGTAGGTTCGTCATTCACAATCCAACAGCGCTCAATTCAATCTATCTATAATCATAACCATCCCGACTTGACATCTGCTTGGGGTGTTGAACATTTGGACGAGTACCCTAATCTTCCATACAATAGTGATGGCTTTAATGTTGTAACAGATCGAGGAAATAATTATGATTATAATGGCCGTATAAACACGTTGCTTGAACTTGGTTTGGTAGACAAGAATGCTGAAAATACTTTTATCACCGGCAAAAAGTGGTCTGATTTCATCAACTTGGATGCCGAAAGTAACGACGACGTTATGAAGTCTGAATATAAATATCTGCAATACACTTGTTTATCTCGTAATCGAGACAATAATGGTGATGGCATTATAGATGCAGATGAAATTCGATGGTACGTACCTGCAATCAGACAATTGGCAGGCTTATGGATGGTTCAGATAATGCACTATCACGCACTTACTATTCATATGGAGCAGAGGGAAATAATGTAAAAGAACTCGAGAAATATGGTTGGGTGGGAAGTCATAGCATCATTTATATGGTTTCATACGAAAAGAGCACCCAACTTCGCGCCGTTCGAGACCTCGACCTCTAAAGATATAGCGCAACGAAGCTACCGAAGATTAGCGGTAGATAACCGTCTTATCCATAAAAATCCCGACCTGAGCCAATAGCTTAGGTCGGCTTTCTTTTGAGCGACCGTTTTTGCGAAAATTAAAGTGTTAAGTCGAATTTTTAACAGACAACGCCTCGCGATATATTGTAAAAAAAACAAAAGCCTTGCGAGCAAACATTTCCCTAAAGCTGAAAATCTGAGGAATTTTTGCTATTTTTGCAGAATATTACGCATTCGTGAAACCGGACGTTCTATAAATGAGTACTGAAGGACCAATATGCATAGATATAAAGAGTGTTCTTACCTCTCGATTAAGAGGCAAGGCACGTTTTGTGCCGTCATTTATATTCAAATACTTAGAGCGTTTAATCCATCAAGACGAACTCAACGAATTGTTGCGTAACAACTATCCCCTTCGCGGCGCCGATTTCTGCGAAGGCGTCATCAACGACCTTAAAGTCAATCTCACCCTTCGCGGTACGGAAAATTTACCGACAAACGGCAGAGCGCTATTCGTTTCGAACCATCCGTTAGGAGGCCTCGACGGCGTTACGATGATATCATGGCTCACACGCCATTACTCTCAACCCGTGAAATTCGTTGTCAACGACCTTCTTATGGCAATCGAACCGCTACGCGAATGTTTCGTGCCAATAAACAAACTCGGCAGCCAAAGCCGAGACACAGCAAAGACCCTCGATGCCGTTCTTGCCACAGATGTTCCTTTAGTAATCTATCCGGCAGGCTTGGTATCGCGTCTTCACGATGACGGCACAATAGCAGACCTCAAATGGCAAAAAATGTTTATCAACAAAGCCATCGAAAGTCGCCGCGACATAATACCCGTGCACTTCAGCGGCACAAATTCTCAAAGTTTCTATCGCATAGCACGCCTTCGCGAACGCTTGGGCATACGTTTCAATTTCGAAATGGCCTTACTTCCTCGCGAAGTGTTCCGTGCTCGTGGTCGTAATTTCACCCTCACCGTCGGCAAACCCATCTCGTGGCGCTCGCTTCAAGGTGGCGCAAAAGCCGACAACGAAGCCGGTGAAATTCGACAAACAGTTTACAGTATTCCCCAAACCTATCTGACAACTCCATGAACGAGCGTATAATCGACCCTATAGACACATCCCTCATCCTCTCCGAGCTAACGCAGGAACGTTTCCTTTGCAACACCAACAAAGGCGGCAACGTTTTGTATGTCGTTACGTCTCACGACTCTCCCAATGTGATGCGCGAAATAGGACGTTTACGCGAAATAGCGTTCCGTACCGCTGGTGGTGGAACAGGAAAAGCTTGCGACATCGACCAATATGACACCATGCCAAACCCTTGCAAGCAGTTGATAGTTTGGGACCCGGACAGCCAACTTATTCTTGGTGGCTATCGTTTCATTTGTGGCGAAGACATTGAAATCGATGAAAACGGCAAGCCTAAGATTGCAACTAGTCATATGTTCAAGTTCTCCCCAAATTTCTTACGCGACTATTTGCCCCACACCATCGAGCTCGGCCGTTCTTTCGTGCGCCCCGAATACCAATCGTCACGCGCTGGAGCAAAAGCGATATACGCTCTCGACAACCTTTGGGACGGATTGGGATACTTAACCATTAAATACCCGTCTATCAAATACTTATTCGGCAAAGTTACGATGTACCCAAGCTACATCGAATCGTGCCGCGATATGATACTTTTCTTCCTCAACAAATATTTCCCGGACCCCGACGAACTCGTCCGTCCTATCACACAACTCAAGACAAATACCGACCACGAATCGCTCGAAGCCATCTTCACCGGCGGCGATTTTAAATCCGACTACCGCATCCTTAACTCACATATTCACGCCCACGGCATAACAATCCCCCCGTTGGTGCATGCTTATATGAATCTATCCCCCACAATGCGAATGTTCGGAACAGCCATCAACGACGAATTCGGCGACGTTGAAGAAACAGGTATTTTCTTCGCTATCGACGACATATTTGAAGAGAAAAAACAACGACATATAGAATCTTTCATCAACAAAGCATAAAACTATGGAACTGAGCCCCCTGACCGCAGTGTCTCCCGTTGACGGCCGTTACAGCAGCCGCACAGCACCTCTGGCAAATTACTTCTCGGAATATGCCACTATCCGCTATCGTCTTCGCATCGAAGTTGAATACTTCATCGCCCTCTGCGACGATGCCAAACTCCCCCAACTTCCTACCCTCACAGACGATCAACGAGCAGCTCTACGTCAGATATACAACCCCGAAACTTTCACTGTTGAAGAAGCACAAAAAGTTAAGGACACCGAAAAAATCACAAACCACGACGTTAAAGCAGTAGAATACTACCTCAAAGAGCACCTCGATGCTATCGGATTGGGTGATGTCAAAGAGTTTGTACACTTCGGTCTCACTTCTCAAGATATCAACAACACATCATTCCCCTTGATGTTGCTTGAATCATTGTCCGACTTGATAATCCCCAAACTCAGCAGCCTCCTCGAAACCTTGCACAGCCTCGCCGAAGAATGGCGCAACATCCCCATGCTCGCCCACACTCACGGCCAGCCCGCTTCGCCTACCGGCTTAGGCAAAGAAATCGATGTGTTCGCTTATCGCATCAGCGAACAGCTTGACACCCTCAGCAATTGCTGGATCGATGCCAAATTCGGTGGCGCTACAGGCAACTTCAACGCTCACACCGTAGCTTATCCCAACATCAACTGGGTTGAATTCGGTGAAAAGTTCCTCAGCTCGTTCAACCTTTCACGCGAACTTATCAGCACACAGATTTCAAGCTACGATAACATGGCACAGGTATGCCACAACTTGGCACGCCTCGCTACCATCATCATCGACCTCGACCGCGACATCTGGTCTTACATATCTATGGGCTACTTCCGTCAGCGCGTAAAAGCCGGCGAAGTTGGTTCGTCTGCTATGCCTCACAAAGTAAACCCCATCGACTTCGAAAACAGCGAAGGCAACATGGGCATCGCTGTAGCTGTATTGGAACACTTGGCACACAAACTCCCCGTATCACGTCTACAGCGCGACTTGACCGACAGCACCGTAATCCGCAACCTCGGTGTGCCTTTGGCTCATATGCTAATCGCTATCGAATCAACCCTCAAAGGCCTCGGCAAGCTTATCATTGACGAAACAACTATCCACAACGACCTCGAAGCCAACTGGGCCGTTGTTGCCGAAGCATTGCAGACCATCCTTCGCCGCGAAGGTTATCCCCAGCCCTACGAAGCCCTAAAAGCTCTCACTCGCACAGGGCGTCCTATCGACCACGAAGCTATCGCTGAATTCATCGAAGGACTTGAAGGTATCAGCGAAAGCGTTCGCGCCGAGTTGCGTGCTGTTACTCCGCACAACTACACCGGCAACGCTATGTCTTTCTCATGGACAGAATAAAAACCGATCAAAGCACTATGCGCTGGGAACTTCTTGTCAACGACAAACGTTTCGGTCTTGAAGATTATCACGACCCGCGCAAGAGTGCCCTTCGTACCGACTTCCGCCGCGACTACGACAGGCTTGTATTCTCGTCGCCGTTCCGTCGCCTACAAAACAAGACGCAGGTGTTCCCCCTTCCGGGGAGCATCTTCGTCCATAATAGATTGACACACAGCATGGAAGTAGCATGCGTGGGCAAATCTATGGCTGATATCATAGCGCGCGAACTCAAAGCCCGTCACGCCGCTGCCGGAAATACTACCGAGCACTTCGACCACCTCGGTGACATTGTCGCCGCGGCCTGCTTGGCTCACGACCTCGGCAATCCGCCTTTCGGCCACAGCGGTGAAAGAGCTATCGCTACATTCTTCAGCGAGGGCGACGGCAGCGAAATAAAATCGAACCTATCGCCGGAACAATGGGCTGACCTTACGCACTTTGAGGGTAACGCCAACGCCTTTCGCGTGCTTACGCACCAATTCAAAGGACGACGCAAAGGCGGCTTTGCAATGACTTATTCAACTCTGGCATCGATAGTTAAATACCCCTACGAATCCACGCTATCAAGCAACGGCAAATTCGGTTTCTTCAATTCCGAGCGCGACGACTACCAACGCGTTGCTGACACCCTTGGTTTGTTGCGCCTCAGTGCCGACGGCGAGCCTTTGCGCTATGCTCGACATCCATTGGTATACATCGTTGAAGCCGCCGATGATATTTGCTACGAAGTGATGGATATAGAAGACGCCCACAAACTTCGAATTCTGTCTACCGACGTCGTTATCAACGCCTTCCTAAGCTTTTTCACAGCAGAACGCCAAAGCGAAATGAAAAAAGTTATGTCCGCCGTCAGCGACCCTAACGAAAAAATCGCTTACCTGCGTTCTTGTGTTGTCGGCATCCTTGTTGAAGAATGCGCTAAAGCTTTCATTGACAACGAAACAGCCATTCTCGCCGGCAAATTCGAAGGCACACTTCTTAAGAACATCTCGGAACGACAACGACTCGGCTATGCTCATTGCAATGACCTATCGTGTGCGAAAATTTATCGCTCCGCAGAAGTGGTCGACATCGAATTGGCAGGTAACAGAATCATCACCTTCCTCATGGAGCGCCTCACCGATGCCGTCTTACACCCCGACCTAAACTACTCACGTCTGTTGCTCGCCAAATTCCCCGAGCAATACGATGTCGACGCCCCTACACTATATGGTAAAATCCAAGCCGTCCTCGACCATGTTTCTGCTATGACAGATGTATACGCGCTCGACCTTTACCGAAAACTAAACGGCACATCGTTGCCCGCTGTTTAAGCTTACTAAAATGAAGAGACTGTTTATCAACACTTTGTTCATTCTTTTTTGGATAGTATTTGCAATAACGTTAGCCATCTCCGCCACGCTGATATGCACCGTTAAGCAACTCCATCCTGACCGCCTCACACCCCTTGTTGAAAAAATTGTCAACAACAGCGTTGAAGCGCGAGTGAACATCCATCGTGCCGAGCTCTCCTTCCGCCCGGCATTCCCCGTATTACATCTTCACATAGACAGTCTCAGCATCCTTTCCGATGCTTTCGCCACCCTCCCTAACGACCAACGTGCCAAATTGCCGACTTACGCCGATAGCCTTTTCCGCTTCGACTCCTTTGACGGCGCTATAGACCTCGGTGCTTTGTTAAGAGGTGAAATTGGCTTAAAAAACATAGAACTCAATCGCCCGGCGGCAAATATAGTATTTGCACCAAACGGCCGTGGCAACTTTGAGATTTACACTTCTGCCGATACTAGTGCTACGGTCGAAAATAGCGATACTTCAATCCCGGCAATATCGCTATGTCGCTTTGCTATCTTAAAGCCCGATAAAATACGATATTACAATGCCTCCGACTCCACCGAAGCAACAGTGCTACTTCTCGATGACGCAGAACTTGACGGCAGCGCAAACCCGCGCTACCGATTGAACATCGACGGCAATATAACTCAACCACTGTTAAAAGGTCTCCTCGCCGACAGTACTCTGCATTTTGCCCTCGACGGCAAAATACGGTGGACTCCAAAGCAAGCCGACGCCGTTGCTCTCGAAAATTTCTCCATAAGCACTGCTTGTCTCAAAGCAACAGTAGACACCGAAATGAGCTACGGAGACAATTTAGTCGTTTCAACAGGCAATATTGCCATCGCCCCCGTCAGCATAACAGAAGCGATATCTTTGCTTCCCGAAAAAATGCGCAAAGAATATGGCTTGGCGCATCTGAAAACCGATGCCGCCATCGCCCTCAATGCAAAATTAACGCGCCCCTTTGCCACCGCCACCGACAGCATCCCCTATGCCGATATTGACATCACCGTTGCCGACTGCGCCGCAAAATTCGGACATGTAGACCTTCGCCGTTTGGCTCTCGATATGCAATTACAATTGCGTGGCAATAATCTCGACAGCACCAAGGTAATACTCCGCCACTTCAATGCTGCCGGCCCTGCAACAGCAATCACCCTCTCCGGCGATGTTCGCAACATCATCTCCGACCCGGCTTTTAACGCATCTATCGATGCCGATATGCACCTAAACCGCCTCCCGGCCCAATTGACAACGCTCATCAACGGCGTTGCTTCGGGACGTATCAAAGCCAACATGACCGCCCGTGGCGCTTTATCGATGTTCGACACCAACAATTTCCACAAACTCGACATTCACGGCGCGTTTAGAGCTTATAAACTTCATTACAAAAGTTACGACAGCATCAGCGTTGCCGACCTCGACGGTGTTGACATCAAATTCGGATCGCAAGTAATGCTGCGCACCGACAGCACTAAAACCGCCCCCACCTTGGCGGCAAAAATATCTGCCGACACTGCCGACATTTATTACGATGGCGTCAGCGTCCGTGCCGGTAAATTCTTACTCGGCGCTAGCGTAGAAAACGCCAAACGCAGTAACGACACCACTAACATTGTCCCCATCGGCGGAGGCATGTCTATCGGACGACTAAACATCAAACTACCGAGCGACAGCGCCGGTATAAGCATACGCGACCTTAAAGGTTATGTGAGCCTCAAACGCTTTAACAACAACAGCCACGAGCCGATATTAAACGGATCCCTCGACCTTTATCGCCTCGCCGCCGGCAACTCGTCATCGCGTTTCACGCTAACAAACTCACATCTCGACCTTACGATGTTCCGACGTCAGAGTGCTATAAAAATGCGTCAAGAGATGCAACACCTCACCGACAGCATCAGCCGCCGCAATCCGCATCTTTCGCGCGACAGCGTATTTACTCTTGCCCTCGAAAATCGCCAAAAAAATATGCGCCGGCGCGGTATTCGTCAAAACGCTTCGTCAGACAACGAAATGTTGCAATGGGAACTTAGCGGCGAATCAAGACGTTTCTTATCGGAATGGCAAATCGAAGGCACGATGTCAACAAATCATGCGCGTCTTTTCACTCCGCTCTTCCCTTTGCGAAACCACATCAATGGCCTCGACCTAACATTCAACACCGACTCTATAGTTCTCAACAACATCAACTACAACGCCGGACATTCCGACCTCAATCTCAGCGGCACACTTTCCAATCTCCGCCGCGCACTTATCAGCCGTCGTAACAACACACTAAAAGTCGACCTTAACCTACGTTCTGACACTATAGATATCAACCAATTAGCCGCCGCTACTTTTGCCGGTGCCGCCTATGCCGAACGCTTGCGTAACAGCGGTGATGTTATAGACCTTGCCAGCGCTGACGACGACAATACGCTCGAAGAACAGCTCGACTCTATCGCGTCAGAACAAAACGACAGCGTCGGTCCTTTGTTGATACCCGTAAACATTGACGCCACCGTCAACGTCGATGCAAATACCGTACTCTACTCCGACCTTGCTCTCGATAATTTGCAGGGACAAATGCTGGTATACGACGGCGGGATCAACCTTCGAGACCTTATTGCTACTTCCGATGCCGGAAACGTCAAATTCTCAGCTCTTTATAGCGCCCCTCGCGTTACCGATATGCACTTCGGCTTCGGTCTCGACCTTGAACGTTTCCGCATCGAACGCTTCCTCAAGCTTATGCCCGCCATCGACTCTATAATGCCACTAATGCGCGACTTCAGCGGCATCATCGATGCCAACATCGCAGCTACTGTTGCTATTGACAGCGCTATGAATATGGAACTGCCTACCCTCGATGCGGCTGTGAGATTGACGGGGGACTCTCTCGCATTCATAGACAAAGAAACATACAAAACCATGGGTAAATGGTTGCGTTTCAGAGATAAAGCCGACAATAAGATCAAGCATATGAACGTCGAGCTTCTCGTGCGCGACAATCAAATGCAAATATTCCCCTTCGAATTTGAAATTGACCGCTACCGTCTTGGCGTTGTCGGCTCTAACGACCTTGATATGAACTTTAAATATCATGTAGCCGTTCTAAAATCGCCATTACCCTTCAAATTCGGCATCAACATAACGGGCAATCCCGACGATTACAAAGTACGCTTAGGCGGAGCCAAATTCAAAGACGGCATTGCTGCCCAAAGCATAAACATTGTCGACACCGCCCGTGTAAATCTTATTCAACAAATCGAAGGTGTATTCCGTCGCGGTGTGCGCAATTCGTCGCTTTCTCGTCTTAAGGTCAACGACAAAAGCTTGCCTACTATCGATCTGAACAGCAACGAAATCCTCACACACGCCGATTCAGTAGCGTTCATTCGCGAAGGCCTTATCTCCGCTCCAACGCCTGCTGATTCAACTGCCGCCACAGCGACATCCAACACCCCCGAACAAAGCCCCGCTGATGACCCCAAACGACGCAGATAAACTCCTCTCAACAGCCCTCACAACCTACAAGCAACGCACCGGATACACACTTCAACCCTGCCCGGCTGTACTATTCGACATGGATGGTGTCCTTTACGATAGTATGCCCGGCCATGCTCGCGCTTGGACTAAAATGTGTAAAGACCATGGCATTGACTGCACTCCGGAAGAATTTTTCGAATACGAAGGTCGCACCGGCGCCGCTACAATAGACTTATTAATCCAACGCCAATTCGGCCGTCCGGCAGACGACTATGAACGAACATATCTCTATCAAGTCAAGAGCCGCTATTTCAAAGAATTAGGCGAGCCGCCATTAATGCCCGGCGCCGCGCGTGCCGTTGCTACGGCGATGGCAATGTCAAAATGTGTCCTCGTTACCGGCTCGGGGCAAAAATCTATTCTCGAACGTCTCGAACGCGACTATCCCGACGCCTTCCCCTCCGAACGTCGCGTCACAGCCTTCGATGTCAAGCACGGCAAACCCGACCCCGAGCCTTATCTTATAGGCATGACCAAAGCCGGCGTTGAGGCTTGGAACGCCGTCGCTGTCGACAATGCTCCGGCGGGAGTAATTTCTGCCGTAGCATCAAAAGCCTTCACCATAGGCGTTACTACAGGCCCTCTTCCCGAGGGCGCTCTGCAAAAAGCCGGAGCCGATATTGTTGTGAACTCTATGGACGACTGCGCCGATATACTCGAAGCTATAAAACGCTTATAATAAAATACATTATGAAGCAGAAATTGATATTTACAAACCTTGTAGGAGAAACCGTCGACGGCTTACTCGCCGAATACGGCAACCCGCAAGTTGCAATCATCGTAGACACAAACACTGCTACATTCGCCTTGCCTATCCTCGAAAAGACATGCAAGGCCGTTAAGAATGCAACAATAATAACCATCCCCTCCGGCGACGAAAATAAAAATATCAGCACCCTATCGAAAGTATGGGAGCAACTATCCGTCATCGAAGCCACACGCCGTACCGTAGTGCTGAATCTTGGCGGCGGCATGGTATGCGACCTTGGCGGTTTCGCCGCTGCCACCTTCAAGCGCGGCATTCGTTGTATCAACATCCCCACCACGCTCCTTTCCGCTGCCGATGCTTCTGTCGGTGGTAAAACGGGCATAAACTTCAACGGCTTAAAAAATCAAATAGGCACATTCACCGAACCCATAGCTGCAATTATTTCTACAATATTCTTCAACACCCTCCCCAACCAACAGCTCTTGTCGGGATATGCCGAAATGATAAAACACGGATTGTTGGAAGACGCGTCAACGTTGTCGCGCCTACTGACATACGTTCCGGAACGCCCTATCGAAAACGCCGGAGCCTTGTTGCCTTTGCTCGACGAGAATATTGCCGTAAAGAGCCGTATCGTTGAAAACGACCTCACAGAGACAGGAATACGAAAAGCACTAAACCTCGGCCACACTATCGGACATGCTTTCGAAAGTTTCTCGTATAAAATCCAAAGTCCTATAGCTCATGGCTATGCCGTAGCATGGGGATTGGTGGCAGAGCTCGTTCTTTCACAAATGTTGCTAAACTTCCCCTCGGAAATATTACACAACGTAGCCACATATGTACGCGAAAATTATGGCGCATTCCAAGTGACTTGCGACGACTATCCTACACTTATCGCCATGATGCGTCAAGACAAGAAAAACTCCTCTCCGGACGCTATCAATTTCACTCTTCTCGAAGACGTTGGCAAGCCCAAAATAAACTGCATCGCCACACCCGCCGAAATAGGCGCTGCTCTTGACATTTATCGCGACCTTATGGGGTTGGCTTAAGAAATTACGACACTATAAATTTGAACTTGCGGACACGGGCTGAGTATTCGGCTTCGTGTCCGTTGCAATATTGGTTGCATAGTTTGTGGAACGCAGCTGAATGATTCATCTCTGTTAAATGCGCGAGCTCGTGGCATATAATATAATCAACAAGTTCCGGAGGCATCAAACTTAGTTGTGGGCTTAAAGTTATAATCCCCGTCGAAGAACACGAGCCCAATTTTGTACGCGCCTTGCGCACTTTCCATTCTCGCGGGCTGAGTCCTAACTCTTTAGCCTTGAGCTGTGCGTGGGGAATAATATCAAAAATTGTTGACAACTCGGCTTCATTTAGCAATATTCTCTCAAGCCAATTCTGCACTGCCGGATTAGAGATTCCGCCATATGATGCGATATAATTCCTATCAACTGTTATAATTACATTGCGCTTTTTACCTCGCAGCGGATTATTTTTCTCTCTTGTACACTTAACTCTGCCTCCGAAGCTTTCGCATTTAAAAATAAAGTCGGCATAACAGCCATCGATTAACACATCAAATTGTATTTTCGGCTGAGGTCGAAGGGCTAATATCTTGTCTATATTTGCATTAATAAAATCATAAAAGCACTCCACCAGGCAAAACGCCGGAACAACCACACGCACTTCGTTGTCGACCCAACGCGCTGATATATGCTTTGTCGAGCCATGACGCTTAACGCGAATATTACCTAATTTCGGGTGCGAAAATACACCCGTATCAATATATTTAGGCATAATTATTGTTCAGCCCAATGCAATTTTCGTCGTAACGTATCAGAAAAGCTATGATCACGGCGCTGTAATACCATAATTGAGAACGGAGCTTTTTCCAGCACAATTTCCGTGCCTACATCAAGCAACACGCTCCTGCCATCGAGAGCGAGACGAACGTGTTGTGTCCGCCCGCCCGGAACAATGCTCACCGTAGAGTCGGCACTAACAACCAGAGGACGCATCGATAGCGAATGAGCCGCCACGGGCGACATTACCCAAACCGGCACGGTTGGTTGAATTATCGGACCGCCGACAGAGAGATTATAAGCCGTACTGCCCGTACTTGTGGCAATTATCAAACCGTCAGCACGATAATCGGCGAGAAGTTCGCCATCAAGATGCACGGTAGCATATATCATCGATGCCGATTCTTCCTTACTCAACGACACCTCATTAAGGGCAAATTGCCCTACACTAGACGGCAATTCGGGGCTAACAACTTGAAGCAACGAACGACATTCGGTGCGAAATAAATCGTTGGCAAGCATAGCATAAAGCTGTGGCAACTCGTCGATACTAAGCGCGGCAAGATAACCTAAATGCCCGGTATTTATACCGATAATAGGCATTTTACGCTGCCCTATCCACTGCACCGTTCTCAAGAACGTGCCATCGCCCCCCAAGCTAACAGCTATGTCGGCATCAAAATCATCATCGGGATAAACTACTTGCACATTATCGGGCAAGGTGCCGAGGAGCTCGCTAAGATGCGCAAACAATTTATGGTGCATCAACACTTCGGCATTAGCACGCATCGACGATTCCAAGAAATCGGAAATCTGGTTGCTAAACGCGTGCTGACGTTTACTGCCATAAACCGCCACTGTGAGTCCTTGCTGCGATTTCATACTTCAAGATAACGAATAAGATTAGCCAATCTGTCATGCTGCGTCGACTCGTCATCAGCTGTGCTACTGGTTTCGAGAATGTTATATCCGTAACGTTCAAGAGAACGGCTGATACGCTCAACATTACGATGGTTGACGCGGATGTCTACCACTACCGGAAATTTAGAGTCGGAAAAATAGTTTTCCTTATTTCCCTTAACGTCAAAATTCGGCATTGTAACGTTAAGATTCAGCAACTGCGCGTTACAATCCTCGACAGCGTGGGCTATACGCGATGCGCTGTAATCTTCAGGATTACAACCTACGAGCAAGCGCGAGCTCTCGTTAACGGGAGGATAGAGATAGTCGTTTTCAGGAAACATTGAACGTTTTACTCTCTTTTCTTTCGTGATTTGTAATTTTCTGATTATTTTTGCACTGTCAAATTAACAAGCGGAAAGTGACAGCACTTTATTGAAGTACAAATATACAAAAATTTCCGCACTATATATTCATCTGATGACTAATCTTAGCGTTAATATAAATAAAATCGCAACTTTGCGAAATGCCCGTGGAGAAAACAGACCTAACGTAGAAACCGTAGCTCTTGATATTGAGGGCTTTGGTGCCGACGGCATTACTGTACACCCTCGTCCTGACGAACGTCACATTCGCAAAAACGATGTTTACAAACTTCGCCCGGCTTTGCGCAGCGAATTCAACATCGAAGGATACCCTTCTGCCGAGTTTATCGACTTGGTATTGAAGGTACGCCCCACGCAAGTAACACTCGTTCCCGATGCACCCGACGCTCTTACAAGCTCGGCGGGTTGGGATGTTATCAACAATGCCGAATTCCTTACCAATATAGTAGAACGCTTTAAAGACGCCGGTGTTCGCACATCAATATTTGTCGACCCCGACGCTGAGCAAATCAAAGCCGCTGCCGCTACCGGCACAGACCGCGTTGAACTTTACACCAAACCCTACGCCGACCAATATCCCTCAAACCCCGAGAAAGCTATTGCACCGTTTGTCGAAGCCGCTCTTGCAGCAAAACGCCTCGGCCTTGGGGTGAACGCCGGACACGACTTATCGCTCGAAAATCTCGAGTTCTTCCACTCGCGTATTCCTTTCCTCGCCGAAGTTTCTATAGGCCACGCGCTTATTTGCGATGCACTTTACCTCGGCTTGGAAGAAACTATTCGTCAATACAAAAAAGCTCTTGTCTGATTTTTAATTCTGTATACTATGAGTTTATGGGACTTGTGCCTCCAAGGCGGCTGGACGATGCTTCCGCTAGCAGCTCTGCTCTTGCTTAGTATCTATATTTTCGTAGAACGCGCCATTGTAATACGTCGCGCCTCGGAGCTCGACCCTAATTTCATGAGACGCATTGGCGGCTACATCAAAGATGGCGAAACCGACAGCGCCCTTAACCTATGTCGCGCCACGCCAACGCCTTATGCTCGACTTATCGAAAAAGGCATAAGCCGTATCGGACGCCCGATGAACGATGTACTCGTTGCTATCGAAAATACCGGCAACATCGAAATTGCCACCCTCAACCGCGGCCTTCCTTGGCTCGCTACTACTGCCGCAGGAGCGCCTATGATTGGTTTCCTTGGCACGGTAATAGGTATGGTGCAAGCATTTTATGCTATTGCTCAAAGTGGCAGCTCCGCGACAATAGACACCTTTGCTAACGGCATTTACGCTGCTCTTGTAACAACTGTTGCAGGTCTTATTGTCGGTATTATCGCTCTTTTTGCTTACAACATCCTCGTTGCTAGAATAAACAAAATTATGAACCAAATGGAGGCTCGCACTATGGAATTTATGGACCTCCTTAACGAACCGGCAGCTTAAATATGGCTCTGAAACGTCAGCAAAAAATCCTCGCTGAATTTTCTATGGCATCGATGACCGATGTGATATTCTTGCTATTGGTGTTCTTTATGGTAACGAGCTCGTTCGTTTTTCCTACAGCACTCGAAATATCGTTGCCCGAAAGCTCTCAGCAAACACCCATCAAGCCGTCAACGCGCGTTTTCGTTGATGCCGAGGGCGACTATTGGGTAGCGGCACCGGATGCTGACCCCGTTGCGGTGAAAAAAGATTCTTTGGTATCTTTCTTCGAAACCATCGCTCCGGCAGACTCTCTCGGTGCTGTCGCTGTGTATGCCGACGAAAATGTGGCTTATGGCAAAATTGTTGAGTTGCTGAATATCGGTGCCGAAAATTCGGTAAAAATGGTGCTCGCTACAAAACCGACTTCGCCTCAAAACGCTAAATCTGACAATAATAAATAATGTTCGAATTTGATAGAACACGCCTTACTGCCCTTGCTGCTACGGCAATAATAGCCATTTTTATTGTGGCTATATTATTGTTGTGTCATTTGGGTATAGGTTCAACTATCATCAAAGAACGCCCCACGACAGAACTCGTTGAAATAGACGAAGAATTTGTCGAATTTCTCGACCAATCAAGCACACCTTCTAATCCACTACCGGCATACACTCCCGAGCCAAAACAAAATCGCTCGGAATCCGCTCCGGCAACAGGTTCAGACCTTCGCGACCAAGGCAAAGCGGCACGTCCTAAACCCAACGTTACAAGCTCACAGCCGGCTCCCGTAAAAGCTACAAAAAAAGAAGTACCCGAAAAGACCGGACCATCGAAAGAAGAGCTTGAGCAAGAAGAAGCTCGTCGTCGCGCACGCCAAGGCATTGCCGACGCTTTCAAAACCTCAGAAAACGCAAAAGACAACACCACCTCTAGCGGCAGCAAGCCCGGAGATAGCGGCAAACCTAGCGGCAGCGAATCGGCTGTTGACGGATCCGGCACAGGGTCGGTTGGTGGAGGGTGGATTATGCCGGCCTATCCGAAAGTTCCTAGCACTCTTACCGGAAGAATAGAATTACGCGCCACTGTAGGCCAAGACGGGCGTGTTATAGACGTTAAACAAACCGGAGGCAAAGCTCCTGCCGGCACCGATGCAAAACTTGTAGCAAAATGTATTGCAGAAGTAAAAGCACGACGATTCACGCGCACCGATGGCTCTGACGCGCCGCAATCTGCAATCGCTCGGATTATCTACACATTCAAATAATTAGCGTCATTCAGTATAAATCGTCGAAAAATTAGGTTGAGCTTACAAAGCACACAACCATACTGCGTTTCAGCGACTTATTCAAAATGTCGGTAGAAATGTCGGAATATTAGTTTTCGATAACCGATTTTACCTTTTCGTCTACAAAGTCAACAATCAGAGTTCGAGGGAAATAAGATTTACCGGAAATTTCGTACGTCCACGTTTCTTTGCTACTATTTCCCACTTCATAGAATTCTGTCTTTGTGGGTTTGCCTAATAGAATCCTAACCGAATCACGTTTCATTTCGGTATTCAAAGATACTTCGCCCTTAGGTCCATTCACAGTAAAATAGTGCGCCTTCTGCTTTTCTTCCGATAGTACAGGATACGATAATACTCTATTCCGACGAACTATATCATAGCCGGAAATTGACATAAGGTACGAAAACAATATAATACCTACAATTCCGCCCATTATAAAAGTAAAAAGTCTCATGGTTATGTTTTTTTTTGCAAATATAATCATTAATCGCGAAACAGCAACATCCAATTTCACCATTATCGGTCAATTATCAATTATTGCGAACCCAAAAAATGTTACGGCATGGCGTTTTATTTTCACTAATCATAATAAACAATGTTAAAATAATAACCAACGTGTAATATTTACATCCGGCGAGCGTCTAACGAGTGTATTTAATCTATAATCTACAATGATAACATTAAACAAAGTCAACAAAACGTATCCTGGTTTAGTTCCATTACACGTTCTAAAAGATGTCAGTTTGCACATCGAAAAGGGCGAGTTCGTATCTATTATGGGCGCATCTGGATCGGGTAAATCGACGTTGCTTAACATCATAGGTATCCTCGACAGCTATGACAGCGGCGACTATATTCTCAACAATACTCAAATTAAAAATCTTAGCGAGAACCGTGCGGCGGAATTACGAAACAAACTTATCGGCTTCGTGTTCCAGTCGTTCAATCTCATCAACTATAAAAATGCCATTGAGAATGTTGCCCTACCATTGTTTTATCAGGGCGTAAGCCGCAAAAAGCGCAATATTCTCGCCATGGAACAGCTCGAACGCATGGGCCTTGCCGATAGGGCGCACCATTTGCCGGGCGAGTTGTCGGGCGGACAAAAACAACGCGTGGCAATAGCTCGTGCTTTGGTTACTCAGCCTTCGATAATCCTTGCCGACGAGCCTACGGGAGCCCTCGACTCTCACACTTCGCGCGAGGTGATGGACGTTTTTAGGCAACTTAATAACGAGGGCATGACCACCGTAATCGTCACTCACGACCCAGGTGTCGGGGCGGCGACTAACAGAATTATACACCTCGCCGACGGCGTAATTGTTCCAGACTAATGATTGACCTCCTTAACGAAATACGTCAAACCCTTTGCAACAATCGTTTGCGAACTTTTCTGACGGGCATTTCAGTCGCTTGGGGCGTGTTTATGCTTATAATTTTGCTAGGCGTAACGCGTGGGGTGACTAATGCTTTCGAGAAAAATTTTTCGGAAGGGCAAGAAAATGTAATATCGATATGGCCCGGACGTACAACAAAAGCTTACAAAGGCTTTTCCGACGGACGCAGCATAACGCTCCGTGGCAATGACGGATACGCTATCCAACGCGAAAATAGCGATGTCGTAACCGGAGTTTCGCCTTTTGCTAGCGCTAGCAACACAACAATATCAAGCGCGCGCGACTATATCAGTAGCAACATCTCGGCTGTGTTTCCGGCGGCAGAGAAAGGCGATAGAATTACTATTATAGGCGGTCGGTTCATAAACGACCTCGACGTCAACAAAAATAGACGTGTGATAGTATTGCACAAAAGCCATGCAACCCAACTTTTCGGCAACACTAAAGACGCTATTGGCAAGACTGTTCGTGCAATGGATTTGGCTTGGACTGTTGTAGGGATATATGATCAAGATTGGCGTAAACAGCCTTATATCCCTTATTCAACCTACAAACACATCACCGGCAACAACGACAATGCATATCAACTCGACGTTACCATCGACGGCATCACCACTCAAGAAGAAGGCGCCGACGCGGAAAAAGGTATTGTTAACACTCTCGCTAAAAGACACGACTTTGCTCCCGACGATAATGGCGCTGTGTGGAGATGGAATCGTTTCACTTCGCACATAGCACAACAAAAGTCCTTGAAAATTCTTGAAATTAGCATGTGGGTTATCGGCTTGCTAACCCTTCTAACAGGCATTGTCGGCGTTAGTAACATTATGTTTGTCAGCGTTAAAGAGCGCACTCACGAAATAGGAATCCGACGCGCTATCGGAGCCAAACCGCGCTCGATTCTAACTCAAGTTATAACCGAAAGCATTTCACTTACTGCGATATTCGGATACATAGGCATTTTCCTTGGCATGGCAGTGTTACAGGTTATTTCGATCGTTATCGGCGAAACACGCGAATTTTCAAACCCCACTGTCGACATCGCCATTGCTGTAAAAGTAACGATAGCTCTTATCATCGCCGGCGCTTGCGCCGGTTTGCTTCCGGCGTTGAAAGCTATTAAAGTTAAACCCGTAGAAGCCCTTCGCGACGAATAATTATGCGTATCACAATATTTGACCCTGAAAATTGGCGCGAAATAGGCGCTACTTTGGCGCGTAACAAAACACGCACCTTCCTCACGGCCTTCGGCATATTCTGGGGTACGGCTATGCTTGCTCTTCTTATGGGCGGTGCCGATGGTTTGAGAGGCATTATGAGCCGCAATTTTGCCGGAATGGCAACGAACATGGGTAGTATTACTTCTGGTCAACGATCGATTTCATACAAAGGTTTCAATAAAGGAACTTCGTGGGACCTTACTATTAACGACTGCGAAAATATTTGCCGTATTGCGCCTTTTATAGAGTCTTCGTCTATGACAGTGAGTGGCAACGCTAAAGCCGTGTACCTAAAAAACAGCAAATCGACTAATTACATAGGCGTTGAAGCGGAATATAACAAAATTATGCAACCCGTTATTTACTCCGGAAGATTTATCAACGATGCTGACGTTCAACAATATCGCAAAGTGGCTGTTGTTGGCAAGAATGTCGCCGGCGAAATTTTCGGTAACGACGACCCTATCGGTAAACGTATCGAAGTGAACGGGGTTCATTTCACTGTTATCGGCATCGGTGGACAGCTTAGTGATGCTACTATTTCAAGCCGTATTGACGATAGCTTGATTTTACCGATTTCAACAGCACAACGTGCTTTCAACCACGGTAATGTCGTTAAATTCTTATGCTTTGTTACTCCGCAAGGACATAAACCTACGGAAAATAAAAGCGCGATTTACTCTTATCTCTCTCGTAGACACTCTTTCGCGCCAAACGACGAAAACGCGGTTTGGTTCATGGATATTTCCGATTTTTTCGACAGAATTAATTCGCTATTCCTCGGACTTAGCATCTTGGCATTCTTTGTCGGCATCGGCTCTTTAATGGCCGGCGTTATCGGCGTTGGAAATATTATGTGGATAATCGTCAAAGAGCGCACCCACGAGTTCGGCATCCGTCGCGCTATTGGTGCAAAACCGCTAGACATCACCGTTCAAGTGCTCTCGGAAAGCATCGTTCTCACTCTTATTGCCGGCACCGCAGGTGTTTGCTTCGCTACACTAATCCTTGCTGCTGCAGACACCATTACGGCAGACCCCTTGCTCGGACACGCTGGTTTTGAGTTAGCTTTCGGATCTGCTATTGCTATTGTGGCAACGTTCTTCGTTCTCGGCTCGGCGGCGGGGACGCTTCCGGCGATTAAAGCTATGAAAATAAAGCCCATAGAGGCGCTTCGTGATAAATAAATCTACAATCAATTATAAAACTCACTCTGAACTAATATGAAAAAAGTATTTCGCATCATCCTTTGGATTGTAATCGCTGTATTATTCATCGGCTCTTTCGTATTCCTCTACAAAAACAGCCAAGAAAAAGAAGACGTCTACAGCACCTTCCGTCCCGAAATTGGCACTATCGAACAATCTACAGTGCTAACAGGCAGCATCGAACCGCGCGACGAAATTGAAATCAAACCGCAAATTTCTGGTATCGTTAGCGAAATCATGGTCGAAGCGGGTAATGTTGTGAACGAAGGCGATATCATTGCTAAAATCAAAGTAATTCCGGACGCTTCACAGTTGTCTTCTGCTCAAAGCCGTGTTGACGTTGCTAACATAGACCTTAATGATGCCACAATAAAATTCAATCGTGACAAAGAACTTTTCGCTAAGGGTGTAATCTCTCGTCAAGACTTTGAAGACTCTGAAAAAAATTACAAAAAAGCTCAAGAGGAACTTACATCGGCACAAGATGCTTACAACATTGTCCGAGAAGGTGTGTCGCGTTTGAATGCTTCGGAAAGCAACACGCTCGTTAGAGCTACTATTACAGGACTTATTCTCGACGTGCCCGTAAAAGTTGGTTCGTCGGTAATTCAAGCTAACACTATGAACGATGGCACAACAATTGCAACTATTGCCGACATGAGCAAGCTGATTTTCAAAGGCAAAGTCGACGAAACTGAAGTCGGTCTGTTGCGTGTTGGTATGCCGATGGACATTTCTATCGGTGCTATGCCGGAACTTAAGCCCGAAGCGACTATTGAATACATTTCTCCAAAAGGCGACAACTCTTCAGGTGCTAATACTTACGAAATAAAAGCGGCTATCGTACTCGACGACGTTTCCGGTCTTCGTGCTGGATACTCGGCGAACGCTACTGTTGTTCTAAAACAAGCTAAAGACGTTATAACTATTTCTGAAACCGCTGTCAGCTTCAAGGGCGATAGCACTTTCGTTTACGTTATGACTGACAGCCTTCCCAAACCCGTTTACGAACGCCGCCATATCTCTACCGGACTCAGCGACGGTATAAATATTGAAGTGTGTGACGGTATCGATATAAACACAACCATCCGCGGTTCTAAAATCTAATGCTCTATGAAACGCTTTATCACCATTGCCCTCGTTGCTATAAGCTTAGCAGCCTCGGCGCGTACTTGGTCGCTTCAAGACTGCATTGACTACGCCATCGCACACAACATAAACATAGCTCAGCAACGCATACAAGCTCAACAAAACGAGTTGCAAGTTACTCAAGCTAAAGATGCGTTCTTGCCGCAACTTAGTGGCTACGGCGCCCAAAATTTCAACTTCGGTCGCGGTCTTACTGCTGACAATACATATGCAAATAGAAACACGTCTTCTTTCTCCGTCGGTGCTCAATTCTCGATGCCTATATTCCAAGGTCTGCGTGCCGTTCGACAGCTAAGCTACTCGCGCACTGCTTTGGCAGCTGTGCTCGAAAACGTGGAAGCGGCAAAAGACGACGTTACTTTAAATGTTATAAGCAGCTATTTGCAAGTGCTTTACGCTCAAGAAATGCTCCAAGTCGCACGTGTGAATCTCTCAATAAGCCAAACCGAGCTACAACGACGTGCTGACCTTATTGCCGGTGGACGTTTGCCGGAATTAGACATTTACGAAGCACGCTCGCAAGTCGCTCGCGACGAAGTGTCGCTAACTGAGGCGATGAACGACAGCATAACTGCTGTGCTAGACCTCTCTCAGCTACTCAACCTCCCTGACGCGTCCGACTTCGAAATTATGCCCCTCGACGACGAACAAACTCTCCTACCCGACCCCGCAACCGTCTTTACTAATGCGTTGGCGTTCAACCACTCAATGCGCGCAGGAGAACTCGAAGTCAAAGCGGCTGAAAAGAACGTTTCTGTCGCAAAAGCTGGGTACATCCCAACCCTTAGCTTCAACGCCGGGCTTGGTACAAACTACTACAAAACATCAGGTTTCGACAACGACAGCTTTAGCACTCAGATGCGTAACAACTTCTCGAAAACAATAGGATTCTCGCTAAGCATACCAATCTTCGACGGCTTTAGCACACGCAACAACATCCGCCGAGCTCGTTTACAACAAGAAACCGCTCGTTTGCAACTCGACGACTCGAGAAACAACCTATATAAAGCTATCGTTCAAGCTCATACGCAAGCCGTTGGTGCCGTTGACAAACAACGTTCGGCCGATGCTGCCGTCGAAAACACTCGCGCGGCTTTCGATGCCATGCAAGTTAAATACGACAACGGTAGAGCAAACGCTACTGAACTCGAAACAGCTAAACAAAACTACATCTCTGCCCTCGCTCAAGCAGTTCAAGCAAAATACGAAAGAATACTCCGAAGCCGAATCCTCGACTTCTACAACACACAACACTAACTCATCCTTCTCAATCCTCAAAAAACAAAAGCACCTCCAATCTGAACTGCACCCCAAAAGTTTTGTGTCTAACTTTTGGGGTGCAAGTCTTCCCGAAGGCGCTTTTAGTATTTCTTATCACCGACAATTAATCGTTTCATTTCCATCGGAGATGATGATGTCCACGGGAATGTCGGTAGGGTCGGCGGGGACGGTGTCATATAGTTGAAAATCGTAGCAAACACCGACTTTTTTTGCCGTGGAGCGACATAGTAGACGGTCGTAATAGCCTTTACCGCGGCCTACACGATTGCCTCGCCTGTCGTATGCTACTGCCGGAACTATCACCAAGTCTATTTCTGAAATATCAACAATGTCATCTCCATCGGGTTCTTCGATATTGAATGCTCCGCGATGCAGTGCATCGGCAGCATAGCGCAAAATTTCCAAGTCATCACCCTTAACGCGCGGCAAATAGAATGTTTTGCCGGGAAAGGTCTCGGAAAGGAATTGTATGGTTGAAAGTTCGTCGGGCAAGGAATGATATGCCAATACATGACGGGCGTCAATAAACGCATCCAAATTTTTGACACGCTCAAAAACGCGCGCCGCTGACGCCTCGCGTTGCTCCGGGGTTAATAAACCCTTACGGGCTCGAACTTCACGGCGTATTTCGAGTTTATTCATTGTTTACGGCGTTTTCTGCTGAAGCGTCGCGCAAAGGAAAATCGGCGCCGCCGTTCTCGATTTGTTTAAGCGCCTCGAGCACTACGGGATCTTCGGCATTAATAACTTCGAAATAACCGTCCATACCAACAATATCACGAACGATGAGGGCTTTAATTTGCGTGAGGAGCAATTTGCTTGAAATGTTAATATAGTACCAGCGCGGAGCAACTTTGCCTTTGGTGTGGGCATAGTTGACAAACGATTGCAACAACACGTTATCAGCCGGTAGGCGGCTTAACAAATCATTAGTGTCGCGGCTTTCGTTGAGGCTATCGCGATTTAGGTCAGCGTATTCATAGGCGAACTTACGAACCAAACCTTCGTTGACAACTTTAATATAGTAATTTGTCACGCCGGAAGTGTCTGACGGCACAAAGATGTCGGGGATAATACCGCCGCCGCCGTAAACGGGGCGACCTGTTCCGGTATGGAATATCAACGAGCTATCAACACGTACACTGTCGGCAGTAAAAATTTCACCGCGATCATATCGGCTTAGGATTTCGGTGTCATATTCCATTGCGTGGCCCGGTTTGTACGTTTTCTGAATACAACGTCCAGACGGGGTATAATAGCGCTGAATGGTGAGTCGGAATTGGCTGCTATCGGGCAATTCGAACGGACACTGTACCAAACCTTTGCCAAAGCTGCGGCGGCCGATAATCAAACCACGGTCGTTATCTTGAATCGCTCCGGCAACAATTTCGCTTGAGCTGGCGGTAAATTCGTCGATAAGCACCACCAATTTTTCATTAGAGAACGAACCCAAGCCATCGCTGAGCATAATGCTATGGTCACGCTCTGTGCGGCCTTTGGTCATAACAATAATCTGCCCGCGAGTAAGCATCTCATTGGCAATAAGAACAGCCGGATTCATATAGCCGCCTTGATTATTGCGCAAGTCAAGAATAAAACTTGTCGCGCCTTCGTAGCGCAATTGTCCAAGAGTAGTGAAAAATTCGGTATAAGCATTATCAGAGAACTTGCCCAAACGGACATAGCCGACACTATCATTAAGCATATACGATGCATCGATAGGACTGACAGGCACCTCGCCACGAACAATTTCAATATCAATAGGCTCAGCGTAATTATGACGCTGCACGGTAACAGTCACACGAGTATCTTTCTCGCCGCGCAAAAGGCTATACAAATGCTCAGTGTCAGCTTGAACACCGGCAATATTCTCTTTGTCTACAGCAATAATACGATCACCTGCAAGCAATCCTGCATCGTCAGCACCACCTCCCGAAATGACCTCAAGCACACAAAGAGTATCGTTAATCATCTGGAACTGTATACCAACGCCATAGAACGAACCCTCAAGATCGCGATCAGCAACAACGCGCTTGTCTGCCGAAATATATGCCGAATGAGGATCCAGATTACGCAACATTTCCGGCAATGTAAGCTCTACAAGACTATCAAGATTAACATTATCAACATAACGCGCCTGAATAATGTCAAAAACCTCATTAAGTTTCTGACGCGCATGGTCAGAATGTGAAGGACGATTAAGCACACTACCTAGCCATAGGCCCGCAATCAAAAACACTGCCGCAACAATAGGCAGCGATAACAAATACTTTCTATTATTCATTTTATACTAACCAAGCGACGATATATGAACACACTCAATACCGGCACGTTCCAACAAATCAATACCATCAGTTAGACGATACAAATCATGAAACACAACACGTCTAATACCGGCTTGAATAATTAACTTAGCGCACTCCATACACGGAGATGCCGTAACATACATCGTCGAGCCTTCTGAAGAATTATTACTACGTGCAACTTTTGAAATAGCATTAGCCTCAGCATGAAGCACATAAGGCTTAGTCACGCCGGAATCATCTTCACAAACATTTTCAAATCCAGCCGGCGTACCATTATACCCGTCCGAAATAATCATTTGGTCGTGAACTAACAACGCGCCCACCCTACGGCGTTCGCAATACGAATTTTCCGCCCATATCTGCGCCATGCGTAGATAGCGTCGGTCAAGCAAAGTTTGTTTATCCATATGGATTTACATTCAGTCCACAAATGTAACAAAATTCCATCACTCCACAAAATTTGAACAAAACTACATACCATTCCAACCGAAAAATTAATCAAATAGCACAATT
>CAZFGV010000025.1:0-6254 GCA_964518705.1 uncultured Bacteroides sp.
AATTGGCTGAGGCAACAAATTCTACTAAAGCTATTGCATACAACAATGGTATGACTTACTATACAATTCCAATTGAACACCTTAATAACCCCACCGGAACAGGCGCTCTTAATACTCGTGAACCCGTAGAAGGTCAGTATGGCGTAGTTCGTAACCACATCTATAGTATTGCAATTAACAAGATTTCAAGCCTTGGTAATGGCGTATACGATCCCGAAGAAAAACTTGTTCCTGAAACTCCTAAGGATCCTACCTACTATCTAGAATCACAGATCAACATTCTTTCATGGAAGGTTGTATCACAGGAAGCTGAAATTTAATATAAGCATTATACAACAAAGTCGGTGGGTTGTACCCACAGCCCACCGGCTTTAATTATAACCCTACCGCAGGGTTAACAGCGGCAATCGGCACACCGTGCCACACTCTTTCCACCCTAAAATAGACAATTCCGAGAGGCCAAGCCTCCACGATATAAAGAAAGATGAAACTACACAACATGACAAGTCTGCTGACCCGCTACGCGATATTACTAAGCGCAGCGCTCTTTATGGGGGCGTGCAGCGACAGCTTCATCTTCGACGACGAGGGCGATTGCGACCCTAACTACAGAGTGCGCTTGCACTATGACTGGAACCTCAAATTCGCCGACGCTTTTGCGTCAGAGGTAGACTATGTGATGCTAAACGTTATCGACGAAAGCGGCGCTGTGGTGTATACTCACACCGAAAGCGGCTCAGCGTTGACCCAAGCCGGCTATGAAATCGTCCTCGACGACAAAGTCGCCCCCGGCACCTATCGCTTGCAGGCGTGGTGCGGCAGCGGCGTTGCCGATAACAGCTCCTTTGCCGTCCACGGCAGCGAGCAAATCAGCGACTTGCGATGCACCCTCCTTGCCGATGCCACTCGCAGCGACATCGTCGGCGCCGACGGCAAAGAAATCCGCCGTCGTCTCGGCAACCTCTACCACGGTATCACCGCCCCCCTCGTATTCCCCAACGCCGAAGGCACCTACACCTACGACGTTCCCCTAATTAAAGACACCAACTCCGTCAAAGTAGTGTTCCAGCAGCTCACCGGCGCTCCTATCGATGGCAACGACTTCGAATTCACCATCACGAGTGCCAACGCGCTAATGGACTATGACAACAGCATCCTGCCATCCACACCGGTCAGCTACCATCCGTGGAGTGTCCGCAACGGATGGGCAGATGTTGACAGTGAATATCCGACAGTGTCCGGCGTCCTCAACGCCGCCCGTGCCGAATTCACTATCGGACGATTGATGTATGGCGAAGACGTTCGCCTCACCGTGACACGAAAAAGCGATAACAAAACGATATTCTCCATGCCCATCATCGACCTAGCCTTGATGATACGCAGCGAAGTGTTTTGGGATATGGACCCGCAAGAATTCCTCGACCGCCAGGACGATTACAGCTACATCTTCTTCCTCGACGAGGGTCTCCGTTGGGCTAGTATTCAGGTTAATATCCTGTCATGGCACGTAGTAATAAATAACACAGAGTTGTAAAGTAAACCGAATTATTCGCCCCAATGTTGCGTTCACTCTCACGAATGAAACATATCATAGTAGCCGTATTACTGGCGATACTGACCGTATCGTGCAGCGACGATGCTGTCGTTGCCGATAAGGTGCAGTTTAACGTCGGCTTCTATGTTACTGTTAGCAACAACTCGCCTCACGAATCACGCGGCGACGGAAGGGGAGACGAGCCCGGAGTGTATAACCCCGGCACGGGGCTGGAAAACTATATCGACATCGACGCCAAAGATATCCGCATCGTGCTTTATGACCCCGACGGCAAATATATCACCACCCTCGAGGACTATACCATCACTCGCACCGTAGAATCGGAATACGGCAACAGCTATTATATCAATTGCTCGACCTATGTTGACATTTCCGAAGGCAAATTCAAGGTGATGTTCCTCGCCAACTGGGGCAATTATCCCGACTTGCGCAATATCAATAACGTGTTTAGTCAAGAATTTGCTTTTAAGAGCGCCAGCCTTATCGCTAGCGGCAAAGACAAAAACCTTATACCGTTCTACGGCATCAAAGACGTTAATATATCCGGTGGCATCAAGCCCAATATAGCGTCAAACCTCGGCGGCATCTACCTTATCCGCGCCTTTGCAAAGATAGAAGTTAATCTTGTAAGCGCTCCGGAGGGATATACCGTAAGCAAGCTCAACCTCACACACTATAACGACCGCGGCTTTTACGCTCCTACAAACGCACTCAAGCAAGAAGATTATTTCCAAAACAACTATCCTAACGAAGACTATGTCAAACTCGGCGTGTCTATCCCCACGGATGTAAGCACACAAACCGACCTCGCTTTTGTTGCCGAGCAGACAAATAAGAAATGGGTAGTGTATGTGCCGGAATATAGAAATACAACCCTATCCGACACTCCGGCGCGGATTGAGATTGCTTTCAATGAAAGTTATTGGGATGGCTCGTCGTTTATAGATTTCAAAAACAAAAACGGTGCATTGATTGATATTAACCGCAACTATTGGTATAAAATCAATATCACCAAAAAGGCGGAAGACGCTGAAATAGATGTTGTTATCGATGTAGAGCCGTATGTACTGGTCGACCTCCGCCCGTCGTTCGGCATTCCGTTGGACAAAAAGCCCACCGAAACCCCGACAGAAGATAACAATCAAGTTATTGAAGACACAGAAAATTACGAATAACATTACCAATGATGTCACGCATCTCTACATATATCATATATCTCGTTACGCTGCTATGTGCCATGCTCATGGCGTCGTGCGAGGACGATTTCGGAAACGACTTTCAGCCCATCCCCGAGGGCGATACCGAGGTAAGTTTCAAATTGGGTTTTCCGCAATATGAAGGCACCGACCTCTCTTCGCGAGCTGAAGGTAATGCTATCGACAAAATCGAAAAGGTGTGGATTGTGGCTTTTAAGCCCGAGGGTGATTTCGTTGGCGCTTATGAGATAACAAATTTCAACATCGAGGACACCGACAAAGACCAGCCGACATATAATCCCGACAACGGTTTGAATGAAAAAGGCGACAAAATACCGACAGCCCACGTTACTTTCAAAAAAATCTTCCCCAACGGGCGGTATCGTATGTTCGCGGTCGTTAATGTTGACCTTAGCCAATATAGCGAAGAGTATTATAACCGAATTGAAACACTTCGCCAATTTCCGTTGATATGGGTCGATGGCGAAAATGGAAATGAAGCCGACCAGTCTAATGTGTCAAAGAACAACCAAATGTTCGGCTTCTTCGTTAACGGCACCGCCGAAACCAAACGCGACGCCGACCAAGAAAGCATCATAGAGATAGGCCCCAACAAAAGCACAATGATGCATGCGTGGGTCAAACGTGCGGCATCGAAGGTTACCATAGCTTTCGATACCAACGACTTGCGCGAAAACATTTTTATTTATCTTAAGTCTGTATCTATTGTAGATGTGCCTCGATTTTGCTTCCTCGCCGATGCTAACAAGCCCGGCACCGACGAGTATAACAAAGCGTTGCAAGATTATAATAACACCTTCCGCGCAACCTTAGGAACATTTGCTAACACACAGACAATATACTTTAAAGGCGCCGAGGTGGGGCATACCGGTATTGTAGACTATCAAAAATGGCCTATGATATCTCGCGGTGACTCTATCTTCGGTTTGTATAGCGATGTAGAAGGTCGCGCTCGTAATATGAGCAATGCAGACCGTATCAAACGC
The DNA here is from genome assembly GCA_964518705.1 of uncultured Bacteroides sp. Classification (GTDB taxonomy): domain Bacteria; phylum Bacteroidota; class Bacteroidia; order Bacteroidales; family Muribaculaceae; genus CAG-873. The sequence goes on from CAZFGV010000025.1 coordinate 3,759, forward strand.
GAACATCAGCGATCAGCACGAGCTTTGTATTTCTACGAAAATATCCAGCCCGACGGCACTTTGGGAACAGAAAGCGAAAAGTCGCAGGTAGTGGAAGGAGAATCGGATCCGTCCTTGCCCTCATTCCCCAACGGCAACCATCCCGATAATGACGCGTGGAAAGATGCTCGTCCGCATGGTACTTATATCGAAGTGCAGGCTTATTACGAAAATGTCAATACCGACCACCCGTCAAAAGGAGATATAACTTATCGTTTTATGCTCGGCAAAGATACAAAAATCAATTATAGCGCCGAACGTAACCACCACTATATGCTGACAATGAAATTTGTCGGCAACGCTAACGATATAGACTTCCATATCGACTACGACGAAGAAAACAAACCGGGTATGTATGCTCCTGACGTTATGATGCCCTACTATTATAACGAAGAAAGCTACGCCATCGTCCGCGCCACCCCGGTGCCGGGATATGATCTGACGAAGATTGAATCGTATATCATGGACAACGAATGGCGCCCTATCACTCTCGGCGGAGGGGACGATGTGTCGCAATTGTATAATACAACGACATGGGATATGCAAGTGGGATATCAAGGTAACTATGCTTATGATAGCAATTATCCAAAGGACTTCCCCGACCTTCCCAATGCTACCGGCAAAGATATAGCAGCAAATAATTGCGAATTCGGCTATCTGTCGCTATACAAGATTTCTAGGGCGACAGTTCAAACCGGTGGCGGATCTAGCAATACTAAAGCCGGTGTTGACGGTTGCCGTAGATCATACTATAATTTTAATAATTCATCAATCTCGCTTGGTAAACGTATTTTCGACAAAGGTATACCAACGCAAGATGGCACTATTACAACGAAAAACGAAACCCTCGGCTCTTATAGCATAACACGATCACGATATAAGCGCGACATTAACGGCGCTGCAGAATCTGTCGATTATATTTGTAAGTTCCCGCTATATACTCGTTCCAAAACTATCGGCACATGGGAAGTATATACCGGCGCCAATCCATACTATACTAACAGTCGCTATGCACGTGTGCGTTATATCGCTCATTATAAGCGCAGTAACGGCACTGAAACATATACCGACACTACAGATTGCAACGTCTATCAAACACGTCGATTAGATAATCCACGCGCTATTTATCGTAGTCATGACAGTACCGAGCCGTTCCTCGTTACCGTATTGCGTCAAGACAGCCGCGACAACCAAAACCCGACCTTCTCGCCTGTAGAATCACGCGGACCATGGACGGCGGAAATTATTGTAGACCCTACAAATTTGGTGAAACTTACCGCTAACGGACAAGTGGCATCTGGTAAGGGTGGAAAAATTACAGGTAAGACAAACTCGTTTATAGAATTTACCTATACCCCCCAAGGAACGACCACAGAAGACAACTCGCGTTGTGCAATTATAATGGTGTCATATCATAACAATACATGCACGCATCCTATCCTTGTGCGTCAAGGATATGCGCCAATGAAACTTGTTGATGGTGGCCCGACATGGTCAACTTTCAATGCGCACGACTCGTATACCCTTGCCAAGAGTCCGCTTTCGATAGGCTGTCTTGCTCGTCGTTATAGTGCATTGGCTTATCCGATTCAAGAAATTACAGAAGGAAATTTTGGCTATGGACTTGCTCCGGGTATTGATGCTAAATTCCCGATTTTTAATCCGAATAGTAAAGAGTGGGAACGTGAGTACGGCTGGCGTGATATCCCTTCGTATGTAAACGATCAAGGTAAGCAAGATGCTTTTAACGGTCTTGAATTTGTCGACCGTTATGGCAATTCAAGAGAGTATCGTTTGCTTATGTGTAATGAATTGCCAACTATGGGTATTTCTATAGACGGCTACGACCTTAACACGGATATAAATTATGGTTTCGGTATCGTGTATGCCGATGGCGCTAAATCGACATTGACAACTCCCGATGCTGTGAAATTTACCGATCCGGACAATACCGGTGCACCTAGCGAGAAAGGTGCGATAGGTGTTGTGGCTTATAATATAGAAACAGGTGCAAATCTGTTCTTCCCATTCGGAATGACAGGACATGGACGTCGTAAATCTAAACAATTTGTAAGTTTAAGTCCTGCTACAGCAATACAAGCGTATGGTATTAATCGTTACGGTTCGATTGATATAAAACTAGATCAACGTGATTTTGATAATTATCGCCCCCTAGCGTGGAATCTTCCCGAGCAAATGGGTGCCACTTATTGGATTAACAATGACAATGGTAGCCAAACCGCAAAAACATCACCAACAAGTTCAGGTAATTGTCCTGTTACCATGGACTTTAACTCGGGAAACTACATGGTAGCGTTCCTTGGTTCCGGTGATATGATACAAGGCGAGGAGCAAGAAGACGGAAAAGAATCGAACAAATATGATGCGGCGCCAATCAAGCCCGTACTCGACGAATAACACCCCGCCCTCGCAAATCGCGAGGGCGTTTTCGTTCGG
>CAZFGV010000025.1:6354-25230 GCA_964518705.1 uncultured Bacteroides sp.
TGTGTTTCGATGCTTAATGTTTGGTAAAATTGGCACGACAATTGCACTAAATAAGGCAATGATATTGCGATTTCGCGTAAAATTGTGTAATTTAGCAGATTGAATAAAACACCAGTCCGATGGATAATACCCAACACCGCTTCTGTGTCATCATGTGCGGCGGCATCGGTAGCCGCTTCTGGCCCTATAGCCGCACCAATAAGCCCAAGCAGTTTATCGACTTCCTTGGCACCGGCCGCAGCTTGTTGCAGATGAGCTACGACCGTATCTCACGCCTCGTTCCGGCGTCTAACATATTGATAATGACCAACGAGCGCTATGCCGGCCTCGTTGCCGAACAGTTGCCCGACGTATCCAAAGAAAACATCCTCTTGGAGCCTGCACGTCGCAACACCGCTCCTTGCATCGCGTGGGCAGCATGGCATATCGCGTCACGCGACCCGCAAGCGTCGATGATAGTAACCCCTGCCGACCACGTCATAACTCGCGACGCCGAATTCGAAGCCGCCGTAACAAACGGTTTCAACTTCGTCGAGAGCCACGACGCCCTCCTCACCCTCGGCATAAACCCCGTCCGACCCGAAACCGGATACGGATACATTCAGATTGGCGAAAAAACCGAAGGTAACATTTCCAAGGTAAAGACCTTCACCGAAAAGCCCGACCTCGAACTCGCAAAAGTTTTCGTCTCATCCGGCGAATTTGTGTGGAACTCCGGCATCTTCCTTTGGAGCGTATCGTCAATTCTCAGCGCCTTCCGCAGCCTTGTCCCCGACATCGCCGGAATCTTCGACGCCACACCCATATCAACCTTTGCCGACCCTGTCGCAGAGATAGAATTCATCACCACCGCCTTCCCTGCGTGCATGAGCATCTCTATCGACTACTCGGTGATGGAAAAAGCCGAGAACGTGTATGTTGAATCCGTCACCTTCGGCTGGAACGACCTCGGCACCTGGAGCGCACTCTATGACCTGTCTCCCAAAAACAGCGAAGCCAACGTTACACAAAACTGTAGCGTCCTCGCATATAACAGCAACGGCAACATCTTCGCCGTTAGCGGACAAAAGCTCGTTGTTGTCGACGGCCTCCAAGACTATATCGTCGCAGACACCGACGACGTCCTGCTCATATGCCCCAAAGAGCACGAACAAGATATCAAACGCATTGTAACCGACATCCGAATTAAATTCGGCGAAAAATACGAATAAACTATGTCAATCGACCAACTAATAAGCAGCGGCGTCAGCCGCGCTGTCAAAGCCCTTTATGGCCTCGACACCGCCCCCGAAAGTATCGCCCCCAAGGCAACACCCAAAGAATTCGAAGGCAACCTCACCGTTGTAGTGTTCCCGTGGGTAAAAGCCGCTCGCAAGGCTCCCGAAGCCGTGGGTACGGAAATCGGTCAGTGGCTTGTAGAAAACGAACCCGCAGTAGCGGCGTTCAACGTTGTTAAGGGCTTCCTCAACCTCGTTATCGCTCCTACATACTGGAACACCGTCCTCGCTGCTATCGTTGCCGACGAAAAGTGGGGATTGACAGCCGCTACTCCAACAAGCCCGCTAGTGATGGTGGAATACTCATCGCCTAACACCAACAAGCCCCTCCACCTCGGTCACTTGCGTAACATCTTGCTTGGCAGCAGCCTTTCTTCGATTTTGGCAGCGTGCGGTAACCGTGTTGTTAAGACAAACATTGTCAACGACCGCGGTATACATATCTGCAAATCTATGCTAGCATGGCAGCGTTGGTTCAACGGCGCTACTCCCGCAAGCTCAGGCATCAAAGGCGACCACCTCGTGGGTGATTGCTATGTTGCTTTCGACAAGCACTTTAAAGAAGAATGTAAGGCCTTGCAGGCTCAGGGCATGAGCGAAGACGAAGCCAAAGAAGCATCAACTCTTATGGCCGACGCTCGCGAAATGTTGCGCCGCTGGGAACAGGGCGACGAAGAAGTGCGCAAACTATGGGAGATGATGAACTCGTGGGTTTACGACGGCTTCGATATCACTTATGCTCGCATGGGCGTGGGCTTTGATAAGATTTACTACGAATCACAGACCTACCTCGACGGCAAAGCCAAAGTTCTCGAAGGCCTCGAAAACGGCGTTCTATACCGCCGCGAAGACGGCTCGGTATGGGCAGACCTTACCGCCGACGGCCTCGACCACAAGCTCCTTATCCGCGCTGACGGTACTACCGTTTACATGACTCAGGATATCGGCACGGCAAAACAGCGTTTCGACGACTATGCTATCGACAAAATGATTTATGTTGTCGGCAACGAACAGAACTACCACTTCCAGGTGTTGTCACTCATCCTCGACCGTCTCGGCTTCAGCTGGGGCAAGAGCCTCGTGCACTTCTCTTATGGCATGGTAGAGCTCCCCGAAGGCAAGATGAAGAGCCGCGAAGGTACTGTTGTCGACGCCGACGACCTTATGGCTTCTATGGTGTCTGACGCGCGCGATATGGCAACAGAACTCGGCAAGACCGACGGCATGAGCGAAGAAGAAATCGACGCTATCGCCGAAACCGTGGGCATGGGCGCGTTGAAATACTTCCTCCTCAAGGTTGACCCTCGCAAGAACATGACCTTCAACCCCAAAGAAAGTATCGACTTCAACGGTGATACCGGTCCCTTCATCCAATATACCTACGCGCGTATCCGTTCCGTGCTTCGTCGTTGTGCCGAAGAAGGCTTCACCGTAGGCGACTACTCTAACGTTATCCCCAACGACCGCGAAGTAGCCCTCATCCAGCGTCTTGGTGACTTCCCCGACACCGTCAACACCGCCGGCCGCACTTATGCTCCATCTATCATCGCTCGTTATGCTTACGACCTCGTGAAAGAATACAACCAATTCTATCACGACTGCTCAATCATGCGCGAATCCGACCCCGCAACACGTTCATTGCGTCTCACACTTTCTGACGCCGTTGCGCGAACAGTAAAGACAGCAATGTCGTTATTGGGAATAAACGTACCCGAACGCATGTAATAAATGATACAAATTTCAAAACATGTATAACAATCCTTACAACTCTCCCAATCCCTACAACTACAACGGCCAGTCAACTCAGTCGCTCGATAACCTTGTAGGTCGCACCATGCGAAGCGTATACTTCCGCATGACACTCGCTCTCGCTGTTACGGCATGTACAGCACTCTTCTGCGCCACTTCGATAGCATTCCTGTCGTTCTTGGCGGCTAATTCGTGGTTTATGATTCTTATGATGCTCGCCGAATTCGGTCTCGTTGTGGGTATCAGTAGCGGTATCAATAAATTGTCAAGCACAACAGCGTCGTTGTTATTCTACCTCTTCGCTGTCGTTAACGGTTTGATGCTTAGCTCTATTTTCGTAGTGTATAGCCCCACCGCTATTGCCAAGACCTTCTTCATCACCGCCGGCACTTTCGGCGCTATGAGCGTTTACGGCTTCTTCACCACCAAGAGCCTTGCCAAGATGGGTTCGCTGCTTTTTATGGCGCTTGTAGGTCTTATCATAACATCGTTGGTGAATATGTTCATGCATAGCTCATCGCTCGATTGGATTATTTCTATCGTTGGCGTGCTTATCTTCGTAGGCCTAACAGCGTGGGATACACAGCAAATCAAGCAGATGGCAATGATGACCACCGGCGACAATGTCAGCCGTCTCGCTACTATCGGTGCGCTTACGCTTTATCTCGACTTCATCAACCTCTTCATCTACTTGCTCCGTATTTTCGGCAATCGCGACTAAGCGATAACGTTACATAAACTTTGGTGCCCCTACAAATCGTTGGAAACAACGTTGTAGGGACACTTTGTAAACAGCCAAACCATCAACATAGCCAAAGCCTATGTCAAAACTCAGCACATATATTACAGAATATCGCACAATAATGCGCCTCGCCATACCTTTGCTGGTGGGGCAGTTCGGCAATATAGCCGTAGCTTTCGCCGATAATATAATGGTGGGGCACTATTCGACTGATGCTCTTGCGTCGGCGTCGTTTGTCAATAACATTTTTAATATCGCTCTTATGGCGTGCTTGGGCTTTACTTACGGCTTAACCCCGCTCTTGGGCGCTTTGTTTGCTAAGAAAGACAATGCCGCAATCGGTACGATGCTGCGCCGGGGGTTGGTGGTGAATATGATTTTTACTATCACGATGACGTTGTTGATGGTGTTGTTATTCTTTAATATACACCGACTAGGGCAGCCGGAGCATTTGTTGCCGATAATTCGACCGTATTATATCACCGTTTTGTGCGGTATGGTTTTTATGGCGTTGTTTAATGTGTTTGCGCAGTGGTGCTATGCTATCGGCCGCACAGGTTTGCCGACATGGATTATTTTGGCGTCGAATGTTATTAACGTCATCGGCAATTATGCACTTATCTACGGCAACTTCGGCGCTCCTGAAATGGGATTGTTAGGCGCAGGTATTTCGACCCTTTTTGCACGTTTTCTTTGCGCTGCAATTATTATAGCCGTTTTTGCTTGTTCAAAATTCGCCTCGCCCTGGCGTCCGACATTCATGAATCCGACTGTCGATCGAGGTGAAAAGCGAAACGTATTCCGTACCGGATTCCCTGTAGCGATGCAAATGGCATTCGAGACAGCGTCGTTCTCTGGCTCGGCGATAATGTCGGGATGGTTGGGTGCCGTTCCTCTGGCGGCATATCAAATTGTCGTTATTAGCGGTATGCTTGGCTTCTGCATCTATTACAGCCTCGGCGCGGCTATGGCGATACCGGTTAGTCATGCTGCCGGACGTGGTGACAATGAGGCGATGCGTCGCTCGGCATGGGCGGGATATCATCTCACACTCGTTGCGATGTCGATAGCGTGCATACTTTTCCTCACCTGCGGACAGCATATCATGGCACTCTTTACTAAAGACCAAGCCGTATTGGCGTTAGCTGTAACCTTGCTCGTGCCGATGGCGATATATCAATTCGGCGACGCTACACAGATTACTTTTGCTAATGCGCTTCGTGGTACGGCAAAGGTGATGCCGATGCTTTACATTGCTTTTGTGAGCTATATTATCGTGGGCATCCCGGCAACTTACCTCATGGCATTCCCTGCCGGAATGGGGCTTTATGGTATCGTTTTGAGCTTCTCAATCTGTCTGCTCCTCGCGGCAGGCTTGTATCTGTATTTTTTCCTCCGCGCTACAAAGAAGAAATAAGAACTATTTGATGAATAAAAACCGAGGGAGTCCGGTGGGCTTCCTCGGTTTTTTTATGACATTGATTAGTGTGTCATCAAGAACTTGTAAATGCACAAGCCAATTTTGACGAGTGTTGCAGTAGAGATCATAATCAGATTATAAATAAGTGTGACATAATGGAAAACTTATGGCCTTTCCTTTAGCCTTCACTTATATAGAGTACGTCTTATTATAAAATATATTATGCAATAATAAAAAAAGAGAGGCGATTGCCTCTCTTTTGTTTATTTTTAGCGGACAAGCGCTTTTATTGGTGTTGGGTGTTGTGCTGTTGTGACAAGGTATACGCCTTTGGCGATGTCGATGTCAGAGTTAGGAGCAACGGCGTCGATATGAGCCACTTCAATGCCGGCAGCGTTGAAGATGCGAACGTTGGTTTGTGTGTCGGCGCATATGAAGCGCATAACGCCCTCAAAGCAAACTATTGACAGCGGCTGTTCCGAGCTTACGCCTGAAATGCCCGAGTGTTGAACGAAAATTACGTTTGACGGCTCAGACATAACGCCGAGACGTACTGATTGTACGGTGTAAGATTCGCTGTCCGATTCGTCGAAGCCGGTGATTTCAAGGCTGTTGGTGCTGTCGTCGGTAACTAGTGTTTCTGTGAAAATTTTACCACCGACATAGCGTGTGCGATTGATTTGGAAGTAGTCAATAACGTCGTTTTCAGGAGCTGTCCAGTTCGCGGTGTAGCTGTCAGGTTGAATGTCGGTCGCGTCCGTAGCTGTGCAAGTTCCGAGAACGGGACGTTCGAGACATTCGCCATTAAGAGTAACGGCACGCGAGCCGAAACCGCTGTTTTCGAATAGGATGCGCGATGTGTGAACACCTGTTGCGTCGGGGGTGTAGTTTACGGTGAGCCAATAACCGTCTTCGTTACAAGCAACAGAGGAGCTGATGGTGTTTACCGGGCTGTTGAACATATCTTTGTTGCCGGAGTAAACGGTTACATACATATTGCCGGAAATGTTTTTCGCTTTAACGAAGATTTTTGCTGTTGCCGAATTGCCAAGCGCAACTTGCCCGAAGTCGATAGTCATATCTTTAAGCGGCGCAATCAATTCGGGGTCACCGATAGGTTCAACGATAACCGATCCGGGGGTGAAGGCTTCACCCTTCTTTGAGCCCCAAATGTAATCGGCAAGTTCGGGCATATCGATGAATGGGTTGCGGTTGTTTTGTATTTTGTAAACTTCTTCGTTGCGGTCGATTTCTTTTGAGCTTACGGGGTCGGCGTGATGCCATTCGAGGAGGAGCTTTACCGACCAAACGTTTAGTGTGGGATAAGTATTTTGGTCGACCATGTATGTATACTTCCAAGTGAGGTCTTGGTAAGTTGTAGCCATATAAAAGTAGGTACGAGCGAAGTCACCTTTGTATTCGTCATCGGGTTCGAAAACGTATTGCGCCCCACCGCCTTGAGAAGCTACAGGCGTGCCGACAGTGCTGACACCGTTGTCGAATTTAACAGGGACGGTGCGGTCAACAACGCCAAGAGGATAGTTGTTTTTGGCGGAGTTTGCTTTCATTTCAGAGGGGTAAAGGTGGTTGAGGTCGACGTAAGCACCGACAGAAGTGCTGCCGCCCCACCAACTTTTAGGGAATGAGTGTTCGCGATTCATACCTCCGAACGATGGCAAGTAGAAAGTTTCGTCGGAATACATTTCCCACCAACGGCGTGAGTTGGGGTAAACGTCGGTTTTTTCGAAATACGAAGGAAGAGCAGTGTAAGACGATACTTTAGTGAAGTTTCGTGTTAGTTTGTATACGGCGGTTTTTAGTTCGCCTTCTTTTTTACCATTAAGGCTGCTGTAGTATCCTGCGGGAGCGTCGGCGGTGGCGCTGAGGCTTATTACTGTTGCCACTATTGGAAATAACAGTCGTTTGATTGTCATGTCGTGAAGTTTTTTTCGTTCGGGATGCAAAGATAGTGATTTTTCAACAAAATAGCTCCTTTGCTGTTGATTTATTGTTTGTTAATCAGCGTTTTTGGTGAATATTCGCGATATAAAACCAATGATTAAACCGGTGGCTACTATCGCTGCGAAAACGTATACAATGTCTACTGCGTCTACTATTACAGGATAAACATCAATGGAAAGAGCGGTAGGGTCGGCGTTTAGTCGAATGATTCCGAAATGCTGTTGCGTCAGGGCGAGGATGAGGCCTAAAACGATGCCTATACATCCGCCGATGGTTGTTATCAGCCATCCGAGGGCTACAAAAATAGAGCGTACCATTGTCATAGGTGCGCCGAGTGCGCGAAGGGTTGTCATGTCATCGCGTTTTTCGATGACGATAAGACTTAGCGTCGATACAATGTTGAAAGCGGCGATAAGGAGGATGAAAACAAGCATTAGGAATGTTATCCATTTTTCGACGGATATCATTCGTAGCGCGTCGGCTTGTTGTTCGTCACGTCCGAGTATTTCGTAATCCGTCAGTTGGTGGCGGAGGTTGTGTATTAGTGATTGGATTTTAACGCCTTGTGCTGCTTTTAGTTCTATAGCCGAGCCTGTGCCGGCGGGGTATTCGAGAAGTTGCCGGAAATGTTCGATGGGTAGTAATATGTGGTCGGCGTCGTATTCGGGTTGGTCGACTTGGAATACTCCCGTTAGCATAACGGGCAGTTGTCGATATGCGGCAGCCGGGTTGGCGGGGTTGATACGTCCCAAACGGCGAGGAACGTAAAGTTTTGCCATAGAGTATGGCGACGGTCGCATAGACATATTAATAGCGACACCGACAGCGGCTTGCATGGCTACGGAGTTGTCGTAGATGTTGCTTTCGGAAGAGTAAGTGCCGTCAATAATCATGTTTGCGATGTCTGTAACGGCGGCTTGTCTATCGTGGTCGATGCCTTTGGCAATAACAGGCATTTGATTGCCGTCGTTGCTGACAATTAGCGCTCGCTCAGAGAGAACAGCAGTAGCCTCAGCGATGTCCGGCCGTTGAGCCAGAGCGTTGGCGAGCGAGTCGGCGCAATATATCACTTTTGCGCCGTTGGCGGGTTTTATAAGCACTTCGGGGTCTATTTTAGACCAGTGCGAACGCGCCAAGTCGCTGAAGCCGTTAAAAACCGATAGCACAACGACAATAGCCATCGTCGCCACTGCAACGCCTGCCATCGCCACCGTTGAGATGACGTTGACTGCGCGATGCGATTTGGGCGCGATGAGGTAGCGGAGGGCTATACGGAATACCGTCACTGCTTATTTATCAAGAAGACGGTCGATGTTGTCGATATAGTCGAGAGAGTCGTCGATGTAGAATTGCAACTCGGGAACTTTGCGGAGTTGGTAGCGCACTTTTTGTGCGAGCTCGTAGCGGATAGTCTTGGCGGATTCGTTGATGTTGTCGATTATTTCGGCGCCTTTATCCGAAGGGAAAATAGAAAGGTAACCGCGAGCGATAGATAGGTCCGGTGACACGCGAACGGCGCTAACGGTGACAATAACGCCGTGAGTCTTAGCTGTTTGTGAACGGAAGATTTCGCTTAGCTCTTTTTGAAGCAAACGCGATATTTTGGCTTGACGTGTTGTTTCCATAAGTTTTGTTTATGCGTTATAACGCTTGAAATTAGTATTTTGATTATTTAAATTCGTCGGCAGCGTTGTGGATAGCCTCGAACATACGAGTATGCGCTTCTGTTAGCTGTATTCCACGTCGTGCCATCATGCGTTGTGCCGTGTCGCAGAAGCGGTTCATAGGCACTTCGGTAAAACCGGCGGTGCTGCCTTCTGAGAATGAAGGAACAAAATTGCGAGGGAATCCGGAGCCGTGAATATTCACGCCCACGCCTAGGACGGTGGCTGTGTTGAGCATTGCGTTGATGCCAATTTTTGAATGGTCGCCCATAATAAGTCCGCAAAATTGCAGCTTGGTGCGCATGAAACGTCCGGTGGGGTAGTGCCATAGGCGGATGGGCGTGTAGTCGTTTTTAAGGTTCGACGCTGTTGCTCCGGCGCCGATGTTGCACCATTCGCCGATAACGGCATTGCCGAGGAAACCGTCGTGGGCCTTGTTGGAGTAGGCTTGCATAACGACGTTGTTAAGCTCTCCTCCAACTTTGCACCATGGGCCTATCGTTGTGCCGGGATATATTTTTGTGCCCATATTGACGGTGGCATGGTCGCAGAGGGCGAAGGGTCCGCGAATGAGTGCGCCTTCCATAACTTCGGCGTTGTCGCCAATATATACGGGACCGTTTTTGACGTTTATTATTGCGCCTTCGACAGTGGCGGTTTCGGAAATGAAAACGTTTTCGGGGTTGCCGATAATTGTGCAAGTATCGCTGACGGGCTTACCATTATTTTTTGCGAGTGAGCCAAAGTCGGCGGTGATAGCGTTTCCGTTGAGGAGGAAGATGTCGAAAAGGAATTCTACGCGCTGAATGGAGCCGTTGTAAGTGATTTCGGTTTTATTATCACCGCTATGGTATGCAATAACGTTTCCGGCATTGTCGAGGAGCATGTCGCCGTGGTTTAGTGTTGCTACGGCGTTTGCGATTTCGGCGCTGGGGATTATGTTGGCAGCAACGTATATTCTGTCGCTGTTAGCAGGTGCGGCGGGGTAGAATTCGTTTAGGTATGTTGTTTCAGGCTCTTGATACCATGCGGCATCGGCGATGTAACGTTGCCATTTTTCGGCAATGGTGTCGATGCCAACACGAAGGTCTGCTACGGTGCGCGTGTAGGTGAGCGGTAGCAGGTTGTTTCGTATTTGTTGCAGGTCGCTGAGGATGAATATCGGTTTCATAAGTGCAAATTTACGCTTTTTTGACGGTAAATGCATAAAAACTATACCTAAAATACGCAAAATCAGGCGCAAAGTATTGTGCCGATAGAGTTTGATAAGTTTGTCGGAGTGATTTTTTGCCGCTTGTTATGATGCGGCGGAACGACGGATTGTTAGATTACCAGTTTTAATACGATTAGGTAAGCCGACACAACGATAGCTAAAACCGCAGAGGCTATTATTGCAGAAACGCCGATGCGGCGCAAGAGGATGCTTACTTTTGAAACTCCAATAGCGCCTACAATGATTGCTACAATGGCAACCGCCAGAGCAGCGCAACCATTGCTCCACAACAATACCGCCCACGCTGCTAGCGTAAGCACTACCGATACCCATACCCACGCACGGGCGGCGCTATGCTCTTGCGGAGCATTTACGGTATATGTAGCGGCGTTGTGTTGTTCTTTGTTGGAGTTCATTGCGTTTGTGGAAATTTGGTACTGCAAAGTTACAAAAAATTTTAATACGATGTATAAATAATACAATTAAAGTAAAAAAATGTTTATACTTTTAGCTCTAAAAATTTCCGTTATGTCAAAAAACGACGTATTTTTTCGTTTTTTGTGCCTTTGAAGGAGTAAATAATTGTGAAAATTAAGGTTTAGAGACAGCGATGCTGACGATCTTGGTCAAAGTTTGCTTATAGCGTTGCTGTTGTGATTATAACCGGAGTGAGGAGTTTATACTCAAGGCTCATACAATTGTAAAAAAAGCGCCGCCACGGTCATGAGAGACGTGGCAGCGCATATTGAGAGAACTTGATGTCTTTATTCGAAAGAACCCATTTTTAGGAAGTTAACTTCTTCCTGAGAGAGGTAGCGCCAGCGACCTCGGGGAAGGTTCTTTTTGGTGAGACCGGCGAAGTATACGCGGTCGAGTTTTGTTACGTGGTAACCGAGTGATTCGAAGATACGGCGAACGATACGGTTGCGTCCTGAGTGGATTTCGATACCTGCTTGGTTGCGGTCTGTTTCGGTAGCGTAGCTGATAGCATCGGCGTGGATGGGACCGTCTTCGAGTTCGATACCGTCAGCGATGCGCTGCATATCGTCTTCCGAGATGTCGCGGTCGGTCCATACGTGGTAAATCTTTTTCTTAACGAATTTGGGGTGAGTGAGCTTTGAAGCCAAATCACCGTCGTTTGTAAGCAAAAGAACGCCTGTGGTGTTGCGGTCAAGACGACCAACGGGGTAGATGCGTTCGTTGCAAGCACCGCGCACGAGGTCCATCACAGTGAGGCGACCGTTGGGGTCATCGCTGGTGGTAACGCAGTCTTTGGGCTTGTTGAGCAAGATGTAGCACTTGCTTTCGGGGGTTACTACCTTTTCGTCGTATTCAACAACGTCGTTGCGAGTGATTTTTGTGCCGAGTTCGGTAACAACTTCGCCGTTGACTTTAACGAGACCTTTCTGGATGAATTCGTCAGCTTCGCGACGCGAGCAGATGCCGGCGTTGCTCATGTATTTGTTAAGACGAATTTGTTCATCCGGATCGGGCAACGGAAGTTCGTATTCGATGCGTTTGGGACGCGGAGTGAAGCTTTTGCCGGGACGGGGGAAGTTGCCGCCTTGGTTGCGGTTGAATTGGCGCTGACCGTTGTTGTTGTAGGGACGCTGTTGGCGCTGTTGGTAACCGCCTTGGCCGTTGTTGTTATAGGGGCGTTGTTGGCGCTGCTGATAACCGCCTTGGCCGTTGTTGTAGGGGCGCTGCTGGCGTTGCTGATAACCGCCTTGGCCGTTGTTATAGGGGCGCTGCTGACGCTGTTGATATCCGCCTTGATTGTTGTAAGGGCGTTGCTGGTAGCCGCCGTTGTTGTATTGACGCGGCTGGCGTGGCTGGTAGCTGCGCTGTTCTTCGCCGTTTTCGCCTTCGCTTGTCTGCTGGGGGTTGTACGGACGGCGATAGCCGTTGTTGTAGCCTTGATTGTTATAACCTTGGTTATAAGGACGTTGTTGGCGATGGTATCCACCATTGTTGTAGCCGCCATTGTTGTAACCGCCGTTATTATATCCGCCGTTGTTGTATTGACGCGGCTGGTAGGGGCGTTTTGCGCGGAAGCCTTCAGTGTCGTCAGAGGCTTGTGCTGTAGTTTCGTTTTGAGCTCCGGGATTGTAGGGGCGGTCGTAGCGTGAAGGTTCGGTGGCTTCGCCGGTGTGGAAAGCCTGACCGATGCGTGGACGCTTGGGTTTCTTTTCAGGTGAGTTGGTCTCCATGTAAGTTTGATGTGTTTCCTGTATTCGATGTTTGCCAGCCTCGCGGCTGTGACTATCGATTGAGTTGTTATTGTTTGCTTGTTTTATGTTAAAACGTTAATTGCAAAGTTTTGTTGAAATTGTGCTGAGATGTAATGTGTAAAGAATACTCATAGCGCCGGTCTGCGCCATCCGCTCAATTGCTTTGCAAAGATAATGCTTTTAATGTTTTTTATTGGTTAAAAAAACATAAATATCTAATTTTAGGCACGCCTGAGAATGTTTTGTGTAATTTTATAGTGTAGAGAGTGTTGATATTGCGTTTTTGAGACGGTTTAGGCCTTCGTGAAGGCGTTCTCGGGGGCATGCCATGTTGATTCTGATATATCCTTCACAGCCATACATTTCACCTGCGTTTATCCATACCTTTTCGCGCTCGAGTGCTATGGTTTCGAGGGTGTTTGAGTCGATGTTTAGGGCTCTGATGTCTATCCATGCGAGATAAGTTGCTTCGAGTTTGCAAACACGCAGTTGAGGCATATTGTCGGCGAAATATTGACGAAGCATTGTGTAGTTGTCGTGCAGATAGTTTTTGATGTCGTTTAGCCATTGTTCGCCCTCGTTGTAAGCGGCGATAAGAGCTTCGACGCCAAAGGGGTTGACGTCGCAAACTTCGTTGTCGTTTATGGCGCGGTCGATTTTGGATTGTGTTTCGGCATTGGGGCAGATGATGTTTGCTATCTGTAATCCGGCGATGTTGAAGGCTTTACTTGGTGAGCAGCAGACGATTGCACTGTTGTCAATGGTGTGGTATGGGGTGTATTTATATCCCGGCATTGTGAGTTCGCAATGTATTTCGTCGCTGATAACGGTTACGTTATTGCGATGGCATATGTCGGCGATGCGAGTTAGCTCTTCAACAGTCCATACACGTCCTGACGGGTTGTGGGGGTTGCACAGAATAAGTATTTTATTTGTCGGCTCGGCGGCTTTTTGTTCGAGGTCGTCAAAGTCGATGTTGTATGTAAAGTTGTCATCGAAATCTGTGCGAACGAGCTTATTTTCAATGAGTCGGCAGCCGTTGTTGCGTATAGAGGAGAAGAAGCAGTTATATGCCGGAGTTTGGGTAATGACACCGTCACCGGGGCGGGTGAGTGCTTTTATAATTGCGGATATTGCCGGCACAACACCAGAGGTGTATATCACTCTGTCGGCGTCGATGTTCCAGCCGTGACGGCGTGAAAACCAGGATGTTAGCGCTTGGTAATATTCGTCGCGAACTTTTACATAGCCGAATACGCCATGTTTTACGCGTTGTTCAAGGGCGGATAAAACAGCCGGTGCGGTTTTGAAGTCCATGTCGGCAACCCATAGGGGTATAACGTTTGCATCGGTGGCGCTATCCCACTTATATGAACCGCTGTTACGGCGATCCGGGGCGGTGTCGAAAATGCTCATCGTTCGCTTATGATTTCTACCGGGTCGATAGCTTTGCTATGTTCGTCGATAATTATTTCGCCTACGGATTTTACTTTTATGCAACCGCGAGTAGGATTTTTGATGCTTGTTACAGCGCTGTTGATTGTTGCAATAACTTCGCTATCTTCAAAAGCCAGGTCGCAGTCATCGGCAAAGGTGCAATCTTCCAATATAAGGTCGCGGGCGTAGCATAGAGGCTGAGTGCCACTGACGTGGCAGCGTACCAAGTGTAAACGGCGAGAGTGCCAGCCGAGGTATTCTCCGCAGATTTCGGAATCGTAAACGGTTACGTTTTCGGTGTTCCAAAAAGCGTCTTTCGAATTTATTTTTGCGTTGTGTATCTCAACGTTACGGCAATATTGGAAAGAGTAGTTTCCGTTTTGACGGTAGTTGCGAATATTAATGTCGTGGCTGTGCATGAACAGGTAATCGGCGTTGTCGATAGTAACGTCGTCGATGTCTATATTCGAGCAATGCCATAGTGTTTCTTCGCCATCGGGAATAATTACGCGTTTTAAAGTAATGCCATCGAGCTCTCTGAACATTTTTGGAGCGTCAACTTTAGTGTCGCTCATGCTGCAGTTTCGAGAGTACCACAATGCGGCACGCGCTCCGGTGGTAAATTCGCAGTTGTTTATGGTAAAGCCGTCGGTGTGCCAAAAAGGGTATTTGCCTTCGAAACGGCAGTTGTTGGCTTCGATGTCGGCGCAACATTTTAGAGCGGATTCGCCGGTGTGGATGGTTACGTTGTCAAGGCGGAGATTTCTTTCGCCGAATAGCGGTCGTTCGCCGCCAAACTCTTCATTAGTAATTGTTTTCATTGTGTGTTTGCGGCTGTGCATGTGTTATTTTTTCTTGATGAAGTCGTTATACATTTTTATGCCGAAGATAATCATCGAGCAAAATGCCGAGATTGAGTTCGTTATCACGATAGGCCAGTTCTGGAGCCCTATGCCTTGAAAAACGAAGAGTAAGCTGCCTAGACCGAGCATACAGAAAGTAGGCAGTGCAATGCTATCGGTTTCGCGAGTGCGGATTGTTACGATGGCTTGGGGTAAATAACCTAGTACCAAGCAGATTGATGCGGTATAGCCTACAATGGTGATAAAAAGGTCGCTCATGGTAACGTTATTAGTTTTAAGCCGTTAAGTGCCGCCTGTTGAGCGGCACTTATAACTATGTTTGTGCTTTTTATTTTGTTTCGAGAGTGCAGACGCTTACGCGGTTCCACGATTCTTCGTCGAACATTTTGCCAACGCCTTCGCCTTGTGCTTCGATGCGGTCGGCGGAGATTTTGTATTTCTTTACGAGTACGCCTTTAACGGCATTAGCACGTCCGGCGGCTAGCTTGGCATTGGCGTCGGCGTTGCCTTCGGGGGATGCGTAGCCTTTGATAACGACTTTGGATTCGGGGTGGTGTGTCATGTAGTCTGCTATCATGGTTACGTTAGGCATTTGGTCGGTGCTGACGCTTGATGATCCGACACGGAAGAATACGAAACGTACTGAGTTGAAGTTTGTTGCTACTTCTTTTACTATTTCGGGCTTGCGGTTTCGACAAGAGTCGAGATCTGCAGCGAGGCCGTTGGCTTTGACTTGCCATGCATCTGCGGCGGCGTTGGCTACGGTGAGGTTGGCGCGTAATGTGTTGATTTGGCCGTTGAGCTCGTCAACTTCGGATTGATCATAAGGACGGATGCAAGTGAAGCCGTTGCCGAAGCGGTAGGATACGCCGGCCATGAGATTGAAGACGGCGCGGTTGATGTTGAACGCTGTCTTGGTGTTTACTCCGTTGCCGTCAAGGTTCCAAAGTATTGAGGGCTTGAGTGATACGGTGATGTTGTCG
Source organism: uncultured Bacteroides sp. (assembly GCA_964518705.1). GTDB lineage: Bacteria > Bacteroidota > Bacteroidia > Bacteroidales > Muribaculaceae > CAG-873. The sequence continues at coordinate 21,896 of CAZFGV010000025.1, forward strand.
CTGCAATTGTAGTTGAAGTTGAAACCGGCTTTTGCTCCGATGAAGTTATAGTCTTCGCCGGCAGCTTTGTTTACGAAGTAGTGTCCCCAGCCGCCGCCAATGGTGGCTTCGATGGTGAAGGGACGGAAACTACAAGGGTAGCCGCTAAAGATGTTGAAAAGGTCGAATGTGCCGTAAAGTCCTAAGTATGAATTGTCAATAGCTGTGGAGGAGTGGGGCGCTGACCATGATGATGTGTTGATGCTGAATGTTGTTTCGATGCCAAGACCGAAATTGGGCGTTAGCTGTTTTGCGATGTGCATTCCTACATTGCCGCGCATGCTGCCCCAAAAAGCGTGGTTGTGCAAGGGTGTAGCGGAGCCTACTTCGAGGCCTATTGAGGTGTTGTCGAAAAATGTGGGTGCTTTGATATATTCTTGTGCAGTGGCGCCGAGGCTTAAGATGCCGCCGAGGAGGGCGCTGAGGATTGTCTTTTTCATTTGTAACAGTTTTTTATAAGTGTACTGCTGTGAATTGACAAATTTAAAACAAGTTAGTCAAAAACCAAAAGCGCTTAACAATATTTAACGTAAATTTCTCTGCTTCTTTGGCATTGTGCTAAGCTTTTATTAAAAATGTGTCGTTGGCGTTTTTAGTTTGTATATTATGAGTGATTTGTGCAATTTTCAGCGATTTTGTACGTTATCTTATTGTTATGAAGCGACTATATTTTCTTACTATATTTTTGTTTGTCGTCTTTGCGGCGATTGCGAAGGGCCCGGTGAAAATTTCGGGTCTTATTACTGATCAAGATAACGAGCCACTTGAGTTTGTTACAATCAAAATCGCCGGCAAGGCTATCGGCACAACCTCTGGTCTTGATGGAAAGTATACTTTGACGGCTCCGGAAGCTGACACGATTCGTGTCGTTTTTTCGTGTATCGGTTATCAGGAGTCGCGACGTCGTTTGATTGATCCGTCGGGTGAGGTGACCATAAATGTTAAGATGGAGCCTGCGACGTATACTCTTGGCGCTATTGAAGTGACTGACTATCAGAAGCAAACGTCTGGAATGCAGAAGATTGATCGTAATGATTATAAGCTTGCACCGGATGTGTCGGGCGGTAGCGTGGAATCGTTATTGACAACTATGGCGGGTGTTAATTCGACAAATGAAATGTCGAGCCAGTATTCTGTTCGCGGTGGCTCGTATGACGAAAATAGTGTGTATATCAATGGTATAGAAGTTTATCGTCCTCAGTTGGTTTCTTCTGGTCAGCAGGAGGGTTTGAGTATTGTTAATCCTGATCTTGTTGGTTCTATCGGTTTCTCGACTGGTGGTTTTTCGGCGCAATATGGCGATAAAATGAGCTCGGCACTTGATATTACTTATCGCGAACCGGAAGCTTTTGAAGGCAGCGCTGCGCTTTCTCTTATGGGGGCGAGCGCGGCGGTGGGGTCGAGCTCGAAGAGATTTAATCAAATTCATGGTATTAGATATAAGCAAAATAGTTCGCTGCTTGGATCGCTTGATGAAAAAGGCGACTACGACCCCCGCTTTTTTGATTATCAAACTAGCTTGAATTATATTTTTTCGCCGAAATTGAAGGTGTCGTTCTTAGGTAACGTGGCGGTGAATAATTATAAGTTTATTCCCCATAATCGTACTACTAAATTCGGTACTGCTACTGATGCGAAGGAGTTTACGGTATATTTTGATGGTCAAGAAAAAGACCGATTCGAAACTTATTTCGGTGCCGGAACAATTACTTATGCGCCTTCGAAAGCTCATGAATTTACCCTTCAAGCTGCCGGATATTTGACAAACGAACTCGTTGCGTATGATATCTCGGGCGAGTATTGGCTTGATCAAGCCGGTACGGGAGGTAATAATGGCGCTGCTGTTGGTGGTGAATTGGGCGTCGGAAGGTATCACGAACATGCAAGAAACCGATTTAAAGCTTCGGTTTTTACTCTTGCATTGCGTGGTAATTCCGGCATTGCAAAGCATAATTTGTCCTATGGTGTGACATATAAACATGAGTCTATGCACGAACATTCTCGCGAGTGGGAACTGCGTGACTCGGCGGGATATTCTTTGCCGTTTAATCCGGATGCTCTTAGGATGATATATAATCTGTCGTCAAATCATGATTTTGGTTCATCTCGCGTCGAAGCGTTTGCGATGGATACTTACCGCCTGTCTACTGATGTAGGTTATTTTAATTTTAATGGCGGTATTCGTGTGAGCCATTGGTCGTTTAATAAGGAAACACTTGTGAGCCCGCGAGTTAGTGTCGGTTTTGTGCCGGATAAATGTCAGCGTTTGGCTTTGCGACTCGCTACCGGATTGTATTATCAAAGCCCGTTCTTTAAAGAATATCGTTTGCCGGTTGAAGATGCGGATGGAAATGTTGTCGTTAATTTGAATAATAACATTAAGAGCCAGCGCTCGTTTCAAGTTATTGCAGGTGCTGACTATACTTTCCGTGCCCTCGATCGTCCTTTTAAAATTTCGGCGGAAGCATATTATAAGTCGCTCGGAAATCTCGTACCTTACGAAATCGACAACTTAAAACTAGTCTATTCAGGTCAAAATCAAACTAGTGGATTCACAACAGGTATTGATTTTAAATTGTTCGGACAATTCGTGCCGGGTACTGACTCGTGGTTGAGCTTCTCGTTGATGAAAACTCAAGAGACTCTTAATGGCGTAAAAGTGCCCCGACCAACTGATCAACGTTACTCTTTTGCCCTCTTTTTTACAGACTACTTCCCAAAATTTCCTAAGTTGAAATTTAATTTGCGAGGCATTTTCTCTGATGGCTTGCCCATGACAGCGCCACGAGGAAGTCGTGATAAGGGATATTTCCGCGCTCCGGCTTACAAACGTGTCGATATCGGTTTGGCTTATGCTCTCCTGCAGCCGTCAGAACAAACATCGCGCCAAGGTATAGCGCGCGCTTTCAAAAGTGTTTGGCTTGGGGCGGATATTTTCAACCTTCTTGACATTTCAAACGTTAATAGCTATTACTGGGTGACCGATGTTAACAGACTCCAATACGCTGTTCCCAACTATCTAACACGTCGGCAAATTAACATACGACTGAGCGTTGAATTTTAACTATCCCATAATCTTACTTCAGTTCCAAAAATAATCACTAAATGGCATAGGTCTGTAAAAAATGCAATTTCGAGCGACCTTTCCATTTTAATAGTTCTTGTCATTATATATGTACGCGCACGCGCGTAATTATTGATCTGATTAATAGACGAGATCTTTGTTAGCTTGAGTTATAGTTATAAAAACAAAGTAATCGCACTATGGTGCTAATGTAAAAACACCAGCCGCGCTC
>CAZFGV010000026.1:0-24135 GCA_964518705.1 uncultured Bacteroides sp.
AAAATCCCAAAGCCAACGCACTATGGTAAACTATGGTTAAAAACCCACAAAGCACACCTAAAAAAACGGCGCTTAAACCCTTCTAACAACAAGGAAATCAATAGCTTATCGAGTGCAACTTAAACTGTTCAAAATCAATATCACGCATACCGCTTTCCGGTAGTGCCACAGCCTCATTATAATCAGTTAGATACACCCTCGTCGGCTCAACAAATGCCGAATCACACAACGAAGCCTCCGCACGATATTTCGGTGATGAAATATGCGCCAACGACAACAATGTATGGAACACACTGCGGCTCGATGACACATTTTTATTAACATTACCATTCAACGCACTGACAATCTCCGGATTAGCCGCAGAATATTGCTGCGAAAGCCACACTATCATAGGCACATGGACTTGCTCAAACGTCGGCGTTGGCGAGGCATGCAAAAATCTGCCGCGATAATCGTCGAAAACATCTTCGCCATGATCCGAAAGATAAAGCACCGCTGCTGAGCGATCGCTTGCTTCTACTATAGAGATGATACTATCTACAACCGCATCGGTATATACAATAGTATTATCGTAAGCATTAATCAACTCGTCACGACACAGCGCTGACGCATCAATATAGGAATCGTTATCATATACACGATAAGCCTCAGGATATCTGTCGCGATAATTAAAATGCGAGCCGTAAGTATGTAGCACCACAAACGACTTCTCGCGGACATTATCCGCCAAAAAATCATGCAGCAACTCGCACAATTCCATATCATAATGGGCACTCCTGTCATCGGTAATAAACTTCACCGAATCCGCCGCCATACCGAAAAAGTCAATAAGCGCACCGTTACGACGTTGATTCGAAAACCACGCCGTAGAAAATCCGGCCTCATCAAAAGCATCAATAACGCCTTTGGTGCAAAAAATACTATCACCAAACGCATCGGCGTCAAGGTGCGACATCAACAGTGGAACACTCTTATGCGTGGTATTACTCTCACTAATAGCACGATTGAAAAACACCAATCCTTCGCGTTTGCTCAAGCGCGGATTCGTGTGTCTGCCATAGCCTCCCAACTGCCAATTATCAGTTCGCGATGTTTCGCCTATAACAAGAACAACTATATCGGGAGCTATACTATCCGTAATCTCTGCATCAAAACTAAAATTGGCAGATGTTTCGAAATATCGATTTGTCTGTATAGTACGGTCATAAGCCGACACCATATTAGAAATAACATTTATCGGAAAAATTTGTCTGTCGATAGCAAAAGTCGGCGACATAGTAGCAAGAGCGAGGGCGATAGCACCGAATACGGTCGTTACCGCTCCTGTATAGCGCACAACTTGGCGCTGACAAACAGACGATTCTATATGTTTAACACTAGCAAATATTGCAGCGATAATCGGCGGAGCATATAAAACACATACAGTTATAATCGCCGACGTAAGGTTCCCCAACAATTCAGTAGCTTCATTAAAATTTGTCGTCACGACATTGAGAAACATATCAATGGCAATAATCGACTCGCCATATAGGAAAATAAGGACAATCTGAAACGCCGCCAACACCATAAAAGGAATCAGCAACAGCACCGCCGTTGCCGCACGACGATGCAACGATGTAGCAAGCCAATAAACGCCCAACGGCAATAGCACGTTTGCTATGCACGTCGTTATAGTGTACTGTATTTCAGTGATATCGAGCACAATATTCGGCACTATGAGTAGCAACGGCACCACCCACATCAAGATATCACAACAATTAAATTTACAGAATCCGGTTTTCAATTTAGAAAGCTTCATTAACACTGAATAAGAAACCCGACTGGCCGCGACCGAAGCCTACATCAAATCGCACGTTTACACGTTTTTTGAACTCCCAACGATAACCAACGCCACAGTTAGGCAAAACCATTTTCCACCGCAAATCCGCAAATTTAGGGAAAATAGTACCGGCGCCGACCCAAGCTACCACACCACTGCGTCGCCATACATGTTGGCGCAATTCAACGCAACAGTCAATTTCGCTTTTGTCTCGATAACGTCCTTCGAAATACCCACGCATAGTGTGACTACCTCCCAAAGTAGACAGCAAACCCCACGGTGTATTACCATACGTTACTCGTCCGTGAGCTTGCATAGCAAGCGTCGCCGTCGACCATACACGATGATACCACGCTGCTGTCAATTCCGTAAGTCCGAAATTATAGCCTTTGCCCATAACGTTGGGATTAAAACTTTGATCCAAGCGCAAATACACGCCACGATACGCATTCGGCAAAAAGTCGCGAGTGTCGTATTGTAATGTAACGCCTATACCTATATTAAAAGTTCGAGGCTCTTGACCTTGCCACAATTCAGGACGTTCAAAATGACGGCCATTGATATAATCTACCGTCAACATAGGGCCTAGGAATAGACAATCGCACAATCGCCAAACTTGATTTACTCGCGCTTGCCACGCCAAGTATTTAAAATCGCACTCGTTATCATCTTCCTCTGCCATTTCATACCCTATTCCCCAAAACTGCGTTGATATAGACGCAAAATTAATATCGTAAATAAGACGCGACTTATCGCCGGAGAAGATATGATTACCGCGGATACCGAGTTTGAAACGCATACTTGTCGTTCCATCGGCATATATCGACACATCGCTCATCGGAGATATAGAATCACTCAAATCGGAGCGATACAATCCTGCTGCGACTAGTCCTATACCGAATTTCTCATCAGAGCTATAATGCGGACCGCCTATAACACTGAAATCGATACGATTACTACTTTTTCCTTTATTACTCTCCTTAAAATAATTCAGAAACTTTGTTACAACACCATTCGGCTTTGCCGCAATAGTGTCTCTACTATCGCCATTTGGCAACGATACACGCATAGTGTCGCAATCCTGTGCATATGAGGACGTTGCGACCAACAAAAATAGCGTTATTATTAATATTGAAAAACCTGACTTCATAAATTGAGTTGCAAAATTAACAAAAATAAGATAACTTTGTTATTCTGAAATTCCATTACGACAAAAAATTTCCCCAAAAGGTTATAAAACAACGATGAAAACAAGTAGCAAACGCGTGTGCCGGCAACTTTCCGGCTTATTGTATTCCTACGGAGTCCGAGAAATCATAATCTCTCCGGGGACACGCAATGCGCCACTTGTTATGGCATTGGCACGCATCGGCAAATACACCATGCGCCACTGCATCGACGAACGTTCAGCTGCATTCCAAGCCCTCGGTGCGGCAGTGGCGTCGGAGCGGCCGGTAGCTATTGTCTGCACTTCAGGATCGGCTATGCTAAACTACGCCCCGGCTATTGCTGAAGCTTTTTACTCCAGAGTGCCTTTAATTGCCATCACTGCCGACAGACCTATTCAATGGATAGACCAGCGCGACAGTCAAACAATACGTCAATACGGTGCTTTGGATGCTATTGTTCGCAAGAGTATCGACCTCACCGACCCGTGTGAACCTTTGTTCGCCAACCGTCTTATCAACGATGCATTACAAGCCGCCACCGCTCCGCTCGCCGGACCGGTACATATAAATGTACAACTTGATGCACCCTTATGCACCGAAGACGAAATTACCGAATCGGAATGGCACAAAATTGACATTTTCCGTCCCGAGCCATCGCCCGACAGCATACGTCGTTGGATAACAAACAACATCAACCCTACCGCAAAAATAATGCTTGCCGTCGGCGGGCTTCTACCTCACCAAGCCGACGCTTTACGACCCATTATATCAGCGCTGCATACATCCGGCGTTGTCATCGCCGCTGAAGTGCAATCGAGCATTGGTACTTATTCACTCGACACTCTTGCTGAAAATATTAACTCTTCGCTCTATCCCGACATCGTCATAACAATCGGCGGCAGCCTCGTTTCGGCAAAAATGAAAGCCCTATTGCGACGAATCGACAAGCTCTCGCACATAACCGTTGGCTACGACGACAACATCGTTGACACCTTCCACGCCGCTACGGCAAGGATAGAATGTCAGCCCGAGGTTTTCTTGCCAATTCTTGCCCAACATATCTCAAGCTCCTATGCTGCTGAGATAGACAGCATTATGAGTTCACAAGCCGCCCCATCAGCCCTTGCTCAAGCAATTTCACGCGCCGTTATACGCCATAGCGCCGCATTACATATCAGTAACGGCATGAGCATCCGCACCTTGCAAGGCATCAACACGGGCAATAATCCCGTATGGAGCAATCGCGGCGTCAGCGGTATAGACGGAACAACATCAACCGCTATCGGCGCTGCTCGCGCTTGTCCCGACAAAGCACTTCTGTTTGTCACCGGTGACATGAGTTGCGCTTACGATATTAACGCCCTCGCGGCAGAAAACATTGGCGACAATTTCACTATGATTGTTATTGACAACGGCGGCGGCGATATTTTCAGACAGATACAAAACACACGTCACCTGCCCGAATGTGAGCCATACCTCGCAGCTATGACTCCTATGCCATTGGAAAAACTTGCCGACGCTTACGGGTTCGATTACAAGTGTGTCAACGCCGACAATCTTACCGATGCCGACTTCGACAACAGTCTAAGTGACAACAACAAATCAATACTTCACATAACAACACCAAAAACGAAAACAAACAATATATGAGCACACGTCAATGGTCACCCATAAAAGAATATACCGATATTCTTTTCGATTACTATGAAGGCATCGCACGTATTACTATCAACCGCCCAGAAGTATACAACGCCTTCCGCCCTCTTACCAACCACGAAATACTCGATGCCCTCGACTACTGCCGCGACCATGCCGAAATACGAGTAGTAGTCCTCACGGGCGCCGGCGACAAAGCTTTCTGCTCCGGCGGCGACCAGCACTATAAATCACGCGGCGGCTACCGCGACACCGACGGCACGCCCAGACTTAACGTTCTTGACATCCACAAAGCCATCCGCTCACTCGTAAAACCCGTTATCGCCATGGTAAACGGCTACGCTATCGGCGGCGGCAATGTCCTCAACGTTATCTGCGACCTTTCTATTGCATCAGAAAATGCTCGTTTCGGTCAAACAGGTCCCAAGGTGGGCAGCTTTGATGCCGGTTTCGGTTCTAGCTACCTCGCTCGCTGCGTGGGACAAAAGAAGGCTCGCGAAATTTGGTTCCTTTGCCGACAATACACTGCTGCCGAAGCTTTGGAAATGGGTATGATCAACAAGGTTGTTCCTTTCGACAAACTCGAAGACGAAGTTGTTGAATGGTGCCAAACTATCATCAAACGTAGCCCCTTCGCTATCCGCATGATCAAACGCGCCCTCAATGCAGAACTCGACGGCCAACATGGTCTTATGGAATTTGCCGGCGACGCCACTTTGATGTACTATCTCATGGATGAAGCGCAAGAAGGCTCCAAGGCTTTCCTCGAAAAACGAGATCCCGACTTCGACCAATATCCTCAGTTCCCCGGATGATATTGAGTATCCCAACAGGCACACGCGCACAGTGGTGTCGCGGCACCTTGCATTTCACTTTTGATGCACGGACGTCGCGTGCCACTATGCGCGTCAAAGATACCTATTATATCCGTCTGACAACGCCAGACGGACGTAGCGTCACTGCCGAAGTGCCACTGTTCCGCGGCCTTTCTGCTGAAGACACCCCTTCGTTTGAGCAACATCTTGCCACCACATGCGAAACGCCGGACACGGCTTTTGATCAAATTTTACCAAGCTCTATAGCTTTCGGGTTTGAAAGTGCCGCTGCTGCTCTTTTGCCTTTACATGACAGCGCATGGACTCGCGGCGACGCTGGTATTCCTATCAACGGTTTAATTTGGATGGGCTCGCGCGAGGAAATGAAAGCGCGTATCACTGAAAAACTCGATGCCGGTTTTCGTATACTCAAACTAAAAATCGGTGGCATAAACTTCGACGACGAAGTAGAACTTCTTCGCGGCATCCGTCGCTCGTTCAGCGCCTCAGATTTAGAACTGCGTCTCGATGCCAACGGCAGCTTCTCGCCTGACAATGTCTTGCAACGTCTCGAACGACTTGCCCAATTTGACATCCACTCATTAGAGCAACCTATTCGCGCCGGACAACGCGAAGAGATGGCAAATATTTGCCGCCGGTCACCTATAGCTATTGCCCTTGACGAGGAGTTAATCGGCACACGCTCATTCAACGAAAAGCAACAGCTACTCAACGACATAGCGCCACAATATATAATACTCAAGCCGGCCCTATGTGGCGGTTTCCGTGCTGCTGACGAATATGCGCGTATTGCCGGTGACGGACGATGGTGGGCGACATCGGCTTTGGAGTCTAACCTCGGTCTATTTGCTATCGCGGCATGGCTTGATAAAACGTGCAAGGGAACTTTCGCTATGCCGCAAGGGCTCGGTACGGGACAACTTTATTCCGACAATATCGAATCACCGTTGCGCATGCACGACGCCGCTCTTTGGCACGACCCTAATGCTTCTTGGGGTGAGCTTAACAATTTCGACAATTTAAGATGACACTCGACGATTTTTTGGCTCTGTGGCACGATGACTCTTCCTACATCACAGCACACACTTCAGGCTCAACAGGAACACCAAAAGACATCAAACTGCTAAAATCCGATATGCTCGTATCGGCACGTGCCACTAACGAGTTTTTCGGCATTACAAAAACGTCAACTATAGCATCGCCTCTTTCTCTTGACTACATCGCCGGAAAGATGATGGCTGTTCGTGCCTTGTGTGCCGACTGTAATCTTATAATATTGCCGATAAGCAACGACATCGTTATCCCCACCAACATCCCCGACATCGATTTATTGCCCGTTGTGCCATCACAAGTGCCGTCACTAATATCGCAACCGCATCTTGCTAAGCGCATCAAGGCTGTTCTTATCGGTGGCGCAGCTCCTTCTGCTCAACAATGCCGCGACCTTAAAGACTGCGGTTATCGCGCTTATATAAGCTACGGCATGACCGAAACGTGTAGTCATGTCGCTCTTGCTAGCGCCGATGACGAACAACGAATTTTCAACGCCATGCCCGGCGTTACATTTAGCACCGACAAAGACGGCAAGCTAACAATTATAGCTTCAAAATATAGCTTCAAAAGCCTAACAACCAACGACATCGTCGAGCTACACAGTGATACGTCATTCATCTGGCGCGGCCGTGCCGACGGTGTTATCAACAGCGGGGGAATTAAATTCTTTCCCGAAGAACTCGAAGCAGAATACCATACCATCCTCGGCGACATAACCTTGCTCGTTCGCCCTATGCCTCACAACCTTTGGGGGCAAGCAATTGAGCTTGTTATCGAATCGCCCGATGGCGAAATTCCGCTCATAGCCAACAAACTGCGTAACGCTATCGCCGATCACAGACACTTACCAAAAAAAATTACTTTCGTAGACCTTATTCCACGCACGACGAATGGTAAATTGCGACGTCATTGATTATTTTCATATTAATAAATCGAAAATTTCGCTCATTATAGAAACAAATAACTATCTTTGCAATTCGATGCGAAGCTCGCAAGCCTATTTTTAACGACCTCATCAGCAAATGCTTTCTAAAGATATAACAGCACAATTACTCACCATCGGTCCGCATTTCACACCGCCAAAGGGTGGTATAGCTCAAGTTATCGACAATTACCGCCGTTTTATTTTAGGCGACGATACTTTCTATATTTGCAACTCGGACACTCGGGGTAAGTTTATTAATACTTGGCTGTTTTTCAAAGGCTTGCACCAACTTTCGACGACACTCCAAAAGCATCACAGCATCAAAATAGTACACATACACACCGCCTCTTTTATCTCATTCCGTCGCGCTGTCTTTTTTGCTAAAGCGGCAAAACGACTTGGTAAAAAAGTGGTGATGCACATTCATGGCGGTGCTTTTAAAGACTTCTATGCCTCTAATAGCGACTACATCAAAAAGAGTCTATCTATTTGTGACGCCGTTATTGTCCTAAGTCCTACATGGAAAGAATTTTTCGAGCAAAATAACATTCATCACAACATCCATGTAGTCAACAACGTCATAGAGCCCCCTACCCTACATCCCGTCCCGTCAGACGGACGTATTCATGCCCTATTCCTCGGATTGCTGACTAAGTCTAAAGGCATCTACGACCTCCTTAACGCCATAAATTCTATCAAAGAACAACTCCGCGGACGTTTCTTGCTACATATCGGCGGTAATGGCGAAACACAAAAAGTAGAAACCTTTATTCGAGAAAATCAACTCGAAGACATCGCCGTTTTCGAAGGCTGGGTCGGCGGAGATAAAAAAATCGAGCTACTGAATAAATCAGCACTGAATATCCTTCCGTCGTACAACGAAGGTATGCCCCTAAGCCTCCTGGAGGCTCTCGGATACGGCCATGTTATAATAGCCACAGCTGTGGGAGCTATTCCCGAAATTGTTGACGACACAAACGGATTCTTGCTACAGCCCGGCAAAGTCAACGACCTCGCCAACACCATCCTTAATGCCGTTAACAACGCTCAGCTACTCAAAACTTTAGCTCATAGCGCCCGACAACGTGCTGCCGCTTTCGCGCCAATTTGCGTTGAAACGAATCTTCTCGGCGTTTACAATTCCTTATTAGACTCTTAACATCCTTACCTAATGCACTTTGCCGATTATTTAAAATCTTGTTCGAAATCAATGCCAAACTGGCTAGGTGAGGCTATGCTCAGAATGAACTTCCTGAGCAACAATATGTTTGGTCTTCAAGTGGCGCGTTTTAGACAAACGATTCCGAACATAGACCCGAATAAACGACTCATCGACATGGCAAATTATGCCATCGCCAATGTGCCATACTATCGTAAAAAATATAAAGGTCTAGTTATCACCTCGATAGAGCAATTTATCAACGAAATCGAACCAATAACCAAAAAGACCGTAACAGCACACCAAGACGAATTTAAAAGCGACTTAGCAAAAGACTATATCTTCACGTCAACATCCGGCACAACATCTAAACCTCTAACGATGCTTATGCCTAAAAATCGATATGTAACCGAAATGGCATTTGTCGGCAAAGCATGGAACGAAGCCGGATGGAAATTCACTCCCCGTGCTACTTTGCGACGTGAACACCTTAAAGAAGGTACTATTTTCGAAATTAATCCTTTTACAAAAGAATATATCTTCGACGGATTCAACCGTTCTGACGATTATTGCAGAAAAGTATGGGAGGTTATGAAATCTCGGAACATCAGCACGATATACTCATACCCTATGTCGTGCTACGAGTTTCTAAAACGTCTCTGCGACCTCGGGCTTGACACATCTTTCATCAAACTGGCGTTGCTAACATCAGAGCCCGTCACTGACATTCAATACAAATTCATTAAAGAAAAACTCGGCATAAACATATCGTCATTCTATGGTCACACCGAAAAACTTATTTTCGCCCGTAGCCTTAACGGATTCAGTAATTTTGTTATAGAACCGGCTTACGGTTTTACCGAACTTCTTGATTCTGACGGTCTTCCGGTAAAAAACATCGGAAGCGAGGGCGAACTCACCGGCTCAACTCTTTACAACTACGCCATGCCGCTTCTGCGTTATCGCACAAACGACTGGGCAGAATTCGGTGGTAACATTATTGACTCTGACGGTGTCGAAAAAATGTTGATTACTAAAATTCACGGCAGACGTGACAATTCTGTTATTTACCGCAATGACGGTGTAACAATTTCAGACAGCAACCTAACATTCCACGGCGAAATTTTAGAGCACCTCGACGGTTTGCAATTTGTGCAAAACGAGAGAGGTTACTTACGTTGCCTTATAAAACCAAACAACGGTTTTAATGACAATGACATGGAGCTTTTAAAGCACACCCTTTCTACTGCTATGTTGGGCGACGATTTTTATTCTATTGAATGTGTCGATGATTTTATCATTCAACCTAACGGCAAATTTTTGTTGTTAGTCAACACGACATTATGACCGACTTGTTTTCGAACACTCTATACTCTCTCGAGAAATATTGCTCCGACGAAGATTTTGCCGGATGGGATCCTTATGACGGCTTGAATTCAAAATTCTGGAAAGCATTGCCGTGGGTTAACAATTCCGCTATTTGCCGCTTGGTGTGGATACAGGGCTTTAAACGCTTTCCTTTTAACCTGCGTAAGCTTTTATGCGTACCTAAACAACACAACGCTAAAGCTATCGGCTTGTTTTTACACGGCTATTGCAATCTTGTAAAGTACGCTCCGTCAGACGAATATCTTCAAAAAATCAACTATCTCGCCGACAAATTAATTTCCATGCGCTCCACCAAAACATCCGGCGCCGCGTGGGGGTATAATTTTCCATGGCAATGCCGTCGCGAATTCCTATTCCCGGCAGGTGAGCCAACGGTTGTTGCTACATGGTTTTGCGCGTCGGCTCTTTTTGAAGCTTACGAAATAACAGGCCGCTCGGAATTGCGAGACATTGCACTTTCTTCGGCGCAATTCGTTCTCAAAGACCTTCGCCGCACGCCGCATAAAAACGGTTTCATTTTCTCATATTCAATGATGCCGGGTAACGACACCATCTACAACGCCTCGCTTCTCGGTGCCGCACTGCTCGCTTTGTGCTACAAATACTCTGGAAACGAAGAATACATTAAAGCCGCTCGCGCCTCCGTTACTGCATGTTGCGCTGACCAAGCCGATAACGGGTCTTGGACTTACGGCGTCGCCACGGTGACGGGGTGGATTGACTCATTCCACACCGGTTACAATCTCGAAGCTCTTAAAGTTTATCAAGAATGTAGCGGTGATATGTCGTTCCAAAAGTGCATTGAAAAAGGCGTAAAATTCTATATCGAAAACTTTTTCAAAGCCGACGGAGCTCCCAAATACTATCATAATCGACAATACCCTATCGACATCCACTGCCCCGGTGAATTACCTATTGTCCTTTATCGCCTCGGGTTATACAATCAACACAAAGAATTGATTGACCGCGTTATAAAATGGACAATCGACAATATGTTCGACAAACGCGGTTTCTTCTACTATCAAATGAAGCAAAGCATATCGTCTCGAATCAGCTATATGCGCTGGAGTAACGCTTTCATGTTCTCATCATTAACCACGATGCTCCTCGCCAATAAAAACAATGTCTGATAAGTCGACAAACTACGTCTAAAGCCCGATTTTTCGGGCTTTTTTGCATCATGATGCTATTGATTCGAAAATATTGGCTAACTTTGTAAATAAACCGCGCACAAAACACCGAATTTAATTCTTCGGCAATAACCGCAATGACGTATTTCTATGAAAATGTCCATAAAACGCATATTAACCGCCATAGCAGCAAGCATAAGCCTCAGCGTCGGTGCTGTCGATTTCGACTACCGCGCCGATGTAATCGCAAATGCTTCGACCGGGGATTTGGCGCCGTATTTACTCTCTGCTAATAACGGCGGTAAATTCACGAATGCTAAAGGTATTTGGCAAAACGGATTATTACAAAAATCTATGCTCGACAAGCATTTCGATTGGGGGGGCGGCTTTGAATACCTTATAGGCTTTGGAAGCGATACGGACTACGACAGATGGAATCCGGACAACAATTCGTGGACAACTAAATCGGTGAATAGTTCTCCGATACAAATACAACAGCTATGGGCCGAGGCGAGATATCGCGGCCTATACCTTTGCGCCGGTATGCATAGCCAACCGTCGATCATTGTCGATGCGGATCTATCTTCAGGCGACATCACCAGAAGCAACAACGCCCGACCTATCCCCGGACTTGAAATTGGATTCAACGATTTCCAGAACATTCCTTTCACAAACGGTTGGATACAAATAGAAGGTCGAATTATGTACGGCAAAATGACAGATTCGTCTTTCAAAAACAAAATGTTCAACCATTATAACGGACTGATAGGCACCGATTTGTGGTATACTTACAAACGTTGCTATTTCCGCACAAATCCCACTCAACCATTATCCGTAATCGTCGGAATGCAAGCAGGCGGACTCTTTGCCGGCAAAACCGAATTCTACCGTCTTGGCAATTTATACCGCACCGAAAACCGCGGTTTCCATACCCGTGATTTGTGGGATATGTTCTTTCCTTCTGAAGGCGGCGAAGACTATTACAAAGGCAGCTCGCTCGGTTCGTGGGATTTTAAAGCATCTTACAACCTTCGAAACGGTAGCAAGATAACAGCTTACTTCGAATGGCCGTGGGAAGACGGCTCCGGAATTGGCAGACGTAATGGCTGGGACGGTCTTTGGGGTGTGCAGTACGATTTTGCAAAAGCCGGTTGGGTTTCCAAAGTGCTTTTCGAATATATCGACTTTACAAACCAATGCGGCTGGCTACACTTTTCTCACAACGACTATCCCGGCACAAGCATAGGCGGACACGCTGACGGTGCCGACAATTATTATAACAATTCGTATTACGGTCCGTATGCCAATTACGGCCTCGCTATTGGATCTCCTTTCATCATCGCACCGGCATACAACAGCGACGGCAGATACGAATATCTCCACAACCGCACTCGCGGATTCCATGCCGCTATTGCCGGAAACCCTAACAGTGAGTGGTCGTATTCAGCTAAACTTAGTTGGCAGCAAGCAGGCGGTAATGGTGCTATAGCGGCGAAAAAACGTCATTCATGCACTTCGGCGTTGCTTGCTGTTAATTGGGACCCCGAATGTTTCGAGGGCGTATCATTCTCGGCGAAAGCGGCTTTCGATGCCGGCAAACTGAGAGGTAATAACGTCGGTGTTATGCTTGGAATTACATACTCCGGTAATTTTGCGTACGCCAATAAATAATTTGCGAAATGACACGACTAATTCGATACTCAATATATTTGTGCATCCTACTCATTTCAACAGCCTGCACACAAAATAACGGCAACATCGGCGACTTGTTCGGTGCGTGGTCTTTGACTTCGATGACAATAGGAGGCGACGATAAAAATTTTCCTGATAATGAGTACACTACATTGCGTTTTCAAAATGAAATAGCTTGTTTTAGTCGCATTCTCGACAATCAAATCGAAACCAACCGCTATAGCACGTGGACACGCAGCGACGACAGCATAACGTTTAACTTCAAACACCACGACAACACCACCGAGCAAGGTCAAGGCTATTACGCCGCACCGGAATGGCTCGAGATGCCTCTAAATTCTACTCTTACAATGACTATACGCCAACTCGACAGCAAGCACCTCGTTCTTACATGGCAACGCGTCGGTTTGGCGGAAATAACATATAAATTCGACCGAACATGGTAAACGATAAGACAGTTCTCGTCACCGGTGCCGACGGTTTCATCGGCTCTCACCTCACTGAAGCTCTCCTCGAAAAGGGTTACGCCGTGCGTGCCCTAGCTCAATATAATTCGTTCAACACATGGGGCTGGCTCGACGACTTAGGCCTACGCGACGGGCTCGAAGTGGTTACCGGCGACGTGCGTGACCCCGATTTCTGCCGTCACATCACTCGCGGGATAGACACCGTTTATCACCTCGCGGCTCTTATCGCTATTCCTTATAGCTACATTGCTCCGGACAGCTATGTCGACACCAACATCAAAGGCACCCTCAATATGTGCCAAGCTGCGCGCGATGCCGGTGTTAGACGAATTGTCGTTACTTCGACAAGCGAAGTATACGGAACAGCGAAATATGTACCAATTGACGAAGCACACCCTCGTCAGCCTCAGTCGCCTTATTCGGCAACAAAAATTGGAGCGGACGCTATTGCGCAAAGTTTCTACAACGCTTTCGACCTGCCTCTTGTTACAGCTCGCCCGTTCAACACTTACGGTCCTCGTCAAAGCGCGAGAGCAATTATTCCGACTATCATCACACAAATAGCCTCGGGACGAGACAAAATTCGTCTCGGAGACCTAACACCGACACGCGACTTCAACTATGTTGCCGACACCGCTGCCGGATTTATTGCTCTCGGTGAAGCGCCAGGAATAGAAGGACGTGACATTAACATCGCTACAGGTACGGAAGTGTCTATGGCAGACACTCTTGCTACTATAGCACGACTGATGGGACGTAATGTCGAAGACGTTACCGACCCCGAACGCCTTCGCCCGGCAAAAAGCGAGGTGAACCGTCTTTGCGGTGACAATACTCTTATCACTTCTCTCACCGATTGGCGCCCTAAACATTCTTTCGAGCAAGGTCTTCAGAAAACAATTGAATGGTTCTGCCGTCCCGAAAACCTCGCCAAATACAAACCCGACATTTACAACCGATGAGCAATCTTAAAATTCCCGGACGCATCAGCATGCTTTTCCTCGGCGGCGCAAAACGTGTCGCGATGGCGAGAATGTTTAAAGATGCAGCAGCAAAACGCGGTTTGGAGTGCAAAATTGTAGGCTACGAACTCGACGCTCACTCGGCGCTTGCTATGGAAGGGCTTATTGTTGAGGGACTCCGGTGGAAAGATCCGGATATATTAAATAACCTCAATAGCGTTGTCAAACAGCACAACATCGACATTATCATTCCTTTTGTCGACCCGGCTGTGGGGGTTGCGGCTGATTATGTTGAAACAACCACATCTTCGACTTTTGCTCCCGTTGCCAAACGATGCCATGCCGATAAAATGTTCGACAAAGTCGCTGCTGCCGAATTATTTGAAGCAAACAACATTCCTATTCCGGCAACATGGAAGCAAGGAGACAAATACTCTACACCTCTCATTGCCAAGCCTCGGTTCGGGTCGGCGTCAAAAGGTATTATCGAAATAAATTCACAACAAGAACTTGACGATATTATCAATAAAAGCGACTACCTTATCCAAGAACGCATCGACCGCCGTGAAGAGATAACCATCGACTGTTACGCTGCCTCTACAAATGGTAAAATAGTATGCACAAGCCCTCGCATCCGTCGCGAAGTTGCCGGAGGCGAAGCCGTGCGCACCATAACAATCGCAGACAATACTGCCAATACACTTGCTCAACAAGTTATTGAGACAGCAAATCTTTGCGGCGCTATTACAGTACAACTCATTCGCGACCTCGACAACAATCGTTTGTTAGTAATGGAAGTCAACCCACGTCTCGGTGGCGGTGCCGTAGCTTCGGTTCATGCCGGAGCTGACATCCCCGGACTTATAATTGACGATTGCCTCGGCGCAACTCTTTACTCTCAACAACCCACTGCCGGCGTCGAAACGGTTCGATACCTCGCCGACGTCGTTTTCTTTCCTTAATCATGAACGACAAAGTTATTATCATCGCCGAAGCTGGTGTAAATCATAACGGCAATTTCGACTTGGCGCGCAAAATGATACACGAAGCCGCCAAAGCCGGGGCTGACTATGTTAAATTTCAAACTGCTGTTCCAGAACTTGTTATTTCGACCTTCGCGCCTAAAGCCGAATACCAAAAAGAAACAACCGGCAGCGGTCAAAGCCAACTCGACATGTGCCGAGCAATCCATTTACCGCTATCTGCATATGCCGAACTCGCTGAAATTTGCCGCAGTGAGGGAATAGGGTTCATGTCAACACCTTTCGACCTCGTAAGCATCGACTGCTTAGCGGAGCTAGACATGGACTATTGGAAAATTCCTTCCGGCGAAATTACCAATTTGCCTTATCTCCGCAAAATCGGAGCATTGGGAAGCCGAATCATCATGTCGACAGGCATGGCTAACATCAACGAAATCGAGCAAGCTATATCGATTTTGGAAGCCGCAGGAACGCCACGACGCAATATTTCACTACTCCACTGCACAACACAATACCCGGCACCTTACGCTTCAGTAAACCTCCGCGCCATGCACGCACTCGAAAACTTGGGATGCCACAGTATCGGTTATAGCGACCACACAATAGGCACTGAAGTTGCCGTCGCTGCGGTAGCCCAAGGTGCAAGAATTATTGAAAAGCACTTCACCCTCGACTGCAACCTTCCCGGCCCGGACCACAGAGCATCTATTGAGCCGCAACAACTAGCATTGTTAGTGCAACAAATTCGTCACATCGAAGCCGCTTTAGGTAACGGAATCAAAGACGTTGCCGACGCTGAACGCCCAAACATCGAAGTAGCTCGAAAAAGTATTGTCGCAGCTCAAAACATCGCAAAAGGCGAAATTTTCTCCGAACAAAACATCACCGTAAAACGTCCCGGCAACGGCATTTCACCTATGCTATGGGACACCGTTATCGGCAAAACAGCACCTCGAGACTTCATCGCTGACGAACTCATCGAACTTTAATTTCGAAAACATATTAAATAAGGAGGTAAACCCCAATCGGCATTTACCTCCTTATTTATATATAGACATCTAATGCCTATCTTTTTAGACCTATACGCCTAAACTTTGGTTTAATCTTCGACAGCCGCGTGGATTTTTAGCCAAAGTATCAAAGTTTACCATGGAATCATAGTGTGTTGAGTGTTGATTCTTATCTGGAGCTCAGCTAATTTTGATTTGTTTTTGGTGTGGGTTGGTTATAAAAATTTGTAAATGTTTGGCTATGTGGGATAAAATTGTTAACTTTGCAGTTGGAATCGTAATCTCTGGCAGGACATGCAGCCTGCGAATATTGCGATGTAATGTTAACATTATAATTATCAAGAACATGGACCTTATTAAAATTGCTGAAGAGGCATTTGCTAGCGGCAAGCAGCATCCTGAATTTGGCCCGGGCGATACTATCACAGTATCATACCGCATCAAAGAAGGCAACAAGGAACGTATCCAGCAGTATCGTGGTGTTGTAATCCGCATCAGCGGCGAAGGCACAAAGAAACGTTTCACTGTTCGCAAGATGAGCGACAACATTGGCGTAGAACGTATCTTCCCCCTCGAATCGCCTTTCATCGACTCTATCGTAGTAAACAAATACGGCAAAGTACGTCGTGCTAAGCTTTACTACCTCCGCGCTCTTACCGGCAAGAAAGCTCGTATCAAAGAGCGTCGAGTTGTCAAGAAATAATTTCTTCGGCATCGTCCCGAAAGAGGAAATCCACACCCGGGTTTCCTTTTTTATTTAAGTTAACTCTTTGCGTTTACGCTTTTATATATGAAACATTTCCTTTATGCTATTGGAGTTGCGTTGATGCCGTTTGTTGCCTTTGGTCAACAGGTGTTAGGTATCGATGGCGAGAATGCTACTTTGGTGGGCGTTTATATCAAGGATATTAAATCTGACAAGGTGCTTGTCGAAAGTAATGCCGATTATGCATTAACGCCTGCGTCTGTAACTAAAGCTCTTACGACGGCCTCGGTGCTTAGTTCGTTTGGTACTGATAGTTGTTTTTCAACATCGGTATATATTGAAGGTGCCGTGTCTGACGGGGTGTTGAATGGAAATGTTGTTATTGATGCTGCTAATGACCCTACCCTTGAGAGTGAATATCTTAAGGCTTATTCCGGTTTTTGTGATAGTATTGCGAGCCATCTTTCTAAGATTGGTGTAAATACCATTAACGGCACTGTTTTGGTTCGCCAAAACATGAGTGATGCCGGTCCTATCATTCAATGGGAGTGCGAAGATTTGGCATGGCCTTATGGTGCCGGTCTTTATGGCTTTAATTGGCGCGATAATATCGCCAAAGTAACACCTGCTACAGGAGTGTCAGTTCCCGAAATTCCCGGTTTGGAAATTTGCATAAAGCAGGCATCTGAAAATGATATCGTTCGCGGCATTGATTCGCATCGTCTTATGGTGTATACTGCCAATCCTAACGACTATCATTGGACTGTTACCACAACTGTTCCCGACCCGGCAGCGGTATTCTGTGCAGAGATGCGTAAAGTACTCGCAGCCAAAGGTATCACAACATCCGACAACGCAACAACAAGCGACGGCACTCGCACCTTGCTCTATTGCCACAAATCGGCAACGTGGGGCGAGATTATGACCGACCTGATGGAGCGTTCCGACAACTTATATGCCGAAGGAATGTTGCGCACTCTTAAGCAAGGTGCTACACGTCAGCAGTGTCTCGACCATGAAATGGCGTTATGGCAGTCGCGTGGCGTTGAGTCTCGCTACATTTTCGTTAATGACGGTAGCGGTTTGACTCGCGGCAATCGTATTTCGCCACGATTTCTCGCTAATATGCTTGAATGGATGGCAGAGTCGGAGTATTGCGCAGATTATTTGTCGTTCTTTCCGCGTGCCGGTGTTGATGGCAGTACTTTGAATTTCTTCTTGCCCAAGTCCGAACTTGCCGGTCAGATAGCGCTCAAAACCGGAAGTATGAGCGGTGTTCAGTGTTTTGCCGGATATAAACTAGACGCACACCAACAGCCCACACACGTTGTCGTAATGATGGTAAACGGCTTCTTCTGTCCCCGTCGCGATGTACACCGCGGATGCGAGCGATTACTAGAACGCACCTTTCTTAAGTAAATAATATGTTAGATATATCACGCCTCATCAAGCTCAACGTCGAATTAGAAGGCCTTTTACGGGTTCTTAACGACCGCGAAAGTGACACTGCGCGCGAGCTTTTAGCATCAAAATTTGAAGCGTACAGCCAGGCTATGCAGGAATACCTTGCCGAGTCGGCAGCAGCAACACCCGATAACGGACACGTCGAAGAGCAAGTAGTGTTTGTTTCAAGCACCAACATTGAAGACGTACATGATGATATGCCTGTATGTTTTGATGACGAAGCTCCTATCGAAATGATCGGTCCTACAGTTGTTGTTGGCGGCGATAGCCCTTCTGAAGTCGTTGTCAATCTTGATAGTCATGACGACGTCGCCGTACCGTCAGAAGAGCCGGAATATCGCACCGTCATATCATCAGCGTCGATGGATTTACCGCCGATAACAATGACCAAGCGCACACACACGCCCAATAGCCGATTGCTGCGTGCGTTTACGCTTAACGATCGTTTTCGTTTCTGTCGCAGCTTGTTTAGCGGTGATGATGCCGATTTTACAGATACACTAAAGCTGCTTGCCGACATGGAAAGCTATGCCGAAGCTCACGAATATCTCACCGGCGATCTTTTATGGGATGAGTCAGATGCCGAAGTGGCAGATTTCCTTGCCATAGTAGCCGAAAATATGCCCAACAATGAGTGGTAAACTATATATTGTACCCACGCCCGTAGGCAATCTCGGCGACATGACTCCTCGAGCTATCGAGGTGTTGCGTACAGCGTCGCTAATATTGGCCGAAGACACCCGCACATCGGGAGTGTTGATGCGCCATTTCGGTATCACCACCCCCATGGCAAGTCATCACAAATATAACGAGCACAAAGATCTTACGCCCCTCTTAGACCGTATAGCATCCGGCGAAACAATCGCCCTAGTCAGCGATGCCGGCACTCCCGGCATATCCGACCCCGGCTTTATGCTATCGCGCGAATGTCGTCGCCAGGGTTTGGCAGTCGAAACCTTGCCCGGAGCTACTGCTTTCGTGCCGGCGTTGGTTAATTCAGGCTTACCTTGCGACAGATTCTTCTTTGAAGGCTTTTTGCCACCAAAGAAAGGTCGTGCTACCCGTCTCGAATTTTTGGCATCTTTGCCCGTCACATTCATCATCTACGAATCGCCATTGCGTGTTGCACGAACCTTGAGTGAACTCGCTGCCGCTTGTGGTGCCGACCGCGAAGCTGCCGTTTGCCGTGAGATATCAAAACTTCACGATACCACGCACCGTGGTACTTTGTCAGAATTAGCGGCACATTTTACTCAAAATCAAGCTCGTGGAGAAATAGTTATTGTCATCGCTCCGCAGGCAAAGGAGGACGGAGGCAAACGCGTGCACAAAAATAAATATCGCAACAACGATATTGACGACGATACAAACGATTAAACTACACTAACTACTTATATTATGAAAAAAATTGTAATGCTCTTTTTTGTCGGCGCACTATTGCTCCCCGGCTGCAAAAACAAAGAACAACAGCAGCAACTCGAACAAGCACAAGCCATCGCAGAAGCTACACGCGAGGAACTTGCCGGAGCTGTTGCCGACCGTGACTCTCTCCTCGGGCTCGTTAACGAAATATCGTCGAGCATGGAGCAGATCAAACAACTCGAACACATTCTTAATGTTCAAGGCCTCAGCGAAACTCCCAACGAGCGCGACCGCATCAGAACAGACATTGCTGCCCTCCAGAGCACATTACAGCAGCGTCGTGAACAGCTTGAAAGCCTGGAAAAACGTCTTGCAAACTCAAATCTCAACAATGCCAAGTTGCAGAAAACTATAGCCTCACTCCGCGCACAGATCGATAGCCAGACGGCCGAAATCGAACAGCTACGCGGCAATCTTGAAGAAGCTAAAGTTCGCATCGGCGACCTCGATGCCGCTGTTGACAGTCTTAATACAGCGGTTAGTAACGTCACCGCCCAGCGAGACTCTACCGAAAATGCAGCAACTCAGCTCGCTAACGAGCTTAATACTTGTTACTATGCTATCGGCACAAAGAGCGAGTTGAAGGCTAATAAAGTTATCGAAACAGGCTTCTTGCGCAAAACCAAACTCATGGAAGGCGATTTTGAACAGTCATTCTTCACTAAAGCCGACAAGCGTACGTTAACTGTTATCGACTTGAATAGCGATAAGGCCGAAGTACTTACTAATCAGCCGGAAAGCTCGTATTCTATCGTAGATCAGAATGGCCACAAAGTCCTTCAAATCACAAATCCGGAAGCGTTCTGGAGCCTTTCTAACTACCTCGTAGTAAAAGTAGACTAATTGATACTATACAAAAACCTCGTCTGCCGTTTTGCGGTGGCCGAGTTTTTTTAGCGAGAGACCTTCATTTTTCGAAGGACGGATTATGACAATAAAAAAACGAAGGCGTGTCGTTGATTCGGCGCGCCTTCGTTTAGGATTTCTACTTTATTACTTTCCGGCCATTGCAGCATCGACATCAGCAACGAGTTCGTCGCCTTGTTTGTCGCGGCTGATGATAGTGCCATCAGGACCGAACAAAATGATGCACGGAATTCCGGCAATGCCGTAAATGTCGGTGGGGATGGTTTGACCGTTAAGGACAGTCATCCATGTGATGCCATGTTTGTCTATAGCTGCTTGAGTGTCGGCAGGTTCGTCCCACACAGCAACGCCGATAACGTCAAGACCTTTGTCTTTGTATTTTTCGTAAAGACCTTTGATAACCGGAGTTTGGCGCATGCAAGGACCGCACCAGCTTGCCCAGAAATCAACGAGGGTATAACGGCCTTTGCCAACATAGTCGCTCAAACGGAATGTTTTGCCTTCGTAAGAAATTTCGAAATCGAGGAATTTCTTACCGGGCTGAGTTGCTTCGCGGCAGTCAGCAACGCTTAGCATCTTTTTCACGCGCCCGCGCTCGGCGAAAGTGGGATATTTTTGCAACTCAGCGCGCAATTCTGTTGCCGATAATGACGATGCTTCTCCATTAACGAACACATAATAACCAAGCATATTGTCGGCATTGGCTGTTAAGGTGCTATCGAGGAGCGATTGATATTTTTGTTCAATAGCTTGTCGTGCCTCGTCGTTTTGCGCTTGTTGAAATTGAGCTCCGAGAGCGTTGATCTGTTGGCCCAGTTCTCGTAATTGATCGTTAAGCATAGTTCCGAAAGCACCGTTTTCTCCAAAAGAAATAGAACCCGGTTCAAGAATGAAAACAGGCTGACGCGATTCGTCAACATATACTCTAGCGAGAGTAGGCTCGCTAATGTCGCCGCTAAAAACAGCAGCGCCGTCAGCAACGAGGACACTGTCAAGGGTGGTGTTTGTGTCGATGTCTACCAAACGAGCCATAGCGCCTTCGGCATCTTCGCCAAGAGGTGCAACAACTTTATAAGGCTCTGCCGACATGCTTAGCGCAACAGCGGCAGCTGCGGCGGCGATTAAGGATTTGTGCATTGGTGTGAATGTTATGCAACAACCTCACCGGCAACGTGGTGCTGTCGGTGAGGTTGGTGGTTATTGGTGTTTATTTCTTGATTTTTGTTTTTTCTAGTTGGTGTTCGATAGCATCGAGAGCGAGGTCGACAGCTTCTTCAAAGCTATCTGCTACTTTTGTTGCTACTGTGTCAGAAGCTTGGGGAGCTACAACGCGGATAACAACTTCCTTATTCATTGATGTTTCAGGCTTTACCACCTTAAGAGTGGCATCGACGGTAGAGATGGTCGGAAAGCGGTGAGCGAGGCGTTCCGACTTTTTGTTGATGAACTGCGTAAGTTTTTCGCTCACTTCAAAATGCAGAGCTTGAATTCTTACTTCCATAGTAGTGTGTTTTAAGTTAAGTCTCCACCTGAGGCGGAGGCTGATGTTATATCACTCTTGCCCGCACGCGGATGCGCTTGGACGTAATTTTTTTGTAAGTCTTTGAAAGATAGGTGCACATATCGCTGAGTGGTAGCGAGCGATGCGTGGCCTAGCAATTTCTGAACAGCGGCAAGGTCGGCGCCGCCGTTGAGCATATCGGTAGCAAAGGTGTGGCGCAGAACGTGAGGCGATCGGCGGGATGAACTCACAGACGCTTCGTCAAGTTGACTGCGTATTGCGTTGTATATCAATCCGTAATACACCGCGCTACCATCTTTGCGAACAAAGAACGTGTCGGTGCGGCTCAAGCCTGTTACGGCTGAGCGATAGGTGCGGTATACATCGATCATAGCGCTTAGTTCGCTGCCGAAAGGTATAATTCGATCTTTATTTCGTTTGCCATGCACTTTAAGTTCTCCGGCAGTGGTATCCACATCGTCATCTTCGAGTTGCTGTAATTCTGAGGCGCGCATACCGGTATTATATAGCATCGCCAAAATCAATTCGTTACGAACTTGTTCGAAGGTGTCGATGTCAATATTGATATTCGAAGCCTTGTCGTCTGCGAATTCGTCGGCGATGTCATCTACCATAGCGCATATTTCGGAGCGTGGCACAAATGCCGGAAGGGGCTTGTCGAGTTTTGGTCCTCGCAAACCACTGCACGGATCGTTGGAGACACCGTAACGTCGTTGTAAGAAAGCAAATAGTTGACGCACCGCCGATTCGCGTCGCGATATTGTAGTTGTGCGATTACCGTTTGACGCCATATGCGAAATCCATAGGCGCAATTCGGTAGTATTAATAGTTTCGGGGTTGTCGTCGCGCATCAAAACCGAAGTCAAATAATCGCGCAAGGATTGCAAATCGCCACGGTAAGCTCGTAGCGTATGATTTGACAATCGGCGTTCACAACGGAGATAGTCAAGAAACAGCTCGTAATAATTAGAGTGTGTGGTCATAATCCGTTGATTTGATACGCTGCGAATTTATGCACAATTTTTGGTTTTTGCAACAGTAAGAGCAAGAATAATCGTACTTTTTTGAGAATAAAACTTTTTTAGTAAAAAAAACGTTCAACAATTTGCCTAAGTTAATAGTTTTTTGTAATTTTGCCACGCTGTTTAAAAACGAAACAAAAACATAACACCTAAATATGATCATCGTACAAGTTAAAGAAGGCGAACAAATCGAACGCGCCCTCAAGAAATTCAAACGTAAATTCGAAAAGACCGGTATTGTAAAGGAACTCCGTAGCCGTCAGGCTTTCCAGAAACCTTCTGTGACTAACCGCAAGAAGATGATGAAGGCCATCTACGTACAGCAGCTCCGCTCTGTAGAAGATTAATCGGTCTCACTACATACACAAATGCACCGAGGATGTTTTCGTCCCCGGTGAATTTGCGTATTAATCTCGCTCTTCGAAATCTTTCGTTAACTCTTACGAAACCCGTAAATCGGTTGTTATAGCCGGTTTGCGGGTTCTGTTTTTTTACGAGGTCCTAGAGTATTGGGTTGTCGGTTTAAACCTTAGTGTCATAGTTTACCATTAGAACCGTAGGACGTGTTCGAAAGTGGCGCTTTGGTGTTCTGGTTAGGCTCTGGAACTCTGGTAAAATCCGAAAGTCTATGATACTATGGTTAGCTTTGGTTCTATGGATTTATGTATCGGGTAGATTTTTGCCAGAGTACTACATTGGCTTGTTGGTTTAAACTTTGGTTCTTTGGATAAAATTGCGATAGAATAATATTGACGGAGTCCCGGAGCGTGGCTCCGTTTTTTAACTACAGTATACTAGTGAATGACTATGTGTCGTCTTTGATGGAATAGGTATTATATATGTACGCGTGAAGTTGGGGCTGTTTGTTATGACGCAAAAAAA
>CAZFGV010000027.1:0-24033 GCA_964518705.1 uncultured Bacteroides sp.
CTCTTGGGCTAATTTCCCGACAATTTGCGCAGGAGACCATTGTTCTTCTATAATCTACTGTTCTATACGCCATAACAACAGCCGTGGAGTCTTATTATGCTGTGCTCCTTGACTGCGACGTGCATCTGTCTTCGCCTGCGTTTTGGTGTCGTTATATCTTCCACGAAAAGGTGGTACCTTTGTGCTGAGGTTAAATGATTCATAATTCGCAACACAAAATTAGTTAATCTCAGGGAGACTTCGGTCTCCTTTTTTATTTTGTATTGCCTTGGACTAATATTACCTTTTGGTCGGGATGAATCATCTATCGGCGGTGAGGGGCTGTGGGCTTGAGAAGCCCCATCCCCGCCGATAGCCGTTTCATCCCTGCGGCCTCAAAAATTATGGGTGCTATGCAGGTGAAAATTGCGTTTCGACTTTGACTTTAGGGTTGATGTTGCATCGGCATTGACTGCAGCTACAGCATCTTTAAATGAGGGATACATTTTACCGTGGAGCATAGTCCCCTAAAGGTTTGTGATCAGGGGCATTGAATTGGTTTTCGATCACAACAACGAAGTTGCTGTTGTCGGTGAGAAACTGACCAAGAATGTTGGTACGGAAGGTGCTCTGGATAGGCATATTGTCAAGACCGTCAGAGAGTCGTTCTACCTTAGTTTCGTTTTCGTTTGTGAAACAGAATTCAGCATCTATAGTAGTGCGGTTTCCTTGAAGATATGTGTTAGGTAATACATAGCACTTACAGAGCCATGTGTATTCAATACCGTCTACATTAAGCTTTTCGGTAGGAATGCTGGAGTATGAAAAAGTGACATCAGAGTATGAGAAGCAAGAACCAGTAAGTACGTTTAGTGAGGTACCGATGTTGTTGAAAACCGCTTTTGATTTAACAACTGTGAAACCTAAATTTTTAGCATCATCATAGTCGGTAGTACCAACGTTGATTTGAGCGAAAGGACGTTGTAGAACAACATCGTAGCTTTGGTCGCCATCTACAGTAAATGATTTGGTTTGGAAGAAACCGTCACGATTGTCGTTGTTGATAGTTACTTCGTTAGTGGTACTATAGTCCATATTAACAAAGAACTTACCATTGTCAATATCGGTAGTGTAAGGAGAATCTTCAGCCTGAGCCCAGAATGCAATGGTGTAAGTCTGACCTTTAAGGAGTTTGAGGTCAATCGCATGTCCGGTCAAGAGGTCTGTACAAGTAACACCGTCTTTTTTACTGATTGTGCCGAGGAGTTTTTTTTCGTTTTCTTCGTCATAAACGGCATAGTAAAGTTTTTTTGCAGTAGTGCCGTCGCTGATGTTACGAGACTGAGCAGCGTCTTCTGTGCTGAGGGTGAACGATACTGTTGCAGTATTGTCACCGCCTTGTTCGATGAGATCTTCGCTCGAACAAGCTGTCCCGAACATGATTGCAGATGTCGCGAACAATCCTAAGAATACTTTCTTGTTCATAGTAATTAGTAAATGAGTGATTAATTCTAAATGTCGAGGTAATATGCAACAACTCAAGGCGATATAAAATATCGCCTAACGTATTTGTTCTTAACAATACTAATGTGCTGCATTGCGCCGAAATTATTTGATTATACTATTAATTTTTTTCAAATCTCTTCGGAAGAGATACTAATATTTTGGAAATTGCAATATATCTGATCGTTATGGAGTGTTGTGGAATAGATTTTAAAACAACTGGTTAAAAAAAACTAAAAAAGCGAGCAAAGAAATAATAGATATAAGTTGCTCAGTTTCAATAAAAGTATTACATTTGCGGCAGAAATTAGTATCTCTTCCGAAGAGATACTTTTTTTTGTATTACATGAAATCTTTTGGTTGTAGGTTGCGAAAAACGGATGTTTGAAATGCTTTGATTTTGGGTGAGATAAGAAATAAAAATCGGTTATCATCGCGACAACCGATTCCTATAACCTTAAATCTAATACCATGAAAAACACAGTGCAAAATCAGTAATGATGCCACTAAAACAAACAGATGTTGTAGTAAGTTTGTGTAATTGTTACAATTAACATACATTAATATTTGTTTTTCGGGTAAAAATAGTAACTTAGCATAAAATTATGCGCGAAGCGTATAAATCGTCAACGTTAAACTAAAGTTATGCGAACAAAAATATTAGTTATCGACGATGAAGAAGCAGTATGCGAGATCTTGAAATATAACCTGGAAAAAGAAGGTTATGAAGTTGACACCGCGTATAGTGCCGAAGAAGCGCTGGATAAAGATTTGTATATCTATCAGTTATTTATGGTAGATATAATGATGGACGGCCTCGATGGATTTGAATTCGCCAAGCGCATCCGCAACGTAACAGCGACAGAAAACATACCTATATTATTCTGTACCGCGCTTACGGATGAGGATAATATAGTGAAAGGCCTCAATCTAGGAGGTGATGATTACGTCACGAAACCATTTGTTCTAGGCGAAGTATTAGCGCGCGTTCGCGCCGTGTTGCGCCGAACGATGCAGCAAAAACATCGTAGCTTGGCGGAAATGGAAGGCTTGGCAGACCTTGAAGGCGATATTGTTTTCAACGGAATTAGAATTGACCGCAACGATAGAATGGTATATATCGATGCCACCCCAGCGACACTTACTCCTACCGAATACGACCTGTTGTTGTTCTTCCTCACTCACCGCAATCGCATTTACACCCGTAAAGAAATTGTTAAACGCGTGTGGGGGAGAAATGATGATGTATCTTTTAGAGCTATCGATACAAATATAACTCGATTGAGAAAGAAACTTGGCGAATACGAAAAAAATATAGTTACCCGACAAGGTTTCGGATATGGATTTAAGGAGACGAATTAGTTATCAGTGGAAATTATTTATTCCATTAGTCGTCACTCTGTGGCTAATTATCATCGGCGTATCGATATTGCAATATAGCACAGAGCATAACTATCGTCGTGCACAAATCGAAGAACAGCTGACATTAATTGTCGAGCGTGTCATTAATATATACGAACACGACAACGACCCGGTATCGTTTGTCGACTTCGCGGCAGAATACTATCGCCAAAACGACCTTTACGGCAATTTGCGTATTACATTATACTTCGACGGCAAAATACAGCGAGTGTATGGCCAGCCAATACTCCTCAACACCTCCGATGTTACCGACTATCGCAATGCCGATATAAAACTCGAAGGAATGGAGACCGACCGGATGTACTCATATAAATATCTAAGCAGTAGCGATGGTCGTCTAGCGGTATGTACAATTTTGCCAACGGGCGATAATGTTAGAGATGCCGTCATACCTTCGCAGAAATTTTTGTGGATGATGATAGCCGTCGCTATCGCCACTACACTAATGGCATTTTTCTCCACTCGATATTTAGGGCGAAATATACGCATTTTGCGCAGCCTCGCCGAGCGAGCGGCAACGGATAAAGAGTTTATACCCGATCAGAGTTATCCTCACGATGAGCTCGGCGATATCACACGACAGATAATAAGCCTTTACAACGACCGCTCCGAAGCCATGAACCGGCAACAACGCGAACACGCCGTTGCATTACATGCCATCGAGGAAAAAACGCGAATAAAACGAGAGCTTACCGGCAATATTAATCACGAATTGCGAACGCCGATAAGCGTCATAAAAGGTTACATCGACACAATCGTATCAACTCCCGATATGGATAAAGAGTCGCAACGTCATTTTCTCGAAAAAACGCAGATGCACATTAACAGGCTCGTTGAAATGATAGCTAATATTTCAACGATAACGCGTCTTGACGAAGGAAGTGAAATAATAAGTACAGAAGAACTGAATTATCACGATCTAGTTTTTGCCACGGCAGAAGAGATTTCCGAAAGCGGTATTCTCGGCGAAATGCAATTTTTGTGCAAAATACCGCTCGACTGTAATATTTCCGGCAATTATCAATTGTTGTCCGGCATGATTGTCAATCTCGCCAAAAACGCCGGAGCATATTCCAAAGGAAGCAAATGTGAGTTGGAATGTGTTGGTAGCGACGACAAATTTTACCATTTCGAATTTCGTGACGATGGCGTAGGCGTAGGTGAAGAACAGCTGTCGCGTCTTTTCGATCGCTTTTATCGAATAGACAGCGGACGAACACGAAAAGCCGGAGGCACCGGTTTGGGACTCTCGATAGTAAAGAGTACTGTCATAGCCCACGGTGGTAATATCGAGGTAGAAAATCGCAAAAGCGGTGGTCTTTGTTTTAAATTCACACTTCCAAAATATATTTAACGAGTATAGTCTATTAAATTACCCACCTATTTATACTACACGCGCCCCTCACGCCGTTATATAATAGGTATAGAATCTAACAACGATGCAAAGCAAACCAACATATCTCAGTTTCAGTGAAGCTCTAACGAGTGCACGCCGCGCTCGTCGATTAAGCGTGCTCCTTGCCGATCAACTTGATAGTACCGATGTTTCCGGCATCTACGCCGCAATACGCAAACATATTTCTTCCGGCGAGTCGCGTCGTGACAAACTCGGCTTCAATGCTTTTGCATCAGCAATAGACACCGCTACCGTTCTCGTTGACAGTATCAGTGCCGACCGCAATATGGTGCTGGCGGTGCTTTTGTCGGCACTTTCCTGTGGCGAGGGTTATGAAGATGCAGTCGAGCGTCAATGGGGCTCCGATATAGGCAAGCTTGTTCGCGGGCTGGATAAAGTGACTAAGCTATATAATCGCTCAGCGTTGGTAGAAAGCGAAAACTTCCGTAAGTTATTGATGACCTTTGCCGAAGATATTCGCGTTATAATCATAATGATAGTAGACCGCTTGCGCCTGATGCGAGCAATAAATCACCATCCGTCCGAACGTCTTGTTCGTGATATTGCCAACGAAGCGAACTATCTCTATGCACCTTTGGCACATCGTTTGGGTTTATATGCCATAAAGTCAGAACTAGAAGATTTGTCTCTGAAATATAGCAACCGTGAAGTTTTTACGCGCATAGCCCACGAGCTCAACCAAACCAAAATTCGCCGCGATGCCTACATCGCCGACTTTATAGCACCGTTAAAAGCTCGTTTGGAAGCCGAGGGGCTCAAATTCGAAATTAAAGGCCGAACAAAGTCGATATATTCCATTTGGAATAAGATGAAGAAAAAGCACAACTCGCTCGAGGATATTTACGACTTGTTTGCTATCCGCATCATTATCGATTGTCCACTAGAGCGAGAAAAGCCCGAATGTTGGTTGGCGTATTCTGTTGTTACCGATATGTATCGTCCAAATCCAAGCCGTATGAAGGACATGATAAGTATCCCCAAAAGTAACGGATACGAATCACTGCACACAACTGTTTACGGCCCGGAAGAACGATGGGTCGAGGTGCAAATTCGAACACGACGAATGGATGTTGTTGCCGAAAAAGGTTTGGCGGCGCATTGGAAGTATAAAGGCATTAAAAGCGAGTCGGGACTGGATTCGTGGATGAACAACGTTCGCGACATTCTCGATGCCGGACAACACGGACCGATGGAGTTGATGCGCAACTTCAAAATAGATATTTATTCGCACGAAGTTTTTGTATTCACCCCCCAGGGCGACCTCTATAAACTTCCGCAAGGCGCCACCCTTCTCGACTTCGCCTTCAATATTCACACCCGCCTGGGTTGCCAATGTGTCGGCGGACGAGTTAACGGGCGCAATAGAAAACTTAATTACCGTCTAGTTAGTGGCGATACCGTTGAAATACTGACCTCGGCGGCGCAAGAGCCGAGTCTTGATTGGTTGAATATTGTTGTGACGTCAAAAGCTCGCAACAAAATTCGCAGCGTACTCAAAGAAAACGAAAATCGCTCGGCGGAATTGGGTAAAGAGATGCTCCAACGCCGTTTCAAAAACCGCAAACTCGATTTTGACGAAGGTTTGATGTCAAAAACGTTGACGCGAATGGGCTACCGAAACGCTATCGAATTCTTTAGCTCATTAGGTTGCGGCGAAATAGAAATAAACTCAGTGATAGACGCATATATCGAAACGATATCGCGCATCACGCGAGGCGACGATGATGCCAATCGCATCTCGGCAAGCGAATTTAACCTTCAACCGTCAAGTGACGATGTAGATGATAGTGTTGACGACGTTATTATTATCGGCGACAACATTAAAGGCATCAACTACAAGCTTGCACGCTGTTGCAACCCTATTTACGGTGACTCGGTGTTTGGTTTTATTTCTGCCGAAGGTGTTATCAAAATTCATCGCGAAGACTGTCCGAACTGCAAGCATTTGAAAAACAAATACGGCTACCGCGTTATTCGTACACGATGGAGTGGTAAAGACGGAACAGAATTGGCAGCGACACTTCGTGTTGTCGGAAAAGACGATATTGGCATCGTTACAAACATTACATCTATAATAAATAAAGAAAAATCCGTATCTTTGCGAGGAATATCAATCGACAGTAACGACGGATTGTTCCAAGGCGTCATTACCGTAGGCATCGCCGACACTGTTGCATTGAACCAACTTATTCGAAAGATTCAAACGATAAAAGGAGTAAAGAATGTTACACGCAATAAATAAGTTAAGCCTCAGTTGCGCCATATTTGTTATGATTTTGAGCTCTTGCGGCCCCAATGACAAAGCCGGCGCCGAAGCGTTGCTCGCCGAAAGTCAAACTGCAATATCAAACCGACAGTTTGCCGAAGCGATAACACTTCTGGATACCCTCAACGCACGCTATCCCAAACAGACAGCCGAACGTCGTCAGGGCTTGCAATTGCGTGCCTCGGCAATGGAAGGCTTGGCTATGGATAGCATAGCTGCCGGCGACCAAATTCTTGCTACGGCTTCGATGGAGTTGGAACGTATTAGCCCGGATTTTCATCATGTTGCCGGGCCTGCCGGGTTAGAAGGCTATTGGCTTCACAAAAAAGCGCCCGAATCGATTATGGGAAGCACGACAGTGCAAGGGCGTGTTAGCGATGAAGGATACTTCTATATCGTGGCTAACGTTCAGGGACGTACGATCGGGCTTAGTACTATAACTATCAGCGACGGTGGCGAATCTGTTACAAGTGAATCAATTTCGCCAATACGCGTTGTTAAGGTTGAAGGCTCTGAAACGGCAAGTTTCAGTCCTGAAGAAGTAGTCAAAATAGGAGCATGGCTTGAAGCGCATCCTAATGCAACAAAGTTGACAATCAATGGCTCAAAAGGTAAAGCCGAAGTAAAATTTACATCGGCCCTCCGTTCGCAGCTATTGCAAACATATCAATACTCACGCGCCATGCAAGACAAGCATCGTGCTACCGTTCACCGCGAGAAATACGAACGTATGCTCGCCGCTGCGCGTGATCAGCTTGCAAACCTTACTCCCGTACCAGAACAATGACCGACGTAAAGACATATCTCATCACCGGCGCTGCCGGATTTATAGGCTCGGCTTTTGTTCGTATTTTGCTTGCCGATAGCGAGCCCAAGCAAATCGTTGTGCTTGATGCGCTTACATATGCCGGAAACATTGATAATATTCGAGAATTTATCGAAGATGGTAGTGTTATTTTCGAACACGGAAATATTTGCGATAAAGAATTTGTAAGCAAGGTATTAGATCAATATCAACCGCAATATTTAGTCAATTTTGCCGCCGAAACCCATGTTGACCGCAGCGTAGACAGTCCGGAGCCATTCGTTACCACAAATATAAACGGTGTTTTCAACTTGTTGGAATGTGTGCGATTACAGCGCAAGTCGCAGATCCGGGGCAATCAAGCTCTTACACTCACCACCTTCCTCCAAGTCAGCACCGATGAAGTATATGGTGATTTGGAAATTGGAGCCGTTCGCCATGACGCCGCAGCGTCTGCTATTGCAGGGCGTGATGTAACAATGTACGGTGAAGATTCGTTCAGCGAACATACACCGGTACGCCCCTCGTCGCCATATTCGGCATCAAAATCCGCTGCCGATTTGCTTGTGCTGTCATACAGCCGCACGTTTGGGCTGCCTACTATTGTTAGCCGTTGCAGCAACAATTACGGACCGCGACAGTTCCCCGAAAAGCTGATTCCGCTAATGGTTAATAACATCCTTAATGGCAAGGCTTTACCTGTGTATGGTCAAGGGCTTAATGTTCGCGATTGGATTCATGTAGATGACCATTGCCGAGGTATTTTGGCTGCATTGCGTCGTGGTAAACATGGCGAAGTTTACAATTTCGGAGGATATAGCGAGCGCCGCAACATTGATTTGGTGCGCGATATGATAAGCATCGTTCGGGACATAGCATTAAAAGATGCCGAACTCACGAGACGTTATCCGAAAGCGTCTACCGCCAGTGAAGAATTGATAAGCTATGTAACCGACCGCCCCGGTCACGACCGCAGATATGCTATCGATGCCGCTAAAGCGTATCGTGAGCTTGGTTGGAGACCTGAAATCGCAATACAAGAGGGGCTTAAAGATACTGTTAAATGGTATCTTGACAATGAAGAATGGGTACGCGCAATCGTTCAAGGCGATTATCGCGAATACTATAATAAAATGTACGAAAATCGTTGATGATGAAAGGAATAATACTTGCTGGCGGTTCCGGCTCTCGTCTTTTTCCCATCACACGAGGAGTGTCAAAACAACTCGTGCCGGTATATGATAAGCCGATGATTTATTATCCGCTTACCGTTCTAATGCTTGCCGGCATAGGCGAAATTTTGCTGATTAGTACTCCCGCCGATTTGCCTCAGTTTCAGCGTCTTTTGGGCGATGGACAGTCGTGGGGCATAAATATAAGTTACGCCGAACAAGCACGTCCGGAAGGTCTTGCTCAAGCACTGACTATAGGCCGAGAATTTATCGGTGATGATGCGGCTTGTCTGGTCTTGGGTGATAATATTTTTTATGGTCAAGGCTTTTCGGCAATGCTCACCGATGCTGTTGCCGATGCAGAAAAAGGCAAAGCCACAATCTTCGGATATCCCGTTAACGATCCGGCACGTTATGGCGTTGTAGAATTAAATGAGAAAGGCGTGCCTGTTTCTATTGAAGAAAAACCGAAGCAAGCGCGTAGTAATTTGGCTGTTGTCGGACTATACTTCTACCCCAAAGGTAGCGCTGATGTAGCAGCGGCAGTCAAGCCGTCGGCGCGTGGAGAATTAGAAATAACAGCCGTCAACGAGCATTATCTCAACGCATCGGCATTGAAAGTTCAACAATTCGGTCGTGGTTTTGCATGGCTTGACACCGGTACTATTGATTCGCTGATGGAGGCGTCGGCGTTTGTTGAAGCTATTCAAAAACGTCAAGGGCTTTTAATAGCATCGCCGGAAGAAGTGGCATTCCGTCGCGGTTTCATTACTGCTAACGATCTTGTTAAGTTGGCAGAACCTTTAATGTCAACACATTACGGTCAATATCTAAAACGATTGGCAGATGAAAATATCTGAAGAGGCACGATTGATCACTTTGCCGCGCATCTATGATCCGCGAGGAAATTTAACCTTTACCGAACATGGCGACGGCTTGTTGCCGTTCAATATCGAACGCGTCTATTGGACCTACGATGTCCCTGCCGGTGAACAGCGAGGAGGTCATTCGCATCATCGTGGTAAGGAATTACTTATCGCATTATCAGGTAGCTTTAATGTCAATCTTTACGACGGCGCCACTTGGCAAACATATACACTAAATCGCCCCTTTGAAGGCTTGTATGTGCCGCCGGGGTATTGGCGTACCCTTGATAATTTCGCTTCAGGTTCAGTGCTGATGGTGCTAACGTCAGAAAAATTTGACGAGGCTGATTATGTTCGTGATTTTGAGGATTTTAAACGTCTTACAAGCAAATGAGAGTACCATTCTTTGATTTATCAAAAGCCACCGCTATATATGCCGCAGAATTGAAAACTGCGGCTTGTCGCGTTATTGACTCCGGGCGTTTTATCGGAGGGGACGAGTGTGCAGCTTTTGAAAAAGAATTGGCAGAAAATACCGGTGTGCCTTTTGTTGTAGGCGTAAGTAACGGCCTTGACGCGTTGCGCCTCATTTTCTGTGCGTTAATTCATTTAGGACGTTTGAATAAGGGCGATGAAGTTATCGTTCCAGCTAACACATATATTGCCTCTGTCCTCGCCGTTACAGATATGGGCCTTACGCCGATTTTCGTTGAGCCGGATCCGGATACCTTAAACATCGACTCCTCGCGAATTGAAAGCGCTATAAGCTCTCGTACACGAGCTATTCTTACCGTACATCTTTATGGCAGAGCGGCTTACGATGAAACTATGCGTGATGTGGCAGAGCGACATAAGCTATTGATAATTGAAGACAACGCCCAAGCTATCGGTGCTGATAGTGCTGCAAAAAGTCCTTATGATACTACTCGCACAGGCAGTCTCGGCATCGCTGCGGCCTTTAGCTTTTATCCGACAAAAAATATCGGTGCTATTGGAGACGCCGGCGCAGTTGCAACTCACGACAAAGAAATTGCCGATGCCGTCAGAGCATTGGGAAATTATGGCTCGGATAGACGCTATCATAACATATATCAAGGCTTTAATTGCCGTCTTGATCCTATTCAAGCCGCAATTTTACGCGTTAAATTGTCGCATCTCGACACCGAAACCGCGCAACGCCGTGATATAGCTGCCGTTTACGACGCAAATATCTCCTCACAGTATATTAAAAAACCGCGAAAAGACAATCCGGACCTCGCAGTGTGGCATCAGTATATCGTGCTGACAAAACATCGCGATGCTTTTCGCAAATATTTGTCTGATAAAGGCATAGATACGGATATTCATTACGCCGTACCCCCGCACCGACAGCCTTGTTATGCAGAATATTCTGCTTTAGATTTACCCATCACCGACACACTTGCCGATATGGTAGTATCGCTGCCAATAGCAACGATTTCTCCCGAAGATGCAAAACGTGTCGCTTTGATAATTAACGACTTCCGCCCATGAGTACCACCCCGCAATTAAAAATTATGTACCACACTTTCGGTTGTAAGCTTAACTTTGCCGAAACTGCATCTGTAGCCGAACAATTTGGCAAGCGTGGTCATATAAAAGTTTCTGCCGGAGAGACTCCCGACATAATAGTTGTGAATTCATGCAGCGTCACCGCTGAAGCCGACCGTAAGTGTCGTAGTGCTATTCGTTCATGGCATCGCAAATGGCCTGCTGCGGCTATTGTTGTTACCGGTTGTTATGCGCAACTTAAGCCCAAAGAAGTAGCAGAACTTCCCGGCGTTAAAGCTGTGGCTGGTGTTAACGACAAATTAAGAATACCGCAAATGGCAGAATCAGCATGGGCTGACAATACTGTTTTCCCTGAGGCAAAGGAACTTACCGAATTTATGCCCTCATGTTCTCGCGGTGATAGAACACGCTTCTTCCTTAAGGTTCAAGACGGTTGTGACTATTGGTGTACGTATTGCACAATTCCGAAAGCGCGTGGTCGTTCTCGTTCAGGATCGATAGAACAAATTGTCGCTCAAGCGCAAAATGCCGCCGCACAAGGTGGTAAAGAAATTGTGCTGACAGGCGTTAATATCGGTGATTTTGGTCATGGACGTGAAGATAATTTGCTCGATCTGTGTCGCGAACTCGACAAAATCGAGGGCATCGAACGTTATCGTATTTCGTCTATCGAACCCAATCTTCTCACAGACGAACTTATAGACTTCTGTGCTTCGTCACAGCACTTTATGCCACATTTTCATGTGCCGTTGCAGAGTGGTAGTGACAAAGTCCTCGGCATGATGCGCCGTCGTTATGATACAGCTTTCTTTGCCGCCAAAATGGCGCGGATACGTCAAGCTGTTCCCGATGCTTTCATCGGCGTCGACCTTATTGTTGGCGCTCGTGGCGAAACTCCGGATGAATACAAACGCAGTCGCGATTTTGTTAGCTCGTTAGATATTAGTCATTTGCATGTATTCCCGTATTCCGAACGCGCCGGCACTCGCGCCCTTGATTTGCCCGACGCTGTAGCACAAGATGAAAAGCACCGTCGAGCAGAAGATATGATTGCTATCGGCGCGGCAAAACACGCTGAGTTTGCGCGACGTTTTATAGGCACGGTGCGCCCTGTGCTTCTTGAACATGGGCATGGTGGGCAACCCCTCGGCGGTTTTACCGACAACTATCTTCGTGTTACTGCCGATGTAGACCCAATACTCGACAACACACTCGTGCCGATGTCTTTAATTTCGCTATGCGATGACGGTGAAACTATTAAAGCTGAATTAGCGAAATGAAACGTCCGTTTGCAACACGAATTTTACTACCCATCCTAACGGCATTTGCATATTTGCCCATGGGGGTGTTGTATGTGTTTTCGGACATTACATACATTATTATATATTATATAGCGCGTTATCGTCGACACATAGTTCGCCGTAATATCGATGCTTGCTTTGTTGATCGCGACATCGAATGGCGTCGAAAGATTGAACGCGATTTTTACCGAAACTTCACAGATCAGCTTTTCGAAACTATTAAATTGTTACATATTCCCGACGAAGAAATAAGTCGACGTGTTACCTTTGACGGTCTCGAACAGCTCGATGAAATAACAGCATCCGGGCGCGATGTAGTGCTTTATTTCGCCCACTGCGGAAACTGGGAATGGGCACCGTCAATGACATTACATATGCACCCGTCAGTGCCTGTTAACTTCTGCCAAGTATATCGTCCACTACGGTCACAAGCCACCGATTGGCTGATGCTGAAAGTGCGTAGTCGTTTCGGTTCATATTCATTTCCAAAGGCGTCTGTTATGCGCGATCTTATTAGATTGCGTCGCGATGGTGTGAGGTCTGTTACCGGCTTTATGAGTGATCAAAAGCCCAGCCATAACGACCCTACAGTCGTAACAACCTTCCTCGGCCGTCCTACTGCATTTATTAGCGGTACCGAAACCCTTGCTCGTCGAATGAATATGGCAACCGCTTATTGGGACATGGAAAAGACCTCGCGAGGACATTATCACCTCACATGCAGAGTTATAGAAACCCCGAGTGATGCCGAATTCGGCACCACAACGCGCATTTATGCTAATTTACTCGAAAAAACAATTCTTCGTAATCCGGCGATATGGCTTTGGTCGCATAATCGTTGGAAAAACCCCGTCAAAATAAATCAACAATGACAGCTCCTGTTGCTGTAATTATCCTTAACTGGAATGGACGCAATTTGTTGCAACAATTCATTCCGAATGTTATAAAATCATGCGATCCGCGTGTGTCTGAAATCATTGTTGCCGACAATGGCAGCACGGATGGTTCGCAAGACTTGCTCAAGGAAAAGTTTCCCGACGTAAAGCTTTTACAATTTGATACCAACTATGGCTTTGCCGAAGGTTACAACCGAGCTATTGCTGCAGTAGATAATCCTTACGTTATATTACTTAACTCCGACGCCACCGGCGATGAAGGCTGGGACGTTACGCTTTTCGACTATATGGAGAGTCACCCCGAAGTAGGTGCTTGTCAGCCCAAATTACTGTCGTGGCAAACTCCGGAACGTTTCGACTATGCCGGAGCGGCGGGAGGATTTTTGGATTGCAACGGATACCCATATTGCCGAGGCAGAATTTTTGCTACCTGTGAAGTTGATAATGGAGACTATGATGATGTTGTCGACATTCATTGGGCAACAGGCGCAGCTTTGATGGTACGTCGTGACGTATACATCAATAGCGGGGGCTTGGATAAAGACTTCTTCGCACACATGGAAGAAATAGACCTGTGTTGGAGAATTAGATTGGCAGGATGGAAAATACGTGCCGTATCCGATGCAGTAGCCTATCACATGGGAGGTGCTTCATTGTCAGTCGGAAATCCTAAAAAAACATATCTCAATTTTCGCAACAACCTCTTGATGTTGCACAAAAATTTACCCGATAAAGACAGATCACGCATCCTCTTCCGTCGCCGCTTGCTCGATACTATAGCATGGGCAAAATATGTGGCGTCATTTCAGTGGCAACATGCCGCTGCTGTCCTTCGCGCTCATAACGATTTTAGAAAAATGCGCAAGAACTACACTCGTCACCCCGAAGCCAACCTTCTCGGAACGGATGTCGACTCAAAGCGAAACATTATAGTGCAGTACTATCTGTCAGGCCATCATACCTACAAAAAGCTAAAATAAGGTTTATTAACGCGATGTCGCCAAATATAACTTAAATTAACTCACTCACCAAAAATAATCCGTAAAATCTTCAACTAAAAGGTTTGAAATTCGAAAAATGCGTCAAAATATTTTGCAAACTGAAAACTATCTGCTAATTTTGCAATATTCTTTGGGGGCAGTGTGTCTGATTTCAAACGTAATTTTGGAAGAAGATACCGTCAAAAAGACACCTTTCAAAGAATAACAACGTCAAATATGGCGTTGAAATGCTTCAGAAACAAATCAATCATTAACAAACACATTAATCTAATTTTCAGTACCTCTAAACATTATTATGGAAGCTCAAAAGCCTACCGCTCAGCCCAAAAAGAGTGTTAAAAAGAGCACTCCCGGCATCAAGAACGCCGCATGGGTCATCGTGATCTGTGCTATCATCGCAGTTTGCTTGTTCACCTTCTGGTTCGGCAACCCCATGCACTTCGACGAAGATGGACATCCTCAGAACCTCTGGGGCACCGTATACAAAGGTGGCTTCATCGTTCCCGTTCTCCAAACCCTCTTCCTTACTGTTATCGTTCTCGCTGTAGAACGTTGGTTCGCTCTCTCTGCTGCTAAAGGTAAAGGTAGCATCGCAAAATTCGTAGCTGAAGTTAAGAAATGCCTCGAAAAGAACGACCTCGCAGGCGCTCGTGCTCTCTGCGCTAAG
This sequence comes from uncultured Bacteroides sp., assembly GCA_964518705.1. GTDB lineage: Bacteria > Bacteroidota > Bacteroidia > Bacteroidales > Muribaculaceae > CAG-873. The sequence continues at coordinate 14,826 of CAZFGV010000027.1, forward strand.
CAGCAGGGTTCTGTAGCTGCTGTTGTTGACAGCGCTCTCGTTCGCTACGAAGAAATGGACAAGAACACTGTCCTCTCTAAAGAACAGAAAATCGCTAACCTTCAGAAGCAAGTTGAAGAAGCTACTGCTCTCGAAATGCCTACTCTCCAGCAGAACCTCCCCATCCTCGCTACCATGACTACCCTCGGTACTCTCGTTGGTCTTCTCGGTACTGTATTGGGTATGATCAAATCATTCCAGGCTCTTTCTCAGAGTGGTGCTCCTGACTCTACCGAACTTTCTACCGGTATTTCTGAAGCACTTATCAATACCGCTTTCGGTATCGCTACCGGTGCTTTCGCCGTTATCTTCTACAACTACTACACAAACAAGATCGACAACCTCACCTACGCTATCGACGAAATCGGTTTCTCTATCGTGCAAACATTTGCCGCTACTCACTGATCCCCCGTTTATCTTAGTGTAATCTCTAACTATAAAGGTAAATATGGGAAAAGTAAAAATTAAAAAGAAAAGTACGCTCATCGATATGACCGCGATGAGTGACGTGACTGTTCTTTTGCTTACTTTCTTCATGTTGACTTCTACCTTCCTTCAGAAAGAACCGACTATCGTATACACTCCTTCTTCAGTGTCTGAAGAAAAAGTGCCTATGAATAACTTGGTTACTGTATTGGTATCGTCTGCCGACAAATCAGGCAAGCTCGACGATCCTACTGTTACAGAAGGTAAACTCTTCATCGCGTTCACCGGTGATGCTGACTCTACTTTGTCTAGCGAAAAAGTTCGCGGACTTATGCTCGACGAAGCTATCGCCATCTGGAACGACCAGCACAAGAACAATCGCATCGCTCTCGACGAAAATCAGAAGGAACAGTTCCGTACTACCAACATGATTGGTGTGCCTTTCACTGCTCTTCCGAAAGTTTTGTCGATGTCGGTTACTGACCGCGACAAATTCATTGGCGACATGACCAATCCCGAAGTTGGTATTCCAATCGACGGTAACAAAAACCGCGATGGACGTCTTAACGACTTCCAGATCTGGCTCAAAGCCATCTATAACGTCGCTCAGCGAGTGCACAACGACAAGATTGCCGATGCTGAAACAGAAGAAGAAAAGGCCCAGATTGCCGACTTGTATACCGCCCTTATGCGTAAAGGCCAGGGTATCGCTATCAAAGCCGACAAGGACACCCCCTTCACTACTGTTCAGCTCGTATTCGACAATCTGCAGACTATGAAGCTCAACAAGTTCAGCCTCATGACTGCGCTCAAATCAGAAAATGAACCCACCCAATAAGTAAAGAATCATGGCTCAAATAGAACAATCATCGGGCGGCAAAAAGAAAAAAGGCGCCCAGAAGAAGATGTCTATCCATGTGGACTTTACTCCCATGGTGGATATGAACATGCTTCTGATCACATTCTTCATGCTTTGTACTACTATGATCAAATCGCAAACTCTTCAAATCGTTCTTCCTACCAACGAAGACGTGAAGAAGGAGCAGCAGAGCCAGGCAAAGCAGTCAGAAGCTATCACTCTTATTCTCGACACCGAATACAGCGGCGACAAGCCCCGTGTTGATGTTGAGACCGGCAAAACAGTTCACAATATCTACTATTATGAAGGTATCGCCGATACTACTTTCGCAACTCCCAACTACTTGCGTAAAGAACAGTTCATCGGTAACGTGAACCGCGAAGCTCAAGGTATCCGTAAAATCTTGCTCTCTAAGAACAAGCAGGTTATGGAAGAATATGCTAAACTCAAAGATCAGTGGAAGAACAAGGAAATCACTAAGGATGAGTTTGATCAGCTTGCAAAGAAAAATGCGTCTGACTCACTCAAAACTCGTCCTGTAGTAGTGATTAAGCCCGGTCCTAACACTACTTATGAAGGCCTCATCAATGCTATCGACGAAATGAACATCAACCAGATTTCACGTTATAGCATCGAACTTCCCACCCACACCGATACCTTGCTACTCCAGCGCTTCGAACAGCAAACCGGTGAAACTATCATTCGTCCCACTATCCGCACCAACAATCGCGCTGTCGTTTCACAGCCCGATGAAGAGGAGCAAACTAACTCTTAATCCGTAAAGACTATGGCAAAAGATGTAGATCTTACCTCCAAAGAGTGGCGCGATATAGTATTCGATGGTAAAAACAAAGAATACGGTGCTTACAAGCTCCGTGAAGCGTCTCCGGCGCGCCACACTAAGGCTATCACTTCAGTTCTTATCGCTGTTGGTATTATCCTCGTCCTTCTCATCCTTTCTGTTAGCGGCGTCTTCGCTAAACCCGAAGAAGAAACTATCGCTACTGCTACTGTGCAGGAAGTAACTACTCTCGAATACGAAGAGGAAGAAATTGAAGAGGAAGAAGAAGTATTCCAATTGCCCGAACCCGAAGAAGTTGTAGCTCCCGAAGAAGTTGCTAACCAGCAGCGTGTAACCGACCTCCTTATCGTTGAAGACGACAAGATCGAAGAAGATAAGCAGGTTAAGAACCAGGAAGAAGTTCTTGAAAACGAAGCTCAGGCTGGTGCCCTCGATATCACCGAAGGTACTAACGACCTTAACAAGATTACCATCAAAGAAGAGGTAATCGCAGAACCTAAGGTTGAAGATGAACAGCCTATGAACATCGCTATGGTAGAACAGAAACCTGAATTCCCCGGCGGTGAAGCTGAAATGTACAAATGGCTCGGCAATAACATCGTTTATCCTTCTGCAGCTTCTGAAGAAGGTATCCAAGGACGTGTTGTTGTAGAATTCGTAGTAGGCCGTGACGGTAGCATTACAAACGTTCGCGTTGTTCGTCCCCGTCACCCCGCTCTCGATAAGGAAGCTGTTCGTGTAATCAAGAGCATGCCTAAATGGATCCCCGGCCGTAATAACGGTCAGCCCGTTAAGGTTACTTACACTCTCCCCGTTAGCTTCAAGCTCCAATAATTCGCTTTTGAATTCCATCTCTATAAGCCCGGTGCAATCGCATCGGGCTTTTTATTTTTTATATCATCCATAATTTCTATTGTTATCTAGAATTATTTTGATAGACTCTCGGATGGGTTGGCATCTGTAGTTATGATGTTGTTATGACAGAATACCCTTATTTAGTCGGAACACGCAAATTCCGTGGTGAATCAAGAAGCAAAACAATACGTTGACGGCGAATCCCACACGAATACTATTGAAAGCTTCCGGTCGCACTTAAAACGCTCAATCTTTGGTGTCTATCACTCTGTATCAGCTAAACATCAATAAAGGGTTGTAGATGAATCTCTCTTTCGATACAACACCTGTAAGCAGAAATTATCCGTTAGATTTAATGAAGGCTATATATTGCGTATAAATCACACAATTTAAACATATTGAATATCGAAAAGAAAATCAACAAAGAATCATCACTTAATGAAGTAGTTGATGTTAATGATTCAAAAGTATATATTGAAAATGGAGACGCAAAAACCATCTTAAGTGAATAAATCCAACTAAACAATGGAAATATGACAGTAGAACAATTACGAGAAATGATAAAAGCTTAAGTTGCAATGATATACCAGGATATACATAAATAATCTCGTTAAAAAGAAAAGAGCCCGGTGCAATACCGAACTCTTTCTCAAATCGGATAGTTAGTAATCCGTTCAACTTTATGTGGTCATATCACATTTTGATGTGCTATTTTTATAGTCCTAAAAGGTTTGCGCCGTAGGGGGTTATGAGGTCGGAAATCATGTAGATGTTAATGGGGATATTGATGATACCTTCTGAGTATGGCGCGATTTCGTATGGCTGGTAAACGAAAACGAGTTGGAGTTCGTTGTTGATGTAAAAGTTGTTGTTTGCCGGCAGTGAATTGATTTCAGAATCGAGCAGGCGTACCCCCTTATATTCGGATGCCTCTCTGATGAAGTCGATGATTTTTTCGAAACCTTCTTCGGTTAGAATATCTTCAAGAGAGATGATTTTACCTTCAGTAAGGTCGTAGTTGATATATCGAGAGGAGTACATTCCGTGCGCAGCGCGAGGGTAATATGTAGAATTTGTTACGCCGTATGACATGAATGTCGGTGTTAGGTTGACGATATTGCCATATGTAGAGAAGTAGCCGTCATATTCTGCGCACGCGGTGGTGTCAGTGATAGCAAAACCCATATTTTCGGCTTGACGGCGTAGCGCGGGAAGTGTCAAAGTGGCGATGTCGTGGCTTGTTGTGTCGAGGGCATAGCTGTATATGCTGTCTTGTAGCGCTTTGATGTCGTGTTCGTAAATAGCTGTCGGCATAAGCAATTCGGCTTTGCATTTGATGCATAAGTCGCTGTCGGATTCGTATTCTTCGGCGCTGCCGATGGCACGAAAGCTTTCATTCGCGTCGATACGGTTAAAAGCAATAGTGTTAGGGTCGATTTGTTTGTTGCAACTCTCGAGGCTAAAAAGTGCGGCTCCGATCATCATTGCTCCGGCAATGGAGAGTAGGGTGGTGTTGAGTTTCATATATTATATGTGATTTTTCAGATTAACGTAATTGAATTATGTATTGTTTATTGAGCGTAAAGCGGTACACAGTTCATCATAAAGCGTCTCAATTCGCCCCATGGGTAATAAATGCTATTGTCTCCGGGTCGCAGAGCAACGGGATGTTCGTTATGGTCAACGCGGATGTAATAACGTCCCGACCCAGTGGCTCGGAAGAGTATAAACTGAATATTTGCGGCCATAGGAACGACGTCAAAGTCGCACCATTCGCCGGCTACGGTATCGAAATAGTTGGTGAGATAGTAGCAACCGGGAATGCGCAAGAGTGATAGTAGCGGCATTAGCGTTTCGGCATGTCCGAAGCGGAGCTGTACTGTCGGTGATTTCTCTGGCGATGCGATGTATTCATCGGTGGTTTCGATGAGGTTTAGGACGAGCTGTGACGCGATGTCGGCAGGTACGGTGCTGACTGTGGTGGCTGTGCGTTGCAGATATTGGCGGAGGTTGAAACAGCTCCATAGTGCTTGTGCTTCTTCACGGCTGAAGTAGGTTGACATTTCAGAATCCCATCCCATGGCTTGCAATCCGGCAATAACATAATATTCTGTTATTGCTGCATCTAATTCTGCTGCTTTGTCGTTAAAATCATAGTTACGCCCTACTACACGACGAATAGCTTCGGTTGGACATGTTTGGCTGAAGTATGATTCGTATGCCTCTTCCCATGTTTTGTCGCGACGGAAGGTGAGATAGTCTTCATCGACATCAAAGGGACGCATGAGTGGAGAGTTGACTCGTCCGGTGCTGCTTGTAAATTCGAGGTGGTTGTTGAGACGGTCGAGTTGGTGGGTGAAACTGTGCATACTCTTCATTACCCGAGGCGAATATGATGAGATTGAATTAACGCGGCAGCCGTTTTTGAACACCTCGGGGAAGTTGTAGTACATACGCGTTGCCAAACCGATTTGTTCATCAACGCCAAGAGAGTCCAAAGCACCCCAACGGCCATTGCTTGCTGCGATAATACGCTCGTTAAGTGTTGCAAGTTTGCGACCAAGTGGCGTGATAGTTCCTAACGAGTCGGCGCGAGAGAGTAGGGTGCGCAATTTTACGCAGTTCGATGCCGATGCAGCATATCTTGACCCATGTCGACCAACGTGATTAATGAATACGGGCACGAGGGTGTCGGGATATGCGATGGGGTGTTCGGGCGCTTTATAGGGCGTTAGAGACCCGGCGCATTGGCTGTAGCTATATTGCGGTATGTTGTCGGCTACCGACACTAAGCCGATAGTGAGGCCTATGATGGCGATTATAGTGCGGGGAAATTTCATCGTTATTTCTTTTGATTGCAAATTTACTAAATTTTGAACAAGTTTGATGAGTATGTATCACTTTACTTTCTTGTGTCTGTCTTTTTATGTGATGGCATCAAAATTATCATTATGGTTCGAAAATGATAACATAATTCTTAAATATCTATAATTTTGTATTGAAAATGTACTGTTATATTATGCTTTGCATTAACTTTGTGAAAATAATATATGTCACAATAACGAAAAGGCATATTAGAATCGGATAATTATTTACATAATTTAACTCGAGACGCGTAAGTTTAAAGAAATTCGCGCGTCTAATAGCACAAAAACTATATAAACATTCATACCATATGAAGAAATTTATCATGCGCGGCCTTCTCGCCCTAACTATGCTTTTGGGCTTTGCCGCAAGTGTAGTGGCACAGCAGATGCCGCCCCTTCCTGCCGACTCGGCTCTCATTAAGGGTAAGCTCGAAAATGGACTTACTTATTACATTCGTCATAATGCTAACCCTAAAGGTCAGGCAGATTTCTACATCGCACAGAATGTAGGCTCAATCCTCGAAGAAGATAACCAGCGTGGTCTTGCTCACTTCCTCGAGCATATGTGCTTCAACGGCACTACTAACTTCCCTGATAAGGGTATTATCAACTGGCTCGAGTCTATCGGTGTAAAATTCGGTGCAAACCTCAATGCTTACACTTCTATTGAAGAAACGGTTTACAACATCTCTAACGTTCCTGTAACTCGCACATCTGTTCAGGACTCTTGTCTCCTTATCCTCCACGACTGGGCTTGCGACCTTACTCTCGCTCCCGAGGAAATCGATGCTGAACGTGCCGTTATCCATCAAGAATGGCGCTCTCGCAATGTTGGCGCTATGCGTATCATCACCGACCTCCTCCCTACTATTTATCCTGACGGCAGCCGTTATGGCTATCGTATGCCTATCGGTACTATGGAAGTTGTTGATAATTTCCCCTATCAGGCACTTATCGACTACTATCATAAGTGGTATCGTCCCGACAATCAGGCTATCATCGTTGTAGGTGATGTTGACCCCGCTTATATCGAAGCTAAGATTAAGGAAATTTTCGCGCCCATCGCTATGCCCGAAAATCCTGCCGAACGTGTATTCTTTGAATTGGAAGACACACCCGGAACTATCTATGCTATCGGTTCTGATAAGGAAATGGAGCTCCCCGATGTTGAGTTGTTCTTCAAGACAACAAACTTCATGCTCCCTCGCGAAGCTCGTCAGTCTCAAATGTTCTTCCTTGTTGACTATTGCTCAACAATGATTTCAAAGATGCTCAACGCTCGTTTCCAAGAGCTCGCAGCAAAACCCGAAACAAAATTTGCTCAGGCAAACGTATCTATCGGTGATTTCTTTGTTTGTAAGACTATGGGCGCTATCAATCTTTCGGTTGTACCCAAGGGTAACGATGTGATCGGCGCTTTCGAGCAGGCTTATACTGAACTTATGCGTGCCGTTAAAACAGGTTTCACTATTGGTGAATACGAACGCTCTCGCGCCGATTTCCTTTCTCGTATCGAAAAACAATACGACAACCGCAATGATCGCAAGAACGAATCTTATGCTTTGGAATATGTAAAAGACTACACTGAGTGCTATCCCGCTCCCGGTATTGCTGTCGAAAAAGCACTCTACGAGCAATTCGCTGCTATTATTACTCCCGAACAGCTCAGCCAAATGCTTGCTCAGTCTATCACCGAAGATAATCGCGTTCTTCTTGCTATGCTTCCCGAGAATATCCAAGCGCCTACTGAAGAACAGTTCGCAGCTGTTACTGATGCAGTAGATGCTGCCGAACTCGAAGCTTACAAAGACGAAATGCGTCCCGATCCTCTTATTCCCGCTCTTCCCCAGCCCGGTAAGGTGGAATCTGTAAACGACCTCGATGAATGGGGTGCTAAAGAATATACTCTGTCTAATGGCGTGAAAGTTGTTGTTAAAACTACCGACTTCAAGGCTAATGAAATCGTATTTAACGCTCTCGCTGTTGGAAATGCAAAAGCATCGCTAGATCCCGCTTTGGCTTCATCGGTTTTGTTTGCCGATAATGTTATCAATGAAATGAGCCTTTATGACTATTCTAACTCGGATATTAAGAAATATCTCCAAGGCAAACAAGCACGTGTAAGATTCTCGTTCAATGACTATACTCGTGAACTTGGTGGTACGTCTACAATTAAAGACATCCCCACTTTGATGGAGCTTATCTATTCTTACTTCACCGGATATGGTATCCGCGAAGATGAATATGTTGCTACTCGTGACGCTATCCTTTCTATCCTCGGTAACCAAGAAAATACTCCCGAATTCGTATTCTCTCGCAATCTGTACAAGACTCTCTATACATCACCCCTTTCGCAGATGGTGTCTACAGAAGATATCAAAGCTGCCGATCGTCAGGTTATCGTTGATATGGTGCGCGGTATGATGGCTAATGCTGCTGACTATACTTTCTACTTCGTTGGTAACATCGATACTGATACTTTCATCCCAATGCTCGAACAATACATCGCTACTCTTCCTGCCGATGTTAAGACAGCAACCACAACATTTGTCAATAATCCTGACGTTGAAATCGGTGCCGGTGAACATAATACAACTTTCACAACTCCGATGCAGACTCCTCAGACTTATGTCTTCATGGCAGCCCTTGCAAAACTTCCCTTCGACCAAAAGACTAAACTCGTTGCAAGTGTAGCCGGTCAAGTGCTCTCTAAACGTCTCCTTAATAAGGTACGCGAAGAAATGGGTGCTGTTTACTCTATCGGAGCTAGTGCTGATTTGGGACGTACTGACGAATTGAATGCTGTTATCGTTACATCATTCCCCATGAAGCCCGAACTTAAGGACGAAACTATCGCTGTTATTCGCGACATCATGAACGCTATGACTACAGATGTTACTCTTGAAGAAATCAAGCCCGCTCTTGAATACCTCCTTAAGAATAACGAAGAACAGCTCAAAGAAAATGGCGATTGGGCTGGTTCTATGGCAGCGACTAAGATTAACGGCGTAAACATTTTCCTCGGTAAGAAAGACGTGATCAATTCTATTACTGTTGATGATGTGAAGAAATTCATGACTGATGTCCTTTCTCAGGGCAACTTCCGTGTAGCTGTTCTCGACCCTGCAACTGAAGAAGCTAAATAATAATTCTTCTATTACATAAGAAAGCACTGCCCTTGGGCGGTGCTTTTTCATTTTTACTTAATACATGCCGATATAAAATCACAGTTATATACTATTTTTTAATTTTTCTCGTTAATGGTATATATCCCGATATTGAATCAACAAAGCAATATCGTTGATGTTTCTCCCGGATTGGCTCGGGTTGCTTGAAAAAAAGTTATTCGAGAAGAGAAAA
>CAZFGV010000028.1:0-23798 GCA_964518705.1 uncultured Bacteroides sp.
CCTAAGTGGCTTATTATAAGGGATTATCTCTTAATCCTCGATGGCTGCCTGCGCCGCTGCTACGCGTGCGATGGGAACGCGGAATGGTGAGCAGCTTACGTAGTTCATGCCGAGTTTAGCGCAGAAGATTACAGAAGAGGGTTCGCCGCCGTGTTCGCCGCAGATACCAACTTTGAGGTTGGGGTTTGTAGCGCGGCCCTTTTCTACGCCCATGCGAACGAGTTGGCCAACGCCTTCTTGGTCAAGGACTTCGAAGGGATCGGTTTTGATAACGCCGTGGTCTTTGTAGAATTTGAGGAATTTGGGCGCGTCGTCGCGAGAGAAGCCGAATGTCATCTGGGTAAGGTCGTTTGTACCGAATGAGAAGAATTCAGCAACTTCTGCGATTTCGTTAGCTGTGAGTGCTGCACGGGGAACTTCGATCATTGTACCCACCTTGAATTCAACAGTTTTGCCTGTTTCTTCGAATACCTTAGCAGCTGTTGTGCGGATAACTTCTGCTTGGTTCTGAAGTTCTTTGAGCGAACCTACGAGGGGCACCATGATTTCGGGGTGTACTTCGATTCCACGATCTTGGCAAGCGATAGCAGCTTCGATGATGGCGCGAGCCTGCATTTCGGTGATTTCGGGGTATGTGATACCGAGACGGCAACCGCGGTGACCGAGCATGGGGTTGAATTCTTCGAGAGAGTCAACTTTTGCTTTAACTTGCTCGAGGGTAAGGCCCATTTCTTCGGCGAGTTCTTTCTGAGTAGCTGTCTGATGAGGAACGAATTCGTGCAATGGGGGGTCGAGGAGACGGATTGTTACACCGAAACCGTCCATAGCTTCGAAGATGCCTTCGAAGTCACCACGTTGCATGGGGAGGAGCTTGGCGAGAGCTACGCGACGACCTTCAACGTCAGAAGCGAGGATCATTTCGCGAACTGCTTTGATACGGTCGCCTTCGAAGAACATGTGTTCTGTACGGCAGAGACCGATACCTTGAGCGCCGAATTTGCGAGCTTGTTTAGCGTCGCGAGGGCTGTCGGCGTTGGTGCGAACGAGTGTTTTTGTGTATTTAGCAGCGAGGTCCATGATGGCACCGAAGTCACCGTCGAGAGCGGGTTCTGCTGTCATAACTTCACCGTCGTAAACTTCGCCTGTTGAGCCGTTGAGAGAAATCCAGTCGCCTTCGTTGTAAGTTTTGCCGCCCATTTCAACGGTTTTAGCAACGTAGTCAACTTTGATTTCGCCAGCACCTGAAACGCAGCATTTACCCATACCACGAGCAACAACGGCAGCGTGAGAAGTCATACCGCCACGCATTGTGAGGATGCCCTGAGCAACAGCCATACCGCGGAGGTCTTCGGGTGAGGTTTCGATACGAACGAGAACAACTTTGTGACGTTTTTCAGCCCATGCTTCAGCTTCTTCAGCAGAGAAAACTACTTGACCGCAAGCAGCGCCGGGAGATGCGGGAAGACCCTTAGCTACAACGACAGCTTTCTTAAGAGCAGCTTTGTCGAATACGGGGTGGAGGAGTTCGTCAAGCTTCTGGGGTTCCATGCGCTTGAGAACGGTTTTTTCGTCGATGATGTTAGCGCGGAGGAGGTCCATAGCGATTTTAACCATCGCAGCACCTGTGCGCTTACCGTTACGAGTTTGGAGCATCCAGAGCTTGCCGTCTTGGATGGTGAATTCCATATCCTGCATGTCTTTGTAGTAGTCTTCAAGACGAGCAGCGATAGCGAAGAGTTCTTGTGCGCAAGTAGGCATAGACTCTTCGAGAGAAGGATATTTAGAAGCGCGTTCTTCTTCAGAGATACCTTGAAGGGCAGCCCAACGGCGAGAACCTTCGATAGTGATTTGCTGAGGAGTGCGGATGCCGGCAACGACGTCTTCGCCCTGAGCGTTGATGAGGTATTCACCGTTGAAGATGTTTTCACCTGTAGCAGCGTCGCGGCTGAAAGCAACACCTGTAGCAGAGTTGTTACCCATGTTACCGTAAACCATAGCCTGAACGTTAACCGCAGTACCCCATTCTTCGGGGATTTGGTTCATGCGACGGTATAGGATAGCGCGTTCGTTCATCCAGCTGTCAAAAACGGCGCAGATGCCACCCCAAAGCTGTTCCCAAGCGTTGTCGGGGAAGTCTTTGCCTGTGTAGTCTTTAACGGCAGCTTTGAAGAGCTTAACGAGGTTTTTGAGGTCTTCAACATCAAGTTCGGTATCGAGCTTAACGCCTTTTTCCTCTTTAACCTTGTCCATGATTTCTTCGAAGGGGTCGATGTCGGTTTTCTTTTTGGGTTTCATACCGAGCACAACGTCACCGTACATCTGAACGAAACGGCGATAAGAGTCCCAAGCGAAGCGGGGGTTGCCGCTCTTTTGTGCGAGAGATTCAACAGTAGCGTCGTTCATACCGAGGTTGAGGACGGTGTCCATCATACCGGGCATAGAAGCGCGAGCACCAGAACGAACAGAAACCAAGAGGGGGTTCGTGGGATCGTTGAATTTTTTGCCGGTAAGAGCTTCTACGTGAGCGATGGCTTTTTCTACATCTTCTTTGATGAGATTAACAACTTCGTCACGACCGTTTTTGGTATATTCGTTGCACACTTCAGTAGTGATGGTGAAACCGGGAGGAACCGGCATACCGAGGAGGTTCATTTCGGCGAGATTGGCGCCTTTGCCACCAAGAAGGTTGCGCATTTCTGCATTACCTTCGGCTTTGCCGTCACCGAACGTGTAAACTCGTTTCATGCGTTTGTTCGATTTTATAGTAAAAGTTTAAAAATTCTATTCTACTCAAAATTTATCAGCGACGTGTAACAGTGCTGATTTGCTACAAAGTTACGGTTTTTGTTGCGAAAAACAAATAGTCGCTGATAAATTTTTGCCAAAAATGGATAGTAATGCTTTCAGAAGTGTTGATTAACCTCCGAAATTATCATAGTGTATGCTTTCGGGATCTACGCCGAGGCTGTCGAGCATTTTGTTTACGGCAGCGCTCATCGGACCGGGGCCGCACATGTAATATTCGATATCTTCGGGGCTTTCGTGGTCCTTTAGATATGTATCGTAAATTACTTGGTGAACGAAACCGGGTGTGTATTTAACACCTGCGGCGTCAGCAGCTGGATCGGGACGGTCGAGGGCTAGATTGAATTTGAAGTTGGGGAATTCTTTCTCGAGCTGCAAGAAATCTTCGAGATAGAAAACTTCGTTCAACGCACGAGCGCCGTAGAAGTAGCTCATCTTTCGGTTTGTTGTTTTTAGAGTCTTTGTCATGTGCATTATTTGCGCACGCAAAGGAGCCATGCCGGCACCGCCACCAATCCACATCATTTCGTTTTGGCTGTCGAAAATGGGGTGGAAGTCGCCGTAAGGGCCGCTCATAAGCACTTTATCGCCGGGTTTGAGTGAGAAGATATAGCTAGAAGCAATACCGGGCATAACGTCCTGGAATCCAACTTCCGGCTTCGGCTTCATCGGCGGGGTTGCGATACGCACGGTAAGCATAATACGGTCGCCTTCAGCAGGGTAGTTGGCCATAGAGTATGCACGAACAGTGGGTTCGGTGTTTTGGCACTTTAGGTTGAATAGACCGAATTTTTCCCACGCGGGCAAATATTCTTCGCCAATCATATTGCGGTCGATATCTTTGGCGTAGTCCATGTCGTATGCTGGAATCTTTATTTGAGCATAGCTGCCGGGAATAAAGTCCATGTGCTCGCCGGGAGGGAGGGCAACGATAAATTCTTTAATGAAAGTAGCAACGTTTTTGTTAGAAATAACTTCGCATTCCCATTCTTTGACGTTAAGCGCCGAAGCGGGGACGGTAATTTCCATGTTGCTTTTAACTTTACATTGGCAAGCGAGGCGCCAGTTGTTTTGTAGTTCGCGACGCGAGAAGTGAACGGCTTCCGTAGGGAGGGCTTCACCGCCACCGCTTTCAACTTGTAAGCGGCACTGACCGCAGCTACCTTTGCCACCGCACGCCGAAGGCAAGAAAATGTCATTATCTGCCATGGTCGAGAGAAGAGATTTTCCGGCAGATGTAGTTACGGTTTTGTCTTTGTTGATAGTTATATCAACAGGACCGCTTTGTACCAAATATCTTTTGGCGATGAGAAGAATAATCACCAACAAAAGAGTCACAACGAGGAAGAAACCAATGCCGGCGATTAATGTAAGCCACCCTCCCGGGGTGAGCATACATGCAGTTCCTATCATTTCCATTACTTACAATTTAATGCCTAAGAAGCTCATGAATGCAATACCCATGAGGGCAGTGATAATAAAAGTGATGCCAACGCCACGCAAAGGAGTTGGAATGTTAGAGTATTGATTCACTCTTTCGCGAATAGCCGCAGCGGCTGTGATAGCTAAAAGCCACCCGATGCCCCATCCGGTACCGGCACATAATGCAGTAGTAACGCTTGTGAAATCACGTTGTTGCATAAACAACGAGCCACCGAGGATGGCGCAGTTTACGGCGATAAGGGGTAAGAAAATACCCAGAGAAGCGTAAAGCGAAGGTGAATATTTTTCAACGATCATCTCGACGAGTTGTGTTAAAGATGCGATAACGGCAATAAACACAATCAACGAGAGGAAGCTGAGGTCAACGTCGGCGAATTCTTCGCCGAGCCAGCTTAAAGCGCCGGCGCGTAAAACGTATGTATCGAGCAAATAGTTGATCGGAAGGGTTATTGCGAGCATAAATGTAACGGCAATGCCAAGACCGAAGGCGGTCTTTACATTTTTGCTAACGGCAATAAACGAGCACATACCTAGGAAGTATGCGAAGATCATATTGTCGATAAATATCGAACGTATAAATAAATTTAAATTATCCATTGTCATTATATTTATGATATGACCTTCAAATTAGTTGTCTTTCAAGTCTTTATTTAGGCTGCGGTGTACCCAAATAATGCAAGCGACGGTAATAAGAGCCATAGGCGGCAGAATCATCAAGCCATTGTTTACATATCCGGCATCGTAGAAGCACTGCGGCACAACTTGGAAGCCAAGGAGCGTGCCAGAGCCTAAAAGTTCGCGGAAGAAACCCACAATAACGAGGATAATAGTATATCCCAAACCGTTACCAACGCCATCGAGGAATGATGGCCACGGACCATTAGCCATAGCAAACGCTTCAAGACGGCCCATGAGGATACAGTTGGTGATAATAAGACCGATGAATACCGAAAGTTGCTTGCTGACATCGTAAGCATATGCTTCAAGGAGTTGAGAAACAGTAACAACGAGGCCGGCAACGACAACGAGTTGAACGATAATTCGGATATTTGTAGGAATGGTATTTCGAATCAACGAAATAATTACATTACTGAAGGCTAAAACGGCAATCACCGACAGCCCCATAACTATCGCAGGCTCAAGTTTGGCAGTAACAGCAAGGACAGAACAGATGCCCAGAATCTGTACTAATACAGGATTATCCTTTGATAGTGGATTAAAAAATACACTTTTTGTAGCCATTGCTTAATGATTGCTAATGTTAGAATTTGCCAATCCTTTAAGGAAAGAAGCGTAAGGCGCGAGACAATTGTCAATCATCGCATCAACGCCTTTGCTAGTGATAGTGCCACCTGAAATGCCGTCGACATAGTCACGACCTTCTGGGGCGTTCATGCCTGATTTGATAACGGCAACGGGGGTGAATGTGTTGTTGATTAATAGGCGTTTACCTTTGAATTGGTTAGAGAAATCAGGTTTTTCGATTTCAGCACCAAGACCGGGCGTTTCACCTTGATGAGCGAAGTAAGCACCGTAGATAGTGCTACCATCGGAATCAATAGATACATATCCCCAAATCGGGCCCCAAAGACCTGCACCATACATCGGAAGAACGTATTTTGTTGATCCGTCAGCGAGAGTGCATTGGTAAACGGGAAGTTGGCGAGTTTCGGCTTCAGACTTGCTTTGTTGAGCAACGTTTACAGTAAAAGCGTCAGCATCAACATTTTCGCCGTTTGCATCGATGGTGAAGGTGGCAGTAACGTATTGCTGATATAAGTCTTTAATGCTGTCTCCCTGGGCAGTAATGTTAACGCACGCGAGGATTTGGCGCATTTTATCAGCGTCAGCGTTAGCTTGTTGGCGGTCGCGGAGTGATATTGACGTCAAAGCAAGAGCTGCGCCGACAAGTAGTACAAGTACTATTATATAAATTAATGTGTATGTGTTGCTTTGTTTGTTCATACTCATGAATTTTTAGCGCGGTTGAGACGACGACGAATATTAGATTGTACTACGCAGTAGTCGATAAGCGGAGCGAAGCAGTTCATAAGAAGTACCGCCAACATAGCACCTTCAGGGTATCCGGTGTTGTAGATACGAATTATGATAGCGATAGCACCGATTAGGAATCCGTAGATATACTTTCCGAGGTTAGTGTGAGCTGCAGTTACGGGGTCGGTAGCCATGAAAACAGCAGCAAAAGCAAAACCGCCGAGGAGCAAATGGTCAAAAGCGGGGACGTATGACGCCGGGTAGAGAGGCGAAGCAAATGTGTTGGCAATTAGGCCCATAACGAATCCTCCAACGAATACAGATGCAATGATGCGCCAAGAAGCGATGCCTGTTAAAAGCAAGATGGCAGCACCGATTAAGATGCAAAGAGTAGAAGTTTCGCCGAACGAGCCGGGGATGAGACCGATGAATGCATTCCAAGTGTCAATTAGTTGACCGTTTATGCCTGTAAATTCGATATTAGGGCCGGCTTGAGTAGCAATTTGTCCTAAAGGAGTAGCACCGGTGAAGCTATCGGGCAGGGCAGAGCCGAAACCGAAAGGCGAACCGGAAGCGACGTATACTTTATCGCCAGACATTTGAGCAGGATATGCAAAGAAAAGGAAGGCGCGAGCAATGAGGGCGACGTTGACGATGTTGTAACCTGTTCCGCCAAAAACTTCTTTAGCAAAAACGACGGCAAAAGCAACAGCAACGCCAAGCATCCATAAGGGAATTTCGGCAGGACATACCATAGTTACGATAATGCCTGTAACGAGGAATCCTTCTTGAATTTCTTCATGACGCCATTGAGCAAAAGCAAATTCAATACCCAAGCCAACAACGTAAGCCACCACAAGACGAGGCAAAATAGTAAGCAAGCCATAGCAAACCAAATCCCAGAATGGCATTTCAGTAGCGCCTAAGGCAAGCCAGTGTTGATAGCCGGTATTATAAATGCCGAACAAAAAACAAGGTAACAAAGCCAGAACAACGATAATCATTGTTCGCTTTGCGTCAATGCTATCGTGGATGTGTACGCCTCCTTTTAATTTCGACGTAGTTCGTGGCGTGTACAAGAATGTTTCAAAGCCATCGTAAACCGATTGGAAGGCATGAAGTTTACCTCCGGGTTCAAATTGAGGCTTGATCTTGTCAAGATAATTTCTTAAACGTGACACTGTGATAAATTTGTTGATATCTTATTCGGTTTCTTTCTTTAGGAAATCAAGACCTTCTCTAACAATAGCTTGTAGAGGAAGTTTTGATGTGTCGGCATATTCTGCAGCGGCGAAATCTTCAGGAGCTACTTCGTAGATGCCTAATTTTTCCATGTTTTCAATATCTTGAGCGAGAATAGCTTTGATGAGGTATTCCGGAAGGATGTCCATTGGAATATACTTGTCGTATTCACCGCTCATGATTATAGCACGGCGACCGCCGTTAATTCGAGCGTCGGGAACGAATGTTTTGTCAGAATAAAATCCCGGGAAGCTGCGGCTTTCGCTCATCTTTGAAGCCGAGAGTGATGCCCATCCCATAAATTCGTCTTTATCGTCTCCTTCAGCAATGACTGTTATTTGACGATAAGGGTAGTGTAGGTAGTCGTCTTCGGTGACGCCGATGCCGGTTAATACGTTGCCACTGATAATGCGGCGGTGATGATCAGCTTCGTTAAGACGATTTGCCAAGATTGACTTGATTGAGCTACCGATTGTTGCTTTTACAAGCGTGGGCTTTGACACCTCAGGACCTGTAATTGCAATGAGAGTGAGCCAATCGGCAATACCTGTGCGAACATATTTGCCTATGCGTCCGAGGGTTGCATAGTCAAGAGTCCAAATAGTTTCGCCTTTGTTTACCGGAGCGATATTAGCTGCTTGTACGCCGGGGTTACTTGCGGGGTATGCGCCGATAAACTCTACCATCTCGGCGCCTTTGACATCACCGAACGTCCATGATTGGTCGTGAGAGATGTAAACTTTGCCTTTGGTAATAAGTTTTAACAAAGCGACACCGGCTTCATAATCTTCATTGTTGAAGAAAGGTGGCACCATTGTTTGAGGACTGGCAAGAGGAGCGCAGTCGAAAGTGGTTACGAAAATGTCGCGGACTTCGCCTTCGGTAGAGGCAATGATGTCGAACGGACGTTGGCGAATTAAAGCCAAGAAACCGGCTTCGGCAAGAATTCTGCGAGCTTCAGCGCCATTTGTAGCTTTTGGCTTTTCGCAGTTAGTTGCTTCTTTTGGTGCAACGGCGATCTCAACGCGTAAAATTTTACGACGTTCGCCACGAATAATGGCACGAACAGTTCCGGCAACAGGTGATACCAACTTGATGTCGGGGTGCGATTTGTCGTAGAGTAGAGCAGTGCCAACACTTACGCTATCGCCTTCATGAATGCAAACTTTAGGCGTAAAACCCGGGTAATCGTCGGGGCATATTGCTACTGCCGAAGATATAATTTCTTCGAGTTTTGGATTGTCGCTAATGGCTCCCGATAGATTGAGCTTTAAGCCCTTTTTGAGCTTTATTTTCATCGTATCTCTTTGTTTATTGCAAATAATTTGCAAAGATAATTATTATTAATAAACAAAGCATAAAAGAAATCCACAGACCTTGCACTCTATTAACATTTAATAACAATGAGCGAATTATTACGGCAAATATAGGCTCTTTTGAGCAGACATTAAAGGTCGTTGTGTCTTGATATGAGAAAAATTCGTTATCTTTGTAACAAATTTTGCAATGATGCAAGTACTATACGAAGATAATCACATAATAATCGTGTCCAAGACCGCCGGCGAGATCGTTCAGGGCGACAAGACAGGCGATACACCCTTGAGTGAAACATTAAAAGCTTACATCAAGGAGCGCGACCATAAACCGGGCAATGTGTTTATGGGTGTTGTTCATCGTTTGGATCGTCCGGTGAGCGGTGTCGTAGTGTTCGCAAAGACATCGAAAGCGTTGTCGCGCTTGAATGCTATGTTTGCTGCCGGTGATGTTCATAAAACTTATTGGGCTATAACACGTAATATGCCGGCAGAACCGGAAGCGACATTGACGCATTGGATTAAAAGCGTTGAGCGAAATAATAAATCCTATGCTACAACAACCCCGGTAAATGGTGCTAAAGAAGCCCGGCTAGCGTATCGATTAATCGCTAAAGGAGATAGATATAATCTATTGGAAGTCAATTTGATGACAGGACGAAAACATCAGATACGTGTTCAGCTATCGGCTATCGGTTGCACTATACGCGGTGATTTGAAATATGGCGATAAACGAAGTAATCATGATGGAAGTATATCACTCCATGCTCGTCGTATTCAATTTATTCATCCCGTCAGTGGCAAAGAAATTGATGTGACAGCCCCGGTTCCTGACGATACCTTGTGGCACGCTCTTGAAGAAAATATTACAAAATGAAAGCATCAGATCTTAAGATAGTATTTTTCGGAACACCTGAATTTGCGGTAGCCAGTTTGGATGCTTTAGTGCGAGGCGGATTTAATATAGCGGCAGTAGTAACAATGCCCGATAAGCCCGCCGGACGTGGCAAACACTTGCAACAGAGTGCGGTAAAACAATATGCCCTTTCTGCAAATATTCCCGTATTGCAGCCGGAGCGTTTGAAAGATGAAGAATTTGTTTCGCAATTGCGAGCTATAAATGCAGATTTGTTTATTGTTATAGCGTTTAGAATGTTGCCGGAAGTTGTATGGGCAATGCCACCGATGGGAACATTTAATCTTCATGCGTCATTATTGCCGTTGTATCGCGGTGCAGCACCGATTAATCGTGCTGTGATGAATGGCGATGAAAAAACCGGTGTTACAACATTTATGCTTAAGCATGAAATAGATACCGGCGACGTGTTGCGACAAGAAACAATAGATATAGCCCCGGATGAGAATGCCGGTTCGGTACACGACCGATTGATGGCGTTGGGTGCAGAACTGACACTTGATACCGTTCAGCATTTGGCTGCCGGCGATTTAAAACCGATTCCTCAAGATGAATTGCTTCAGGGCGTAGAGCCAACACCTGCGCCGAAGATCTTTAAAGAAGATTGTCGAATAGATTGGCAACAGACATCTGCGGCTATTCATAATCATGTGCGCGGACTAGCTCCTTATCCGGCTGCATGGACAACTTTATATGTCGGCGAAACAGAAGTCGGCTCATTGAAAGTGTTGGAAACACGTCATGTGGAAACATCGCAGAAGTTATCGGTAGGGCAGTTGATGCTGTCATCCGGTCATGCTTTATGTGGCACAGTAGATGGTGTTATAGAGCTTGTACAAGTACAACCCGCAGGTAAACGAGCTATGGCGGCAGCCGATTGGTTGCGAGGTTTGCGACTTGACGGAGATAAGCCTATATTAAAATGAGTGTAGCAGCTTTTAACACACTTTATTTAATATTTTCTAAGGCTAATGATGCCGATTGCGTAAAAATTTGTAATTTTACGCCAAGATTAGCACGAGTAGCTCGGCTAAATATAAAAGCGAACATTATTGCCTGAAAAAGTGTTGGCAATCATAGTTGGAGCGTAAAATTAAATTTATGATCTAAAACTATTGATAAACAACAGAATAACAACTTAAAAGGCTTAATATTATGGAGGACAATCAATATCCCGACCGCAATAGCGTCGGCAACGACAAATCGACCAAGATAATGCGTGGCATTTTTGGTGCCATTATGGTGATCATATATGTAGGTATGGGCGCATTGTTGCTAATCAACTTCTTTGGATGGGATGCTGATTGGGATATGGCGCGTATCGTTGTCGGTATTGTTTTGGTGATTTACGGCATTTGGCGAGCTTATCGACAAATAGCAGGAATTGACTAACACATGATTATGGCAAGATTTAATATTGGCAAAATAGCATTAAGTGCAGCGTGTGCTTTAGGATTGCTTTCTTTTACTTCTTGTTTGAAGTATGAGAAGCCTACACATTCGTCAACCTCCGGCACTACCACTATGGTGTGCGATAATAGCTTCGAAAATATTTTCAAGCAAGAAGTTGACGTTTTTGAGTATCAGTATCCCGATGCGCATATTCTTGTTCGCTATGCAACACAAGCCGAGGCATTTGACTCGCTTTTTAGCCTGAATACACGCAGTATCGTAGCAGCTCGCGATATTACACCTGAAGAAAAGAGCGCTCTGAAAGCGCGCTACAAAAATCAGCGCGGTGCTAACGTTAATGTACGTTCGGCTAAAATCGCTGTTGATGCAGTTGCGTTTATTGTAAATCCGAAAAATAATGTCGAGAAACTAACAGTCGACGAACTTAGCGATATTGTCGGAGGCGAAACAACAGAATGGAATCAATTGCAACCCTCTGATCGTGGCAAAATAAAGGTTGTAATAGACCAATCCGGCTCAAGCATGGCAACATATTTGAGCGATTCATTGTTGCAAGGTCGTCCCCTCGGCCCAACCGTATTTGCCGCCGGTTCGATTCAAGCATTGTTTGAAGCAGTAGAACGCGATGCCGATGCTATTGGCGTGCTTGGCGTTAGCTGGATTACTTCTGACATGGAAAGTGCAGACTTGACAAAAGAAGAACTCGCACAAAGTGTGTTGAGTGACAATCCCGTGCAAGGTGCTACGTTAACACAGCGCGTTAAAGTATTGAAGGTTTATCGTCCCGGCGAAGCTAAAGCTTACAAGCCGTATCAACAATATATCTTTGATGGCTCATATCCTTTGTTCCGTCAGATATATATGATAACGACAGCATCAACAAGTAATGTTGCCGGAGGATTCTATTCATTCGTTACAGGTCCGATAGGTCAGAAAATTATAATGAAGACCGGCATATTACCTGCAACAGTGCGCACAATTCAGGTTGAATTGCCTGATTGACAATATTAATGGAAAAAGTAAAATAGAAATAATATAATCAATTATGAAAATTAAATTTTTCTTAACCTTGCTAATGGCCGGAAGTTTGTTTATGTCGGCACAAACACAAGGCTACAAGGACGGTATAGAATATTACAAAGCCGGCCAGTATTCTAACGCAAAAACAATTCTAGAGCGTACAATCAATGACGCTTCTACAGACCAATCTCTCGCTAACTACTATCTCGGTCAAGTTGCTTTAGCTAAGGGCAACAAAGAAGTGGCAAAATCTTATTTCGATAAAGGTCTTGCAGCTGATCAGAACAATGCTTATAACTATGTAGGTCTTGGCGCTCTCGAACTTCTTAATGGTAATGTAAAAGTTGCTGAAGATTATTTTGATAAAGCTCAGAAATTCGCTAAGAAAGATACTGAAGTAACAATTTCAATTGCTCGTGCATATTACAATGCCGACGCTGTTGCTTATCAGAAGCAGATTGATAAATACATTCTCAAAGCGCGTAAAGATTCAAAGAGCAAAGACCCCAATATCTATGTTCTCGAAGGCGATATGCTCATGGACAAAGGTGCATATGGTGAAGCCGCTGCAAAATATGAAAACGCTATCGTTAATGATCCTTCTAACTCGGAAGGCTACGTTAAGTTTGCTAACGCTTACTTCAATGTAAACCAGGATTTCGGTATTCAGAAACTTCAGGAACTCCTTGAACAGCACCCCAATAGCGCCCTCGCTCAGCGCGAACTCGCTGAAAAGTACTTCAAGGCTAACCACTGGAAAAAAGCTTCTGAACTCTACGGTGAATACATCAAGAACCCCAACCACTTCACTGAAGATAAGGCTCGTTATGCCGTGCTTCTTTACTGGGCAGAAAAATATCCCGAAGCTCTCGTAGTTTCTGAAGAAGTACTTTCTACCGATCCCACAAACTTCCAGACTCAGCGCGTTAAGTTCCTTACTGAAACAGCAATGCAGAACTACACTGCAGCTATCACATCAGCAGAAAAATTCTTTGCAAGCCACAATGCCACAGAATTTAATGCTAACGACTACGTTACTTATGCCGATGCTCTTAGCGGTGCCGGTCAAGATAGCCTCGCTATCCTTCAGTACGAAGCTGCTGTTGCAAAATTCCCTGAAAACGCAGACCTGCTAAAGAACCTTAGCACAGTTTACAATAAAAATAAAGACTACGCCAAGAGTGCTGACGCATACGCAGCATATCTCGATCTTCAAGAAGCACCTTCTGCAGACGACTTCTATGGTATGGCTACCCGTTACCTCCAGGCTGCCGGTGCGTCTAATGACACTATTCAAGCTCGCGAACTCGCTGACAAGGGTATCGTTTACATCAATAAGTTGATCGAAAACCCCAACATCAAACCTATCGCACAGTTCTATCAGCGTCTTGCATTCTTGCACATCGCAGGTAATGCCAAGAAACCTAATGCAGAAGCTGTTGCTGCTCTCGAAAAGATGATTGAACTTCTCGATGCAAACCCTGTAAACAAGGATCCTCAGAATCCCTCAAATCAGCTCAACCTTTATAAGAATGCCTATGCATTCGAGCAGGCATACTATAAGAGCGTGAAGGACGAAGAAAACTTCGCTAAGGCAATTGAAAACTACAATGCCATCAACGCGCTTCTCAGTCCCACTCCTGCAGAATAACAATTAAACAATAAACACCCTCGAAAGAGCCCCTCAAGAGGGGCTCTTTTTAACTAATAGCACATGAGTATAGCTCCATTAGCCGAGCGCTTGCGCCCTCGCTCTCTCGACGATTATATCGGACAGAAACATCTCGTTGGTGATGATGGAATTATTCGCCGTATGATAACGACAGGTAATGTGTCGTCGTTTATCCTATGGGGTCCTCCCGGAGTTGGTAAGACGACTCTTGCGCGTATTATCGCAAACAGTACTGAAAGTTCGTTCTATACGCTCTCGGCGGTGACATCGGGCGTTAAGGATGTCCGTGACGTTATTGATCGTGCTAATGCCGAGGTGCAAGGTATGTTCTCTAAAGGTCGCCCGATATTGTTTATCGATGAAATTCACCGTTTTAGCAAATCGCAGCAAGATAGCCTTTTAGGAGCAGTAGAAAATGGTACAGTTACTTTGATTGGTGCAACAACGGAGAATCCGTCATTTGAAGTTATTCGTCCGTTGTTGTCGCGCGCTCAAGTATATACTCTCAAACCGTTAGACGAAGAAGATTTGACAACGCTGCTGAATCGTGCTATTAATACGGACGAATTACTTTCGACTATCAATGTGGATGTTCGCGAAACGACTGCGTTGTTCAGATATAGCGGTGGCGATGCACGTAAGTTGTTGAATATTCTAGACTTGCTTTATCAATCAACCCCGATAGGCCAATCGTTGATTATTGATGATAAAGTTGTATCGGAGCGTTTACAAGAAAATCCGCAAGCCTATGATAAAAATGGCGAGATGCATTATGATATTATCTCGGCATTTATTAAAAGCATCCGTGGCAGTGATCCTGATGCTGCAGTTTATTGGCTGGCGAGGATGATTGCCGGTGGCGAGGATCCGGAATTTATTGCGCGACGTTTAATTATTTCTGCTTCTGAGGATATTGGCTTGGCTAATCCTAATGCTATGCTAATCGCTGATGCAACATATTCAATTGTGCAAAAGATCGGTATGCCGGAAGGGCGTATACCTCTTTCGGAATGTGCTATTTATTTGGCACAGTCACCGAAGAGTAATTCTGCTTATTGCGCAATAAATACTGCGCTCGAAGAAGTTAAACGCAGTGGTGATTTGCCTGTGCCGTTGCATATTCGCAATGCTCCAACAGCGTTGATGAAGGAACTTAATTATGGCAAGAATTATCTTTATGCGCACGATTATCCAGGAAATTTTGTCGTGCAGCAATATAGGCCGGATGCTATTGCTGATATGAAATTTTGGAATCCAGGTGCTAATCCGTCAGAAGAAGTGATGCGTCAACGGCACGAATCTCGATGGGGTAAAAAGAGTGACTAAGTGCTTAATTGTTAACTGCTTGACGCCTAAAATAAGGCGCGTAAATATGTTAAGTAGAGATTGAAAACTTGAAACATATTTGCGCGTCTTTTATTTGTATGTTTTCTTAAAAGTTAAAGTAGGTTAAATTGTAGGCATTTTTGTTTGATATATGATATAGAATCATTAATTTTGGGGCAACCAAATTCAAGGTGTAGTGTAGTATATTAACACTGCACATTAATATAACTTAACCATATCCAAAATTCAGTAGAATTCCATGAAATGTAGTTTTACGCAACGTAAATAGCTTTTAGCCGATGTCACATTGACGTTGGTCAATAGTTTTTGCATTTTATATTATTAATCAAGATGAATATAACCAAAACGATTGTATCAATTCTATTTGTATGGCTTCTGACACAGCCCGACTTACGAGGACAAGAAGCTTTGTTAACCGCCAAAGACGCAACAATAAATTCGTCAAAAGAGTGGTATGGCGGTGTCGAAGGCGGTGTGCCTTTTGGAGTGAGTTCCTTTAGCTCTTTTGGGGCAGATAAGACAAGGGCAGGGTATAACATCGGTGTTTTCGGTGGATACCGCTTTAATGACGTTCTTTCTGCCGAATTAACGTTAAAATGGGGCAAGACAGGGCTTTCGGCGCGTGATTGCTGTTCGGATGCTAATTCTTGGTTGGGAGCTGATGCGATAACATACTATGCTCCTGTTGCCGGCTTCCTTGGTTTTGATTATTCTGAGTTAAAAAGCTCTGTTTCGCTTCAACACTATGGCGTGCGATTGAACGTTAACTTGCTCGGATTTTTCAAGTCAACAAGTCAAAGTCGTTGGAAAATAGAAATTTCTCCTATGTTAGCAGCTGTGGGCACTAAGGCTGATGTAAAAACGATTGCCGGAGAACGATCTTTAATAAGTGATAAAACTCGTTGGCATCTAGGCGCTGGCGCAAATTTGCAAGCAAGCTACGATGTAACAAGCAAACTCAATATCGGTCTTTATTCAGGTGTTACTTATCTGACAGGTAAAGGATTAGACGGCATTGCTAAAAGCGTTCATGATGCTAATTATCTTTGGGAAAGTGGAGTTCGTGTTGCGTGGGCTTTGGGAAAATGCAGCAATAAAAAATCTCACATTATCGTAAATCCAACACCCGAAAAAGAAGAATTTGATGTTGCTGTTAAAGAGCCGGAGCAAATTGTGGTCGTAGAAGATGTAGAGCCGAAGCCGACAGTAGTAGAACCTATTGCTCCGGTAGAACAAATTGTCGTTGTTCCGTCTTTCCCGGTGGTATATTTTGAATTTAACAGCCATGCTATTTCAGATAGCGAGCAAACAAAACTGCAAACGATTTATGAAATATTAAACGAACACCCCGATGTGCAAATCACGCTTGAAGGATGGTGCGATACAAAAGGCAGCGCTGACGTAAACAATCGTATTTCGTTGCGTCGTGCCGATGTAGTGAAGTCATGGCTTGTTAAGCAAGGTATTTCAGCAGAGCGTATTAGCACTATTGGAAAGGGCATCGACTCAAATTCAGAGTCTAATGTGGCGCGTCGTGTTATGATTGTACAAGAGTGAAAGAAAATATGCTATGAAAACAACGAAAAATCCTATAATATCTTTACTGCTTATTATAGCTGTTTTATTAGGCATAACAGCTTGTAGCGGAGACGATGCGCACGAAGCCGAGAGTGGCGTAGTTGTATGTCTTGACAATACTCAGTGTTCGGATATTGCCATCGGTAAGATTAATCTTTGTATATATGACAGCGGTGGTGGCTTATATGCAAAGTACAATTATACCGATTCTCATGCCGTTGCATTAGCTTTATTGCCGTTAGAAGCAGGACATTATACAATAGCTGCTATCGCAAATGTTAATTTGGAAGATAATAAAGTATCCACACTTACGTCATTGCATGAGTGGGTGATGACAGAGGTAACTCATGACCTTGACTTGCTGTCCGGTATTGCAGATGTTGAAGTGTTGGATAATTGTATAACACGAGTTGTTATACCTCTTTGTCGAAAAGCATTCAACCTACCGTCTTTATCTTTACAGTTCACACTCCCCGGAACCGGAATGGCGGATTTTAATCCCCTAAAAGTTCAAAATCGAGCCGAAAATGCCGGGTATATGCTTCGCTGTGTAGCTGAACTTTCCAAGGCGGGGACTGAGCAAGTCGTGCTTCATAAGTCAATTACACCCGTCTTGCAAAACGATGGAACGTATAAGGTTGACCTACAAGTTTCAGAAGGCGTTTATGACATTATTCTTTGGACTGACTATGTAAATGCTGATGCACCTCATTCCGACGTATTCTATAACACTGCAAATCTAAAGGCTATTACAATCAATACCGAACCATACAAAGCCAATTCTGATGCAAAAGATGCATCATATGGCAATGAAAGCAATGTTTCGGTAGTTGAGAGCGAAACAACTATAATGATGCAAATGCAACGCCCATTAGCCAAATATCGTATAATTGTTGATTCTGAAGAAGTTGAAAAGTATTTATATATGATGCAACTTAAACCGTCAGACTTCCCGGTTTTGGACGAATTGACAGTAAGTGTTAAATATCAAGGCTTCTTCCCATCATCATTCAATGCATCGCAAGGAAAACCTAATGATGCTATTGGTGGTATTAGCTTCTCAGCTCCGCTTGCTCATTACAATGCAGACAATGCTGAATTAGAACTGGCAAGTGACTGGATATTTGTTAATGGCTCGTCATCATTTGTTAAAGCTACAGTAATTGTAACAGATTCAAAGGATGTTGAAATAAGTCGCGTTCCTGGTGTCCAGATTGATTATCGTCGAAACGAGTTAACGTCTATAAAAGGCGAATTCCTTACTAGCGGGGCGCAGTACGGCGGTTTCAGTTTTGAGACTGAATGGAATGGTACTTACGATTTATGGTTTTAAGATATTAAGAAAACAACCCAAAATAAAACAATTATGAAGAAACTATTTTTCTTGATGCTTGGCATAGGAGCTATGCTGGCATCGTGTAGCCAACAAGACGAGCTTGTTCTCGCCGACGACTCTGTTCATGAGGTATTATTCACTGTCGTAAAAGAAGGTGATGATCAATCTCGCGCTATTGAAGACGATGTGCGTTATACAGTGGCGTTCTACGACGAAACAGGCGAGAACGAAATTGTACCAGAACAAGTGTATACCACCAAAGACTTTTCTGTCAAATTGAATCCCGGTAAATATACATGCCTCATTTGGGCGGATTCTAAAGACGGTAGGAATTATGATGCTTCAGATCTTAAGAAAGTCGTATATTTGGACAATACGGCTGATGATGAGAATCACGAAGCTTTCTACGCTCGTCAAGTGATTACAATTCAGGAAGCCGAACCCATAACTCTATCTCTTAAACGAGCAGTTGCAAAAGTGGATTTGAAAGAAACCAATAAGTTTTTTTGGGTTGGTATGCTGAATATTAAATATAAAGGTTATCGTAATTTCGATGTCAATGCTCAAAAAGCTTCGCAAGAGGAGAGTATTACTAGACAAGCTATGACAAATATGATAGATACAAATCCTTCGAGACCTCAGCCTCTTATCGGTAGACCATTCTATGTGCTCGCCGATTCTCAAAGATTCCTTACCGAATTCTCTACGCAATACAGTAAGGAGCCGGAAGTTGTAATTTCAAACGTTCCCTTGCAAGCCGGTTATCAAACAAATATCATCGGTCACTTTGGCGAGGCGATAAGTCAGCCGTTCACGACATCAATAGATACCAATTGGTCAAATACCGATCACAAGTTTTAAACACATTAACTAATCATAAAACTAGGGGGACGAGCATCATGACACTCGTCCCCCTATTGATAAAACAATTCCTGTTATGACCAATAATTCAAGTAAGAGAATCCAGGATCCTATATTTTTTCGAAAAAGTGGTGGGTGGAAAAGTGTGAGTGTCCACTCAATTGAGTACATCGAAGCAAAGGCTTATAAATGCGAATTGTATTTCGATAATAGCACGTCAATAGAAATTGATATGCCGATGGGTGAGGTTTTGCGTAAAATCAAATCAGAGTCCTTTATTAAAGTACATCGATCGTTCGTCATTAATATCGAATATGTAAATATGTATTACAATAATGTTTTCTGTATGGTGAGTGGAAAAGAAATACCAATAGGTCGGCAGTATAGAGATGATGTTAGAAAAACTTTAATACTTATTGATAAACGTGATCGTGGAAAATCGCAAATAGAAAATATTATTGCATAATGAATTGTCATTCGTGAATAATTTAAGTTGTTTAGTGGCAGAATTTGATAAGGGAAGGGGAAGTGGTTATCTTTGTGCTATCAATGTTGATAAGGCGAATCCGGAAAAGCCTAATAGTAAAAAGAGTACGGGTAAATTCAATAACAATGTGAGAATAACAATAATTAGCCGAAATTCAAGATAAACAAAATCCTTAGACATGAGCAATCAAACGTAGAGTATATTTATTTCTTGATTGCAATATAATGAAATTATCATTACCAATAGTAACCTTTTTCGAAAACCATAACTATGTGTAAAAATTCAAAGATATCGCTTAGAACAGTAAACAATAGCGATGCATTAGTCCTAAAAACAGGACTTGGATGCGGAGTCGATATCACAGGAGTTCTAGGAACTAATGAGTCAGTCAAAACTCAAATACTTGACTATCCCTTGTTGGTTAGCAACTCGCTCGTAGAAATTGATGATTCTGAAATGTATTATGATATAGAACGTTCGGGAAAAAATTATTCGGAGATGACTTCCGCAATTAACAACTGTCTTGCCGGCAAAATCTCACTAGGTGTTAAGGGGCTATCTTTTGGCTGTAGTCTTAATAGATCGTTCAGTAAGACCTCAAAGCAAATTGATATTTACGAATATGCAGAAAAAATGGTTATTCGTAAAATGTATGCTCTAAACATCAAACCTCATATCCAAAATTCACTCCGTAATTATATCATGGTTGACGTTTGGAATGAAATTAATGCTACAAATTCGGGTAATCGTACTGATATTTCAGCTATCATGGAGTTATACCAAAAATTTGGTACGCACCTCACAACAAAAACATTCTATGGCTGCATGTATGAATATATTATGCGACGTGAGCAGAACGAATGGGAGACTTCAATAGAAAAACTCCTAAAAATGGATACATCGGTAAAAGCACCTTGCCCTGATGGCATTACAACAATAGATGCGTCAAAAGAATTAAGCGTTTCTGATAAAGATAGGGAGTGTCGCAATAATTCGAATGTAGAGACAGTAGAACATCGATATGGTGGTGATACATCAGTTAGTGATGTTAACAGCTGGATGAATAGCTGCGTTAAAGGTGAGAAAAACAATTGTGCACTTCTTGGTTATTCTCTTGGCGTTGATAGCGCAACCGATAGCGGACTAATTCCTCTCTATGATCTTCTTGATTCGGCTGATCCTCGCCGACAAGCCATGATTGACGCCCTTCAAGAATACATTAATATGTATGGACAGAAAGTTGAACAGCGCAATATGGTTATTGTTGATGCTATTGCTGTTCATATCAAATCTGGCGATGCCCACGATTTTATGTATGCAGAAGATATAAATGGTATTCGTCGAAAATTCTTCCGCTTAGATGAAAATATCTACAAACACGTCAAAGGCTCAACTAAAGGTAAAATGTACTTTTATTATGCCTTAGGACATCTTACCGACAATGCTGTAGTGGATATGAAATTCTGTAGTGAAAAAAGTAAGGACGGTGATTGGAAATTGCGTGGGTGCAATTCAAACGAAGGCGTAGTCGGTTGCCTAAAGGATCGATACCTTGCTATTAAATTGCGCAACGTTGCAAACTATCCGGATCCAAGTATGTATGTTACAGGATTTGGAGTCAAAGTTAATGCAAAAGTCAAAGCAATATCGAAAGGAACCGAAGTAGGATTCAATTGGATAAGCAACAAAAATGGCGAAAATTGGTATAGCAGTGGGCTACTCCATGATGATGTCGCGTGCATATTCACAAAAGACAAACTGCACAATTTCTAAGCCTCTGTTGCAGATATATAAACTGCGTAATAGATAAACACTATCACAAACAAAGCCCCGATTTGAATATCGAGGCTTTATTGTGTTAGCAAATCCAAATTTAAAACTATATCACGCAAGACAATAAAAAAGAGGCTGTCGGGGCAGCCTCGCGCAATTAGAAAGCCACAAAACAAATAGAAATAAGCAAATGATTGCTTCGATTAACGCAATATATAGTTGCAAAAGGGATTTATAGCGTTATTACTAATTATAAAGAGCATTCCATTGCATTCTTCCGCAAAATTAAAACACAATTGTCTCATTTTTCAATACAACACAGAAATGCTTTTTTTCTCGTTTCTCATATCTTTGATTTTTAGCCCCGGCACCGACTTTTGATGCGGGATTTTTGTTATATTTGCATCGAACTAATTAAAAACACTATGGCTCAATTTACACAAGACAAATTAAACGAATTTCAACAGCTGTTGAAACAACAATATCCTAAAAAGGAAGTTGTTTTGTCTTGCATTGAAAACGGAGAAGCGATTTTTGGAGTGTACAATCTTGATGCAGCAAGACATCATGGCGGGCTTCCTGTCTTTTATGCCATTTCTCAAAATTTAGCAATTAGAGAAATTATCGGTTTTAGAAACCGCGCACGATATACTGTTATGTTGCCGAGCATTAAGGAATAGTTCGTGATACTCCTTTTAATGTTTTGTAGTCAATAAGTAAGTTATCAACTCTCAAAAAATCTAAATAACTAACTTCTGCTGTAAGCGATGCAACACTCATATATTCGCTTTTTTGTGGGTCATAGATGATAATCGTTTTATTATCAATTCTTTCTGCGACAACAACGTGTCCCCATCCGTTATTATAATTAACGCCAATATGGTATCGCCCAATCTCACTTAATTTCTTTTTTAGGTCGGCTTTGATTTTTGCTTCGTTGCCTTTTATTTTTGTTGCATGAACATTTTTACCTTTCTCATTTCGGAATGCCAATGCAATATCTTCTCCGAGTTTATATGCTATTGTGCCCTTACCCATATATGGTAAAGCTGTGATATTAATACCACGTCGCCGTGCTTCATATACAAGCACACAAGATTGGCAATTTTCATCGTCTTTGCACAAATTTGGTGTTTTACCATCTGCTTCTTTAAGCGTCATGGAGTTTTGCTCAATCTTTAATTCTTTGCAAATTGCTTTTGCGTTTTCTTCTATATGTGGCGTAAGCGTTGCAATATTGTTTAGTATATCTTCGGTTAATTCAGTTTCATCTTTCGCATCTTTTTTATTATTTCCTTTTCGGCCATAGTGTAATGTATCGCGCTTTTTACCTTCTCCGTCATTTAATATGCGTTCAACGGCCTTTTTGTTGTCGCGGATGAAGTACGGCGATGTTCCTTTTGCGTCGGCTGCCTTGATGCGGTCGGCGTTGTTTTCAACCCAATTTTCGAAGGTTCACGGCACGTTGGTGACAGCATTGTTTTTGTAATACCTTCGTTTGTCACGCGGGGAAAGGCTGATGTTGCCGAATACCTTGTCGCACAATTCATCGTTCTTTTCGTTTGCCAACGCCCACTCAATGTTTTGCAAATAAGTGTTGTTTATTGTTTAGAATTTGTTAAATGTTGCTAATATCGAGCAAATAGTTTGTTGGGGTGAGGGTTGTATGGTTTAGTTTTGTATAAATTTGTAAGAAGTATATACAAACGATAATTAATACAAACTTAACCCCCAAAAAAGACAAATGAACAAGTTATTTAGATTGATGTTCTTACCGATGTTGGCAGGAATTATGAGTCCGCAGATGGCGCAGGCGGAGGTGATTAGTCAAGCAGAAGTTGATGGTGTTCCGTATACAATTTCCTTGGATTGGAATTTGCCCGATGTGGTTAAAACTAACGTGTATCATATCCCGTACAATTACTACGAAGCATACGATTTTTTTGTACACGAAGATGTGATTTATTTGAAGATATTCAGTGAGACATATCCTGATGCATTATGCTGCTTTAACGCAGAAACCGGAGCGTATATCGGAAGTGTTAACTACGATTGGAATGACGTTGAACACAAGATTTTAGCAGGCGGTTTTGTCGGAGTAGACACAAAAGGTCAGCCATATGCATCGTCATTTGCCACGTTAGATTTCAAAGAAGTTTTACCACACGAAATTTATCCTATAGATTTTAAGGAATCCGTTCCCTCTCTTACGACCAAATATACCTTGCCACAAGTAAAAGGCATGTGGACTCGCGAAATCGCCGTTAGTGGAGACATAAAGAGTGGAAATTTTACAGCAATCGGCTTAGCCTGGCAATCACCATACGATCCTGTAGTAGATAATCCAACGACAGTCGAAGGCAAGCTGCTGAAATGGACCTTTGTCGACGGAGAATGTACCACAGACAAGCCCATAATAGTAACTCAGCATATATCCCACTGCACACTACATCCATGCAGTAATGGATGTGTTATTGCTTATGATCTAGGCTTTTATGGTTTTTACAATCCTAGTTTAGAACCGGAGTATGATTTCGTAACACCGACGATGATAGACATCAACGAAAATGCCGAATTAGAAATCAAAAGTGTTTACG
>CAZFGV010000029.1:0-14232 GCA_964518705.1 uncultured Bacteroides sp.
TTGGCTAGCGATTTTTTGCCATAGTTTACCATCGTCAACGTTCTAAACCACTGACACTTTCCCAATACTTTCCCTCACCGGGCAAGGAAAGTGGGAAAGTGGGAAAGTGGAAAGTGCGGAAAGTGATTTCGTACACTAAAAAATACATTTCATACAACGGCTATCGTTTTGTTTTGTGTGTTGAGTTGTTTGGGCGAAATTTGTGCTAAAAATATATCTCGCTATGCATTTTAGTTCAATCGTCTCAAATCGTCTTGTTCGCTTACTTGTTGTATGCGTTTTTGTTGTGTCTGTCATCGGCATTGTAAAGTATTTCAACCGTTCAGTAATGAGTGTTGCCGAGGCTTCGGAATGGATATCGGCTCACACACCGTCGTATGTCGATCAGCAGTCGTTGATACGAATAGAGTTGCGCGATACTTTGGCATGTCATCTTGACCCGAGTAAGGATTTGAGCGATGTTATTGAGTTTAGTCCGTCAGTGCCTGGCGAGTTTTCCTTTCAGCGTTATAGCAACACTATCGTTTTTGAGCCGAGCGAGGAGTTGAAGATTAATACCAATTACACTTGCCGTGTTAAGCTTGGCGAGATTTCTACTATTCCCGACCTTGCCGACTATGAGTTTTCGTTTTATGTTCTCGGGCGTCAGATTGCGTATAATGACGTTAATATAAGCGTCGATGCTGATGATTTGTCGCAAGTTGTCATCAGCGGTCAGTTGGGTATTTATATCGTCGATACCGATCCCGATATATCATATAATGAAGCCGAGTTGAGTTGCGACGAGCCCGGGAGCAAAATCAGTGTTGTCAGGAGTGACACGCCGCGTGTTTACGACTTCACCATCACCGGTATCGAGCGCCGCGCCGAGGCTTACGATGTTACCATCACCGGCGAGCCTTATGAGGGTGGTGAAAAGTCGTGCTATAAGGTGCGCGTTCCGGCATTGGATGAGTTTATACTTATCAATGCCAATGCCGTTAGTGCCACCGAGCCGTATATCAGCCTCAATTTCAGCACACACCTTAATGCCGACCAAGAGCTTGACGGCATCATAACTATCGATGGCATTGAAAATATACGCTATGAGAAAACAGGCTCGATAGTGAAGGTATATTATCCGCACACGGGCAGAAGCGATATAGACGTGCGCGTGTCTAAGCAGTTGCAGGATGTCAACGGCAAAACCCTCGGCAAGGATATCGTTCACCATTTCGCGCAAGAAGTGTTGCCACCTGCCGTAAAGATAATGTGTGATGGCAATATCCTGCCCGACAATAATAATCTACGCTTGCCGTTCCGCGCCGTCAACCTTGCTGCTGTGGATGTCGAGGTTGCGAAGATATATCCGTCTAATATTTTGAGCTATTTGCAGACCGAAGAGCTTAATGGCACGTCATATCTGCGCCGTTATGGCAGGTTGATTTACCGTCATACCGTTCGCTTAGACCGAGATACGACGCTGAACTTGCATCAGTGGCAAGATTTTGCCGTAGACCTTACGGGCTTGTTTAAGCAAGAGCGCGGTGCAATTTACAACATTCGCTTGTCGTATCGCAAAGAATTTTCGTTATACGATACCGACACCGTAGGCGAAATCGAAGAATATAACACCGTTACCGCTGCCGATGAAAAGGAATGGAGCAAAGATATTGAATATTTTAACCGTAACAATATAAATTGGCAAGAATATTTATGGCGAGAAGCCAATGACCCAACCACGGCATCGTATTACATGAAAGCAAAGCCTGAGATAAATGTAGTAGCGTCGGACCTTGGCATTATCGCCAAACGCGGCGGCACAGACGCGCTCGACGTTGTGGTAACTAACATCGCCACCGCCACCCCGGCAGCCAATGTGCTTGTAACGGCATACAATTATCAGCTTCAGCCATTGTCACGCGTTAGCACTAATGCTCAGGGCTTTGCGTCATTGCGTTGCGATTTCAAGCCGTTTATCATCACTGCCACTAACGGTGTCGGCACGACTTATCTTAAAGTTGTGGATAACAAAGCGTTGTCAACATCGCATTTTGACGTTGGCGGCATAGCGCGACGTAACGAAAGTCTTAAAGGCTTTATTTATGGCGAGCGCGATGTGTGGCGTCCCGGTGACGATATACATTTGACCTTGATATTGGAAGATAAAGAACACCGTCTGCCCGAAAACCATCCGGTGGTGATGGAGTTGTATAACCCTATGGATCAGTTATATAAACGCCATGTCAGCACCACCGGAGCTGATGGAATGTCTGTGTTCACCGTTCCTACCGAAACTACCGTTCCGACAGGCAAATGGACAGCGAAGTTTAAAGTCGGCGAGCAGGAGTTTAGTCATGGCGTTAGAGTAGAAACTATCAAGCCCAACCGCTTGAAGATACGCATCGATATGCCCGAGGTTATCATGTCACAAGACAGCACCGAAGTCGGCATTTCGGCACAATGGCTTAGCGGTCCGGCAGCAGCCGATATGGCGGTGAATGTGTCGGCAAACTTGTATCACGACCCCAAGCCGTTTAAAGACTATGCCAAATACACATTCAGCAATCCGCTAATAAATAGCGTCAACACAGGCCGTCAATTGCTATATGGCACCCTCGACGGCGACGGCAAGATAACACATCCGTGTAAGTTCGGCCACGACATCAACGCTGCGGGTATGTTGCAGGCAAACATCACCGCTCAGGTATCCGAGCCCGGTGGTGATATAAGTATAAGCTCACGCAGCGTCAAAGTGTCGCCTTTCGGTGTGTATGTGGGCGTAGATATGGGTAAGGGCGAATTTGCTGTGAATAAAGATATTAGATTCCCTGTTGTGGTTGTTAATCAAGAGGGCAGGCGCATGAAGCACCGCGAGCTAAGTTATAAGATTTATAGCTTGGATAGGATGTGGTGGTTTGAAGGAGCCGGCTCCAATATGCAACGCTATGTTAATAGCAGCTCTGTTGAAGTTGTCGCCACCGGCAGCGTGACCGCAGTTAACGGATATGCACATATTCCGTTTCGTATCAGCGGTTCCGATTGGGGTAAGTACCTTATATTGGTTCGAGATGATAAGGGCGGTCATGCTACGGGCGGCATCTTTAGCACTGATTGGTCGCAAAGTCATGGCAGAGCGCGTAAAACCGCTGTCAACGGCACAAGCGAGTTGCAGCTCACGCTCGACAAGAACGAATACGAAGTAGGCGATGTCGCCAAAGTATATCTGCCCCAATGTCGTGGCGGCAAGGTGTTGCTGTCAATAGAAAACGGCAGAGGCGTTGTTAAGAAAGAATGGGTGTCGACGTCGGCAGAGCAGGAAAGTGTTTACCGCATACCAGTAGAAGCGTCAATGTCGCCGAACTTCTATGTCAGCGCAACCTTGTTGAGGCCGTATTCACAGACAATTGACGGCAATCCGCTGCGCTTGTTCGGCATCGTCGGTGCGCGGGTGACGAATAAGAAATCCATCTTGCATCCCGAGATAATAATGCCCGACGAGTTGCAGGCGCAGAAGTCGTTCACTATCAAGGTTAAAGAGCGCGATAATAAGCCAATGACCTATACCCTCGCCCTTGTCGACGAAGGCTTGCTCGACATCACCAACTATCGCACCCCCGACCCTTGGACGGCAATGAATCGTCGTGAGGCTTTGGGCGTAGTGACGTGGGATATGTATGACGACGTTATCGGTGCTTTCGGGGCGAATTTCCGATCAATACATAGTGTTGGCGGTGATGAGGCTATCGTTAGAGCGGAAGGCAAGGAGAAGCGCTTTAATCCCGTTGTAAAGTTCTTAGGCCCGTTCACCGTCCGAGGAGGCACGCAGGTTCATCGTTTGACAATGCCTAATTATGTCGGCTCTGTTCGCGTTATGGTAGTAGCGGCACGTCAGGGTAGCTATGGCAGTGCTGACAAGAGTGTTAAGGTAACGTCACCGTTGATGCTTATCCCCACCTTGCCTCGTACACTTGCTTGCAACGACAGTGTTACAATGCCGGTGAATGTGTTTGCTACCGATAAGGCTATTACCGACGCACAAGTCAGTGTTCGTGCCGATGGAGCTGTGGCACTTTCCGGAGTGGCGTCAAGGAAAGTGGGAAAGTGGGAAAGTGGAAAGGACAAGCTTGTCGACTTCCGCTTGGTGTGCGGTGCTGAAGAAGGTAAAGGTCGTGTCATTGTTACCGCCACTGCCGGTGCGTACTCGATAAGCGATACTACTTATATCGACGTTAAGAATCGTATGCCGTTGATTATCACCACCAGCGAGCAGACCTTAAAACCCGGCGAGCGTGCAACCTTCAGCTGGCAGCCGTCTATTATCTCCGATGCGTCCGTGCAAATATCCACCATGCCGACCATCAACTTCAGCGGCGCCATGAACTTTATGGAGCATTATCCACACCTATGCACCGAGCAGCTTACCTCCAAGGCCTTGTTTATGCTATACGGCCGTCAATATCTCAGCGTTGCCGACATACGCCGTTGCGAAGCCGAGCTACCGCGCTTAATACGCGAAATCACCATGCGCCAAACGCCATCCGGAGGCTTTAGCTATTGGCCGATGCAGCATATCGTTAACGACTGGGTAACGACGATGGTGACGGTGTTGTTTGCCGAAGCGGAGCGTCAGGGTATTAGCGTTGACTCTGAATGCAAAAAGCGCTTGTTGGACTATCAGGACAAAGCCCAGCGCAGCTATAAGTATTCAACGACAGACGATTATGTTCAGGCTTTTCGCTTGTATTCGCTAGTTAAGTCAGGAAAGGTTGTTCGGTCGGCGATGAATCGTCTGCGTGAGGCTGAAAAATTGAGCTGTGATGCAGTATTTTACCTCGCTTCGTGCTATTCGTTGACGGGCAGGGTAGATATAGCAAAAATGCTTATCAAAAACGCGTCTGTAGAGTTTAATAACAAAGACAAATTTGCATCGGATGTTCGCAGCTATGCAATTAGTTTGGAGGCATATCTTCTTTGCGGAGAGAGCGCCAAAGCGCTTGCTGTTGCTCGAAAGATGTCGGAATCATGCCTTGGCTTAAGCTATGTGACGCAAGATATCGCCTTTGCAGCAATGTCGCTGTCTCAGCTCAGTGCCACTTATGGCGGTAATAGTGCCGTGACGGTGCGTGAGGATGGGCATACGATCGAAAATCGTAACTTCGTCAAGCCCGTTAACGAAATCGCTCTTGACCCTGCGAGCGGTAAGGTGGAGCTGGGCAATAGTGGCGAAGGCAATGTGGAATTGTCTTTTGTTAGCAGCTATCGTCCTGCTGCTGATGAGATTATTACAGCCCAAGCAAAAGACCTTGACGTCACTATCGAGTACACCGATATGAAGCATAAGCCTATAGCTATCGGCACTCTTAAGCAGGACACCGAATTTATTGCTCATATCACTGTTAGCAATAATGGCGAAGATATTGATGCTGTATCGCTCAGTTATGTTATACCATCGGGATGGGAGATATGGAACGAGCGCGTGTATGGCTATGGCGAGTATGATCATCAGGACATTCGTGACGATAGGGCAAATTACTATTTCTCACTGCATAAAGGCGAGAAAAAGATGTATGCCGTTCGTCTCCGTGCTGCCTATTGCGGATCATATAGCATGGCTCCGACAGTGTGCGAAGATATGTATAACCCTAGCTGCCGTGCCATGACAGCATCACGGCGTGTCGTTGTAACACAATGATAAAAAGGAGATTACAATACGTTATTGCTATAGCATCATGCATCGTCGTGGTGCTATGGCTCTTTTGCTTGCCCGGCGATCTTTTTGAAGGCACGCCGTATTCGACAGTAGTAACTGCTGCTAATGGCGAGCTCTTAGGCGCTCGTGTTGCCGATGACGGTCAGTGGCGTTTTCCGCCGTGCAATGCCGTGCCGGATAAGTTTGCGAAGGCTTTAGTGGAGTATGAAGATCGCAGTTTTTACTCTCATTTCGGCATCAGCCTTCGTGGTATCGGGCGTGCTGTGGTGCAGAATATTCGCAACGGACGTGTTGTCAGCGGTGCAAGCACTATCAGTATGCAAACGATACGCTTGCACCGCCGTGGGCGTAGAACGCTGCTTGAGAAAGTCGTTGAGATGTTTATGGCAACGCGATTGGAGGCAAGGTATAGCAAAGAGGAAATCATGCTGATGTATGCCTCTCACGCTCCTTTTGGGGGTAATGTGGTAGGATTTGATGCTGCTGCGTGGCGTTATTTGGGCAATGACGGCAGTGATATGTCGTGGGCGGAGGCGGCAACTTTTGCAGTGATGCAGAATGCCCCCTCGGCGATGCATTTGTCGAAAAATCGCGACAAGCTTAGGGACAAACGCAACCGTTTGCTCTCTCGCTTGCATGACAATGGCACTATTGACGATGACGAGTATGAGTTGTCGCTCAGCGAACCTTTGATAGGCGAGCCTTTTAAGATGCCCCAGCTGGCTCCGCATTTGGTGGAGCATTATCATAAGGCTCAGCATGGCGAGATGTGCGTGACGGCGATAGATTTTGACCTTCAGAAGCGTTTGGAACGCATTTGCCGGGCGTGGCGTGATGATTTGGCGATGTCTGGGATTAATGACTTGGCGGCTGTGGTGGCGGATGTGCAAGCGGGACAGATTATTGCTTATTGCGGAAATGCGGATATAAATACTTATCGCACAGGGTGTTGGGTTGATGTTGCGCGGTGTCCCCGTTCGTCGGGAAGCATTTTGAAGCCGTTGCTGTATTGTGCGGCGTTGCAGGACGGGGTGATACTCGAACGGACGCTTTTGCCGGATGTTCCTACTGATTTCGGCGGTTTTGTGCCTAAGAATTTTGACGGTGCATATCTTGGTGTCGTGCCGGCAAATGAGGCGTTGGCATTGTCGCTAAATATTCCTAACGTGCATTTACTCAAGCAGTTCGGTATTGCCCGTTTTGCCAATATTCTTAAGTCATCGGGCTTCGGTACGCTCACACGTCGTGCAGAGGATTATGGTTTGTCATTGGTTCTCGGCGGTGCTGAGGTGGCGCTGGTAGATGTTGTGAATTGTTATGCCGCTATGGCTCGTTATGACAGTAATATGCCCTTGAGCGACTCTACAGCCGTGTATGCTATGTTTGACGCTATGCGTAATGTCAACCGACCGGACCAACTCGACTGGAGCCGTGTCAGTTCGGTACAAAATATAGCTTGGAAAACCGGCACGAGCTATGGAGCGCGTGATGGATGGGCTGTCGGTGTGACGCCGCGATATGTCGTGGGGGTGTGGGTTGGTAATGCCGACGGGCATGGCGTTGCAAATCTAACCGGAGCCCGTTGCGCAGGGCCTGTGTTGTTCGACATTTTCAACCTGCTGCCGTCGGTGAAATGGTTTGACAAGCCGATGGGTGAGTCGGTGAAGGTGTGCCGTAAGTCGGGACTTAGAGCGAATGCGTATTGTGTTGATACGGAGGTGCATAGCGTTTCGCATAAAGGAGCGATGAGCAAGCAGTGTTCGTATTGTAAGCAAGTGCCGATATCGCTTGACGGGCAGAGGCGTGTTGTCGATTGCTGTGAGCCGTCGGTGATGAGAACGTATTTCATATTGCCACCGGTGCAGAAGCATTATTATAAGCAACGTCATGGCGATTATGAAGAGTTGCCGACAAATGTCAGTGGCGGCGATAATGTGCGTTTTATTTATCCGCGTGATGGTGCGGTGATAACTTTGCCTTTACAGCTTGACGGCAAGCGCTCGACGTTGATGTGTGAGGCGGCGCATAGCAATGCTGCTGCTGAGATTTTTTGGCACCTTGACGGTAACTATGTCGGGGTGAGTAGCGATATTCATCAGCAGGTGATGAGTCTTGACTCGGGGGTGCATCGTATCTCGATAGTTGATGCTTATGGCGAGCAGAAGAGTATTGAGATTGTGGTAAACTGAGAGTAATATTGGGGAGTTGGCTCTATGGTTAAAAACGACAGATAACTCTCTGGTACTCTGGCAAGAACTCTGGTACTACGGTAAAAATCCCATAGTACCATAGAGTGATGCTATGGGCAGTGCGTGGGTATTTGCTATTGGCACTTTCCCTATTGGTTTGTACTTTCCTTTTCGGGGCATGGAAAGTGGGAAAGTGGAAAGTGCCAATAATTTTATTGCGCTATTTTACAAGGCTTTCGTATGCTTTTTGGCATGTGTCGGCGATGCGTTCTTTGGCGAAATTGCTGTCCATACGCACCTCAAGGGGCAGTGAGGAGTCGCTTATCTGCAACACGTCCGTAAAGCCTGCCGCGATAAGTTCGTCCCTGTTCGACACCTCTCCGGCGATGGCTATTGTCGGCACGTTGGCGTTATTCGCGGCGAGCATAATGCCCATAGGTGCTTTGCCCATCAGTGTCTGTGCGTCGATATGCCCTTCGCCGGTTATTACGAGCGTGGCGTTGGTGAGGATGTCGTTGAAGTGTATCATGTCAAGCAAAGTGGCGATGCCGGGCTTTAGTTGTGCGTTAAAAAAGCTCATGAGCGCCATCGCCAGCCCTCCGGCAGCACCGCCGCCGACGGTGGTGGATATGTCTTTGTTTATAACAGCGCTGACTATGTCGGCGTAGTGGACCATGCCTTTTTCGAGCTGCAAAAGCATATTTTTGTCGGCACCTTTTTGCGAGCCGAAAACGTATGTTGCGCCGTTAGGACCGATTATAGGATTGCTGACGTCGCATAGTGCCGTGATGCGCGTTCCTGCGGGTAGACGGAGCATTTGCGAAGTGTCGATAACGTTGATGTCGCTGAGGATAGCACCGCCCCTGGCGACGATGAGGGTGCCGTTGGTGTCGTAAAATCTCACCCCGAGAGCCTGAAGCATACCCGTACCGCCGTCATTGGTAGCGCTTCCGCCGAGGCCGATGACGATGTTGCGACAGCCGAGGCTTACGGCGTGGATTATCTGCTGTCCGACGCCGTAGGTGCTTGTCAGAAGCGGGTTGCGATGTC
Source organism: uncultured Bacteroides sp. (assembly GCA_964518705.1). Classification (GTDB taxonomy): domain Bacteria; phylum Bacteroidota; class Bacteroidia; order Bacteroidales; family Muribaculaceae; genus CAG-873. The sequence goes on from CAZFGV010000029.1 coordinate 8,932, forward strand.
GGGGTGGCAGGAGTGTCAGGCCGGCTGTGGCGGCGCTCTCGATTATTGCCGTGGCGCCGTTGTCGATGAGGCATATAGGTGCTTGGATGACATTGCCGAGCGGGTCGGCGGCGTTGTGATATATTATTTCGGCGTCATTCACCGAGGCGGCAATAGCGGCAATGGTGCCTTCGCCACCGTCGGCAAGAGGGATGCAAATGGTGGTGGCGGAAGGGGTACGGCGGCGTATGCCTGCTGCGGCGGCGGCATTGACTTGGTCAGAACTCAACGACCCTTTGAACGAGTCGCAAGCGATTACTATCTTTTCCATTTTCCTTATCGACGACGTATCGTCAAAAAAAGGGCGCCAAGTATTAACCCGACGCCCTAACAATCTCTAAAATGACTTTTATTTGACGTCCTCTACGGGAATGTCCTTATTAACGTTCTTGCAACCTGCAACAGCATAGAAGAGCAAGTAAACAAGCATAGCAGCAACGAGCCAGTAAGAAGTCATGTAACCGGCAGCGTTAGCGATCAAGCTCTGGAGGAAAGGCATGATGCCACCGCCAACAACCATCATCATGAAGATGCCGGAAGCTTGCGCAGTGTATTTGCCGAGGCCTTCAACAGCGAGGTTGAAGATGCCGCCCCACATCACTGAGGTGCAGAGACCGCAGAGAACAAACATGAGGGCTTTGGCGGGAACTTGTACTGACGAGAAGCCGTCGGCTGCACTATATGAAGGCATTGTTACTGTTATTTCTGTGGGCATAAGGATAGCGATGCAAACGAGAGCAAGAGCAACACTGGAAACGGTGAGCAACTGTGTGCGGCTTGATACTTTGCCTGAGATTACTGACGATACCATACGGCCAACGAGCATAAGCAACCAATAAACGGCAGCTACACCGCCGGCAACGACAGAGGCGTTTTCGGTGATGCCTGAGGCATTGCTATCTGAAAGGAAGAATATGAGTTCGGCGGGGATGCCTACTTCGATACCTACATAGAAGAAGATTGCCACTGCACCGAGAACGAAGTGACGGAAGTTCCAGGGGCTGTGTGACATTTTAACCTTTGTGGCACCGCTCTTCTGCATATGAGGTTCGGGGATGTTTACGCAGCTGATAACAGCGAAAGCAAGCACGAATACGCCCATGGCGATATAAAGCAAGGGAGCAACGTCGAGCATAGAGGTGCTATTGCTAACTTGGCCGATGAGGATACCTACGAAGAGGGGAGTGAGAGTGCCGGCGAGTGAGTTGAAAGAGCCACCGGCCTGTACGAGCTGGTTGCCGGTGTTGCCGCCGCCGCCCAGAAGGTTAAGCATGGGGTTTACTACGGTGTTGAGCATACATACGCTGAAACCGCAGATGAAAGCGCCGAGAAGGTAGATGAAGAGGTTGAGGCTGGCGATGTTGCTGACCATAACGTCTGCGCCAACGCGGCCGGAGAGCCATTGGAACACTAGACCGACAAAGCCTACGGCCATAGCGATAAGAGCGGTTTTCTTGTAGCCGATGCGTGCTAGCATTTTTCCGGCAGGAATGCCCATGAATAAGTATGCGAGGAAGTTCATCATGTTGCCAAGCATACCTGACCAGGCGTATTTATAACCCCAAATGGTGCCGAGGGGGGCGGCGAGGTTTGTTACGAAGGAAATCATCGCAAAAAGGAAGAACATCGCGATGATGGCGACTACATTTCCTTTTGATGTCGATACCGTGGTATTGGTGGGTGTTGACATGGTGGTTAGACTGTTTTTGATATGTTGTTAGTTAATTTCTTTTGGTGTTGGCATTTGCCATCGTGCAAAATTACGAATTATTTCGAATCGTGTATTGTTTTGATATTGAAAAAATGTTTAAAAACGCTCTTGATGCTATTATTAGTCTTAATTTGCTATTTTTGGCATGAGCGCTGTTGATATATATAACAAAAAACCGAGCCGTATGTTCCGACTCGGTTTGTTATATGTATTTGTGCGTTAGCGTTTCTTTGCGGGGTCGCAGGTGAGGCCGACGCCGAGTTTGTTGTAGATTTTGTGGTCTACTTCGCCAAGCATAACGGTGCAGTGTGCTTGGCAGCCGTTAAGTTCGGGTAGCTTTTCCAAAGCGCGACGGCACTCGTCGTTGTGTGTGCTCAACACGGACAGTGCTACAAGAACTTCGTCGGTGTGGAGGCGTGGGTTGTGGCTGCGGAGATAGCTTGTCTTGGTGTGCTGGATGGGCTCTATCATATCTTGCGGGATAAGGCGGACGCTATGGTCGATGCCGGCAAGATATTTGATGGCGTTGAGGATAAGAGCAGCACTGGGGCCGAGGAGCTCTGACGATTGCGCGGTGATGATAGTGCCGTCGGCGAGCTCTATGGCTGAGCTGGGGGCTCCTTCGCGTTCGGCGCGTTCGCGGGCGGCACTGACAGAGCGGCGGTAGGACACATCGATTTTTGCTTGCTTCATCAGCAAGGCTATCTTGTTAACCTCGTCTTCGCTGCCGCGTCCTTTGGCGAGAAGGTTGAGGGCGGTGAAGTAACGGCGGATTATTTCATTCTTAGACGCATCGCAGCAGATGTCATCGTCATCAATGCAGAAGCCCACCATGTTGACACCCATGTCGGTGGGTGATTTGTATGGATTGTGGCCGTAGATGCCTTCGAAAAGGGCGTTGAGAACGGGGTAGATTTCGATGTCGCGGTTGTAGTTGATAGCTGTGGTGCCGTAAGCCTCAAGGTGGAACGGGTCAATCATGTTGACGTCGTTGAGGTCGGCGGTAGCGGCTTCGTAAGCAACGTTGACGGGGTGTTTGAGTGGCAAGCTCCATACGGGGAAGGTCTCAAACTTGGCATAGCCGGCAGTGATGCCGCGTTTGTGTTCGTTATAAAGCTGGCTCAAGCATACTGCCATTTTGCCACTACCGGGGCCCGGGGCGGTGACGATTACAAGTGGACGGCTGGTTTCGATGTAGTCGTTATGTCCGAAGCCGGCTTCGGACGTGATATATTCTACGTTGTTAGGATATCCGTCGATGGTGTAGTGAAGGTATGTTGTGATGCCGAGGTGCTCGAGGCGTTTGCGATACGCTTCGGTGCTGATTTGGCCGTTGTAGTGTGTTATTACAACAGAGCCAACCATGAAACCGCGTTTCTGAAATTCTTCGCGTAGACGCAATACGTCCATGTCATAGGTGATGCCAAGGTCGTTGCGTACTTTGTTCTTTTCGATGTCTAGGGCTGAGATTACGATTACAATTTCGCATTGGTCTTGCAATTGCTGCAACATACGAAATTTACTGTCGGGCTGGAAGCCCGGCAACACACGGCTCGCATGAAAATCGTCGAAGAGTTTGCCTCCGAGCTCGAGGTATAATTTGTTACCAAACTGAGCAATGCGCTCTTTGATATGCTCTGATTGTATCCGTAGATACTTGTCGTTGTTAAATCCGTTCTTCATAACGGATTACAAAGTTAGAAATTACTTTTTGAAATTCCTAAAATTATCTTGGGAAATTGTGTTAAAATTTTTACGCTCCTTAGTAAGCCAAACTCTTGGCACTTTCCAGGCACTTTCCCTAACCGCGCACGGAAAGTGGAAAGTGGGAAAGTGCAAACATTCTTTGCGATACTTATTCGGCTAAAGCTCAACCAAGCTCTCTCGCTACATTAATAGGCGATGCTTTGTGGAGGTTAGCAGGAGTTCTAGCCAACGCTCCGTTTATAGTCGTCTGCCGAAGTAGAACATATTCCACGAGTCGCGAGCATAGCCGTCGCGCAACACTTGGAAGTTGTTAGGTATTACGCCGTCGAGATGTATGCCGTCGTAGTACACTCGCCAATTGTCGCGAGCATAGCCGTCACGCAATACACGGAATGAGCGAGGGTCAGCTCCGTCTATGATATACCCGTTGAAGTAGACGTGGAATGTGTCCTTGGCATAATAGTCGCTTATGGGCTTGAATGTCGACGCAGTAGCGCCCTCGATTTGCATGCCGTTGTAAAACACGTTCCATGCGTCGCGTGCATAGCCGTAGCCAAGCACGTTAAAGGTTTTGCTGACAGCACCGTTGATCAGTGCGCCGTGAAAGAACACGTATATGTTGTCACGCGCATAGCCGTCGCGCAATATCTCGAAATAATACGGGTTCGCTCCGGGTATTAGTACGCCTTCAAAGAACACACGAGAGTCGACGATGAAATAAGGCGCACGATGGTGTTTCTCGCGTTTGTCGGGACGCTGAGGTCGCGGAGTGGGAGCTTGCTGCGGGTGCTGATGTTGTGGCGGTTGAGCTTGCTGCGGGTGATGCTGATGTTGTGGCGGTTGAGGGGGGGTGTTTGGCTTGTGCTGCTGAGGTTTGTCCGGCTTATGTTGATTTTCCGGCTTTTGTTGCTGAGGTTTTTGAGGCTGCTGTGTGGGCTGATTATTATTGTGTCGGCGCGAGTTGTTGGTCGTATGCGAGCCGGCTTGGTATCCGGGGCGCTCTTGTGCACTCGGTTCGCGGCCTTGTTCGCCGCCATAAGCGCTTCCGCATAATAATGCGATGCTCATGGCTATGCTTAATGTTCTTAATTTCATACCGTTATGTCTGTTTTGTAAAGTGCGCTATCAAAATCTATTATAACGCGCTCAATAGCAAAGTTGACCATTGCTCGCGTGTGCCGGTAGACCCGGTTTAATCGCTGATTAGATTGTTTCTGCTCGCAAATATACACTATATATTTTAAATCTATATGGTGCGCTATTGAAAATAAAGTTAAGAAATAATGGTGCTGATTGAGTGTGTGATTGAACGGATTTAGATTTATTTGATCAATTGCAAGTTGTTGACTATTAAGGTGTTGAAAATATAATCTATGTGTTATTTATATTATCATAGGGTTACAATTTGTCTAAAAAAAATACTATTTTTGCAATGAAAAGTCTTAAATAATCTATTAAAACTATTCTAACGCAAGAGTAGAAAGTTAAGGCTATGAGTGCCGGACTTTGTAGCCACCTCGACATGGTGAAAGAGCTAGGTGTCACACCTGTGTTGCTCGACAGTATGGATCAGATATCGGCAGATGCCGAAGCGCGTAATGCTCCAAAGAGCTTTAGAGCGTTGGCGAATGATACCCAAACGTAGCGCTCTGCTACTATGGTAACGCTCTCGAACTCCGGTTAACAACCAACCGATAATGCTCCGGTCCTCTGGAAAAACTCTGGAACATTGGTTAAAATCATAAAGCATAGCCCCAACGAGCAGGCGCTCGAAAGCAACGATCGGGTCCTATAGTTATAATCATCCCGGAGTGCCACTTTCCCAAAACGGGCACGGAAAGTGG
>CAZFGV010000029.1:14332-16376 GCA_964518705.1 uncultured Bacteroides sp.
GCATTCAATAAAAAAGCCGAACCCCAAAAGAGTCCGGCTTTAATATTTGATAAGGATAAATTACTTAGAAAGTTTTTCCTTAAGAGCGGCGAGAGCGTCGATGTCACCGAGAGTGGTGGCAACAGTATTGCCCTGAACAGCTGCAGCGGGTTCTTCCTTGCGAGCTGCGGGACGTTTCTGCTTGCGTTCTGCCTGCTTTTCAGCGCGTACTTCGTCTTCGAAGATGCGGCTGTGTGAAAGGATGATGCGCTTGCTTTCCTTGTTGAATTCGATAACTTTGAATGAAAGTTTTTCGTCAACCTTAGCTTGTGAGCCATCTTCCTTAACGAGGTGCTTAGGAGTAGCGAAGCCTTCTACACCGTAGGGGAGAGCTACTACTGCGCCCTTTTCAAGCATTTCTACGATAGTACCTTCGTGTACTGAACCAACGGTGAAGATGGTTTCGAATACGTCCCAAGGATTTTCTTCGAGCTGCTTGTGACCGAGGCTGAGACGACGGTTGTCTTTGTCAATTTGGAGAACTTCAACTTCGATTTCTGCGCCGATCTGTGTGAATTCGCTGGGGTGCTTGATCTTCTTAGTCCATGAAAGGTCTGAGATGTGGATAAGACCGTCAACGCCTTCTTCGATTTCTACGAATACGCCGAAGTTTGTGAAGTTGCGAACCTTAGCTGTGTGGCGGCTGCCGATGGGGTACTTAACTTCGATATCTTCCCAAGGATCTTTCTTGAGCTGCTTGATACCGAGGCTCATCTTACGTTCGTTGCGATCGAGGGTAAGGATTACAGCTTCTACGTCATCACCGATCTTCAAGAAGTCCTGTGCTGAACGGAGGTGCTGGCTCCATGACATTTCGCTAACGTGGATAAGACCTTCTACGCCGGGTGCTACTTCGAGGAATGCACCGTAATCTGCCATAACAACTACCTTACCGGTAACCTTGTCGCCTACCTTGAGGTCTGCGTCAAGTGCATCCCATGGATGGGGGTGGAGCTGCTTGAGACCGAGGGCGATACGCTTCTTGTCGTTATCGAAGTCGAGGATAACAACGTTGAGCTTCTGATCGAGTTGTACAACTTCTGAAGGATGGCTTACGCGGCCCCATGAGAGGTCGGTAATATGGATAAGACCATCAACACCGCCGAGGTCGATGAAGACACCGTATGAGGTGATGTTCTTAACTGTACCTTCGAGTACCTGACCTTTTTCGAGCTTAGAAATGATTTCGCGTTTCTGCTGTTCGAGTTCGGCTTCGATGAGTGCTTTGTGTGATACTACTACGTTGCGGAATTCTTCGTTGATCTTAACTACGCAGAATTCCATTGTCTTACCAACGAAGATATCGTAGTCGCGGATAGGCTTAACGTCGATCTGCGAGCCGGGGAGGAACGCTTCGATACCGAATACGTCTACAATCATACCACCCTTAGTGCGGCACTTGATGTAACCCTTGATAATTTCGTTGTTTGCCAAGGCAGCGTTGATGCGCTCCCAGCTACGGCTTGCACGGGCTTTTTTGTGCGACAGGATGAGTTGGCCCTTGCGGTCTTCCTGGTTTTCGATGAATACTTCCACTTTGTCGCCAACTTTGATGTCGGGATTGTAGCGGAATTCGCTCATAGGAATGATGCCGTCTGATTTGTAGTCGATGTTAACCACTGCTTCACGCTTGTTGAGGGCGATGATGGTACCTTCGATTACTTCTTTGTCTTTTACCGAGTTGAGGGATTCCTCATAAGCATGAGTGAGCTCTTCACGAGAGCGTTCGCCTGCGGTTTCGCCATTTTCATAGGCTTCCCAGTCGAAATCCTCATTCGGGGTGTTCTTTAAATCTGTCATTTAATTAGTTAATAATGTGGATAATAAATGTGCTTTTGGACTTACGGTAACTCCCGTTAGACGCTTTAGCACGGCAAAGTTACGATTTTTTTATTTCTCCACCAAATATTTTTTACCATAATATCCACTTTTTCATATATTTACACGGTTTTATTTGCTATCCCTAGCTGGTTTTTGTGAATTTCTCGATTTTTACCCGAGTTTC
>CAZFGV010000029.1:16476-21954 GCA_964518705.1 uncultured Bacteroides sp.
GGACCGTTTTTAACCATAGAACCATATCTACAGACAACGAAAGCCAACGCTCCGGCCCTTTGGCAAAACTCCAATAGCATCGCTACTTTCCCAAATGTGGCACGGAAAGTAGGAAAGTGGAAAGTGGAAAGTGCAAACACACCTCCCGCAACCTGTAACTTAAACCAAAGCACCAAAGTTTACCATATAACCATATTTACAGACGCCCAATCAACTCTCTATCAAATTTGAGTAGCGAAAGCCCAAAAACTCAACTAAAATACGCTCTCGCTGTTATTTTTTGTTAAGTGTATCTTGACTTCCTCTAAATTTTGTACCTTTGCAAGATATTAGCACAATATGATTTCAAAGATAATAGCAGAAGAAAAAGTTCGCCAAGCGAAAACCTTGCTCGACACCGCCGAGAAAGTAACCATTGTATGCCATACCAGTCCCGACGGAGATGCCATCGGCTCCTCATTGGCAGCGATGCACGTCTTGTCGGCAATAGGTAAAGACGTCAAAGTCGTCGTGCCGGATTCATTCCTCGCCAACCTCAGCGGTTTACCCGGCTCCAAAGAAATAGTCGATGCAGCAAAATATTTCGACTTCGCTTGCCAGCTAATCGCTGAAACAGACTTGCTTATCTGCTTGGACTTCAACGAGCCCAAGCGCACAGGTCGCCTCTCCGATGCCGTGGTAAACAGCAAAGCTCACAAGCTCCTCGTCGACCATCATCTCTGCCCAGATATTGATGCCGATGTTATTATCTCGCATCCCGAAATGCCCGCAACGGCTTACCTCCTTTTTAGGCTTATTTGTCGTCTCGAATTGTTCGACTTCATCAACAAACAAGCCGCAGAATGTATTTTGGCAGGCATGATGACAGACACCGGCAACTTCTCTTACAACTGCAACGATCCCGAAATGTATGTCGTCGTTGCCGAGCTCCTCAAAAAAGGCGCCGACAAAGAGAAGCTAAACAATATGCTATTCAATACATTCTCTGCCAACTGCTTACGTCTCAACTCGTACGCACTGTTGAAGAAAATGGAAATACTTGAAAACGTTGGCGGTTCATTAATCACCCTAAGCCGCGACGAGCTCAACCGCTATCGCTATCAGCGCGGCGACACCGAAGGCCTCGTCAACCGTCCCCTTGCCATCCCGGGAGTACGTTTCAGCGTGTTCATGCGCCAAGAAAGCGATTGCATAAGAATCTCGATGCGAAGCCAAGGCGATTTCCCCGTTAACGAACTCTGCCGCGACTACTTCGGCGGTGGCGGACATCTTAACGCCGCCGGAGGCGAATACTTCGGACCGCTCGAAGATGCTATCGATTTCTTCAAAAGCAAAATTAGCGAAATTGCTCTAAAATATCCCCTAAACAAGGTAAACTAATCAGAATATGAAAACACTACGATATATAATCACTGCTATCGTCGCCTTTGTGCTCGTTCTATTATGTGCTTGTAGCGACTCCAAATCGTATGCCGATTTGCTACACGACGAAGATATGTACGTCAACAACTTCCTCGCTGACCAAGTCGTATATCTCGACATTCCTGCCGATACCATTTTCGAAGTAGGCGAAAATGCACCATACTACCGTCTTGACGAAGACGGCATGTTATATATGCAAGTTCTCGACGCCGGCACTCCCGGAAACACCGTTGCCGAAAATGAACAAATCTACTTCCGCTACACACGTTATGCCCTCGCTGCTTATAAAGACGGAAAGCTCGGTCAAGGCGAAGGTAACAACATCACTCTCGGTGCGGCTTGGTTCCGTTACAATAACTATCAAACACAAACCTCATATCAATGGGGCACAGGAGTGCAAACACCGCTCAAATATCTCCCCGTCGACTGCAAAGTTAATATCATAATAAAATCACAACTAGGCATCACTTCTGAAACAACCGAAGTGCGACCTTACTTGTGGGTTTTAACTTACGAACGTCGTCGTTAATAGTTTAATTTGAAATACACAACTTAAAACCATGAGTTTAATCAAATCGATATCAGGCATTCGTGGCACCATCGGTGGCCGCGTTGGCGAAGGTCTTTCGCCCTTAGATGTAGTAAAATTTACTGCTGCGTATGCTACATTTATAGCCGCACACACTTCGAAAACTTCGCGCACTATTGTCGTTGGTCGTGACGCTCGTCTTTCAGGTCCTATGGTAGATAAACTCGTTGAAGGAACTTTGATGGGCATGGGCTTCAATGTTGTTAACATCGGCCCCGCCTCAACTCCGACAACCGAACTCGCTGTCGTTGGCGAAAACGCTTGTGGTGGCATCATCCTTACAGCTTCGCACAACCCTCGCCAGTGGAACGCGCTAAAACTTCTTAACGAAAACGGCGAATTCCTTAACGCCGCTGACGGTGCTGAAGTGTTGCGCCTCGCTGACGAATGCAACTTCGATTTCGCTCTCGTGGACGACCTCGGTCAAAAATACGAAAACACAACATACAACCGTCGTCACATCGATGCCGTTTTGGCTCTTCCCCTCGTTGACGTTGAAGCTATCCGCGCCGCTAAATTTCGCGTCGCTGTTGATGCTGTCAACTCTGTCGGCGGCGTTATCATTCCTCAGCTCCTTAGAGCTCTCGGCGTTGAAACTGTGGTAGAACTAAACTGCGCTCCTACAGGCGACTTCGCTCACACTCCCGAACCAATCCCCGAAAACCTCACAGGAATCAGCGATTTGATGGCATCAGGTGTTGCTGACGTTGGCTTCGTGGTTGACCCCGACGTTGACCGCCTCGCTATCGTGTGCGAAGACGGCAAAATGTTCGGCGAAGAATATACACTCGTTTCTGTTGCCGACTATGTCCTCGCGCACACTCCCGGAAACACCGTTAGCAACCTCAGCTCTTCTCGTGCTTTGCGCGACGTTACAACTGCTCACGGAGGATCTTATCAAGCTTCTGCTGTCGGTGAAGTTAACGTTACAACACTTATGAAAGAAATCGGTGCTGTTATCGGTGGTGAAGGCAACGGCGGAGTTATTTACCCCGAACTTCACTACGGCCGTGACGCGCTCGTTGGTGTGGCGCTATTCTTGACTCTTCTCGCTAAGAGCGGCAAAAAAGTGAGCGAACTCCGCAAGCAATACCCAGCATACGAAATTTTCAAGACAAAGCTCCAACTCACTCCCGACATTAACGTTGACGCCATCCTCGAAGCTGTAAAAGGCAAATATGCCGGCGAAAAAATCACCGACATCGACGGCGTTAAAATCGACTTTGAACAAGCTTGGGTACACCTACGCAAATCAAACACCGAACCTATCATCCGAATCTACTCTGAAGCTCACACAGCAGCCGAAGCCGAAGCTCTCGCTGACAGCGTTAAAGATGTTGTGTTGTCGCTAATTAAGTAAAAATATATTCAACGTCTCTGCCTATACTATATAATAGGTAGAGGCGTTTTTCTATTTTAACCAACATGATAGAATATATCAGCGGCAAAATCGTCGACCTCACACCAACATTTGCCGTCATCGAATGTCGTAACGGCATAGGCTACCGACTCAGTATCAGCCTTGCCACATACGAAACCTTAACATCACAAGCCGAAGCCCGCCTTCTCGTCCATGAAATAATTCGCGAAGACGCATGGACACTATACGGATTCGCCTCCGACCGCGAACGTGAACTCTTCCGAGCTCTTATAGGCGTTAGCGGTGTCGGTGCGGCGACAGCTGTAATAATACTATCTGCTCTCCCGGGTGACGAACTCGCTGCTGTAATAGCAAACGCCGACGTAAAACGACTCAAGAGCATAAAAGGTATAGGTGCTAAAACAGCAGAGCGAATCCTAATTGACTTACGCGACAAAGTACAAATTGACGACAACATCACAATCCCCGCACCTCAAAACTCTCAAAGCTACGACGAAGCACTAAGCGCTCTGACAATGCTCGGATTCGATAAAAAAGCAAGCGAAAAAGTCCTTACAAACCTTTACAAAACAACACCGACACTCCGAGTCGAAGACGCTATCAAACAAGCACTATCAATGCTATAATATCACAACGAGACTGACGCCAGCCTCGTTTTTTTATTACAAATCAACATGAAAGTAAGCATCTAAAAAGAATCTGACGGAACATTTATTGCATTCAACACAACAGGCAAAAAGTAATACTAATCGGCACCGGTGATACAATTCAAGAAGCAAAAAGCAGACCTCATCAACACAATAGAATAAGTAAAACAAACTTACATCGACCTCAACGAAAACATCGCCGCAGAACTCTTCGAACCCATCGAATTCACCCTCAATATCGAACCCACCACTTTCCCTCACCCGGCATGGAAAGTGGAAAGTGGAAAGTGGAAAGTGGAAAGTGGGAAAGTGCCAACACTACCCAAAGTGACCCACTTTACTCCGTCGCTTCCATAGCTCGCTTCTTTCCCTAAACGAGTTCGCAAAGCTTTGTGTAAAAAAAAGAGGGTGACCGGGTCATCCTCTTTAAGTATGGTGTTGCGTAGTGTTAGAAGAAATATGCGACTCTAGCTACCATCATGCGGTTACGAGCTGATTGGTTGTCGAGTTTGCGCGTTTTCAGAAGGTAAGTCATCCCCCATGTGTATTGAACAGACACTTGCCAGCGACGCCATAGTTCGAAACCGCCACCAAAGCTAAGGTCTAGAGCCGCTCCGGCATATTTGTATGGGTTTTGTACGTTGCCGTTGCCTTTGATTTTGTTGTGAGCTATGTTTATTGTGAAGTCCGGACCGCCGTAAATAAAGGGGGCGATGTAGTCTTCAATGCCGTTCATGCGTGTCCATTTAAAGCGTAGGTGCAAGGGTATTTGGATAGTGTGCATCAAAACACGGTCGTTGCCAAAGCCGTCAACGGCCCATACTTTGCGGCTTCCAAGGTCGGCCTTGGCGCCCATTTGTGTGTAGAATAGACCCATATCCATGCCGAATCCGATGCCGGGGAACATTAGCTCTGATTGTACACCGAGCTGAGTGCCCACTGTCTTGTCGACGTTGAAGAGGTCTTGTTTGAATTTGAGGTCGGTTATTGTTACGCCAACAACGGGGGCGTAACGGAATTGGGCGGCTGCACTGATACAGCAAGTTATGATGAGTAGAAGGGCTATTCTGAGTCGTTTCATTTTAACGTTGTTGATTCTTTTGTAATTATTTGGCAAATATACGAATAAATTGCCGACCATAGGTACTTATTAACTCATTTTAGCAACAAAAGAGGCCTTACAAATGTTGGCTTTAGGTTCTAACCAGAGGCTCAGGGCTTTGCTAGAGTATCAGAGCGTTGGCTTTTGGGACGTTGACTATAGTATTTTGACTAGAGTTCGTGACTTTTGCCGGAGGACTAGAGCGTTTGCTTTTGGAGCGTTAGTTACCGATTTAAACCATAGAACCATAGTTTGCCATAGAACCATATTTACAGCCGCCACAAAGCAAACGCTCCGGTCCTCCGGCACTCTAGTCAAAACATAGATAACTCCCTGA
>CAZFGV010000030.1:0-20678 GCA_964518705.1 uncultured Bacteroides sp.
TTTTTGTTGCTTTATGCTTTATTATTTGATGTCGAGAACTTCTACATCGAAGATAAGCAATTGATTAGGACCGATACCTGCTTGAGGCTGACCGTTAACGCCATACGCGAGGTTGCCGGGGATGTAAAGAGTAGCCTTGCCACCTTTGCCGAGGAGCATAATGCCTTCACGGAAACCGGGAACAACGCCCTGAAGGTTAAATGACGCAGTGCCACGACCTTCGGTGGTATCGAATACTGTACCGTCGATAAGTTTGCCGGTGTAGTTAACTTCTACAGTGCTTGTTTCAGAGGGTTTGTCACCTTCGCCGGGAACTTGGATAAGGTAACCCAAACCTGATTCAGTAACTTTAACTTCAGGATTTTCAGCTTGCTGATCGGCGATGAACTGCTTACCAACCTTTTCGTTCTGAATAGCTTCAGGTTCTTGAGCGCGTTCTGCGTCTTTCTTAGCCTTGGCTTCGGTCATAGCCTTTTCGTACATCAAACGGAAAGTGTGGCCAATAGACTGCATCTTAGCATAGTCGAGGCTATCTGCAAGGAAAGCAGCTTTCAAAGAGTTGAAAGCCTTTGTTTCGTCGATTTCGATACCGGCTTCCTTCATCTGAGCGAGTTCGTTAGACAACTGGAGAGCTACCTGCATACCGATTTGAGTATTTCGGTCGGGGTTGGCACCGAGAACGAGCTGCATGCCGTGGAGGAAATCTTCCTTATCCTGGCGTGTGCTGTTTTCCATATTAGAGAAGTCAGCCAAAACCATAGTGCCGACATAATCGCCGTAAGCAATCGAAAGCGAGTCAGCAGCCTGACACGATTCCGAAGAGGCGCATTTATCGCAACCGGTAAATGTAGCGGCAGCGAGGAGGGCTACTGCCCCAAAAATAAACTTCTTCATATCGTTTATAATTAACTTATTACAAATTACTCATCGAGGAGCGAAACATCAAATTGCAACACACAATTCGGCGGAATAACGCCCGGGACACCATTAGCGCCATAAGCCGCTTCGCCGGGAATAGTGATGCGATATTCGCCACCGCGATGCATATTTAAAATACCTTCCGTCATACCTTTGACTAGCTCTGTCGGACGAACACGCATAGGCTCTTCGTCGGGGCTGATAGAGTCAAATGTTGAGCCATCGGGCAAGCGACCGATATATCGCAACGCCACCTTCTCGTCGGCAGTAGGGATAGCACCTTTACCTTCAAGAATAGTTTCCAACACAACCCCCGACGGCAGCACAATAGCATTCTTTGCGGCACGCGCTGTGGCTAGGAACTGCTCGTTTGCTTGAGTCATTGCTGCATTAACAGCATTTTCTATCGTTGCTAGAGCGGCTCTGCGGTCGGCATCGCTGTGTTTTTTAAACATCTCCACCGCCACAAGCTCTTTCACCGCCGCCGTGTCTACAGGCACGCCCGTTGACACGATATTGGCAAGCGCATTGTCAATAGCAAGCGAGATATTCGATGCTATAAACACAGCAACAGCGTTATTGACAGAGTCAACGGGCACGGCGGCGTTTGCATTAAAGCACGCCGCTGATGCTATTATCGCCGAAGCTATGACACGAGGTAATTTCATTAGTCCTGAGGATTGATAGCGAGCAACTCTACGTCGAAAATGAGAGTCTGGTTAGGACCGATAGGACCAGCCCCGTTAGGACCGTACGCAAGCTGAGAAGGGATGAACAAACGATATTTCGCGCCCACCTTCATAAGCTGAAGGGCTTCAACCCAACCGGCGATAACCTGAGTAACGCCGAAAGTAGCAGGCGCGCCACGTTCTACGCTAGAGTCAAACACAGTGCCGTCGATAAGTTTGCCGGTATAGTGAACCTTAACATTGTCCGACGCCTTGGGACATTCGCCTTCACCTTCAGCGAGCACTTCATACTGCAAACCAGAAGCTGTAGTCTTCACTTCAGGACGTTTGCCGTTTTCAGCGAGGAATTCCTTGCCGGTCTTTTCGTTGATATCAGCCATAGCAGCAGCTTGTTCGGCTTGTTTTTGCTGCAATTCGGTGAAGAAAGCTTCGATGATACCTTTAGCTTCCTGATAAGACATTTGAGGTTGTTCGCCATTATAAACAGCGGCAACACCGGCAGCGAAGTCTGATACATTGATGCTTTCGATTCCCGAAGCACGGAAGTTGTTACCCATGCTCAAGCCCAAAGCGTAGCTGAGACGGTCGATTTCTTTATTTTCCATTTTGTTTCTAATTATTTCTGTTAATAACAAAGGACATTATGCGCTTGTTTAGTCAAGCTTAAGTACGGCAAGGAAGGCCTTTTGTGGCACTTCGACAGAACCGATTTGCTTCATGCGCTTTTTGCCTTTTTTCTGTTTTTCGAGTAGTTTACGTTTACGCGAGATATCACCGCCATAACACTTTGCAGTAACGTCTTTACGGACCGCCTTAATAGTTTCGCGAGCGATAATCTTAGCACCGATAGCAGCTTGAATAGCAATATCGAACTGCTGACGCGGAATTAGTTCTTTCAACTTTTCGCACATACGACGGCCGAAAGTAACGGCATTATCGACGTGAGTAAGTGTTGATAAAGCATCGACGCTTTCGCCGTTAAGGAGAATGTCGAGCTTGACGAGCTTACTTTCTCGGAAGTCGTGCAAATGATAGTCGAACGATGCATAGCCCTTAGAGATGCTCTTAAGTTTGTCGTAGAAGTCGATAACGATTTCACCAAGGGGAAGGTCGAAAATCATTTCCATACGATTTCCGGAGATATATTCTTGCTTAACAAGCTCACCGCGTTTGCCGAGGCACAGGGTCATAATAGGGCCGATAAATTCGGCACTTGTAATAACGGATGCACGGATATATGGCTCTTCGATTCGTTCGATAAGAGTAGGATCGGGCAAGCCTGACGGGTTGTGCACTTCTGTCATCTCGCCGCGCTTGTCATACACGCGATAGCTAACGTTAGGCACTGTGGTGATAACATCCATATCGAACTCACGACCGAGGCGCTCCTGAATAATTTCCATATGTAGCAACCCGAGGAAGCCGCAACGGAAACCGAAGCCTAACGCCGCCGAAGATTCGGGGGTAAAGGTCAACGAGGCATCATTGAGCTGCAATTTTTCGAGAGAGGTGCGAAGATTTTCAAAATCCTCGGTTTCAATAGGATACACACCTGCAAAGACCATAGGCTTCACTTCTTGGAAACCTTCAATAGCCTTTTCACAAGGACGCGACACATGAGTGATTGTATCGCCAACCTTTACTTCACGACTGCTCTTAATGCCTGAGATAATATAACCAACATTACCCGCCGATAGCACCTTGCGAGGGTTCATGTCGAGGCGCAAAATACCGATTTCGTCGGCATGATATTCTTTTCCTGTGCTTACGAACTTCACAAAGTCGTCGGTGCGAATTGTGCCGTTAAGAATTTTGAAGTAAGCGATAATACCACGGAAAGAGTTGAACACCGAGTCGAAAATAAGCGCTTGTAGCGGAGCTTCGGGATCACCTTTAGGAGCCGGCACACGTTCAACGATAGCTTCGAGAATCTCCGGAATACCCATGCCTGTTTTACCACTGGCGCGTATAATTTCCTCACGCTTGCAACCGAGCAAGTCGATAATTTGATCTTCGACTTCTTCGGGGTTTGCGGAGTCGAGGTCGCACTTATTTAGGACGGGGATAATCTCGAGGTCGTTATCAATTGCCATATACAGGTTCGAAATAGTCTGAGCCTGAATGCCTTGCGAAGCGTCGACAATCAGCAACGCGCCTTCACAAGCCGCAATAGAACGCGACACTTCGTACGAGAAGTCGACGTGTCCGGGGGTGTCAATAAGGTTAAGGGTATAAGCTTCACCATCATGCACATACTGCATCTGAATAGCATGACTCTTGATGGTAATGCCACGCTCACGTTCGAGGTCCATATCGTCGAGGACCTGCGCTTCCATATCTTTGGGAGCTACTGTTTGTGTAAACTCCAGAAGTCGGTCGGCCAAAGTCGATTTACCGTGATCGATATGGGCTATTATACAAAAATTGCGGATATGATTCATTAAAGTATACTTTGGTGCAAATTTAGTAAAAATCTGTGGTATCAACAAATAAGCACCTTTATGCATCTCTTTTTAAATAAAAAAATGCAACTACCCATCGCGGGCCATTGCATTCTAAACCTATGATTCACTTATGTGTTGGGTTGTTTTACTTTGCTTTTGCGGTTGTCCTGTCGATAATTGCGTAAAAAAAAACTAATCTTTCTCTCTGTTTGTGCACAAAATTAATTATAAATTACGAAGAAACAATTACTGTTTACATATTTTTAATTTTATTGGCTTATATTTAACTACCGTGACCCATTTGCAACGCTTTTGTAGTGCGCATTTCCACAAAACTGCTAAAGGTGTCGTAGATATCGGCGAGGGCGATGGTGGCATTATTAAGTCGCGCTTTAAGCATCTCTGCGCCTTTGGCGGTGTTGTCATTACGCCCAAGGATAGCATCTCCTACACCGGCAATATCATCGAAAAGTTTCATTTGCAGTTCCAAGAACTGATAAGCACCCGAGGCATTAGGATTCGTCATCACTTGCTGAGGCAAGTCGCCGCGTCCGGTGATAGGAATAACGCCATCGGCTTGAGCCCATCGCCGGGTTACATCTTTCCACGTTGTGCCGGGCGCTAATTGTGTTGTCGGAAAGAGCAGCACGCCCTTCGCCGACGTTGACAATATCCTATCAATAAGAACAATAAGGCGGTTTATAGCCTTTTGTTGGTCAATAACATCTTCAACAAACGGATGCACTTCGCCATCGGTAAGCGGATAAAATTTAACGGCAAACGGATGGTTTTTGTGCCTCCACGGCGAATCATACTCACCCAAAAGCGTGCCATCGGGAGCGAGCCAACGGCAATGCCAGGCAAAACGGATATCAAGGTCTTTGCTGTCGGCTTTGCCTATCGTACTGTCGAGCGTCCACACTTCAATAACACGGCAAAGACCTTGACGCGCCGGGGTAAAGAAATCAATATCAGCGCCCGGTATACCCACCGTCTCGGGCGCAAAAGCGCCACTTCGACTAACATCGGCATACAGATTACGCAACGCCTCGGCACGTTGACGCGACGTAGCGGCAAAACGTCGCACAAGTTCGGGAAAGGGCATATCGTGCAACATTCCGACAATAGAAATATCCCAAGCTCGCGGGTCGCGGAACTTATTGACAAAGAATCGATTAAAATCAACATTATCGACCCACACCCTGCGCTCTCCGAAACGAGTTTCGCACGCCAAACGTTGCACGGCACAGCCGGAGATGAGGAATTCTTCGAGCATACGGCTATCGAGCTCTGCAAGAGAATTTATCCTCGCAAACTCAGACGCCTTGCCGCGAGTGTATGCACCATTCTCCGACGACAACGAGCGAAAGCGACCTACTATACTTTTCACCAGCTGACGTATCAAATTATTTGTCATCAAACGCTTACCCGACCTAAGCGCCACTTCGGCTTCGGTGCGCATAACGCCATCGGCATCGGGTTCTAAATCCGACCATTGGTCGCCGTAGGTATAACGTTTGAAACGCTGTCGGCGAACACGCAAAGAGCCAAGTGACGACCAGGCATTATATGCTGTTTGTAATAGTTCTTGATTCGATTTCATAATTTTCGTGGTATTAAAGAGTTAAGTGCAGATTCGTCAAGAATATACTTATTTTCGCCGGGGTCGACAACCGCCGTCAACATATTAATTTGTATCGCTGCGGGCCAACAAAGAATCGAACTCAAGCACCCTGCTGTCGACGCTGTGTCAATAACGGCAACAGGCTGTTCCACCGTTGCACGCGTGAAAGGATTAAACTGCTCCGCGACAATGCTGCGCAAGCGGTCGGCAGGCTGAATTTCTACGGGATATAACCACCCGTCGAGAGCGACATCAAAAACGCGTCGTGTCGAGGGCGGCAAAATCAACCTCACGCCGCCACCCGGCAATGTTGCGCCGATACTCACATCGTCGGAAACATCCTCCGGCGCAAGTTGCTCGCGACTTCCATTATCGAGCAAATTAAGATACCGCGCCCGTGTGGCATTTATAATCGCAGCATCTATGTCAAGACCATCGGTATACTCTATCGCGCCGTCAGAACGCTCGGGATTCAAGAGCAAAGCAGTCCGAACATAGTCTAGCATCTGAGCGCGAGTTTTGGTGATTCTCATACAAAAAAATTAATAGATTGTGATTTAGCTTTTTAAAAACTCCGAAGAGCGCCAAAAGCTCTCCGGAGTTACCTTAACTACGCTTCTTTAACAAGACGCATATGAGCGCCGGGATAACGAAGCACCAAGCACGATGCTTCAGTAAGGACTACCGCTTCCGTGTTTCGCTGCCCCGACTTGCGAAGGTCGAGTTGCTCGACTTGGAAAGGAATATGCACATACTTTGTCATATAATTAGGGTCAAGGACGAAGCCGTCGTCGGCATGGCCGCATTGATCGAACAACTCAGAGTGAACGACATATAGCGACCCGAAATTCGACACCAACTCCTTAAACTCAATACCCCAACGCACCTTTGTCGCCAAGCCTTGAATATTACGGTTTACCGAGATACGCGATATAGCCTCGATAAGCCCACTACCGGCAAGAAGAATTTTACGTTTTGAGCCGTTATTTCCGGTGAAAGCACGACGGCAGAGGCTGATAACGAAACTTTCGTCCACAACTTCCGGCACAGTCATTTCGTCGCCGGCTTGATGCCAGATACCGCCGGTGAGATATACATATTCACCCTTAGCGGGGTCAAATACGCGCGAACGTGAGCCGAACAAAAAGTTTTTCTCCATGCCCAATCGCATATCAATGATAGCGGCTTCTTCTTGGTCCGAAAGGCTCCAACCCGCTTCTTTGTCGGCAATTTTAAAGAGCGAGCTTTGCTCTACTTGCATCTTAAAGATTTGGCAATAGTTCATCGCCTTTCTGGGCAAGGCCTGAAACTGCGGCGACTGAACATCCAACTCTGTAGCGGCACGGCCCATGCGAATAACCTTAGCGCCGGATGGTATTGACGGCAAGGTAGCAGAGCCGGATAATGAACCCGCTGCGTCAACATTGATAGCGATAAAATTGATTTCGCCCTTGTCTGTCTTGCCGGCAACATACATCACCAACGGCTCTTTTGTGCCTGCTGAAGTAGTAACTTCGACGCTTGGGAACAACACGGTTTCTGACGCGTCGAAAATACCATTGTTGTCGGTTTCGATATTGTGGAAGTATATGCCGTTGCCTTGAGACTTGCCCATACCACCGGCATATTCCTTGCTGACGTGCGCTTCGGTAAGCTTGGTGTCGACAGAATAATATTCTACTGTCATCGCGCCGGCATGACGGGTGCTACTGCAGCGAGTCAGTTGGTCGATAGGAGTCGACATAGGACGAATCTTAACAATACGTTCGTCAATAGCGTTGCGAAGCAATGTAGGAGATGCTTCAACAGCGTTTACTGTAGTGAGAGGGGCGCCGCTGATATGCTCGCCGCCGTTTGTGCCATTTACTGTGCTCATGGTGTGTAATTGTGTGGTTAATAGATTGTTGATTATCAGAATCCGTCCCAAAAATCGGGACGTATATTTGCAAGAAAGCTAGTACTAATTACCGGGGTTCCGTCTTGCTGCGGCTCGTCCGGTGTCGCAAAATCTGTGGTGTCAGGGGGGGATTGGTCGTTCATTGCTGTGTGTTTTTCGGTTTGACAATGCAAAGTTATGACGCGCCAAAAACGACGATGGGGGTATTTTGTCCCATCGAAATTTTTTGCAACAAAAACCACACTCGCAAAATTGTCGTTATTCTATTGAACATCAACACATAGAAAATTAACAAAGCACAACAAAAAATATTTGAGGAATCGCTAACAAATCATTAAATTTGCCCCATGAAACAAACACTAACTATAATCTCGCTGCTCGTCAGCCTCATAGTGTCTGCCACCAATCCCGAAGTAGCATGGCAAACACGCGTTCACGACTTTGGCGCTTTCAATGAAGATGACGGCAACGTAAGCTATACATTCAAATATGTCAACAGCGGCGACTGCCCGCTTACTATCGTCAGCGCTCGTACGTCGTGCGGTTGCACTACGCCCAAATACAGCCACACTCCTATCGCGCCGGGAGACTCCGGCATAGTTACGGTAACGTTCAATCCCACAGGACGCCCCGGCAGATTTAACAAAAAAATAAACATCACTTTCAACGAAATCAACACACCCATAGCGCTGTCTATAAAAGGTTCCGTAATAGGTTCGGAAGAAAGTATCGCCACGCAATACCCTATCGCTGTGAGTTCGAACATAAGGCTTTCGCGTCCGGCGGTGATTTTCGGACAAGTAAAAAAAGGCTCTACTCGCTCCGTCACCATCAACGCCTACAACACGTCAGTCGACACCATCTATCCCAAAACAAACGCCCTACCGCCTTACCTTAGCGCAACGATAGTGCCCGACACCGTCGCGCCGGCGGAACAATTCGCTATAATTTGCTATTTCAAATCGGCGCAATGTGATGAATACGGATTCATCAGCGACTCTATTCCATTGAAAGACTGCTCAATACCAGTTACTGCCAACGTTGAAGAAGATTTTAGCAAACTCACGCCCAAACAACTTGCAAAATCTCCCGAAGCATACCTCGCCAACGGACGTTGCGACTTCGGAAAAGTCGGCACTGAACACGTTGAACAAACTCTAACACTAAAAAACAACGGACAGAGCAAACTGATTGTCCGACGAATATACACAACCGACAACGGCATCGACGTTTCTATCGATAACACAACCATCAAACCCGGCAAAAGTACGACTATACATATCACCGTGCGTCCTGACGAACTAACAGGAGCATTACTAAACGCACGCATCAACCTTATTACCAACGACCCGATAAATCCTAACCAAACAATACGCGTCGTAGGTCAGCGGTGATTAAATAAATTTTCGTATATTTGCTATTCTAAATACCATCATACTATGGAACATCCCGAAAACGATCAACAATATGCCGGCTTGACCGTCAATAGCGGCGTCGAGCAGCCCCCTATAATAAATCCGTATCTGACGCACCGCAAACGCCGTCGCGCTATGCCTACAGCCTCAGAACTCGTAGAAGGCATATTACGCGGTGATGTTACTATGCTAAGTCGCGCCGTAACGCTCGTCGAAAGCACGGCCAACGAGCATTATGCTCTCGCTCAAGAAGTTATAGAAAAATGTTTGCCCCACAGCGGCAACTCTCGTCGAATAGGCATTACGGGCGTGCCCGGTGCCGGTAAGAGTACAAGTATTGACGTGTTCGGTATGCACGTTCTCTCAAAAGGCGGCAAACTCGCCGTCCTTGCTATCGACCCGTCAAGCGAACGAACAAAAGGCAGTATCCTCGGCGACAAAACACGAATGGAAAAACTATCCGTCCAAGACAACGCCTTCATCCGTCCCAGCCCGTCAGCAGGGTCGCTTGGCGGTGTAGCGCGCAAAACGCGTGAAACTATTGTGCTTTGTGAAGCGGCCGGATACGACAATATTTTCGTTGAAACCGTGGGGGTAGGACAAAGCGAAACTGCGGTTCATTCTATGGTCGACTTCTTCTTGCTCTTGCAAATTGCCGGAGCCGGTGATGAGCTACAAGGCATCAAACGTGGTATCATGGAAATGGCTGACGGCATAGTTATCAACAAAGCCGACGGCGACAATATCGGTCCCGCTCAATTAGCTCAAGCGCAATATCGCTCGGCATTGCATCTATTCCCGCCAACAGCTAGCGGATGGAAACCGGAAGTGCTAACCTACTCGGGATATTATGAAATCGGCATCCCCGAAGTGTGGGATATGATAGACCGCTACTTCGATTTCGTTAAAGCCAACGGCTACTTCGACGCCAAACGCCGCGAACAAGCACGCTGGTGGATGTACGAAACAATCAACGAGCAGCTACGCAAGCACTTCTACGACAACGCCGACGTACAGCGCCGACTCGCTATTTGCGAAGACGACATCCTCGCTAACCGACGCACTTCTTTCGCCGCAGCGGCTGACGTTCTCGAAAGCTACTTCGGTAAAAGCATTGTAAATTAACCAACTAAAGATGTTTTTTTAATTAAAGATACTGTCATACATTAAAAATCCGCACGCAAATGATGGAAACATCCAAAACTATAAAAACTCAAAAATTTAAAGATAAAAATGGCAAAGACGTAGATCTCCCGATAATTACCGGAGGAAAAGATGTCTTTATCAGCTACAAGCGAGAGAACGCTCATTTCGTATCTCGTCTTGATCACGAATTGAAATCTCATTCTATCAAAGTGTGGTTCGACCTTGACGAACTTCACGAAGACGTTGGCGATGACTATACAAATCGTATACATGAAGGTATTGATAATTCTGAATTCTTTATGTTGATATACACAACAAGTGTTGAACATTCAGATTTTATCATAAATGAAGAGCTTAAATATGCAATTAGCCAAGGAAAAACAATATTGTTTTTCCCGCAAGACTCTATTGACTTAAAAACGTCTAAACTGAAAGATTACATCGAAAAAATACAATGGCTTGACACCAAGGATACCATTGCATATCAACGAGATATTCAAGATCTCATCCACGACGAAAGTAAAAAGGCCAAACTTAAAGAATTGACAAATCTAAATCTGGGCTTCTCTACTTTCGAAGACCAAAACATATTCCTTATCCGCATTGCTATGCAGAAAAAACTGCACCAAGTAACTCCTTTTGGCAATTATACCAAGCTATGCGGAACAGAACATAATAATGTTTTTGACAACAACAGCCTGAGATTGCGTGTTATCAATAAAAGTTTGTTCATTGACATTCCTGAAGAAGAAAAAAAGCAATTAAAAGATTTATTGTTTTTAAATTCGGATAATAATCTTCAAGAAATAGAGCAGCACCTTGCGGCACGACAACCAAATAACAAAGAACTCTACAACAGAATTGTAGAATTTCTTAAAGAGCACCAAGATGTTTATACAATCGACAAGCTTTGCGAATGGCTTAAAAATCATTCAACCGACAAAGAAGACAAAGAACTAATTAAAGTTAAAGACTTCAGCGACTTCATTCCGGTAGTTGCCAAACGTGTTGCGCAGGCTTTTATTCTCGATTTAAATAACAAAAAAACATTGTTCAATGGCGCAGAATTAGGCGTTTACGAAATTACTGACACTCGCACACCAAACACTGAAAAACCATACGTTGATGTCCAATTATACTACTCAGACTATTTCACTTTTAAGTGCATGACTGAGATGTATCACATCTTGTGTTCGATTGATGATAAACCATTCACAATTCAAAATTGTGGAGACATTAAGCGCCTTGCACCCTTCCTTTGCTCTATTGGTTTAGGCGGTTTTCTTTCTGCTTACACCGATGGTAACATTCAGTTAATGTGGACTAAACGTTCTGACTCTATTTCCTCCGGAGATATGTGGCACTTCTCTTATGATGAAACGGTAAGTCTGCTAAAAGATGCTGTAAAAGACTCTGAAGAACATATAAATATTGCGACCGATAATTCTGTTCACTTAGACATTAACAGCATCTTATACAGAGCGTTAGCGGAAGAGGTTGGAGCTAATAAATCGCAGATTAAAGAATACAATCACGGCATATTTGAGATTGGTATCATTAAAAGCGAACGTCTTGAAGTCGAACTTATATCTTACGCAACCCTACACCTTCCTAACGATCGCCCGTTAATTGACCAAGTCAAATCAATGCACGACGCATCCAATGATGGTTATATGGAAATTTCAAAAATTGAATTTATTCCGTTGCACAATCACGATGCTCTCGTTGGAAGGCTTATAACTCCGGAATCTTACGCCGTGTGCAAACGTTTACAAAATCGTTTGTTTCCTAATATTGGCAATGCTTCGAAAATTGGTAATGGCACAATTATCGAAGATGGTAGCACGATTGGAGAAAATGTAACAATTGGCAATAATTGCAAAATTCACCGAAATGTTCATATTGGAGACGGCGTATCTATCGGAAATTACGTAAAGATACAAAACAACAACACTATATATGACGGCGTTACGCTCGAAGATGGGGTTTTCGTTGGCACTAACGTTTCTTTCACCAACGATAGATATCCTCGTTCCATTCGTAGATCTGACGGCTTACCTGTTCAACGATCTGACTGGAAACTTGAAGAAACACTCGTTTGCCGTGGCGCTTCTATTGGCGCCGGCGCGGTGATTCGTTGTGGTATAACTATCGGAGAATGGGCAATGGTAGGATGTGGGGCCGTCGTTTTACACGATGTCCCGGCAAACACTGTCGTTGCAGGAAACCCAGCGAAAGTTATTAAGGCTTTAAACCCCGAAACTGATTTCTAAAAAATACACAATGAGAAATATTGCTCTCCGCATAGTACTTGCCGTACTTTTAAGTATCGTTGGCCTTTCTGCGACAGCACGACGTGTTGCCGGGGAAAAGGTCGGCGCGGCTATTGAATCAACGATTTATGAATTCGGCAACGTTTTTGATGACGCTGAACCTGTCGTGCATAATTTCGTTATTACAAATACAGGCACTCACGCCTTGGCCATCCTCAGCGTTAAGCCTACATGCGGATGCACTGTCGGCGATTATTCGAGAAAACCCATCAAACCCGGTGAATCGTCTACTATTACTATTAAATTCAACCCGGCAGGACAACGTGGAGAAGTGAACAAAGACATTCGCGTGAATCTAAAAAACGGAGCCGGGAAAAGCGAAAGAATTACTCTTCGTTTGATTGGCACGGTATCGCCTGCTAAATAATAAATTTATCGTCAAAGATGAATGTGGCATATAAATTTATCCTAGCCTCAGCGTCATGCCTCATGACAGCGATGGCTTTTGCGCAAACACCTTCGACTCTCGAAGATTTTCGCCAACTGGCGTTGGAAAACAATCGCCTGCTTATGATTTCGCAACAAAAAATCAAAAAGGCGGAATATCAAAAGAAAGAAGCTTTTGCGGCTTATCTGCCGGCTATTGATTTTAATGGTGGTTATTTATATAACCAACGCGAATTATCGATTTTCGACAGCGACCAATTGCTGCCGACAAAAACGTTCAATCTACAAACTCAAAGCTACGAATTCAATATCGTAAAGAATCCCGTCACCGGCGAGCCCGTAAAAACTCCTGACGGTCAATATATTCCGTCAACGGTGGCGCTGATTCCGAAAGAGGCTATGACTTACGACATTCACAATGTTTTCTTTGGTGCCGTAACTCTGACGCAACCTATATATATGGGCGGTAAAATCGTGGCTATGAACGCTATAACTCATGCGGCAGAACAAGCGGCGAGAGATATGCACATCGCTGAGGCTGAAAATGTTATCTACGCCGTCGATGCTGCTTATTGGCAAGTCGTTTCTTTGCGTGCCAAACGAGACCTCGCTACTAGCTATGTCGAATTGCTCGTATCGCTGCAACGTGATGTAAATGCTATGCTTAACCAAGGCGTGGCGACAAAAACAGATGTGCTAAGCGTCGACGTTAAACTTAACGCCGCTCAAGTAGACCTCACAAAAGTCGAAAACGGCTTAACGCTATCACGCATGGCGCTCGCTCAAGTGTGCGGTTTACCCGTTGACACTCAGCTAACGCTCGCCGATGAAGGCAAACAAGACCTCAGCGCCATGCTTACAGAGATGCCTGCCGCAGATTACAACATGGAAACCGTTTTCGAAAATCGCCCCGACATACGAGCCCTGGGCTTGAGTGTTGAAGTGGCGAAGCAACAAAAACGCGTTGCCCTATCCGAAATGTTGCCATCGGTGGCGCTTATTGGCAGTTACGAAGTTTCTAATCCTAACCTTTACGACGGCTTTAAGAAAAATTTCAAAGGCGCGTTCTCGGTAGGTGCTATGGTGTCGATTCCTCTTTGGCATTGGGGCGGCAACTACAGCAAATACAAAGCTGCCGGTGCCGACGAAGCGATTCAACGTCTAAGACTCGACGATGCCAAGCAACTCGTAACCTTGCAGGTGCGACAAGCGGCTTTCAAAACTCAAGAAGCCGACAAAACTTTCTTCGCCACAAAAAGCAACCTGGAAAAAGCCGATGAAAACCTTCGATCGGCAAATCTTGCTTTCCGTGAAGGCGTCGCTACGGCTGATAATGTTATGGAAGCACAGACTGCGTGGCTGAAAGCTCATGCCGAAAACATCGACGCTATGATCGACGTGCAACTATGCCACACTTACCTCAGCAAAGCTCTCGGAACTCTTTATAAATAACATCATAACTCGCTCATTATGCAAGACAAAAATATTTCACAAGAAAAACAAGCCAACCGCTCTTTGCTCTTTGCTATGGCCGGGCTCGTAGCTGCTACTGCTTTAATTGCAATTATAGGCTTCCTTTGCATGAACCGCCCTGTCAGCTACATCGAAGGGCAAGTCGAAGGCACTACGGTGCGAATATCCGGCAAATTGCCCGGACGCGTGTGCGAGTTTTATGTTTGCGAAGGCGACACCGTTCATGCTGGTGACACTTTGGTTCACATTCACTCGTCGATTATAGAAGCTCAGCTCGGTCAAGCCGAAGCTATGAAAACTGTCGCTGAAGCTACTAACCAAAAAGTAGATGCCGGCACGCGTCAACAAATAATATCTGCCGCCGAAAACCTTCTTCGTCAAGCTGAAGCTGCGGTTACTATCACCGAAAAAACCTTCCGTCGTCTCGATAATCTTTATAAAGAAGGCGTTATTAGCGAGCAAAAGCGCGACGAAGCTAAAGCCGCCTACGATGCTGCCGTTGCCGGACGTGATGCCGCGGCGTCTCAAGTGTCATTAGCTCGCGCAGGCGCTCAAAACGAAGACAAAACCGCCGCTGCTGCCGCTGTTAAAGCTGCCGGTAGCGGGGTGCAACAAGTTGAAGCTCTCCTCGCTGACAGCTATCTTACTGCTCCTTTCGATGGCACTATCGACCAAATTTATCCAGAAGTGGGAGAACTCGTCGCCATGGGGGCTCCTATTATGAGCCTACTAAAATTCGACGACCGTTTTGTGGTGTTTAATGTTCGCGAAGAGTTGCTTAACTCCTTGAGAATGGGCACAGAAATGAAAGTAATGGTGCCCGCGTTGGGTAAACAAGAGATGAACGTCAAAATTTACTATATCCGTGATATGGGAAGCTATGCCACTTGGAGATCTACCAAGAGCTCGGGGGGATATGATAGCAGAACTTTCCAAATTAAAGCACGTCCTACTCAAGATATAGACGGACTTCGTCCCGGTATGTCTGTCGTTTTCAACGATCCTGATTGATATGTCTGATTTTGGTTTCATTGCCGGCATGCGTCGCGAAGTGCGACGGTGGAGTCACCGCTTCATTTACCTTTTTGGAATGATAGTGGTGCCCTTGGGCGTGACACTATTCTTCCTTAACTTTCTTAACAAAGGTTTGCCGAATCATGTGCCTACTGCCGTGGTGGACCTCGATAAATCTGCGCTATCAAGAACGATAACTCGCTCGCTCAGTGCTGTTGACATTATCGAAATCGACCATTACTGCGAAAGCTATGACGACGCGCTTGATGAAATTAGACGCGGTGATATTTTCGGGTTCTTCGTGATTCCTAACAATTTCGAAAAAGAAACGCTCAGCGGAAAAGGGCCGACGTTGGAATATTATTCCAACATGACTTATTTCATCCCGGGCACTCTCGCTTTCAAGGGGTTTAAAACGGTTTCGGTAATGACTACCGCCGGTGTTGTTAAGCAAACGCTTACATCTTTAGGCATATCCGACACTAAAAGCATGAGCATAATCCAACCTCTTGATGTGCAAACTTTTGCAATCGGAAATCCGTGGATGAGCTACGCGATATACCTTTGCCCGTCTTTTTCGATGGCTACTTTGGTGCTGATGATTTTGCTAATGACCGTAATGCAAATAACGTCTGAAATCAAACACGGCACTTCGGTGCAGTGGCTCGAAATTGCGAATGGTAGTATTTTTACGGCCGTGATTGCCAAACTTTTACCGGCAACTATTGTTTTTTCTTCCGTGGCGATTTTCATGCAATGGCTTTTCTTTGGTGTGATGCACTTTCCTTTGAACGGTTCTTTGGCTTGGATGTTAATTGCTACTATTCTAACTGTTATCGCCACTCAGGCTTTAGGTTTGATGATTGCATCTATTCTGCCAAATCCACGTTTGGGTTTCACGGTATGCGCGCTATTCGGTATTCTTTCTTTCTCCTTTACCGGCTTTTCGTATCCCGTTGAAAGTATGTATGGCGCTATAGGCATTTTCAGTTGGATTGCGCCGATTAGATATTGGTTCTTGATTTTCATTAACGAAGCCCTTAATGGTGTCGGGTTATATTACTCTCGACTTTACTTCGTCGCTCTGCTTATTTTCCCATTGATGCCGACTTTGTTTATAAATAGACTTCGCAAAGCGTGTCTTAACCCCGTTTATGTGCCATGAATATGTTTAAATACATCTATCGTTGGAGCATCGACGTCGGTCAGGCTATGCGCAACGAGTTCAAAAATATTTTCGGAGACATCGGCGTTTTACTATTCTACATCGCTCTGCCAATATTGTATCCCGTAATTTATACTTTGGTTTACAACACCGAAGTTGTGCGAGATATTCCTATCGCTGTTGTCGACGACTGCCGATCGACACAATCACGAGACCTTGTCCGTAAAGCCGATGCGACGCCGGAAATTGACGTCTTTGATTATTGCGCCAACATGGCGGACGCCAAAGCTTTAATGGCGGATGGTAAAGTGTTCGGTATCATGCATATACCGTCAAACTACGAACGCGACATCACCAATGGAACAACAGCACACGTCGAATTCTTCTCCGAAATGAGTTTGCTACTGCGATATCGCGCTTTCGTGGCGGCGTTGTCCGACCTGCAAATAGAAATTATCAACGAACAATCTGCTCATAGAATCGATAACCTCGGCGCGGCATCGTTCAACGACGGCGCTCCGATCCTTATTCAAAGCGAAAGCAATTTCCTCGGAGACACGGAACAAGGTTTTGCTTCTTTCGTTATCCCGGGTATCGTTATCCTGATCTTGCATCAAAGTATGTTACTGGGAATCAGCCTAATGGGAGGAACAGAAAACGAACGACGCAAACGTTTAGGCATCAAACCGTCATTTATTAACGCCCCGGTGTCGGCTACGGTAATAGGCAAAGCGCTAGCGTCTACGTTTTTCTATTTCCCGGCCTGCATATATGTGCTCCACATTATTCCTTTGATTTTCGACTTGCCACACCAAGGCAATCCTGTCGATTATTTCCTTTTCATTTTCCCAATGTTGCTTGCCACGGCATTCCTCGGGCAAATTATTGCATCTTTCATGAAAGAACGTGAGAGCGCATTTATCGTTTTGGTATTCTCTTCGGTAATTTTCCTATTCCTAAGCGGTCTTACTTGGCCTAGATACGCCATGAGCGATTTGTGGATTGCTATCGGCAACTGCATCCCGGCGGTGTGGGGCGTCGAAGGGTTTATTAGAATTAACTCTAACGCTGCTTCATTGGATGATGTAAGTACGGCATATTCCGCACTTTGGATTCTCGCTGCGATTTATTTGATTATCGCTTGCGCTGTAACTAAATTTATCAATCTCAAATATCGTTAATAATCAATCATATGGCGGGCATTAAAAGTCTTGCGAAAGACACTGCTATTTACGGCATTAGCTCTATTGTGGGCCGTTTTTTGAACTGGCTCCTCGTGCCGCTTTACACTATTATGTTCCCTGTGGAGGAATATGGTATTGTCACTTTCGTTTACTCTATTGTTGCGTTGGCGATGGTGATTCTTATTTACGGCATGGAAACGGGGTTCTTCCGCTTCGCTAATCATGAACAGTGGAAAGACCCTATGGAGGTTTACGGAACATGCCTGGCTTCGCTAGCTACAACTTCGTCGATTTTCATTTGCCTTATTTTTGCTTGCAAAGACTCCGTCGCGAAATGGATGGAATGTGCAAATCACCCCGAATATATTCTTATTATGGCGATTTGCGTTGCTATTGACGCATTTCTGGCTATTCCTTTTAGCTTCTTACGTTTTCAAAAACGGCCTTTCCGGTTCGCGATTCTGAAACTTGTTAATATCGGCCTTAACATTTCTCTTAATCTATTTTTCATCCTCCTATGCCCGTGGCTTTTAAAAACCTGTCCGCAGACGATACAATGGTTCTACAAGCCCGAGTTTGGTATCGGTTATATTTTCCTCGCTAACCTTATCGCGTCGATTGTAAACCTGCTTATGATGCTGCCGGAAATACGTTTCAAATGGCGTTTCAACCCTGCGTTATGGAAAGCTATTATGATTTACTCCGCGCCGCTTTTGGTGCTCGGAATTGCGGGAATTATGAACCAAACTATCGACAAAATTCTATTTCCCAGACTAATTACCGACCAAGCTGTCGCTATGTATGACCTCGGTATATATGGCGCAAACTACAAAATTGCCGTGCTGCTTCTCGTGTTTTTGCAAGCGTTCCGTTTCGCTTACGAGCCTTTTATTTTCGCTCGTAGCAAAGACGCCGGAGAAGACAAAAAACAAGCTTACAGAGACGCTATGACTTATTTCGTAGCTTTTGCTTTGCTTATTTTCCTCGGGGTGATGTTCTTCCTCGACTTCGTTAAATATTTTATCTCTCCTAAATATTTCAGCGGACTGAAAGTTGTGCCTATCGTTATGATGGGAGAATTATTCTTCGGCATCTTCTACAATTTATCCGTATGGTACAAACTCACTGACCGCACTCAGTGGGGTATGTGGTTCTCGCTGTTCGGCCTCGCCGTTACTATTACTCTTAACATCATTCTCGTGCCGCAGTTCAGCTACATGGGTTGCGCATGGGCGGCATGCTCGTCATACTTCCTTATGATGGTGGCAAGCTGGGTCTTTGGCTCTAAAATATACCCTATCGGATACCCCGTCGGCCGTATTATAAGCTTTTTCGCTGCTGCTGCAATCCTTTACGGCATCGGAGTGAACCTATTGCCGATCGCAAATCTAAATGTTGTAATCAACTCGCTCATTCGCATCATTTTACTCGCCGTATTCGTTGCTTTCTTCGTAAAAATCCAAGGCGTGCCGATGGCGCAATTGATAGAGCCTGTCGCTCGACGTTTTAAACGTAACTGATGAAAATAGTACTAATAAACCATAGCGACAGCCTCGGTGGTGCATCTGTCGTGACACGACGCCTAACTCACGCCCTCAGAGAATTAGGCCACGAAGCAACTATGCTCGTCGGATATAAATCTTCCGACGACACTTTTGTCGTTCAAGCAACATCTCGCGAACGAACTCGAATTCCATTTTACCTCGAAGCGGCCCGTATTTTTGCCTCTAACGGCTTTAATCGTGCTGACCTATTCAAAGTATCATTGGCTTCCGACGGACTGCCTCTAAGCGAAAATAAACTTGTAAAAGAAGCCGACGCTATTATTCTTGCTTGGGTGAATCAAGGCATACTATCTTTCAACGAAATAAAACGAATAGCCTCGCTCGGCAAACCCGTCATGTGGATCATGCACGATATGTGGAACTGCACCGGTATTTGTCACCATGCAGGCTCTTGCTCTTATTTCGCCGACTCATATTGCCATAATTGCCATTTGCTACACGCTCGAGCAGGCAAAAATGACATGGCGGCTAAAACATGGAGGCATAAAGCAAATTTATACTCCAATACTGACATACGTTTCGTCGCTGTTAGCTCTTGGCTCGAAAATCAATGCCGTAAAAGCAATCTTTTCAATGGACAACGACTTTACACTGTCCCGAATCCATTCCCTGTCGACGATTTCATATACGAACCAACGGCAAGCCGTGAAGAATTACAACTACCTCAAGGCAAAATAATACTCATGGCAGCTGCTAGGCTCGATGACCCTATAAAAGGACTGCCTCTTGCTATCGAAACACTTAACGAAGTACAAAAACACAACAACGACGCCGTTGCCGTATTCGTCGGCGACATACGAAATCCGGAAAACCTAACTCAGCTAAAAATGCCATATGCCCACCTCGGCATGATAAGCGATCAGGCACGTATCAAACAAATATTCGCACACGCACACATAGTCCTCTCAACATCACAATACGAAACCCTCCCCGGCACACTAATCGAAGGCCAAGCCGCAGGAGCCTTTCCCGTCGCCACAGACCGCGGCGGACAGCGCGACATTATAACTTGCCCATCCGAAGGCCTACTCGCGCCATACGGCGATAAAAACGCCCTTTCCAAGCAAATTCTAAAAGCACTTGCTCAAAACCATAACCGACAAACACTCCACAACATCACAAAACGCTTCTCAGCAAAAACAATAGCAACCCAAATAATAACCATCCTCAAACAATAACACACCAACGCACAACCCGCCAAAACAATCACACCTTTCTCCAAAACTCCGCTTAAAATTCCAAACCAAAGCACTATTGCTCTTTAGAAAGCCATAGTACTTCAGCTTAAAATAAACGCGTCTGTCGAAAAAATTAAACCATAGGACCGACGTTTACCATAGTACCATATTCCCTACCACCAAACGGAACACTTTGGATCTTTGGCTACGCTCTAGTCCTCTGGTTAAAATTCAAAAGACAACGCA
>CAZFGV010000031.1:0-19588 GCA_964518705.1 uncultured Bacteroides sp.
TCCGGTAGAACGTGCTCATTGCATTATTGACAATTGTGCGCATCCGATGTATCGCGAATTGTTGCGAGACTATCTCAAACTCGGTATTCAAGGACAGACACCGCATCACCTCAAAGCTGCATTTGCTTTCCATAATGCATTCAGCGATACCGGAGATATGCGTAATGCCGATTACGGAAAATATATTTGATAAGAATTACAATCAACAAAGAGGCGTGTGTTCAAAACGAGCACACGCTTTTTTTATGATTATGCGAGAATAAGTTGGCGACAAAATTGTTAAATAATTGTTTCATTTTTGTTTAAAGAGACCAATAATTTTGCAAATTGGTAAATGTTGACTACTTTTGTCGGATATGTTTAAAACGGATAAATCATACATTCCCGGAGCGGGGATTGTAGTATTTTTGGCGACAGTGTTATTGCTGTTGCCATGGCTTGGTTTTACGCTATTTTACTCAAAGGGCGAGCCAAGAGAGGCTGTTGTTGCTTTTTCGATTTTGCAGAATGGAAATTGGATATTACCCACGTATTTAGGCGGTGAAATACCTTTTAAGCCTCCGTTTTTAGCATGGCTTATAGCCATATTTGCGTGGCTTTTCAATGGCGGCGTTGTTAATGAATTCGTGTCTCGCCTGCCGTCGGTATTGGCGTGTACGGGAATGATTATGTGCGGATATTCGTGGGCAAAACGTCAGCATGGCGTGCGCTTTGCGATGATATTTTCGCTAATAACGTTATCAAGTTTTGAAGTGTTCCGGGCCGCGCTTGTATGTAGGCTCGATATGGTGCTTACGTCAGCGATGGTGATAGCAATTTATATGTTGCATAGGCTAACGGAAGATCGTGACGTAAAGTATAAAGGATTGCGCTATGTGGCTGTTATATTGTTACTTGCGTGCGCGGCGTTGACAAAAGGTCCTATCGGCTCGCTATTGCCATGCTTTATCATCGGTGTTTATCGATTGTTCCGCCGTCGTCCTTTTTGGTCGTCATTCTTTTTGATGATTAGTATCGCATTGGTGGCGTTGATACCGGTAAGTTTATGGTTTTGGGCTGCTTATCAGCAGGGCGGAGAACATTTTTATGAGCTGATGTATGAAGAGAATTTGGGCCGTTTGTTTGGCACAATGTCTTACGACAGTCATGTACAGCCGTTCTGGTACAATTTCACTGCCTTGGCAGCCGGCTTGTTGCCGTGGACGCTACTTCCTATCTTCCTAGCAGGTGGATATCACCGTTGGCAACGTCGTCCCTTATCAACATCGGCGTTGTTAAGTATAATAGCCGCAGTGCTGACAGTAGGATTCTATACCATTCCCGAAAGTAAGCGCAGTGTATACCTATTGCCGGCGTATCCTTTTATTTGTTACGGACTTACTTGCGTGATGAATTGTAAATTGTCTCCTCGCGGTCTCCGAGCATTTGCATGGTTTATAGCCATTCTCGCTATCGTAGCCCCCGTGGCTGTATTGGTATACCATATATATCCTCTTTCTATTTTGCGCATTGAATCGATACCCTTATGGCGCTGGATATTCGTAGCCATTCCCGTGGTGAGTGGCGTAGCGTGGATAGTGAATCGACATAGCCCCGTGGCGCATACTCTTATTAGCGTGTGGGCGATGTATTTGGCGTATACAGCAGCGGTAATGCCGGCAGTGCTTAATCCGCAGAGCGACAAAGCTATGGCTCAAGAAATAGCACGTTTGGCGGGAGATAACGAAATTATTGTTATTAATCCGTGGGAACAGTTAAGACCATATTGCTCAAATTATTATCTTAACGATCGCGTTCGAGTTGTTCGCCGTCTAGAAGAAGTGCTAGACAAACCTGTCGGCACAGTGTTGATGGTGCCATCGGCAGCAGATACAACCGGGCTAAGCGAATGTTTTCGCTATATTCATCTAACCGACCGCTCATGCGACTCACGCAAACCTATGGGCGCAGCGGTGAAGTTCAAATAAAAACACATAATAATACCATATGAAATTACACAAGTTCATTGTTTCAGTAGCACTCATGCTACTCCCCGCGATGTTATTCGCGCAGAATAATGTACAAAAGCGCGAAATGCGTTCGGCATGGGTTGCAACCGTATGGCAGCTCGACTGGCCTCAGACCCTTATCAATATGTCCGGTAATGAAACCCAGATTGAACGCCAGAAGAGTCAAATTACAACATTGCTCGACTCGTTGTATGTTAATAACTTCAATGCCATAAACTTTCAGGTACGCTCACGCAGCGATGCAATGTATCGATCGAGCTACGAATCATGGTCAAGCGACCTCGTTAAAGAACGCGGTATGGATCCCGGCTATGACCCACTTGAATATGTTGTAGCAGAATGTCATAAGCGTGGTATGGAATGTCACGCTTGGCTTAATCCGTATCGTTACGAATCGGTATCACACTCATGGGATAGCGACCCAACTGCATGGCGTAACACTCATCCCGAGTGGATTATGGACTATAACGGAGCTTCCATTCTTAATCCCGGTTTGCCCGAAGTTACTCAGCTTATTTGTGACATTATCAAAGAAATCGTACAAAACTATGATGTTGACGGCATTCTCTTTGACGACTATTTTTATCTAAATAGCAGCCCGGCATCACTCGACGCCGATTTGTACAGCGCTTATACAGCCGGTGGCGGTAAATTGTCGCAGAATAACTGGCGTCGTCAGAATGTTAACAATATGATAGCAAGCGTAAATCGCACTATCAAAGAAGTAAAGCCGTGGGTTCGTTTCGGAGTATCTCCCGCCGGTATTGCTTGTACGTCCAAGAGCGTAGCACAAGGTCATGGCGTAACACCGTGTCCGACAGGCTCGGATTGGCAGTATAATGACATCTGCTCAGATCCCGTTGCGTGGGTGAAGAATCAAGACCTAGACTATATCTCTCCCCAAATTTATTGGACAACGACCTACTCGACAAACTACACCAAAGCGACCAAATGGTGGAGTGAAATAGCGCATCAGTTCGATCGTCATTTGTATGTGTCACACTCTATTTCAAGTTTGACAGCGTCGAGCAAGGCTCCCGGCAAGTCAACATTGGAAGCCGACATCGAGGCGCGTAAAGTAATGGCTCGTGCTTCGGGAAATGGTAGCGATACATATGCCGAATTTGCTCTTCAGGTAGAAAATAACCGTGAGTATAACCTTGACGATGCTCCCGGTTCTTTATTCTATTCAGCAAAATATCTCTATCGCACCTCACCCAAATTCGCTCACTATCTTCGTAATCATGTGTTTACAACCCGCGCACTTGTTCCGACAATGCCGTGGATGACAGCACCGAAGCAAGGTATGGTTGAAAATATTGAACGTAATGGTTCAAAACTGACATGGAAGGGCGTTGAAGGAATGCGCTACACCGTGTATGCGTTCCCCTCGTCTATGCCGGCGCAGAATTTTATTCGTGAAAGCGAATATCTCCTAGGCGTTACATACGAACCCGAATTTACATTGCCCTCGGGACAGTTGGCAGGTATGCAGTATGCAGTATGTATTCTTGACCGTTATGGCAACGAATACAATCCCGCATTGTTAGGCGTTCCCACCACCGCCCTCGATGCTCCCGTGCTTACTTTCCCCGAAAATAACGCAACAATCGAAGTGCATTTTGACTTTGCATGGAATGCAGTAGAAGGAGCGTCGGAATATATCGTAGAAGTGTCAGACGATCCCACAATGGCTACATATCTTGATCAGCGTTCAACAACAGCGACGTCAATCAGCACAGAAAAATTTGTAACCTTACCAATCGGCAAGCCCCTCTATTGGCGCGTTCGTTCATGTGGTGCATCGAAGGCTGACGGTATCAGCGAAATTCGCAAGATGAATGTTGAAAATCTTCTTATCACCGTTCCGGAACACGCATCGACAAACTTAACGTTGACACCCACATTCGAGTATTCTATCCCCAACCGCGATGTAATTCTCGAAATTTCTGATAGTGATGACTTTGAAGAATCAAGCATAGTATATACAGTAGAAGGTCGCGGAAGCATCAAAGTGCCCCGTTTCACCCTCTTCGCTGCTACAACATATTATGCTCGTATGAGATATGTTCATTCCGGTATCGAGATGGTAACACCTGTTATTACATTTACCACCTTGGAAATGGAACCCGTCGAGCCCACAATAGCACATCCTGTTAATGGTGGCGTGCTTCATGCTGATGAGTGTGTCCGTCTTAACGACGTTGAAGGTTGCACGGCATTGCAGATTCAAATATCGGAATCTACAACGTTCCCCGCTCGTAAGAGCTATGTAAGTTCAAACGTTAGTCTTACAACAATGGAAGACAATAAAGAAGCGTCTGCAATAAAGATTTCATCAAAGAATCTTCAAGAAGGTGTAACATACTATGTTCATGCGCAAAGCTCGTATCGAAAACTCGATCAGACCCTTGTGCGTTCGGAATATGGCGAGGTTGTAAGCTTTACATATAGCTCGACACCTTCAGGCATCAACAATCCTACCGCAGAAAATACACTTGTAAGCATCGACGGCCGCAACATTTCAGTGCTTTCCGATGTTGAATCTATAGAAGTTTATGATGTTGCCGGAACCGAAGTTGCAAGCTATGGTGCTCGTACAAGCGGTGACAATATCGTGCTCGATGTTAATGCCGGTGTGTATATTCTTAAAGCAATTGCCGACAATAATTCTGTTGTCATCAAAATAGCTCTTCAATAACAATTAAAAGTTGTAACAATGATAAGTTCAAAGATTCAAGACGCCCTAAACGCTCAAATCAATGCCGAATTGTGGTCGGCATACCTCTACCTCTCTATGGGCATGAATTTCGAAGCAGAAGGCTATGCAGGCATAGCAAATTGGTTTCGTATTCAGTTCAAAGAAGAGCAGGCACATGCAGAAATCTTCATCAACTACTTGAATTCTCGCGGAGGTCGCGTAGTGCTCAAAGCTATAGATGCCGTACCTACAGAATGGTCGACACCCCTTGCA
Source organism: uncultured Bacteroides sp. (assembly GCA_964518705.1). Lineage (GTDB taxonomy): Bacteria > Bacteroidota > Bacteroidia > Bacteroidales > Muribaculaceae > CAG-873. The sequence continues at coordinate 4,984 of CAZFGV010000031.1, forward strand.
GCTTTCGTAGACACTCTCGCTCACGAAGAAAAAGTAACATCGTTGATCAACGGCTTGTATGCTCTCGCTATCGAAGAAAACGACTATGCAACCCGAGGCAAACTCGATTGGTTTGTTAACGAACAAGTTGAAGAAGAAGAAACAGCACGCAATCTTATTGATCGTTTGAAACTCATTGGCGATAATGGTATGGCGCTATATATGCTCGACCAAGAGTTGGCAGCGCGTACTTATGTAGAACCGTCACCTTTAGCAGCAAAAAACTGAATAAAGAGTAAATAAAACACGACCTCGGAAGCTATGCTATCCGAGGTTGTGTTCGTTTTGGCGCTTAGCAGTGCTTTTTGAGGCAGCGGTGTCCGAAGATGTGACAGCCGATAAAGGTTGCCATGCCGAGAAAAGCTAATCCGGCGAATAGAACATGATGAACATGCTCGCGGTGTCGACGGCGTTCGAGGTGTTCTTCAACGTTTTGATGCATTTCGACCTCGCGTTGAGTTTCGGTGCGTAAAAGTGACATAGTGTTTGTTGTTTTGATTCGATAGTATAACAATGATTGAAATTCAAAGTTCGTGCTGTAAGGAGGCTATTAAGAGCTATTAAATTTTTATTAAATTATTTTGGCTCTTGTCGATGTATAGATTTTTGTTATTAACTTTGTCGCATGGAAAAAGCCATACGAATACTTGTCGTAGACGACGAGGAAACCTTATGCGAAGCCCTTCGTTTCAATTTGGAAGCGGAAGGGTATGTTGTAGATACCGCCACCAGCGCTGAAGAGGCGTTGACAATGACGTTGTCCGACTACGATTTGTTTATTCTCGATATTATGATGGGCGAGATATCAGGTTTGCAGTTGGCGCGAATAATCAAGGCAGCACCGGCAACAAAAAACATTCCAATAATATTCTGCACGGCGAAAGATTCGGAAGATGATTTGGTGGAAGGTCTCGATCTCGGTGCTGACGATTATATCACCAAACCATATTCATTACGGGCAGTTATGGCTCGCATACGCACCGTTCTGCGCCGAGCATCGGCAACGGAGGTGGCTTCGACTCAAGACGATAACGATAAAATTGTTTTTGAAGGACTGGTTGTTATTCCGGAGAAGAAGTGTTGCCTTGTAGACGGCGAGGAAGTTCGTTTGCCGCGTAAGGAATTCGAAATATTGCGCAAGCTTTTGTCTATGCCCGGACATGTTTTTTCGCGTGACGAACTTATAAAAGAGATTTGGACCGAAGATGTAATTGTCCTCGACCGTGTTGTTGATGTTAATATACGACGTATCAGGCAAAAAATCGGTCGATATGGCAAGCGTATAGTCACTCGCTCGGGTTATGGCTATGGATTCTTTGTTGACTAAACGTATATCGTACCACCAGAGGCTTTTTTTGTGGCTTTTAGGCTACTCTTTGGTTATGGTGGGATGTTTTGTGTTTTTTCAATACCATCGCGAAAAGGACTTTAAAGCTATAGAAATAGACTCTCAGCTTCAGATAATCAACAATTTTATTATTTCGGAGCTTGAAGACGGAACAGATATATCAAAAGTACCGCTAGCAGATTTTCATACCTTTGACAGCTTGCGCGTTAGCTTGATAGATAAGGACGGCTATATTATTTATGACAACACCTTAAGCACCTTGCCCAAGACGTGTCATAAGACTCGCGATGAGGTTTTGGAAGCAATGAATCGAGGGCGAGGGTGTGCGGTGCGACGTCATAGTGAAAGTACGGGACAGACTTATTTTTATTCTGCGACGTTGTGCGACAATGGTATGGTTGTGCGTACGGCTATTCCATATATTGTAACCTTTAATACCTTGTTGCAAGCCGATTTTGGCTTTATGTGGGTTATGGGTATTACAACGCTTGTAATGTGTATTTTAGGTTATTTTGCAACTCGTCGTGTCGGCTTGCATATAATACGATTGAATCATTTTGCAGAAAGTGCAGAGCAGGGTGTTAGGTTTTCTGATGTCGAGCCGTTTCCACATGATGAGTTGGGTGAGATTTCGAATCATATCGTGCGCTTGTATGCCGAGTTACAGCAGGCGGTAACGGACCGTGATCGTGAACACCGAGAAGCTTTGCGACAGCAACAAGAGAAGGAACGAATAAAAAAGCAATTAACAAATAATATCAACCACGAGCTCAAAACACCGGTAGCCGCAATAGCACTATGCTTGGAAACATTGGCAGCGCATCCGTCGTTGAGCGAAGGTAAACGTGCTGAATTTATAAATCGAAGTCTTGCCAATTGTGATCGTTTGAAACGTTTGCTTGCCGATGTGTCTTTGATTACGCGATTGGAAGATGGCTCGTCGGCTATTGAAACAGAAAAGTTGAGCCTTACCGATATTGTTGCCGATGTTGTTGCCGAAAAATCACAACAGGCAGAGATTGCCGGTATAAAGATTGTAAATCAATTTACGACGCAAGTTAGTGTTTTAGGCAATCAAGCATTGCTACTATCAGTATTTAATAATCTGATAGATAATGCGATATCGTATAGCGGCGGCACGTTGATAAATATAAATGAAGAGCCTGGTTCGGGCGATAATATAGTGTTGACTCTTGCCGATAATGGAAGCGGCGTGGCGGCAGAACATTTACCGAGATTGTTCGAGCGCTTTTATCGAATTGATAAAGGCCGGTCGCGCTCTGCCGGAGGTACAGGTTTGGGTTTGGCTATTGTTAAGAACGCCATTGCATTTCATGGAGGTGTGATATCGGTATCGAACGGTGCGAATGGTGGGCTCACATTCAGAATTATATTAAAAAGGTGTGACATATAATTTTACTAAAGGCTAATCTTTTTGAAACATTTTTGAAATCTTTTTGCAGTTACTTTGTAGTAGTAAAAAAGACTATAAACAAAACTTAAAGCAAAAAGAATGGAACTATTGTTTCTATGCGTTATAGTGTTCTTGTTCTTGCTGGCAATGTTTGACTTGTCGGTAGGTGTAAGTAATGACGCAGTAAACTTTTTAAATTCGGCGTTAGGAACTAAAGCAGCGTCATTTAAGCGTATTTTGATAGTTGCATCTATCGGTGTATTTATGGGTGCGGCTATGAGTAATGGTATGATGGATATTGCTCGCCATGGCATTTTCCGTCCCGAGTGTTTCTCGTTCTATGATCTCATGTGTATCTTTATGGCAGTGATGGTTACAGACATTATCTTGCTGGATATCTTTAATACATTAGGAATGCCGACGTCGACAACGGTGTCGATGGTGTTTGAGCTTCTGGGTGCTACTTTCATCGTTGCTATTATTAAGATGGCAGGTGGTGTTGACCTTGGTTTTGCTGATATGCTTAATACAGAAAAAGCCCTGTCTGTTATATTGGGTATATTCCTGTCGGTGGCTATTGCGTTCTTCTTCGGTATTTTAGTGCAATTTATTTCTCGTTTGATATTTACATTTAACTACCGCAATAATCTTACATGGAAGATAGGTATTTACGGTGGTTTGTGTGCTACTGCAATTATCTACTTTCTTCTAATCAAGGGAGCTAAGGATCTTTCCTTTATGACTCCTGAAGTTAAGGGATGGATTGCTACTCATACATGGACAATTATCGGTGCTTGTTTCGCTTTCTTTACCGTTTTGATGCAACTTCTTCATTTCTTGAAAGTGAATGTGCTTAAGGTTGTTGTGTTGATGGGAACGTTTGCGTTAGCAATGGCATTTGCCGGCAACGACCTCGTGAACTTTATCGGTGTACCCTTGAGCGGCCTTGCTACTTACCAAGATTTCGTTGCAAATGGAGGTGGAGATGTGCATGGATTTATGATGGATTCTCTTAATGGTCCTGCAAATACTCCGGTTTACTTCTTGATAATTTCAGGTTTGATAATGGTTGTATCTCTAGCCACATCAAAGAAGGCATTGAATGTATCAAAGACAGAAATCGGCTTAGGTAGCCAGCAGGGTGGGGATGAAATGTTCGGTTCGTCGCGTATTGCTCGTCGCTTGGTGCGTTGGACTCTTAACGGATATACCTTGGTTCGCAATGCTACACCATTGAGCGTGCGTCGTAGCTTTAATAAGCGTTTCAATATCGACGATTCTATTATGGAACAGGGAGCAGCTTTCGACCTTATTCGTGGCTCTGTAAACCTTGTTCTCGCCGGTGCGTTGATTGCCTTCGGTACTTCGTTGAAATTACCGTTGTCAACAACTTTCGTAACCTTTATGGTTGCTATGGGTACATCATTGGCAGACCGAGCATGGGGTCGTGAAAGTGCTGTGTTCCGTATCACCGGTGTAATTTCAGTAATCGGTGGCTGGTTCATCACTGCCGGTGCTGCTTTCATCGGTGCTGGTATTATTGTAGCCTTGATGCACCTCTGCGGCATTTGGATGATGTTCGTCCTCGCTGTATTGACAGTCTTTATGATTGTTCACAGCAACCGTCGTTTCAAGAACAAGCAAGAAAAAGAAGAGGGCGATGCATTGTTCCAAACTATTATCTCGACAGAAGACAAAACAAAGACATGGCCTTTGCTCTTCATGTATATCACCGAACAGCAGCAAAAATTCCTTACCTTTGCTAACGATAGCTATTCATCTATCACCAAAGCCTTTATCGGAGAAAATACCGGCGTGCTGAATAAATCTGATATAACTTTGGCACAGCAAAAGAATATGCTTAAGAGTGCTCGTCGTAAAGAAACTCTATGCTTGCGTCACTTACCTCATGAAACTGCTATTGAAAAGAGCACATGGTTCTATCTGAGCAACAACTTGTGTATGTCGATGCTATATAACCTTCGACGTATCAACGAAGTGTGCAAAGAACATGTAGAGAATAACTTCTTGCCTCTGCCTAAACGATATGCCGAAGAAAATGAACATCTACGCGAACGTATCACCGATTTGTTCGCACAAGTAGTTGACGTGATGCAAAAAGGTGATATCGAGTCAATTACGGCCCTACGACGTCAGTGTGATGTTATTAAGGACATAATCTCGGCATCATATCACAATGTAGAAGACCATCTTCGAGAAGGTGATACGGAGTCAATGACAGTGTTGTATGTATATGTCAACATCCTTCAAGAGACTCAGGAAATGGTATCGTCAATGCGCAAATATCTTCGCGCCTTCGGTAAACTTACCGATTGGGAATATCGTTCACGTCCCACTGCAGGAGAACTCTCTCTCGACGCAGAATAACAGATACATAATCAACGGTAGCGGTCGGGCATATTTGCTCGGCCGCTTTTGTGTTATAACGGGCATTAATACATCGGTTACCATCCTAACAGGCTGAATTTTGCATGGACTCTTTGGGTGCTTATGTTGCTGTTAAAGTATCTACTTTATTGTGATTCTGCATCTTGACGATATGCAAAACTGACAGTGCAGTCGAGTGTGTAGTGCCGGTTTAGATTCGGTTAATGCGGATGTTTATATCTGTTGGCAGGAGTTGTGAATTTATGAAGTTGCTACATTGTGATTGAGGCTGCGATGTGATGAACTATAAAAGTTAGATTAAAGTCGCTAAAAATCGAAAAGTCGGTATGTTTCGAATGGGAGCCAATATAAAAACCCCGGCTCGTTCGTTGTAGAACTCGCCGAGGTTAGGTTGTATAGATACAAAAAAAAGTGCAACCGTGTGGATTGCACTTTTATGATGGAGGAGTGTGTTATTTCACTTCTTCGAAGTCAACGTCGTCGATGTGGTCGCCGTTGTTGTTGGCGGTGGTGGCGTCGTTGAAGCCTTGGGGGTTCTGCTGAGCTTGTTGAGCCTGAGCTTGAGCGTTTAGGATGTCTTGCTGAGCAGCACCGAAGGCTGTTTCGATTTCTTTGATAGCGGCGTCGATTCCAGCGATGTCGGCGTTTTTGTGTGCTTCTTTGAGTTTGGCAACAGCAGCGTCGATAGCGGCACGTTTGTCAGCGGGGATCTTGTCACCGAGTTCACCGAGCTGTTTTTCAGTTTGGTGAATTAGAGCTTCGGCTTGGTTCATTTTGTCGACGCGTTCTTTTTCGCGAGCATCGGCTTCAGCGTTAGCAGCAGCTTCGTCTTTCATACGCTTGATTTCGGCGTCGGTAAGACCGCTAGAAGCTTCGATACGGATGCTCTGTTCTTTGCCTGTTGCTTTATCTTTTGCAGATACGTTCAAGATACCGTTAGCGTCGATTTCGAATGTTACTTCGATTTGAGGAATGCCACGGGGAGCGGGAGCGATGCCGTCGAGGTGGAATTTGCCGAGGAGTTTGTCGTCTTTAGCCATAGGACGTTCGCCTTGGAGGACGTTGATTTCAACAGAGGGCTGGTTGTCGGCAGCGGTAGAGAATGTTTCGCTCTTGCGAGTAGGAATTGTGGTGTTTGCTTCGATGAGCTTTGTCATTACGCCACCGAGGGTTTCGATACCAACAGAGAGTGGCACAACGTCGAGGAGGAGCACGTCTTTAACGTCGCCAGAGAGGACACCGCCTTGGATAGCCGCGCCGATAGCCACAACTTCGTCGGGGTTAACGCCCTTAGAGGGAGCTTTGCCGAAGATTTGCTGTACTTTTTCTTGGATCGCGGGGATACGAGTAGAACCGCCTACGAGGATAACTTCGTCGATTTGGCTAGCGCTGAGTCCTGCGTCACGAAGAGCGGCTTCGCAAGGTTTAACTGCAGCTTGGATAAGGTGGTCGGCAAGCTGTTCGAATTTAGCACGAGTGAGGGTTACCTGGAGGTGCTTGGGTTCGCCGTTAACAGCTGTGATGTAGGGGAGGTTGACTTCAGTGCTAGTTGCGCTAGAGAGTTCGATTTTAGCTTTTTCAGCGGCGTCTTTGAGGCGCTGGAGAGCCATAGCGTCTTTGCGGAGGTCGATACCTTCTTTTTCGAGGAATCCGTTAGCGAGCCAGTCGATGATAACGTGGTCGAAGTCGTCACCGCCGAGGTGAGTGTCACCGTTGGTAGATTTTACTTCGAAAACGCCGTCGCCAAGTTCGAGGATAGAGATATCGAAAGTACCGCCACCGAGGTCGAATACGGCGATTTTCATGTCTTTGTCAGACTTGTCGAGGCCGTAAGCCAAGGCAGCTGCAGTAGGTTCGTTAACGATACGACGCACTGTAAGGCCTGCGATTTCACCGGCTTCTTTAGTAGCTTGACGCTGAGCGTCGTTGAAGTAAGCGGGGACTGTGATAACAGCTTCGCTAACTGTTTGACCGAGATATTCTTCTGCTGTTTTCTTCATTTTTTGAAGGACCATAGCAGAGATTTCTTGGGGCGAGTATTCGCGATTGTCGATGTCGAGACGAGGAGTGTTATTCGTGCCGCGGATTACTTTGTAGGGTACGCGTGTAATTTCGTTTTGTACTTGATCGAAAGTTTCACCCATGAAACGTTTGATCGAGTATATTGTGCGGGTAGGGTTGGTAACAGCCTGACGTTTTGCAGGGTCACCGACTTTACGTTCGCCACCGTCTACGAATGCTACGATAGAGGGTGTTGTGCGATGTCCTTCGCTGTTAGGTATTACTTCGGGGGCGTTACCTTCGAGTACTGCAACACAGGAATTAGTGGTTCCAAGGTCTATACCAATAATTTTTCCCATAGTTTTAAGTTTTATATTTTTATTTTTTTGTTTTCTGAGTTTGTTTTGCCTTTAATAGAACAAATGTTGTGCCAAAAAGGTTTGTGCGGTTTTGAGCGTCATAAATCTGCCAAAGTGTCAGATTTGATAAAAAGCGCAATGCCGCACCAGAGTTGATGCGGCATTGTTTGGCTTGTATGGAGATGTGATATTACTCTGTGAGTGAGTAGTTAAGAAATTCGTTCATAGGGTCAAGCAGCTGAAGTTTGGCTGCGGCGTCATGTTGCCAGTCGGGGTTTTTGAAGTAGTCAGGGCTTACTTGAGTTGTTTTGACGAATTGTGTCAGTCTGAGAAGGTCGATGTCCGGGTGGTTTCTGTCGTATCCTTTCGGTGCTGTTTTGAGTGTAGGTCCCCACCATTGCGGGAATTCTCGTTGAATGTCGGCAGTTTCGGTTATTGATCGGAATTCTTCGACGTTGTCGACGATAGCTTTGCGAATTTTTTTGAGGACAGCGGATTCGCATACCCATAGTCCGGAGTTAAGCGAGCAATCGTCAGCGCCGATGTGAATGTAGTGGCAAGCTCCATCGCAGTGTCGACCACGAGGTGCTATAACTGCGCCGAAATATGTTTTGTAAGGCGATTTGTCGGGGGAGAATCTTGTGTCACGATAAATTCTGTAGCAGCATTGTTCTGCTTCGAGGTATCGGAATCGAGGGTCAGTTTGTGCGAATATTGCTATTAGTTTTTGTAGCTCTTGGTGCCACCAAGTTCTAGCGTTGTCGTATTCGCTACGGTGAGCAGCGAACCATTCGCGGTTGTTGTTTTCTTTAAGGGCTTTGAGGAAAGCAAAGATGTTGTCCCATTGAGTCATTTCACGTCCTCCCATTCGATGTCGCTGATTTGGCTTTCGAAGTATTCCGTTTTGCGTTCGGTGTTATTAGTTTTTGAGGTGCCTTTTATTTCGGTGAAGTCGACGTATTCGCCTACATCGGAGGCGATTTTCTTTCCTCGGTTTTGGTGGTGTTTGTTGTGAGGGTTGTTGTCGGCTTGTTGTTGATATCGTTGTTGTTGTTGTTCGGCTTGTTGCCGAATAAATTCGGCAGGGTCTTTCATCATCGCCCTAACGCGATATATTTGTCTGCCGATTTTCCACATCGCGCTGACGAGAGGCCAGACGATGAATATTATAAGAAAGATGAGGAGTAGTGTCATTTTGAAGTTTCGGGGCGTTTTGCGCCCAAGAGCTCAGAGATTGTAGAGGAATCAGATGCGACGTTGGCGCATTAGAGATAGAAGGACGTAGAAGAGTATAGCCCAGATAAGTCCTGATAAGCCGTAGATGGCGATGAAGGCTATTGTAGCTAAAACGATAGCGTATCGGCAAAAGTTTTCGGCGAGGTCGAGGTTTTTGAATTTGAGCGAGAACATTTTGAAGTTAGCTACCATTGCCAGCGAGACGGGGATTATAGCGATAATCAAAGCGAGAGCGCCGGGGTATCCGTATTTGAGGCACCAACCGTATGCACCAATCCAAAAGATGGCGTTAGCCGGGATTGGCATACCTCGGAAGTATGTTGTCTGTTCGGTGTCGTTGTTGAATTTGGCGAGGCGAATAGCTCCGCAGATGGGTATCATGATGGTTACTGCGCAGAGTAGCAGATGAGAGCCGGATGTTTCCATCATGTTGAAGATTAGCATAGCTGGAGCTACTCCGAAGCTGACGAGGTCTGAAAGGGAGTCAAGGTCACCGCCGATTGCCGAGTAAGCTTTGAGCATACGAGCAGACGCACCGTCGCAGAAGTCGAAGAATGCAGCAGCGGCGATAGCGATAATAGCCCACATTCCGCCTGTAATGGCACCGAATTGCTCGTTGATATGAAAAGCCATATATATAGCCAAGCAGCCGCAGATTAGGTTCATGCAGGTTATGGCGTCGGGAATATAGCGTGTAATTTTAGTCATTTGAATTGATAGGTTTGAGACGAGCCACTTCGGTAATGCCACCGATTGTCTTGTCGCCTATTTTTACGTTAATTTCAGTGCCAAGGGGAAGGTAAAGGTCGACACGCGAACCGAATTTGATGAATCCCATGTGGTCTTCGATAGATGCTTCTTCACCGACTTGAGCATAGGTTACGATGCGTCTAGCCATAGCACCGGCGACTTGTCTCATAACGATTGTGTGCCCTTCATTAGTTTTGATAGCAATGGTAGAGCGTTCGTTTTCGGTGCTTGATTTGGGGAGGTATGCAGCCATGAATCGTCCGGCGTGGTGCTTGGCATAAGTTACGATTCCGTCAACGGGGAACCAGTTTGCGTGGACGTTAAGGACGCTCATGAAAACTGAAAGTTGTATGCAAGGGCCGTGCAGCACTTCGTTTTCGATAGTTTCTTCGAGAGCAACGACAGTGCCGTCGGCGCTAGATACAACGACGTGTTCTCTATTGCCGAGGAATGTACGCCGCGGTGAACGGAAGAAGTTCACTACCAACATATAGAAAATACCAAGAGCAACAGTAACTCCTACGGCCCAACCCATAGGTCGAACCCAGAGCCATAGAGGTGCGCATATTACTATGATGATTACGAGTAGGGTAATCAATAGCCATGTGCCTTCGTGATGTATCTTTACTTTCATTTACTGTATTGTCTGTAAATTATGGCCTTGCACGATGTTAAGTTTCACAATTCGAGCCTTGAGAGTGGCATTTTGTGAAATGTTTGTGGTGCGTTTGTTGTTATAATTGTGCAAAGATAGCAATTTTTTTTCAAAAGGGAATATAATAGTGGTAAAAAACGCGAAAACGTGTGCTAAAATGCTTACTTTATTGCTAACTATCTGCAAAGCGTTAAAGTTCGGATTTCTTTTTGAGTTTAAGAGCACGGATGTCTTTTTGTCTTGCGTCGAGGGCGTCGATTAGTTTGTTAAGGCGTGTTCTGACGTGTTGCAGCCTTTCGACGGCGTTTTTGAGACGGCTTATTTGTTGTTTGTTGTGCTTAAGGTGTTCACGCGCTCCGTCGAGGGTTAGTCCTTTGTCTTTGACAAGGAATTTAATAATGCTCAGAAGCTCAATGTCTGCCGGGGTGTAGTATCTAGTGCCTTTAGCGTTTCGTTTGGGGTGAAGTTCGGTGAATTCGGATTCCCAGAAACGAAGTGTGCTTTTGTTTAGCCCTAGGATTTCGGATACGTCGGCTATGCGATAGTATTTTTTGTCGAGGTCTTCAATCATTAGTCCATTACATGACCGGCATTTTCGGCGATGTCTATAATTTCGTCGTATTGCTCGGGGGTTAGGTCGTAGAAATAGTAGTTGACGGGGTTTTGTGGTTTGCCGCGGAAACGAACTTCGTAGTGCAGGTGTGGCCCTGTTGATTTTCCGGTGTTTCCGACGAGTCCGATAAGGTCCCCTCGGTGTACTGTTTTACCGACGTGTGCAATTAGTTTTGATAGGTGAGCGTAACGCGTTGTGTAGTTGAACCCGTGGTCGATTTCTATCATGTTTCCGTAAGCGCTTTGCCAAGAGGATGTTTTTACGATGCCGTCGGCTGTTGCGTATACGGGCGTTCCTACGGGAGCGGAGAAGTCCATACCTTCGTGGAATTTCATAGTTCCGTAAATTGGGTCGCGACGGACTCCGTAACCTGACGCCATTGTGCGGAGGAATTTTTCGGGGACAGGCTGTATAGCCGGAGTGTGTGCGGTTCTAAGTTTGAGGCTGTCAGCCATGAGGGCGAGGTTGTCGAACGACTTTATTTGGGTGTAAAGCATTTGGTCGAGTCTGTCGAGCTTAATTCTGACGTCGTTGACAAGCGTTGCGTCGGGAAGGGAGTCGAGCCTGTCGAGGATTCTTTGTCGTTCAAGGCCGGCATATCGTTCAGCAGCTGAAATAGGCTCTGCGCCCATCATTGCACGGTAGAAGTTGTTGTCACGTTCGGCGATGTCTTCCATGACTGAAATAGCTTGGTCAGCGCGCTTTCCGAGCAGTTCGACACGGGCTTTGAGGCGATCGTTTTCTCGTCTGAGCCTTTTTTCAGCCGGGAGTTCGAAAACGGAGCAGAGTATTACACCGCAAATAATCACGACGAGCAAAGCCCAAATGTATGGGCGAAATTGAGCGCCGAACTGCTCTTTGCGGCTCGGGAATACGCGTTCGTATTGCTCTGTAAGTTGATTGTAACGATAGAAAACTTTCTGACTCATTGCGTCTAGGCTTGCAAAATCGGGAAATATTGGCTAATTTTGCGCTTTCGAAACGCAAAGATACAAAAATTTGCGTCAATGTCAAGGAAAAATACAGAAAAACCAAGATATGAGTAAGCATAGCTCACTGACTGCCAAAGAAATACGACAGTCGTTTAAAGACTTTTTCGAGCGCCACGGCCATCACATAGTTCCGTCCGCTCCGATGGTAATTAAAGATGACCCGACGCTGATGTTCACCAACGCGGGCATGAACCAATTCAAAGATATTATTTTGGGCAACGCCGCGCCGAAGTATCGTCGTGTTGCAGACTCTCAGAAGTGTCTACGCGTTAGCGGTAAGCACAATGACCTTGAAGAAGTTGGCCTTGATACTTACCACCACACAATGTTTGAAATGCTAGGCAACTGGTCGTTTGGCGACTATTTTAAGGCTGAAGCAATCGACATGGCATGGGAATATCTTGTGGATGTATTGGGTCTTGATCCCAAGCGTTTGTATGCAACCGTATTCGAAGGATCGGAATCCGAAGGCCTCGGACGCGATGACGAAGCGGCACAGATTTGGGAAAAGCATCTTCCTGCCGACCATATTATCAATGGTAACAAGCACGATAACTTCTGGGAAATGGGCGATACGGGCCCTTGCGGTCCTTGCTCGGAGATTCATATAGACCTCCGTACCGACGAAGAGCGCGCACAAATCGCCGGCAGCGAGATGGTGAATAAGGACCATCCTCAGGTTATCGAGATTTGGAACCTTGTGTTCATGCAGTATAACCGCAAGGCTGACAGCAGCCTCGAACCCCTTCCTGCCAAGGTTATTGACACCGGTATGGGCTTCGAACGTCTATGTATGGCACTTCAGGGTAAGACGTCGAACTATGACACCGACGTGTTCACCCCTCTTATCAATACAATCTCAACCCTTTCGGGCAAAGAATATGGCAAGGACCACCATGTAGACGTGGCAATGCGCGTAATCGCGGACCATGTACGAACAATAGCGTTCTCTATTGCCGATAATCAGCTTCCGGGCAATGCTAAGGCCGGATATGTAATTCGTCGTATCCTCCGCCGTGCTGTTCGTTACGCTTATACCTTCCTTGATCAGAAGCAAGCGTTTATGTATCGCCTTATCGATACACTTATCGACAATATGGGTGAGGCTTATCCCGAACTCCCTGCTAACCGCGAGCTTATCGTGCGTGTTATTAAGGAAGAAGAAGATGCGTTCTTGCGTACGCTTGAAAACGGTATTCGCCTTCTCGACGATGCTGTTAAGGCAGCAAAGGCAGAAGGAAAGAACGAGATTTCGGGCAAGCAGGCGTTTACACTATATGACACTTACGGCTTCCCCCTCGACCTTACTCTCCTTATTCTTAAGGACTATGAGATGACCGCCGACCTCGAAGGCTTTGATGCAGAGATGCAGGCGCAGAAAGAACGTGCTCGTGCCGCTGCTGCCGTAGAGGCTGCCGACTGGGTTACTCTTGCCGATGGAGAAGAAGAATTCGTAGGCTATGACGATTCAGAATGTGCCGCTCGTATCCTCCGTTACCGCCACGTTAAGCAGAAGAACCGTGAATATTATCAGATAATCCTTGACCGCACACCTTTCTATGCAGAAATGGGTGGTCAGGTAGGAGATCGCGGTACACTCACCGACACAGCTACCGGTGCAGTTACCGAAGTTATCGACACTAAGCGCGAAAATGGCGTTGCCGTTCATATAGTAAGCGCTCTTCCTGCAAATCCCGAAGCAGTGTTCACCGCAGCAATCAATACAGAAGCCCGCGAGAACACCTCACGCAACCACACTGCAACCCACCTTTTGCATCAGGCGTTACGCCAGGTGCTTGGTACACACGTTGAGCAGAAGGGTTCGTTTGTAAGCCCTGATATGTTGCGTTTCGACTTCTCGCATTTCCAGAAGCTCACATTAGAAGAGATTCGCGAGGTAGAACGTATCGCAAACTCAAACGTACGTCGCGCTATCGCCCTCGACGAGCACCGTCATATGCCTATCGCAGCAGCTCGCGAGATGGGAGCTATGGCGCTTTTCGGTGAAAAGTATGGCGACGATGTGCGTGTGATTCGTTATGGCGAGTCTATCGAGCTTTGCGGCGGTACTCACGTTGCTAATACCGGTAACATCGGTATGATTAAGATTGTATCAGAGTCAAGCATCGCGGCAGGTGTTCGTCGTATCGAAGCTATCACCGGTCCGGCTGTTGAGAAGATGGTTGCTGATGTTCAGGATACTATTGCATCAATAGCATCGATGTTTAATAATGTTCCTGATGTTATCTCGGCACTTAAGAAGTCGCTCGAAGAGAATCAGGAATTGCGTCGCGAGGCCGAGGAGCATTTCAAGGAGCGTGTTGCTACACTTAGCAAGGAGCTTCTCGAGAAGGCTACATTTGTTAATGGCATCAAGTTGGTTAGCTTGACGGGTCTTCGTTTGCCTGACGTTGTAAAGAATGTAGCGTTTGCCGTGCGCGGTATGTCGCCTGAGAATACAGCCTTTGTAGCAGCGACGGTAGATCCTGCGGGCAAGCCGTTGTTGACTGTTATGTTGTCAGACGATTTGACTGCAAATATTAATGCATCAACAATAGTACGCGCTGCAGCTAAGAATATTAAGGGCGGCGGTGGCGGTCAGCCGGGCTTTGCTCAGGCTGGCGGTAAGGATGCTGATGGTGTCCAGGCTGCTTATGATGCAATTATTGCTGCGTTGAAAGCGTAATTTAACTTATAGTATATTAACGCCTGCCGTTATGGTGGGCGTTTTTTTTGTTTTGTGGGGTGGCGAGGTGTGTTTGGCACTTTCCACTTTCCCACTTTCCTTG
>CAZFGV010000032.1:0-19103 GCA_964518705.1 uncultured Bacteroides sp.
AAATTCGACGCAGCGTTTTTTTGAATATTTTTCTTGATTACTTAATAACAGTCTTTACGTAGAGTCCAAGGGCAAATGCAATATTAAGAAAAATGTTTGAAAAATTCGATAGTAGGCGTCGAGAAATTAAGTTTCTCACGCGGTCTTCGATTTAATTTAGCTTGAACTTTCTTGATAAAATGAGGCGTAATTGATGACAAATCAAATCCTTTCGGGATGTATTGGCGAATCAGCTTATTTGTATTTTCAACTAATCCCTTTTGCCACGAACAATACGAATCAGCAAAATAACCGATTACACCATTGAGACCTTTTGTTATATCCTGATGAGCAGCGAATATGTGGTGACGGTTGACGGATGTTTGCCAATCTCTGCCGCAATTTGTTTGAGCGTCTTCTCCTTTCGAGTTCAGCGATTTTGAAATAGAAGTAAAGGAATATCTATTTGAACTATTCCTTTACAAGCAACCCTTTGATTCACTCGAGCGGTCGCCAGCTATTTTAGTTGACTCTTTACATAATCTCATAAAGTGCAGCAAATCAACACAATAACAACAGCGTTCAATCTTCTATTTTCACCGATTTATACGCCTGAAAATTATGGCTAGCACCACGCCGCGCGTAAGTAAATAGCAATTAAACGCCAACCACAAGCCATCGTTTTGCATTGCTTGACTTATATACCAAATCACACCAAAGACTATCATCGATATTGCCATCGAAAGGAGCATTGAACGTGTTTTGACCAAACCGACAAAAATGCCATCCCAGACAAAAGCCATAAAACCACACAACGGCACAATAGCCGCCCACGGCAAATATCGACAAGCAAAATAACGCACCTCTTGCTGATTCGTTAATAAGTTGATTATCAAATCTCCAAACGCAAAATATACAAGAGCAAAAGTAACCGCACCCACTAGCCCGATTCGCATCAGAGCTCGCACCAAGGCTTTAATTTTAGCAACATCGCTCTTCCCGGCAAATTTTCCCGCAAGCGCTTCTCCGGAAAAGGCAAAGCCATCCATAAAGAAGCTAAAAAACAAAAAGAGTTGCAATAATATTGCGTTGGCTGCCAATGTATTTGCTCCGGCGAGGGCACCGACATGTGTGAACCACAATGTTACTGCAATAAGGCACGCCGTGCGCAGAAATATATCGGTATTCACTCTAAAATACGACAGTAACTCTTTGATATTCAACACTTGTCTAAATGCAACCATCTTCGGACGATATTTAAACGCCACAATAGCCAACGCCACAGCAAGACCACACCACTGCGCAAGCAATGTTCCGGTCGCAACGCCTTCGATTTTCCAACCTAGCCCATAAACAAGCCCGAGACTCACTATAATATTTATTACATTCACCGCTATTGCAGTCCACATCTGCGCCCGCGAATCCTGCATGCCCAAAAACCAACCCGAAACTGCATATGTCATCATTACTGCCGGAGCGCCCCAAATCAATATATTATAATATTTCATTGTCAACTCAAAAGTTGTCGGGTCGGCATCAATAAAATTTATAACGGCAAACGACAACACATGTTGGAAAGCCAACATAAACAAACCGACGCATAAAGCCACCGCTAAACTACGCCACAAAATTACGTCAGTCCCCTTCCCTACGCCATAGGCTTGTGCGGTAAATCCCGTTGTGCCCATACGCAAGAAATTGAATAACCAATAGAGCATATTAAACATTGCACCACCCACAGATATTGCAGCAATATATTCGGCGGCACCGATGTGTCCTGTTATGGCAACATCAATCAAGCCCAATAACGGCGTTGTAATATTCGCAGCAATAGCGGGTAATGCGATAGCAATTATTTCTTTACGAAGCGTCATATCGTTTAACAACAACGGCACGCCTTTTCGGAGACGTGCCGCTGTTTTTATGCGTTATCTATTTTTATGCCTTATCTGCTTTACGAGAGCTGATATAAAGATATGCAATCAACAATGCATATGCAACAAGACCAAGAATTTGAGGTGTAAATTCTTCGCCATTAGTGGGCACGGGGAATCCGCAGAAGATTGTTATGGCTGCAAATACGCCAAACAAAGCACCACCGGCAATAAGGCCTGAACTGATAAGAGTACCACGTTCGCTGCGAGCCTTGCAAATTTCTTTATCTTTCGAGCTATGCGCCACGAACCACGAAACGAGGCCGCCGACTAGCATAGGAGTATTGAGGTGCAAAGGCAAGAACATACCGAGGCAGAATGCCAACGCCGGAACTTCGAGCCAGTTAAGCAACAATGCCAACACAGCGCCGATAATATAAAGAATCCAAGGAGTGTTACCGCCTGTCATCATCGGGCCAATCACACCCGCCATTGCGTTTGCTTGAGGTGCTGCCATAGCGCCGTCGCCGGTAAAGCCATATACCTTATTTAGCATCAACATTACACCACCAACAGTAGCGGCAGAAACTAGTGTTCCGAGGAATTTCCATGTCTCTTGTTTTTTAGGTGTTGAGCCTAGCCAATAGCCAATCTTGAGGTCTGTAACAAAACCGCCTGCCATTGACAACGCTGTACAAACAACGCCACCAAGAACCATCGCTGCTACAATACCTGACGATCCGGTCAAACCGATGCCGACAAATACGCTTGACGCTATAATAAGTGTCATCAAAGTCATACCGCTAACAGGGTTAGAACCTACGATAGCAATAGCATTTGCTGCAACTGTGGTGAACAAGAAAGCTATAACGGTAACAACAATCCAAGCCACAATAGCTTGCCACAATGTGTGGATAACACCCAACCAGAAGAACAAGAACACACCCACAAGTGCAACTGCTGTGAAGTATGCAATATGCTTCATAGTGATGTCTGTTTGCCAACGGATAGCCTTTGTTGATGATTGCTTGCCGCTAAATTCGCGAACAGCAAGACCAACAGCCTGACCGATAATAGGGCTTGACTTTACAATACCGATAATACCAGCCATAGCAATACCGCCAATACCGATATTACGAGCATAGCCAGAGAATATCGCCGACGGATCCATTGTAGCAAACTCTGCTGCGCCATAAGCGCCTAGCAAAGGAATGATAAACCACCATACAAATGCCGAACCGGCAAATATTACGAAGGCATATTTTAGACCTACAATATAACCAAGACCTAGTACTGCGGCACCGGTATTGCATGAAAAAACGAATTTAAATTTATCTGCCAAAGTTGCACCCCACGAATAAGCGGTAGTGGTAACAACTTCAGTCCACCATCCGAAAGTGGCTACAATGTAGTCGTAAATACCGCCGATAAGCGATGCTGCAACAAGCACTCCGGCTTGACCTTTACCACCCTTGCCTATGCTTTGGCCGCTAATAAGTACTTGTGTGGTTGCGGTTGCTTCGGGGAACGGATATTTTCCGTGCATATCCTTTACGAAATATTTACGGAATGGTATGAAGAAAAGAATACCTAAGACACCACCAAAGAGCGAGCTCAAAAATACTTCAAGAAAGTTTACAGTGATATCGGGATATGTTGACTGAAGGATGTAGAGAGCCGGAAGAGTAAAGATAGTACCGGCAACAATAACGCCCGAACAAGCACCAATCGATTGAATTATAACATTCTGTCCGAGCGGATTCTTCTTTTTGAGACGCGCTGATAAACCTACGGCAATAATAGCGATAGGAATTGCCGCTTCAAACACTTGACCCACTTTAAGGCCAAGGTAAGCTGCAGCTGCACTAAAGACTACAGCAAGAATAAGTCCAACAGTTACAGAATATGGTGTAACTTCGGCATATTCACGAGCCGGGTGCATTACCGGTCGATATTCTTCACCTTCTGCAAGTTCGGTAAAGGCATTTTCCGGCAAATCCACGGGGTCGACATCTGATACATCGACTTGCGGCCCTGTGGGGGAACCTGTGTGGAGATCTTTCATTGTATGATATATGAATAGTTAATAATCAATTATTTAACAGGAATATTCAAAGTCTGTCCAACTTGAATCTTATCGCCTGCCATATTATTAGCACGTTTAATTTGAGCAACGGTAACGCCATAGCGTTTCGCGATCTTTCCAAGGCTCTCACCTCGGCGAACTTTATGCTTTATCGGCTGTTTTTTAGCCGCTTTGGTAGTCTTTGTCGCTTTCTTTGCGTCCTTTTCAACCTTCTGCTCTACAACTTTCTGTTCCGATTGAGTTTCTGGAGCAAAAGCACCGGCAACTTCAGCGGCAGTGCTGTCGATAGGTGCTACAACACTGTCTGACTGGGCTACTACACTATCATTTGTTTCAGTTGTCTGTGT
Organism: uncultured Bacteroides sp.; assembly: GCA_964518705.1. Taxonomy (GTDB): domain Bacteria; phylum Bacteroidota; class Bacteroidia; order Bacteroidales; family Muribaculaceae; genus CAG-873. The sequence continues at coordinate 4,287 of CAZFGV010000032.1, forward strand.
TTCCGGTGCTACTACAGGCACTTCCGGCTCTTTTGGCTTATATTGGCGGCGAGTTGTTACGATTTTAAGTTTCTTGCCGCGCTTAACACTCTTGCCAACCGTATTATACTTGCGTATTTGTGATACCGTTATACCATACTTCTTAGCGATCTTAGTAAGAGTCTCACCTTTCTTAACTGTATGATATTTAACAACTTCTTCCTCGTAATACTCACCTTTAGAATCACGGCCGTAAGTACCGCCGGTCGAGGGCTCTACCCTACCGCGACGTGCATATTTTGCCGCATTGTGATTTACTATGCTATCTTCATTTGCAATATATGCCAAAGTTTGCAATGACGGAAGCACTAACGAATACGGACGAATATCACCGGGAATAACATCCTTACGGAACTGTGGATTCAATGCACGAATTTCCTCAATAGGAATATCCATCACATCGGCAATCTGCTGAAAATGTACACGACGACTAACATGAACAGTGTCAGTTACAATAGGACGACGCGCCAACGCCGGAGATATATTATGATCTTTATAATAGTTCATAATATAGTTCGCAGCAATAAACGCAGGAACGTAACCTCTTGTCTCTGAAGGCAAGAAAGGATATATTTCCCAGAAATCATGTTTACCGCCACCGGCACGCCGCAATGCTTTATTTACATTACCAGGACCGCAATTGTAGGCCGCAATAGCTAGCGACCAATCGCTATAAATATTATAAAGCTGCTTTAAATAACGCGCAGCTGCATCGGAACTCAGATACGGATCGCGACGTTGATCAACAAGCGAGTTTACTTCCAATCCCAAGTCTGTCGCTGTTCCCGGCATGAATTGCCACAAACCGGCAGCTCCGGCTCGAGATACAGCTGTCGGAATCAATGCCGATTCGATCACGGGAAGATATCGCAATTCATTAGGCATTCCATAGCGTTCAAGCGCCGATTCGAAAATAGGCATATAATACAAACTCAGCCCCAGCATATTTTCCACCAACTGCGGTTTGCGGTTGGCATAAAAATTAATAGCATTACGCACAGGCACATTGAGTGGCATTTCTATAATTGTAGGCAACGCGCCCAAGCGTTCTATTATTACATCATCAGACACATTCGAACGCTCACGGCTATCAGTATCGTAATCAAGAACGGCATAGTTCTTCAAATACCATTCTTCGAGCATTTTCTTTGTGTCTGTTTCAAAACTTTCCGGGAGCATACACGCCGGAGCGTTCATTGCCGCTGTAACATCACGCACTCCTTCTGCTGAAACAAGTGGCGCGGCTCCGGCGATGAGACCTAAGCTGAGAATTTTACAAATTATATTCATTGGAGATTCGAGGATTTTCAAAAATTAAGAGCCCATACCATTCCTACCGATGGCTTCACATTTCGGCCATCTTGAAATACTGCCGGGCTTACATCCATTGACAAACCGGGAGATATATCAAAATGCGACAACGATGCATCTACGTAAGCATCAACCATCGCTATTAAATATACGCCTACCATTGCAATTATACAAAGGTCGCGATTGCGACGATAAAAGTTTTTACGCGATTGCAAAATATTTGTCAACCAAGTACGATCGAGGTCGCCTTCGTTTATTGTCGGTGGGAAGAAATCCATATACGACTTCGTATTGGGGTCATTATCCATAATGTCGCGATACGCTTTGGTATAGTCATTGAGCATACCATTATTCCACGACGTAGCATAGCCCAAGCCCATATAAGCGCCAATTACGATTGGCAACTTCCAATATCGGCGATTGTAAAGTTGCCCCAAGCCGGGAAATAATGCCGACATCCATACGGCACGTGTCGGATCGGGACTGAACGCCACTTCGCGGGTTTCCCACTCATCATAATCCAAGCGTTTCTTAACAACTACTATCGACGAATCCTTAGGGATTTCATCCACCGCACCTATAGCGAGCAACAATTCATCTGTAGTCTCATAAATAGTATCAGTCTGTTCAAACAAGATAGTATCCGCTGTATGAGGTGCTACATGAGACTTTGGCGTACGATTCTTAACCGGCAAATGACGTGATACCTTTACCGTATCTGTTGCCAAATCTTCTGTTGCCGCCATACAACAAAAGGTCACAGCTGCCATAACAACTGTGAGCACTATGCGTAATAGCGATGTGGATTTATTCAGAATCATGTTCTTTTAGAGAATCGAACAAGGTTATAAGGCGTTCCAGTTCGCCTTCGTTCTTAAATTGAAAAGTGATACGACCAACACCTTTATCATTGCAAGCAAACTGAACAGGTGTGCGAAAAACTGCCGACAGATGACGTTTTAGTACATCATAATCCGTTGACGACGCTGTTGTCGTTTTTTTCTTTGTTGAATTTATTCCTTCTTCGTATTGTTTAGCAAGCTCTTCAACGCGTCGCACAGACAAGCCTTGACGAAGAATGTCGTTATATAATTTCAACTGCAATGCCGGGTCTGAGATTGACAAAAGCGCACGAGCGTGACCCATATCAACACGTTTATCGCGCAATCCGAGTTGCACTTCTGCCGGCAATCGCAACAAACGCAAGAAATTTGCCACGGTTGCTCGTTTCTTGCCTATACGTTCACTCAGTTGTTCTTGTGTGAGCTTATATTGATCGATAAGCTTACGGAAGGTAAGAGCAATTTCAATAGCATTAAGGTCTTCTCGCTGAATGTTTTCAATAAGAGCCATTTCAGTGAGTTCGACATCATTCGCTGTTCTAATGTAAGCCGGCACGGTTTCCAATCCCGCCATCAAGGCAGCGCGATAACGGCGTTCTCCGGCTATGATTTGATATGTATCTGCTCCGGTTTTGCGCAACGATAGCGGCTGAATAATACCTAGCTGTCGTACTGAATTTGCCAATTCCTCCAAGGCTTCATCATCAAAAAACGTACGCGGCTGGTCCGGATTTCGTGATATTGCGCTTAGCGGTATTTCATTAATGGCCGACGTTCCACGAGCTGGCACGTCGTCCATTGGTATCAAGGTATCAAGTCCTCGTCCGAGGGCACTTCGTTTTAATGCCATAGATTTTTATATTAGCTCGCCTGACGATGGTGGTGCGAACGGGTATGTTTCGTAATAAGTTCTTTTGCCAACAGTATATGACTCGTAGCACCGCGACTTTCGCTATCATAAAGCAATGCCGGCAAGCCGTGGCTGGGTGCCTCACTGAGTCGAATATTTCGCGGGATCACTGTATTGAACACCATATCGCCGAAGTGACCTTTGAGCTCTTCGTATATTTGATTTGCCAAGCGCAAACGTGCATCATACATTGTAAGCAAAAAGCCTTCGATTTCAAGAGACGGATTGAGGCGTGATTTTATTATGCGAATGGTATTGAGCAATTTACTAATACCTTCAAGCGCAAAATATTCTGCTTGAACAGGAATAATAACAGAATCGGCTGCGGTTAACGCGTTGACGGTTATTAGACCCAACGAAGGCGAACAGTCAATTATTATATAATCATAACTTTCTTTTACAGAAGCTAATAAACGAGCGAGGACGCGTTCGCGGTCGGGCTTTGATATCAGTTCAATCTCAGCGCCGGCAAGGTCTATACGCGACCCTATCAACGACAAGCCTTCCATGCACGTGGGCACTTCTGAACCTAAAATCGGATAATTATCGACCATACATTCATATATCGACGATGTCATAGAACGTGGATCGATGCCGTAACCGGACGTGGCATTAGCTTGAGGGTCCGCATCGATGATGAGCACCTTCTTTCCCTCTGCCGCGAGTGACGCCGCTAGATTGATAGTGGTAGTAGTCTTTCCTACTCCGCCCTTTTGGTTCGCTATTGCTATGATTTTTCCCATTATTTATGAGTGTGAGAGATGGATGTGCAAAGTAACAAAAAATACGTGAAACACCAAAGAAATGTTCCACGAAAATTAAGCAATATGTTGATAAAATAGGGGCGATGTTGATAACCTGAACTTATCTACTCGTCTTAACCTACCGTTTTGACCTCATTTTCGATTTGCTTTCTCGCTTATTACGCGCCACTTCATTGCCTTTTCTAACAGCTTTTTTGTTCGATTCATTTTTACCACTACGAACTTTCGATGCTCTAGGCTTGAATTTTTTCATCCGATGCTTAACTTCCTCTTCGGCAAGCAATGGGTCGGCAACGGCAAGGCTCAACAAAAAGTCACGATACGGAGTCATATCCGTATCTGACGGTAAGCCTTTCATCTTACGTATTTTAGAATCCGGTATCTGCTGCTTGAAATAAAATAATGCCGTGCCGGCATCGCACAATTCCTCGGAACGGCGAACTATATGCGGCACTTGACCTTGCATATTCGAACCACTTGGAAATGAACGATTATCGGCATCTATAAGCGACATCAGACGAGTAAAACGCACCGGAGAAAGACAACGATGTTGCAGACGGCGCAAGTTTTCATCCGTCATGCGTTGTGCTTCCGTTCCCCAATGCACCGTCGCCTTTTGGTTTGATATTAAGAAGATTACACGATTTATAAAGTCGTTATCGCAACGCCAACGATGCAATGCGCGACACACCAAACCTCTTCCCTGTCGTTCATGATTAGTAAATCGCAAATGCCCGTCACGTCCGCGATAAGCAGCTTCGGGCTTGCCTATATCATGAAACAACGCAGCCATACGTACTGGCAAATCGCGAGGACACAACTCTAACACTTTCAACGTGTGCTCCCACGATGTACATTGATATTGGCGTTCTTGATTTATAGTCACTAGCGGCAGCAACTCGGGAAAGACATAGTTCAACGCTCCCGTTGTTCGCATCAATTCAAAAGAACGTGCCGGTTCGTCTGACAGTAGCATCTTTTCAACTTCTGCCATCAGTCGATGCGGACGAACATCTCGCAAGCGGTCGTAATTATTTTGCATACCCGCCAACGTCACCTCTTCAATCGGCCAATCATAACGCGCCGCTAAACGGATCGCGCGCAAGATACGAACAGGATCGTCTTCAAAGGTTACATCGGGCGAATCGGGCGTACGAATTACATGATTATGAATATCATCAACCGACGTACCCAATATATCAAGCAATTTTTCTCTGCTAATATCGTAATATAACGCATTGACCGTCAAGTCTCGACGACGGCAATCTGCTTCCTTACTTCCGAAAACTATTGTAGGATCTCCAACGGTATCGTCGGTATATTTTTCCGCACGAGTCTGTACAATTTCTATCTCGTCTTCCGGAAAAACGGCAAGGCGCAACATCGCCGTGCCAAAAGCCGGAAATGTCGATGGTTCGCTTACGCATAAGTCGTTTTCATACAACCATTGAGCAAAATCCAAACCACCTCCCGGCAATTCGACAGCAAGGTCGATATCTTTTATCTCCGTCCCCAGTATCTCATCTCGACAACATCCACCAACAGCATACACACACCCCTCCCATCGAGTCCCTGCAATAAGGTCTCGAAGGTAAGTCAGTATATCGCGATAGTGTTGCGATGTCATTAATCAAGAATGAAAGTACCGAAGAATTCCGGACGGTGAAAATCAGGTTTTTCTGTATTTATCGGCGCCCAACTAAGTGCATATGTGGGCTCACCTTTTGATGCGATTGCATATACATTCGCACGGAATTTAAACCCCTTAACAGGTTGTACGCCAAGCAATGACCACGGAATATCAACCTGCAAACGCCATGAATTATCCGATCCCGACACCTCTATAGGCTCGGCAAAACGCGCTTCAGCATGACGAACGATTTGAGCAATCTCTTCATCGGTAAGACGAACGCGATCTGGACGTGTTAAGCGATGTGATGCATTAACAGCTCCGGCTGCATTAAATTCCAAATTCCAATACTCACCTCCGGCAAAAGGCTCGATGAATATTTCGCAACAAGAATCCTCACTAACAGGCGATTGATTTGCATAATTTGTCACACGCAAAGGCACATTGCGTGTCGAAAAAGCAACGTGCAAATACTCAGTATCATACCAAGCCTGAAAAGACGCCTCCGCAAGGCTATCATTTCCCGCCCAACCATTGCGACAATTTATATATGCAAAACCATCAGATGCCGAAACCGGCGCGGTGGTTAAATATGGTATCGTTAAAAGTGTTTCTGCCATTATACTAAATGTTTATCAAACAACGCCATAGCCAAACCTGCGACTGCCATAACAATCAACACAAGGGCTATAACGCGATTTATCAATTTAAGCGAACGAACGTTAATACGCCGTCCCAAAAAGCTTACAAGCGTTGTAATGCCATACCACCAAAGCATAGCACCCGCTAAAATTGTCATATACGCCCATACATAATGATACGACTCAAACTCCGGCAATATAACATTAAACCGAGCAAAAAGACCTATTATCAAGAAGAGTATCAACGGATTAGAAAATGTCAACAAGAAGCCGGAAACTGTATCGCTCCAATAATTTTTATCAGACGGCAATGCCGTTTTGAGCGAACGGGTCGGGTTATTAGAAAATAAATACACTCCAAACGCCGCAAGGACTGCACTTCCTACAACTTGAATCAGCAACTGATGCGAGTCAATAAAATCCGTAATAAAACTCAAGCAAAAGCCCGTTAACAGGCAGTATATCAAATCGCTAAACGCCGCCCCCAAGCCGGTAAAAAACGCCGGCAGACGCCCCTTACTCAACGTACGCTGAATAACGAGCATACCTATTGGACCCATAGGTGCCGACAAAAGGATACCTATGACCAATCCTCGCGGTAATATGTAGAGCAGATGTTGCATATATGACAAAAACACAGCAAAAATACACAAAAACACTCAAAGGTCCAAACCTCACCCAACAATTTTTCTTTACAATTGCAAAGAATGTCCGTTTCTAAAAATGGTTGACTCGGTTTGGTATATTTACTAGTATTGGTTTACCCTATCACTAAAGGTGATTGACTAACCGGATCTATTCCATGGGCGGAGTTAACTGAGGACAGAAGATCTGCTTGTGTTATAACTTTACACTATAAATAAAAAAAAGGATCTCGTTAGAGAACCCTCTTTCCGGCCGAGTCACCCGACCCATAAAATCGTTGCTTTCGCACTCGAAGTATTTCTTTCATGGGGAAACTACCCTTTTATACCGCAAAATTATAATTTATTTAACTAAAAACAAAATTCAAAACAGCCATTTTCAACAAAAAAAGCCCGAACGGCATTGCGATTCGGACTTTATTGCTAACGATTGACAGCACTCAATCATTAATCGAGGAAAGGGAGAATGTATTTTTAATCTTCGGCGAAATAATCCGTGTTCATAATCTCAGAACTACATTGACAATCAAGCATATCCGCCCAGCGCATTCTTGAGCTACATTCTTTAGCAAACATTGCCTCCGTACCTTTTTCATCGGAGCAAAACTCCAAGGTATTATTTATCGCTATTTCATTGGCTGCCGATACTACATCTTGATTTGCACCGATATATGTAAATACCCAGCCTTTTGCCTTGAGTGATTCCACCAATGCTTTTACGGAACGCGAATTATATTCGTGAGAATCGTTTTCTTCGCCATCGGTAATCACTGTTACAAGAACAGCATCAGTCGATGCAACCACTTCTTGTTGTTTGGCGAGTGCAAACCCCATTGCATCATATAGTGGTGTGCTGCAGGTCGGACAATATTGTTTGTCTGTCAATTCTTCTACTTCATCGATTTTCACATTGTCGTATATCGTTTCAATTGAAGATGAATTAAATGCCACAAGAGTCAAAAAATGCTCTTGATTTTCATGTTTTTTATGCGAGGCGCGAATTGTTTGTATCGTTTCATTCACACCGGTTATAGCTTGGCGCTTAATGAAGCTCATAGACCCGCTTGCGTCTAATATTATCAAATTAAATACTCTCTTTTTCATTTTCAAGTTCACTAATTAATTTATCTTCGTCTTCTTGTTCATCATATTTTTTGAGGAAATGGATTTTTCCTGCAATCAATGCCCGCAAGCCCATTGTCAGCAAAAACTCCATATCGTCTTCGGTTTTGTAAAAAAACTCAGTCGCAATTGTAAGATCTGACTCAGAATCAATAAACAATTTCGCAAGAATCATATGATTATTGAGGTCATTACAAACACGAATAGCTCGACTATACTCGTCATCATTGTCCGCAGAAAAAACTCCTGATAAAAAAAGCGCAACCACATTATTTTCACCAACGTCAATAACAGACATAGTAATCGCATTCATTTGATAACGAAACACCAATTTTTTATTGGTTTCTTTAAGAATGGCAAAGCCCCATTTTTCCAATACTTGTTTTACCAACTCTTTAGTCTTCATTGCTACTATTCATTATAGTTTTAAATCGCTTTACTGCATAGCTCAACGCTTGAATCATATGTCCGATAACATCTATAGTAACAGCATTATCACCTAAGAAATGATGATAGGACAACCACACGTATTTACCGGAGGGCGCATTAGCTTGAACAAATTTTACCTGATTGTTTAGTCGCAACAATGCACTACACACAGTCTGTCGATTTTCATCAGTAATATCAAAAATCTTTGATGATCCGAAGGACACACTTTTTATATCATCATCTTCCACCGTATAGTAAATTTTTGATCCTTCATAGTCTATCCGATACACTACATCACAAATTCGTTCGGGCATAAAGCCCAACTCTCGCAGAGCTAGCAATACTTCGTCTTTAATCATTGGATTAACTTTTAATTTTTAGATAACTTATATTTGTTCAACCACTTATACAGAAGCAACAACTCGCCACGATCTATCATACCGCAAAACCGACTTTCACTCGTTCTTCTGTTTTTTTGTTTTCCATTATATCTTTGATTCGCAAATATTCCAATCGTTGCTCGTCAGATACTGACGAATTTGTAGACTTTATCACGGCCATAATTCTTTCCATCGACAACGGCAATGGAGCGTTTAATTCTCCGGTCAAAGTTTCTTCAAAACACAATCGCGCCGATTCTTCTACTATATATGCAATATCACTACACGTATAGTTTTCAGTAGCTGCAGCTAATTGCTCATATTCTATATCTTCTGTTATCGGACGCTTCGATAATTCCAACTTAAACAATTCTTTCCGCGCTGCTAAATCCGGCAATGGCACATATATGGTTCGATCAATACGTCCTTTTCTCATTATTGCCGGATCGAGCATCGTTGGGCGATTAGTCGTTGCTAGAACATATATTCCGCGAGATGCACAATTATTCAACTGCGTTAACAATTCATTCACTTCACTTGCTTGATTTTGATTCGATTCCGAATCTCGAATAGGTGCAAGAGCATCAAACTCATCGAAAATAAGAATCATCGGAGCATTTTGCTCGGCTTCTTCAAATAATTCTGCAATCTTCTGCTGCGCTCCGTGAATATATATTGACCCCAACTCTGACGGATTAACTACCTTATATTTAATTCCCGACTCTTGTGCCGCCTTTGACGCTATAAAAGTTTTACCACACCCATGCGGCCCATATAAGAGCATACAATTACTGGGGGTGATAGCATATGCCTGCGCTATCATAGGATTCTGCACTATACTAATAAAATCGCGACGAAAAAGTTTTTTCAACTCCGCCATACCGGCAACATCATCAAGTCCGCCGACACATTCTCGTTTTGTGGACGGAGCGATAGAGGTGGATGTTTCTATTTCCGGTTTCGTCTTAGGCTCTTTCTTACATCCCTTTTGCACAAAGGACATAAATTTTCCTACCGAAACAAAACGTATATCCGGAGAAAAATCTGTTGCCTTGCGCAAAATCAGAGTCAATGGAAGACTTTTTCGTCGACCCTCAAAATTGGACCATATTGCTTTGTAATAATCACTTGACGTTATAATTTCATCATCAGCAGTCGGATAACCCATAATCATAGTAAGCAATAGCATTCCAAGCGAATATAAATCAGATTTAGTACTATATTGCCCACGATAGGTTTCCGGAGCACGAAAACGCTTATCAAGAACTGATTCTTCTATCGGAGCGGAGCCATTATATGTCGTACCGATATTTGACAATCCGATAAGCTTGACGTCGCTTAACTTGCCATTAACATAGTTTACTATAACATTTTCAGTCGACACATTATAATGCCCTCCTCCACACGTATAACATGATATCGCCTCCAGGGCTTTTGCTATACTTTGGGATATAGCTATGGCATCTCTTTTTGAAAAGAATTTACGCTTCTTAAGCTCCTCGTCAAGAGTCGTTCCGTTTGCCCACAACATAGCTAACCAACATAAACGTTTGCGGCCTTGGATATGTACTCCGGAATCAACATACTCCGGAATACTGTCCAAATCTTTACATGACTTATAAAACCCGATCTCGTCTATAAAATCGGGCTGCGTATTTTCGCTGTCATTCATTGCCGCTAATCGTTTACTCTTGGCATTATAAATCACTAATACAATATCTCGCCCATAGATGTCAACAGCTGAATACACTTCACGCGTACCTTCATGATGCGTGCTTAGCTTCTCGACTACAGCATAATTCAAGAATACTGAGTTCGGTTTGAGTAACGATTTTGCTTTCATATCATTCTCCCATATGAGATTTCCACCATGCGCGCACAACGATGCGGAATTGCTTATTCATGCGCGAATAAACATTATCAATCCACGTATTGTGTACATTGTAGCGTTCTGCCAACTCGCGTGAAGGGGTGCTATTATAAAAACGCTCTACCCAAATTTCTTTGTAGCGGTCTGACCAATCCATATTGGCTACAACTCCGTCTACAAAAGTCCTTACATTGTCGTCCCAATCTTCGTTGTTATATAGTTCTCTAAACAATTCACGAAGCGCTTGCTTGTTTTCGCTATCGCAGGACGAGCCAACATAATCAAGCTCAGGCTTGAATTCCACCTCTAAACGCAACGGTTTTACGGGAGAAAGTGCAATATCGGCATACGGATTCTCTGTATTCAAAAGCTGCTCAATGAGCGTTGTTTGTGCGGTTTTGAGAATTTCCATAGCGGAGTCATATGAACCGAACTCCTTGGCAAAAGCTTCCTCTTTAGCTTTTTCTATATAGTACATTTCCAGCACCTTATGCTGTTCAGGGATATAAACAAGGTCGACAATACCTTGACGGTCATTTGCGTCAACTATGCTGCGAACAGTTAAACGATAGTCATTGGCTCGAGTGTTACCGACGCCATCGATATATTTTTCTTCGACGAGTACTTTATACGTCGCCTGTGCTGCAATGCGTGCAACCCATGAATGTACCGAACTATCGCCTTTAAATGAGCGAAATTTTGCCCATTTATTATCCCAACACGCCAAGTATGTATAAGTGCACACGTCTGCTGCGGTAAGTTCTACTCCGTATTTACGATTATACTCGCCAGCTACCGCAAACGCATTCGGATACATTTCACGAAAGAAGAAGTCCGCTGCTTTCTTTTCATTCGACATTATTTCCTGCACCAAGGCAAGCGCTTCGTTTTTGGCGGCAGTGTCAGCATTACCCTCTCGCTTATTTGCACAATTGTTTGAGAGTTCGCTTGCATCTTGCTTTGACATTCCGGCTAATTTAGCACCTTTCAAGTTGACATTCTTTTTCATAACCAATTGTTTTTAAGAGGGTTGTGATATTTGTTTTACAATGCAAAGATACGCCAAGCAAAATAACTAAACGGGACTTTTTGGCGTGCCAAAAAGTCCCGTTTAACAACTGGTTAATTATCAACCTACTAACAATTACGAGCCTCTCGCAAATCTTTGCAAATTTTCTGCAAGCTCAATTTTTTGGGGTGATTGTTTAAGCGGTTGCTTGTCTCCTACTTGAAATGGGATACTATCTGTTTCTCCCAATTCTTTCACAAATGCTTTATAAATATCCGAATAATACTGTGAACTACGACCGGACCGCATCCTTTCACCGTTATTTCTATAAAATATTTCTTCGTATACTTCTTCGACCCTTCCACGGTCTTCAACATTAAACAACTCTTCATATAGCTCACAGAACTCTTTTTTTCGAGCTCGAAGATTTATGCATTGAACATCGTGACCGAACCTGACGCGATCTAGGACAAATAACACAAATATACATAATGACGGTTTATGCGTAAACCTTATATATTCTGTTCTGTTATCATTGCTTATAACGATATCATAGCGTGCCTTACCGTGTCCTTCTGATTCTCTTATCTTAAGAACATATTTCGAAGACAAATCATATAAATTTTTTTTAATGTTCTTTAGACTTTCTGGATTCTCTTGCAATACATTATTAAGAATCGTTCTTAATTCATTTACATTCAATTGATTAATGTATTCAGTAATCTGATCTCGATCCAGATTAGTACTTGATGATAAACCACGCGAAATACCGACAATGGTATTTTTTCGATTCTTCTTCGCTGTTTCTTTAGCCTTTCGTGGTCTTTCTTCAGAAGAATTGGGAACTCTCGCAAATTTACACACTTGAGGCAAACAGCAATCAAGAGACATATCTTCAAGTATTAATGACTCTTTTAGTTCCGGTTCCGGATACAACGTATCAATCACTTGATTAATCACCGAACGGAAGTAATCAAGATTATCCTGCGCCACCATAGCTATCATCTCATTTGCCCATGCCTTAAGGTGGGTCTCGGCTTGGTTGATTACCGATGTAACTACTGACGGTATTAACGCTACTTCGCAACTACCAACGACATATTCAATATTATTGCTTATTGGATTTTTTATTGGACACACAATATTGTATCCCAAATCGGCAAGCTGAGACTCTTCGACTGCAACGAAATTCATATTATATGAATTATACATTGCATCTTTATCCATTTTTAGAAAAGTTTGCATTAAAGGATGTGCTACTTTTGCTAAATCGTGTTCACTACCCAATATGTAAACACAGCCTTCGGTTTGTGACGGCAAATCTATTGCAACGTCCGTCAATAATCCAATATATCCGTCGTTGGTTTCCATGTCTTTCTATGTATTTGTTTCGTTTATATGTTGTATAATTTTCTGTTTCAATAAATTATCATCCGGCAATACCATTACGTCTATTTGACCGTCTGACTCCGTTTGACTATTTAAATAATTTCTATACGATTCATTTAATTCCTTTGAGTTAATACACAAGAATTGATTTATTCCATGCATGATTTGATTTAGCGTCGCTCTAATTCCTTGCTCGAACAACCATTCAGCGAACTCATATCCGGCCTGAACAGCTTTTATCCTCATCTCGCCACCGGGGTGCGTCAAAGACTCCTTCATTATGCTTACCGCATATTTATACTTTCCTGTTGCTATCCTATCAACACTACACCTAGCGCCGGCTATGAAATCACACGCAAGTTCGTTACTCCATCTCAAATTTTCACAATAGTTATACACCATATCTTTGAGCAACACGTGCGACAACTCATGTGTAATCAACGCATCAAAAGCATCTACATTATTTATTCCTATCTCTTCTAGTTTGATAACATCATACTTAATTTCACTTCGCTTACCGGAATCAGAGAACGTAACACTTGCCAAACTTTCGCAGCTATCAATCATTGTCGGAATAGGCAAACCGAAAAATCGTGATGCCTTCTTTACTCGCTCTGATATACTCTCCTCAGTCAACTTCTCCTTATCATAAAACAAGGCATTAAACGGATTTGATTCATTACGTCGCAATAACTTGTAAAACTCTTGAGCCTCAGAACTATTAATATAATCCATCAACTCTTGATGTCTGCGGTTTCGTTCTTCTTCCGACAATTCTGTCGCTGCTAACACATTTTCTACCAGTCTTGATTCCGGCGTACCTTCTTCAGTCGCCACAGGCACGTCTTGATCTGCGACCTTTCGCAACTTCTGAAATTCTTCATATAGATTTCTATCAATCATAAGATTTGAATTGTTTTGTTACAGAAACATAGACACTACAATTAGCAGAAATCTACCGTTAAAATCAATTAATGCTATGACTTGAAGTAAAATTTCGGTATTATCATTGTAAAATTAGCAAAAATTTTTCCAATTTCCAAATCCATTTTTCTCAAAACGAGCAAGCAACCGCCTTATATAACAGGTGTTGGACTCTACACTAAAATAATCTCTAATTAAAAGTCTAAATTTAAACACAAATTTAGCTATTTTTTTAAAATTAAGCTTTTACGCTATATTTTTCTGTAAAAAAATTATTTCAACTATGATAATTTATTTTGCAAAGCAACAACAATAGCGCACAACGCACTGTTTTTCAAGCCATTATTTGCAATATAGCTCATATTTAATAGCATAAAAAGTCAACAAGTTGTTGACTTTTGTAACAACAACTAAAATAGGTATTGTAAATCTTATACGCTAAAAAAATTCCAATCAATTACGCGCGTACACTACTCTAACAATTTAATACCAAAACACAAACCGAACATTCCGACAATTTCCGGAGCTACATTTATCAATCTTAAATTCCCCAAACGCACAAAAGCCTCGCACGCTATGGAGAACTTTGGTACTTTGGTTAAAAATCGAAAGCAAAGCACTGGTCTAGTTAAACTCTGGTTCACTGATTAAAAGACTAATCGACAAACTCAAAAATCAAGGCTTTCAGGTCTAAACTACACGGCGTAAACGATACCAAATTCTTCCGCGTCTGTAATCTCTTTGCTTAAACACAGGATTATTACTATGCACCTATTTTCCCTAGGAGTTCGCTTTAAGATTAGGCACGGTACAATAACAAAAAAAGCAGCTAGACATAATCTAACTGCTTTTCGTTTGGTGATCCGCCTGGGGCTCGAACCCAGGACCCCAACATTAAAAGTGTTGTGCTCTA
>CAZFGV010000033.1:0-18976 GCA_964518705.1 uncultured Bacteroides sp.
GTTATATGAAACAAAAAAAGCAGCCATTAGGGCTGCTTCATTTTGCGGAGAGAGAGGGATTCGAACCCCCGGAGGTGTGACCCTCAACGGTTTTCAAGACCGCCGCAATCGACCACTCTGCCATCTCTCCTTGGCTTTGCGGTGCAAAGTTAGTGCTTTTTTATTTAATATGCAAGAGGTAAGTGAAATTTTATTGAAAAAATTGCGTTTTTAATGTGTTTTGTGTCTAAAATCGGCATTTTTGTGGTCGAAAATGCTTGTTATCGGTGGCGCAAATGTTGAAGATGGTGCAAAATAGACGATGGTGATAAATTTTTGATGGCGGTGTAATGTTAACAATTCGCGTATGCTATAATTTGAAAAGAATGAGTAATTTTGCAGCCTAAATTTTAAGGACTAAATAAATACACAATGATTCTGCAATGTGCTGTCTTGTTCGCCTTCTTAGTGCTAGGTGAATTGATAGTTTATTTAACAGATGTGCCTATCCCGTCAAGTATCATAGGAATGTTGGCACTCACGGCCGCCTTGAAATTGCGCTTGGTGCGTTTGTTTTGGGTGGATAAAATCGCTGATTTTTTGACAAAGAATTTAGGCTTTTTCTTTGTTCCTGCGGGTGTTGGTTTAATGCGTTGTTTCGGTGTTATTGCCGATGAATGGTTGCCGATAATTGTCGCTCCTGTTGTTAGTACTGTAATAATAATTGCCGTTACCGGTTGGGTTCACCAACTAGTGCGACGTTGGTTGTCGTAGATATGGAATTTTTGGAGAATAAGATATTTTTGTTGACGTTGACGTTTGTCGTATATCTTGTTGCGCAAAAGTTGCAACGACGCACTCGCACTACCCTCCTCAATCCTATTCTTGTGTCAATAGTTGTGTTGATTGCATTATTATCAGCGTTTGGTATTGATTATGAGACATATAGTGCAGGCGGTGCATATATAGATTTTTGGCTTAAACCGGCTGTGGTAGCATTGGGTGTGCCTTTGTATAGACAGTTAGAATCAATAAAACGACAGATGCTCCCCTTGCTGCTGTCCGAGCTTGCCGGGTGTGTTGTCGGCGTTGTTTCGGTGGTGGTGGTTGCCGAACTGATGGGAGCAAGCCGCGAAGTGGTTATGTCATTGGCACCCAAAGCAGTAACAACACCAATAGCCATGGAAATATCGTCGGCGGTAGGCGGTATTCCCCCATTGACAGCAGCGGTGGTGATCTGCACCGGAATCTTTGGCGGCATGACGGGTTTTCGTATCATAAAAATGAGCCATATAAAGAGTCCCATCGCGGGCGGTGTCTCGCTCGGCACGGCAGCTCATGCGATAGGAACATCCGTGGCAATGGAGCGTAGCGAACGTTATGGCGCATTTTCGTCTTTAGGTTTGACGCTCAATGGTTTACTAACCTCCATGCTCGCGCCGTTGATATTATCCTTTATGGGGTATCAGTTCTGAGTTGTTTTCACCATAAATCGCTCGGCATAAAAAGTTGCCTGTCGGCGAGTTTGGGGTGGCGATTTGCATAATTGGTTTGATTTTGCTATATTTGCACGTTTAATAACGAGCTAATTCACCATCCGCTATGAATCCAAACGAATTGAGCGAACAGGAACAAATACGCCGCGGCAGCATGTCGCAGCTCCGTGCTATGGGAATCGAACCGTATCCCGCAGCCGAATACACAGTAAACGCGTATAGCGACGACATCAAGAGTAACTTCAGTGACGAAGGCGAAGTTCGCCAAGTCAGTGTAGCCGGTCGTATCATGAGCCGCCGTATCATGGGTAAAGCTTCGTTTATCGAGCTCCAGGATAGCCATGGCCGCGTACAAATCTATATCAGCCGCGACGAAATCTGCCCCGGTGAAGATAAAGAATTGTACAACACCGTATTCAAGAAACTCCTTGATATCGGTGACTTTATCGGCATCGAAGGCTATGTATTCCGCACCCAGACGGGCGAAATCAGTGTTCATGCCAAGACCCTAACCGTATTGAGCAAGAGCCTCCGTCCGTTGCCTATCGTAAAGGAAAAAGACGGCAAACGCTACGATGCTTTTGATGACCCCGAATTGCGCTATCGTCGCCGCTATGTCGATCTTATCGTTAACGACGGAGTAAAGCAGATTTTCCTTAAGCGTACACGCGTTTATAACTCTATGCGCGAGTACTTTAATACTGCCGGATATATCGAAGTAGAAACCCCTATTCTACAATCTATCCCCGGCGGTGCATCGGCACGTCCTTTCATCACACATCATAACGCACTTGACATTCCCCTCTACCTCCGTATTGCCGACGAACTTTACCTCAAACGTCTTATCGTAGGCGGTTTCGAAGGCGTTTACGAATTCTCTAAGAACTTCCGTAACGAGGGTATGGACCGCACTCATAATCCCGAGTTTACTTGTATGGAAATTTATGTAGCATACAAGGACTACAACTGGATGATGAGCTTCACCGAACGTATGCTCGAAAAGATTTGTCTTGATGTTAACGGCACCACCGAAGTAAAAGTTGGCGACAATGTTATCAGCTTCAAGGCACCCTTCCCCCGAGTTACTATGGCAGAAGCAATCAAAGAACATACCGGCGTTGACATCACCGGCATGGACGAAGAACAGCTCCGCGCCACAGCCCGTCAGCTCGGCATCGAAGTTGACGAAACAATGGGAAAAGGCAAACTTATCGACGAAATCTTCGGCGAAAAGTGCGAAGGCTTGTATATCCAGCCAACCTTCATCACCGACTACCCCATCGAAATGTCACCGCTCACCAAACGTCACCGCGACAACCCCGAGCTTACCGAACGTTTCGAACTTATGGTAAACGGCAAAGAACTAGCTAACGCCTATAGCGAACTCAATGACCCCATCGACCAGTACGAACGCTTTGTAGAACAGATGCGCTTGGGCGAAAAGGGCGACGACGAAGCAATGATTATCGACGGCGACTTTATCCGCGCTCTCGAATACGGAATGCCTCCTACATCAGGTATGGGTATTGGTATGGACCGTCTTGTAATGCTTATGACCGGACAGACCGCAATTCAGGAAGTGCTATTGTTCCCCCAGATGCGTCCAGAAAAGACCGAAAAGCGCGACAATGCCGACGCTTTTGCAGCAGTAGGTGTTCCAGCAGAATGGTTTGAGCCGTTGCAGAAAAGCGGAGTGCTCACCGTTGCCGCTCTCGGTCAGTTGAACCCCAATAAATTGCACCAGGACCTTTGTGGCTATAACAAGAAGAACAAATTAGGTCTTGCAAACCCCACCAAGGAAGATGTAACATCGTGGATTGAAGCGTCCCAAGCCTAAATTCACCAGAACGAACTTAAAACCCAGACTCACCATGGAAGATTCCACATACTCCGGCCACATAGCAGTGATGGGTGGCGGAAGCTGGGCAACGGCGTTAGCAAAGATTTTGCTGCAAAATTGCCCGGGCATCTCCTGGTATATGCGCCGCGATGACCGCATCGAAGATTTCAAACGATTGCGTCATAATCCGGCATACCTAACCGACGTAGAATTCGATATAGACCGTATCGAATTCAGTTCAGACATAAATTATATCTGCAATAAAGCCGACACGTTGTTGCTAGTAATGCCGTCGCCGTATTTCAAAGATCACGCCGACAAAATTACCGCCGACTTGTCGACAAAATGCATAGTATCTGCAGTAAAGGGAATCGTACCCGACACCAATGAGCTTATCACGGACTATATGATACGCAACTTTGGAGTCGAGCGCGATAAAACCCTAGTAATCTCCGGCCCGTGTCATGCCGAAGAAGTTGCGTTGGACCGCCCGAGCTATCTAACGATAGGATGCACCGATATAGACCGCGCCAAATCGTTCAGTACGTGCATTCAAGGCAAACATACGCACGTTATCACCTCCGGCGATGTTGACGGCATAGAATATGCCGCCGTTCTGAAGAACGTATATGCCATCGCCGCCGGCATTGTTCACGGCATGAAAACAGGCGATAACTTCGCGGCAGTGCTTATTTCCAACGCTATCCGCGAAATGGAACGTTTCCTCGCAGTTGTGTCGCCTCGCGAACGTAATATTTGCGATTCCGTTTATCTTGGCGACTTGCTCGTAACCTCGTATTCACGCTTTTCGCGCAACCATAATTTCGGTTCGATGATAGGCAAAGGTTACTCGGTAAAAGCAGCGCGTATGGAGATGGAACAGACCGCTGAAGGTTATTATGGCGCGAAATGTATGTGGGATATCAATCAGCATTATGGCGTTGATATGCCGATACTTAACGCAGTACATTCAATACTTTACCATGGCGTATCGGCATCTCGCGCGTTGCGAACCATGGCAGAAAATTTTAATTGACGATGGCATCATTGTTGGGCATGACCCTCGAAGAGTTAGGCGCCGTAGCCGCGTCGGTAGGGCTTAAACGCTTTGCCGCCGGGCAGATGGCGTCGTGGCTGTATAAAAAGCACGTCACCGATATTGACATGATGACCGACCTCCCCGTTCGTGCGCGTCAGCAGCTTCGCGAAGCGGGATATGAAGTCGGCCGCGAGGCTCCTCTTGCCGAGCAGCGCAGTATCGATGGTACAGTTAAATATCTCTTTGCGGGCGCTCCCGGCCGCGATGTTGAGGCTGTTTATATCCCGGACCGCGACCGTGCAACATTGTGCGTAAGCTCACAAGCAGGTTGCAAAATGGCTTGCCGTTTTTGTATGACAGGGCAAGGTGGATGGCAAGGTAATTTGACAACCGCTCAGATTATAAATCAAGTGCTGTCGATACCTGAAAGCGAAAGCCTTACCAACTTGGTATTTATGGGCATGGGCGAGCCGGCAGATAATATCGATGCCGTGCTTCGTGCCGTAGAAATTCTAACGGCGAAATACGGCTTTGCTTGGAGTCCTAAACGTATCACAGTCAGTACTATAGGTAAGCAGCCCGGTCTTAATCGCCTACTCCGCGAAACCAAGGTGCATATTGCCGTAAGTTTGCATTCCCCCTTTGCCGACGAGCGAGAAAGCATCATGCCCGTTCAGAAAGCGTGGCCGGCGAAAGATATAATCGCCACCTTGCGAGAATATGACTTTGCCCATCAGCGTCGCTTGAGCATAGAATACACCATGTTTGACGGAATGAACGACGACCAACGACACGCCGAAGCATTGGTGCGTTTGTTGCGAGGCACAAACGCGCGTGTCAATTTGATACGCTTCCACCGCACCCCCGGTTTTGAAGGCAACCCGTCGACACAAAAGGCAATGGAACAATTCCGCGACTATCTAAACGCTGCCGGCATTACAGCCACAATCCGCGCCAGCCGTGGTGAAGATATTATGGCGGCGTGCGGTATGCTTGCCGGAAGTAAAAAATCTAATAACACGACAAAACCATGAGCTATAACAAGATACATGTGGGAATCACCCACGGCGACACTAACGGCATCGGCTACGAGGTAATTCTCAAGACCCTGGAAGATGCACGTATCGCCGACTTCTGCACCATAACCATCTATGGATCAGCTAAGGTCGCATCGTTTTACCGCAAAGCAATGGAGTTGCCCCAGGTACAGCTCAATCGTATCGATTGTGCCGCAGATGCCAAGGAGGGAGCGTTTAATATTGTCAATGTCGTAGGCGAAGACCTGAAAATCGAGCCCGGCGTCGCCAGTGAAGCCGCCGGAGCTGCCGCTTTTGCCGCTCTCGAAGTTGCAGTAAACGATCTTCGTAATGGTGATATTGATGTACTTGTAACAGCGCCAATCAACAAATATACAATTCAAAGTCCGTCGTTTCATTTCGCCGGACATACCGAATATCTCGAAGCCGTCCTTGCCGATGATGGCGAAGACAGTAAGGCATTGATGGTTATGTGTTCGGAAAATATGCGCATAGCCTTGGCAACGACGCATATGCCGTTGAAAGACGTGTCATCAGCAATTACACCTGAATTGTTAGGCGAAAAATTGCGTCAGTTCGACCGTAGTTTACGTCGAGATTTCGGCATTTGTAGCCCTCGTATAGGCGTGTTGTCGCTCAATCCGCACTCAGGCGAGAACGGATTGTTGGGCAAAGAAGAAAAAGAAATCATCGAGCCCGCCATTATTGCTGCCCGCGAAGAAAAAATTCTAGCCTTCGGCCCCTATGCCTCCGACGGCTTTTTCGGCTCCGGCGCCTACACACATTTCGACGGAATCTTGGCTATGTATCACGACCAAGGCTTGACCCCGTTCAAAACCTTGTCGATGGACCAAGGCGTAAACTTTACCGCCGGATTGCCGTATGTACGCACCTCACCCGACCATGGCACCGGATATGATATTGCCTGCAAGGGCGTAGCTAGCCCCGATAGCCTCCGCTCGGCTATTTATGCGGCAATAGACATTACGCGAAATCGCATGAATTATGACGAAGCGTATGCCAATCCGCTACGCCGTCAACATACCGATAAAAAAGAAAAAGAATAATATGCACTGCGCTATCATAGCCGCCGGCGAAGGCTCACGCTTGGCACAAGAAGGAATTCTTAAACCGAAACCTCTAATCGAACTCGACGGGCGTCCTATGATAGCACGTCTAATCGAAATAATGGCACACTCCGGCGCGGAAAGTATCACCGTCGCCATCCGAGACACCATGCCCGAAGTAGAGCAGTGCTTGAGCGCATTAGCCCCCACCCTCCCCTGCCCGCTGAAAGCTATAGTATGTAACACCCCAAGTTCGATGCATAGCTTTCATGTAGTGTCACAGGCAGTGGCGCAAGGTCCGTTAATCTTAACGACAGTAGATACCATCTTTCGAGCCGAAGATTTCGAGGCTTATGCGCGCGCTTTTGAAGCGACTGATGCCGATGCCTTTATGGCAGTAACCGACTTTATCGATGATGAAAAGCCATTGTATATTGATGTAACAGAGCCGGATATTATCACCTCCTTCCGCGATTCCTCAAATGGCTCAGACCGATATATTTCCGGTGGCATCTATGGCTTGCGTCAAAGTGCTCGAAACGTTCTTGACGAATGTATTTCAACGGGCGTACATCGTATGCGCAACTATCAGCGAGCCCTACTCTCTTCCGGCCTCACTGTCAAGGCTTATCCTTTTAGCAAAATCATAGATGTCGACCACGCTGCCGATATCGACACCGCTAAGAAATTTATCACCGAAACCCCTAATCAATAATCATGAGCGACCCCGAAATCGATAACGAAGATCTGTTCGAAGCCGTCAATCCCACCGAAGGCACCGCGCAGTATTCAGAAGACGATATAACCACGTTGCAGTGGAATGTACATATCCAGCGACGTCCGGGTATGTATGTCGGAAAATTAGGCGACGGAACAAACCCCGACGATGGTATTTATGTGCTTATCAAAGAGGTGATGGACAACTCGTTAGATGAGTATATGATGGGCTTTGGCGATCATATCGACATCACGGTAGATGCCACAAGTGCCACAATTCGCGACTATGGCCGAGGTATTCCCTTGGGCAAGCTTGTTGATGTGGCGTCGCAAATGAATACGGGCGGTAAATATGATTCGGATGCGTTCAAGAAGAGTGTCGGTCTTAACGGTGTTGGCCTCAAGGCTGTAAATGCGTTGTCAGTAGAGATGGAAATCAGCGCCTACCGCGACGGACAATGCAAGCACGCTCGTTTCTCAATGGGCGAATTGCTCGAGGAATCCGATATAGAACCCACCGACGAACCTAACGGCACACGCGTTCGTTTTGTTCCGTCGGCAGATTTGTTTAAGGGTTATCAATTTCACGATGAGTTTATTGTGCCGATGTTGAAGAATTACACCTATCTCAATCCGGGATTGGTCATTAACTTCAACAACCATCGCTATGTATCACGCCGCGGTTTGGTAGATTTGCTCGTTGCCAATATGACGCAAGAGCCCCTCTACCCTATAATCTTGCTCAAGGGCGATGATATTTCGGTGGCTATCACGCACGTAAATCAATATGGTGAAGAATATTATTCATTCGTCAACGGTCAGCATACCACTCAGGGCGGAACACATTTGAGCGCCTTCAAAGAAGCAGCCAGCCGAACATTAAAAGAATATTTCGGACGAAATTTTGAATATTCCGACATCCGCAACGGTATGGTTGCCGCAATAGCAATCAAGGTTCAGGAGCCAGTGTTTGAATCGCAGACAAAGACACGTTTGGGCTCTAAAGAAATGGGACCTGAAGGCCCTACCGTGGCGAAATTTGTAGGCGACTTTATACGTCGCGAACTCGACAATTACTTGCACCGCAATCTAGAGGTGGCCGACGTTATCCTTAAGAAAGTGCAAGAGTCCGAGCGCGACCGCAAGGCAATGGCAGGCGTAGCTAAAAAAGCGCGAGAAACAGCCAAGAAAGTAAGCCTATATAACAGAAAACTAAACGATTGTCGCGTTCATCTCAACGATACTCGCGGAAATAACGACACAAAAAATGCCACATCGATATTTATCACCGAAGGTGACTCTGCCGGTGGTTCTATCGAAAAAGTTCGTAATGTAGAAACCCAGGCAGTGTTCAAACTTCGCGGCAAGCCGTTAAATAGCTATGGCGCAACGCAGAAGGAATTGTATACCAACGAAGAATTCAGTTTGTTGCAGGCCGCGTTGAATATTGAGGACGGCCTTGACGGTTTGCGTTATAACAAGGTTATTATAGCTACCGATGCCGATGTCGACGGTATGCACATACGTTTGCTAATGTTGACCTTCTTCTTGCAATATTTTCCTGATTTGATAAAGAAGGGTCACGTTTACGTATTACAGACGCCACTTTTCCGCGTACGAAATAAAAAGACGGCAAAGCGCTCCGGCCGTGCCAAAAAAGGCGATGCGCCTGACGATACCGTTTATTGCTATACCGACCAAGAACGTATCAATGCAATAGCTCGCTTTGGTGAAAATGCCGAAATCACACGATTCAAAGGTCTTGGTGAAATATCTCCTGACGAATTCCGAGGATTTATCGGCGAGGATATGCGTATAGATAGAGTTAGTCTTCGCAAAGAAGACGGTGTTGCCGAGGTGCTTGAGTTCTATATGGGCAAAAACACTATGGAACGTCAAAACTTTATCATCGACAATCTAGTAGTTGAAGATGACACCCATATTGACCAACAATAAAACACGCATAGCTCTTTTCCCGGGAAGTTTTAATCCGTTCACCGTCGGACATGCCGATATTGTTTCGCGCGGATTGGAGCTGTTCGATAAAATAGTAATAGCCATCGGCATCAATGCGACCAAAGGCGCACCAGCGGATTTAGAAGCACGCGTGGCAGCAATAAAAGAGCTTTATGCCTCCGAGCCGCGTGTTATGGTGGCAAGCTACTCTACTCTTACCGTTGATTTTGCCAGAGAAGTGGGCGCGCGGTTTTTGTTGCGCGGTATTCGTTCGGTTAAAGATTTCGAATATGAGCGTGATATGGCGTCGGTAAATGGTCAACTTTCTGATTTGGAAAGTGTTGTATTATTTTGTCGGCCCGAATATGGCGCTATATCGTCGAGCGTAGTGCGAGAGTTGATGTCTTACGGCGTTGACGTTAGCTCGTTCCTCCCTAAAAAACAATAAAGATGAAACGTATATTATTAATAATATTAGCGTTCGTAAGCCTTGTCGGCGTTATGCACGCAGAAGAGTATGTCCTTACACCCGACCAAAAATTACGTACAGCGCGAGCTGTTATCGAGCAATTTTATGTCGAGGACCTTGATAATGACACAATAGTAGATGAGGCAATACGTGCGATGTTAAAGACACTAGACCCACATTCGTCTTATACAACGCCGTCAGAGACAAAGGCTTTTACCGAACCGCTCGAAGGCAAATTCAGCGGCATCGGTATTCAGTTTAATATGCTGGAAGATACAGTCTATGTTGTTCAGACTATCACCGGAGGCCCGTCACAAAAGGTAGGTCTGCTCGCCGGAGACCGTATCATCAGCGCAAACGACACAATTCTTGCCGGTAAAAAATTGGTAAACACAGAAATTATGAAAGTGTTGCGCGGTCCTAAGGGTTCGACAGTAAACCTTAAGGTAAAGCGCGGCGATGAGATGATAGATTTCAGCATTGTGCGTGATGACATTCCTCTATATAGTGTTGATGAAATATTCATGGCCGACCCGACGACGGGATATATTCGCGTGACACGCTTTGCCGAAGATACTAATAAAGAAGTACAAGATGCAATAGCCAAGCTACGCCGCCAAGGTATGCAGAATCTTATTATCGACCTTAGCGATAACGGCGGAGGATATTTAGGCTCGGCATTTGAGATGGCGTCGCAGTTCTTGCCCAAGGGTACGCCGGTAGTATCAACATCCGGCCGTCGTTCAAGTCCGCAGCAATATGTTACCGAAGGCAAGGGAATTATGCAAGATGGTAGAGTAGTGCTGATAGTAAATCAGACGTCGGCATCGGCGTCAGAAATTCTAGCCGGCGCGTTACAAGATAATGACCGAGCCGTAATAGTCGGTCGTCGCACCTTTGGCAAGGGCCTTGTTCAGCGCCCGTTCCCATTCCCTGACGGGTCGATGATACGTCTTACCGTAGCTCGTTATTATACACCATCGGGCCGTTGTATCCAGAAGCATTACGACAAGGGTCATGGCGAAGAATATCAGCTTGATTTGATAAATCGATATAAAGCCGGCGAGCTATGGCACGCCGATTCTATCGCAAAACCCGATTCGTTGCAATATCGCACGTTGAAGAATCACCGCATTGTCTATGGCGGTGGCGGTATTATTCCCGATGTTTTTGTCCCTGCCGATACATCGCACTATTCGGTATATTACCGCGATTTGGTAGCCAAGGGCATTATTAATCGCACGTGTATAAATTATGTCGACGCCCATCGTGCCGAGTTGAAAGAGGCATATCCCACCGAGGAGGCGTATATAGCATCGTTTGTATTGCCCGAAGAATTGTTGCAAAAATTGCAAGACAACGGCACCGCTGCCGGTATAGAATTTAATGCCGAGCAATATGAATGTTCGTTGCCGATGATACGAGCAATTATGACCGGACTCGTTGCAAATGATTTATATGAGAAAGCGTCATACTTCCGACATCTGTCGTCATTGAATAAAGATTTCCAAACGGCGATGAGCGTCATAAATGACCCGAAACGCTATGAGCGAATACTTAAAACAGGCGAATAAAGCAACAGCCCTTGGAGATTACCGAGGGCTGTTACTTTTTTATTTGCGACCGGCTATTACAGCAAGTAGTTTTGGTGTGAAGCGTTTTAGCAGGTAGAAAAGAGTCAGAAGAATAGATACCGTAAGCACTGTCGCGAAGCAATAAACAGCGATCATCCCTAAATCAGAAGTCGGCTTCAAAATGCAATATGAAACTTTTACCGCGTCGGAGCAAATTAAAAAGTGGCTGACATAAATAAAGAAGCTCGACGAGGCTAGAAACGGGCTTACTTTGCATATGTTTTTTGTTAGCAACCAAGCAGAAATATTGTAGGCAAATATTAATCCGACAAAAACATTTAGCTTTTTGATGAATTCCGACCAATCGGGGAAATAGTTCGCCGAAGCGACAAAAAGCAGGCCTAGAGTAGGGTATAGCAGTAACGACGGAATAAAGAACCGGCGGAATTCGTGTATCAAATCTTTGGCGTTGATGCTCATGTATGCTCCCCATGAGAAAAAGAAGAAGGCCGTGAATAGATTGAAGAAGTCAATGGCAAACCATATAATGCCCAATAAAAGGACAAAATAGTGCCGAGTGCGCTTCAAAATCCAATAAAGTATAGGCGCACATAAAACGACAATCATTAAATCACGCACGAACCACAGCGGAGCGTCGGCGGGATAATAATTGATTCCGGCAATGTTTTCTGTTGCTGTGGGATTGATGATAATGCCGTTAGTGTTGTCCCAAAAGGTGTTTAAAATCGCCGAGAGGCTCAAATCTAATTGAATGTTGTGGCCGTTGGGGAATATTGCGGAAAGGCAGGGGAGGAGGGGTAATAGCTGCCGAATGACAAATAAAATGTTCCAGATTATATATGGAATCAAGAGCGACTTTACTCTGTTCTTTAGCTTTTGGGTATATTTCTCTTTGGTTAGTTCAACACCCCAAAAGAAAACGAAGCCTGAAATGAAAAAGTAAACGGGGACGCTTTGGTCTTTTAGGAATCCGGCAATGAAAGTTTTGACTTCAGTAAAAACGGGCATATTGTCTAACGACACATCAACACCGTGTATAGCGAAGCCGGAGATTGAGAAAATATGAATAATTACCACGACTACCGCTAAAGGAAATCGTAGTAAATCGAGGCTTTGCGAACGTAAATTTTTTCTATTCAAAATAACTAGTTGTTATTTGTGGAATATAATGCTGTTACGCCCCGACGGGCTCACCTTTAGAGTTATTGTAGCCGATTCAATTACGGGGATGTTGTGATCGACGTGACCTATAGGAACGTTGAAAGCGATTGGGCAACGGCAATCGGATGTAACATCGCGAATCATGTCCTCCATGGTAGCATAGTTGTCGTCGGGCTTGTATTCGGTAAATTGTCCAATAATGAGACCACGCACTTTTTTGAGAACGCCACTAAGACGAAGTTGGTAGAAAATGCGTTCGATTTTGTATATCGGCTCGCCAATGTCTTCGAGGAAGAGTATTGTGTCGGGTTTAAGAATGTCGTACGGAGTGTTAATAAGTTCAGCCAGGACAGCTAGGTTTCCGCCGAGCAGGGTGCCGGTGGCGATACCTTGCCGATCGTAAGTGTGGGCGTCGAAAACATGAGCGGGCCGTTCGCCACGAAGGATGTCGAAAAGCGCTTTGTTGTCGGGGTCTTCGTCGCCGTTGCCTATAGCCGCGCACATAGAGGAGTGTATACTGGCAATGCCTTTTGACGCCATCAAAGCGTGTAGCGCCGAAATGTCGCTAAAGCCTATCACCCATTTAGGATTGTCTTGCAACGGCAGTCGCGCCAAACGGTCGAGGTTATGCACCACACCATAACCGCCACGGGCGCAGAGAACGGCTTTATATTCAGGGTTTGTCAAAGCTTCGGCAAGGTCGCTAAAGCGCTCGTCATTGGTGCCGCTGAAGTGGCCGTTTTTGCCTAAGGCGTGAGGAAACACAACCGGATCCCAGCCCTGGGCTTTAAGTACCGGCAAAGATTTTTCTATAACTTCCGGCTTTATCGGACCTGCCGGAGAGCATATTGCTATTTTGTCGCCATGGCGTAGCGGGGCGGGGTAGATGACTGACGTGTTCATGGTCGTTGTTATTTGTCTTTGTTGTGCAAAGGTAACAAAAAATTAATAATTTTGCTTTTATGGCTTGAATATGCGTCCAAAAAAATATGTATCTTTGCATAATAAAGAACTCTCCTATATATGCCATATGAAAAAAGACGAAAAACTTACTTATAGCGCCGCTCTTGGCGAGTTAGAAAAAATACTTTCAGAATTACGATCGGAGAATTGTGATATAGATACGTTGGCAGCCCGCGTCCGTCGCGCTACCGAACTGATATCATTATGTCGAGGTCGTCTAACTCGCACCGAGGAGGAGCTGTCAAAAGTTTTGTCTGAATTAGACGGCGCTTTAAAAGTATAATGCGATATCTCGATCCCACTCCGCTGTTGCGTCCTTTTTTTGCTTTACGTTGTCGTCGTCGGCAGCGTTGGGCTGATGTGCGTGGTATCGAAGCTGTGCAACGTAACGTGTTGGCATCATTGCTCGCCATGGCAAAAGAAACGGAAATAGGTCGTCGTTATGGCTTCGGTGCAAAAATGCGCTATGAAGATTTTGCGGCAGCTGTTCCGGTTGTGAAATATGAAGACATACGCTCTGACGCTATGCGTATGGTATATGGCGAGTCGGATGTTTTGTGGCGTGGTAAAACGAAACGCTTTGCGCAGAGTAGTGGCACGAGTGGCGGCAAAAGCAAATATATTCCCGTAACAGACGATTCGCTACGATTGAATCACTATGCCGGTGCGGCAGAGGCGGTGGTGTCGTATTTGGACATTAAGCCCGATAGCCACATCTTTGGCGGAAAAAGTTTTATCCTCGGCGGCAGTTTTGCCAATGAATTGAGCGACTTGCCTAGCGGCACTCGTGTGGGAGATTTATCGGCGTCTCTTATCGACCGCATCAATCCTGCCGTCGAATTGTTGCGTGTGCCGTCGCGACAAGTGGCGTTGATGAGCGATTGGACCGAAAAACTGCCGGCTTTGGTGAATGCCTCAGCCGCAACTCGGTCTATTACAAATATTTCAGGCGTACCATCGTGGTTCCTTACTGTTTTGCGTGGCGTTCTCGAACGTACAGGAGCAAAGACAATACACGAAGTATGGCCAAATTTGGAGGTTTTCTTCCACGGCGGCATCTCGTTTGAACCATATAGAAGCCAATATCAGGCTATAACAGACCCGACGAAGTTGACGTATATAGAAAACTATAACGCATCGGAAGGATTTTTTGCCGTTCAAGATACAGTCGACCCATCTTTGGGAATGCGCTTGCTATTAGATATAGGTGTATTTTATGAGTTCATACCCTTGTCGTCGCTTGACGATGCCGATGGCGGCGCATCCGCTGCCGTGCCGGCATGGGGTGTGGAAGAGGGTAAGACGTATGCGTTGTTGATATCGTCGTGCAATGGCTTGTGGCGATATCTTGTTGGCGATACGGTAACCGTAAAGTCGACAGCACCTTTGCGTATTTCAATAGCAGGCCGAACAAGCGCGTATATCAACGCTTTCGGTGAAGAGCTTATGGTTTGGAATGCAGATAGCGCCCTCGCTACAACGTGCCACCAAACCGGTGCGCGAGTGGCGGATTATACTGCGGCGCCGGTGTATACATCAGACGGCGAAAAAGGTCATCATCAATGGCTTATCGAGTGGCAGACACCGCCAACGTGCGGTAATGAGGCGTTTGCCGATATTTTGGATAAGGCCTTACAAACGGTTAATTCAGATTATCAAGCCAAACGCGCCGGTGATTTATTTCTTAGCCGTCTAGACCTTGTTGAAGTGTCGACAGGAACTTTTGACGCGTGGCTTGCTATGACAGGCAAACGTGGCGGTCAGCGCAAGGTGCCAAGGTTGGCTAATAATAGAAATATTGTTGATGCGATACTTAAAATATTGAATAACAGATAAATAATCTCGACTTGTTAAAATATAAGCTATGAAAATCAAATTCAAACACGTTCTAGCAGCCGCAGCACTCTCACTCGCTAGCGGAGCATGGGCAGAAGCGCCGAAGTACATCTTCTACTATATCGGAGACGGTATGGGCATGGGCCCGATTACGGCAACACAAACTTACAAACGTACAATCGAAGGCTCTAAGGACTTGCTTACCATGATGCAGTTTGATGTGGCAAGCATTTGTCTTACTTATAGTTCAGATTCCGACATCACCGATAGTGCCGCTGCCGGAACCGCACTCGCGACAGGAAACAAAACTCGCAATGGTATGCTCGGCATGAATGCCGATACTATTTCGGTTGAATCAGTTGCTGCAAAGTTGCATCGTAAAGGTTATGGTATTGGCGTAACAACATCAGTAGCTCCTGACGATGCCACCCCCGGTGCTTTTTATACTCATGTGCCCAGCCGTAGTATGTTCTACGAAATTGGCACACATATGGCAGAGTCCGGCTATGAATTTATCGCCGGTGCAGGACTTCGTGGCTTGAAAGTTGACGGAAAAGATACCGACCTGCTAAGCAAATTTGCCGCTAATGATGTTCAGATTGTTCGCGGTCCTGCTGAGATTGCAAATATCAACAATCGCCGTGTGTTGTTGTTGAACACCGAAGGTACATCGGAAAATAATATCGGTTATACAATTGACTCGATTTCCAATGTCCTCACATTGCCTCAGATTGCCGAGACATGTCTTGCACATCTAGAAAAGACCAACCCCGACGGCTTCTTTATGATGGTTGAAGGCGGAAATATTGACCATGCACTCCATGCTAATGACGGTGGCACAGCGATTAAAGAAATTATCAACTTTAACAACGCCCTCGATGTTGCATACAAATTCTATTTGGCACATCCCGACGAAACACTTATCGTCGTAACCGCAGACCATGACACCGGAGGTATGGCAAACGTTCATCCTCGCGGAGCAAAGGGCGGGCTGGCAAATATTGACTGTCAGCGTGTTTCAAAAGAACAGTTCGGCGCTTATTGCTCGGCAATGCTTCGTTCACGCCGCACATACACTTGGGAAGATATGAAAGAATATCTTGCCGACAACCTCGGACTCTATGGCAAAATTCAGCCTACCGAAGAACAAGACTCAACCTTGCGTCAGCTTTTCGACCGCACATTCGAACAGCGTAATAGTGCCGATCAGCATACACTTTATGCTAGCTTTAATGAATTTGCAGTGGAAGTGTTCTCAATTTTCAACGAAGCAAGCGGTTTGGCGTTTACAACAACAAGTCACTCGGCTAATCCCGTGCCTGTGTTTGCTATCGGTGTAGGAGCAGAAAAGTTCCAAAATATGAATAACAACATCGAATTGCCGGGCAAAATCTTAGAAATTGTAGAAGGAAAATAAAAAATTCGGTAAAAAATTTGTGAGTGTAGAGTAAAATTACTACCTTTGCACCCACAAACGCCCGGATGGCGGAATCGGTAGACGCGACGGTCTCAAACACCGTTGGGGCAACCCATCCCGGTTCGACCCCGGGTCCGGGTACGATACACTCTGTAACTGATAAAGTTGCAGAGTGTATTTTTTTGTTTTGGCGTGTCGGTATTGTGTGATATATGTCACAATTTTTGGACGCATAGTAATAATTTTACAATTTTTGCTTTTTGAGAAGACTTTTTGCGCAAGATTTCAGTATAAAAGGTCGTTTTTGTGTAAATTTTAAGTATTATTGCGAATTATATGTGTCAATAGTTTGCATAATTAGGTAAAATATATGTAACTTTGCCGTTGAAAATCCCTTTTGGCTTGAAATTTCGACAACCGAATCATATTATGAAAAAACTATTACTCACAATTCTTGCTATATTTATGTCGGTAGTGCCAATGATGGCAGATACCCAAAAATTGACGTATGCATACTGTTCAGAACCGTCACAAGGTGTAGGTGTGAAGTGGCAAGAATATACCATGTTGGTGGAGTTCCCCGAAACGTTTGTTGAAAAATTTGCAGGATCGCGTATTGTTGCTGTTGATGTTGCTTCTCCGGCTTCATATATGTATGATGAGCAGTTGCGCGACCTTGTGTTTGCTCCAAAAAATAATTTTACAGATGTTGACTTGTGCTTTTACTCAGAAAAGAGTTTTAGTGCAGAACCATTCTATAAGCAGGCTATTAAATTAAGTAGCGAAAATCTCACTTGGGAAACATATGAGTTGACCACACCGCAAGTGATTGAAAAAGGTAAGCCATTCTTTGTTGGTTATACCGGACAAGCTCCTACGACAGATGATACTTGCTTTGCTGTCGATATGGATTATAATAGCAGCGATTATAGCTGTTGGATTGGCTGGAAAGAGGGTATCACTCAATATTGGGAAAAATATGCCGAATGGTATGGCAATATGTGCTTGCGCTTGGTTATTGAAGGAGACAATCTTCCCGTAAATGGCGTTACGCTCAATGCAATGTTAGCTCCCGGTGCAGTTGTTAAGGGTGAACCGTTCTCTGTTCAAGCTGCAGTGGTTAATAATGCTGCTAATACTATTAATAACGTTACTCTAGAATATACTAGCAATGGCACCACACGCACAGTAGTGGGTGTGCTCGAAGAACCGATTGAATACGCACAAGAAGCTGCCTTTACTTTTGATGGCCTTGTTTGCGATGAGGTGAGCGCTTCCGGTGTAGCTGTAAATTATCGTTTGGTGGCAATTAATGGCGAGTCTGATATTGATGCCATTGATGAAACCGGTGGCGAATTTATCGTACGTTCGTTGCCTGCCGGCGTGGGCTATCCTCGCGCTGTCGTTATCGAAGAAGGTACAGGCACTTGGTGTGGTAACTGCCCTATTGGTATTGTTGCTATGCGATATATGGTGGATGTGTATGGCGATGACGAACAGTTTATCCCTGTTGCTATTCATTATGATGACCGTATGGAGTCGGAAACATATGTCGAAGTTGCTAATAAATACTTCAACTCATATCCTTCAGCTGTCTTGAACCGCGATACCGTTGCACTTGGCTTGTTGTATCCGGAAATGGATATGGTTGACTTCGCATATAGATATGCAAAAGAAATTACCGCTATTGCAAAAATTGAAGCAGAAGCAAACTTTAACGAAGACAATAGCAAGATTACAGTTAATACTAAAACAAACTTCGCCCTCGAAACCGGAGGTAAGTACAGTGTAGCTGTAGCATTCACACAAAATAACGTAGGACCTTATCGTCAGGAAAATTATTTTGCCGACTATGCCGAAGGTATTGAAATGGGTGGCTTTGAACAATTGCCCGAAAAAGTAGAAATGACTTTCGATGAAGTTGGTGTTAGCTATAATGTAATAGGAGAGCTTGCCGGTTCGGCTCCCGGTGTAGAGTATACACTCAACGCTGATGTTGCTGTTGACAAGGCTCTCAATGTTCACGATTTCGAAATGATAGCAATGGTTATCAATAACGAAAACGGAATGATAGAAAATGCGGTTAAGGTAAATTCAGATAAAATACCTGCATCGATATCAGATGTAGCTGCCGGTAGCCGTACTATTATTAAAGCAAATAAAGGACTCATTACAGTGTCGGGTGCTCGTGGCACAACGACAGTATATACTATAGTAGGAACTCAAGTTGCCACCTCGCAAGTGCAAGGCGATGTAAACTTCAATCTCGGCGAAGGTATATATATAGTAAAGAGTGGCGACGAGGTCGCAAAGGTAGTAGTCAAATAATATCGCCGATATAGATTGGCGGTTTCTCCCGGATTGGCTCGGGTTGCTTGAAAAAAAGTTATTCGAGAAGAGAAAA
>CAZFGV010000034.1:0-18128 GCA_964518705.1 uncultured Bacteroides sp.
TCAACTGTAGAAAACAACGTAGCTACAAATGTAAACGTATACCGTGGCACAACAACTATTACTACAGCAGAAGAATTCAAAGCTCTTGCTAACGGACGTATTGTTGGTGAAAACGAAAACTTCGCTCTTCTTAAAGATATCGACCTCCAGGGTGCAAGCATCAAGGGTTTCGGTGGTGAAAGCGCTGTATTCTGGGGCGGCTTTAACGGCTTCGGTCACACTATCAGCAACTTCGTTATTGATAACTCAGACAAGGAATACTATTCAGCATTGTTCAACCAGGTTGGTCAAACTGCTCTTATCCAAAACTTGGTAGTAGACAAGGCTACTGTTATCGGTAACTCACTTGTAGGTGTAATCGCCAGTGGTGTTTACGAAGCTAATGCTAAGGTTTTGAACTGTACCGTTAAGAATAGTACAGTAATCGCCTATGACAAGAAAGCCGGCGCTGTTGTTGGTTATATTGAAAATGGTGCTACTGTAGATTACTGTAAAGCTGAAAATGTAGTAGTATACTGCGCTCACGAATCACAAGCAGGTGAAATCCTCGGTTACAACAATGGTGGTGTTTATGGTGCTAACAACACTGCAACTAACGTAAATGTTGTTTGCAATGCTGTTATGGTATCTACTGCAGAACAATTCGCAAACCTTGGTGGCGTTGTAACAAACAAGAACATCTTCCTCTTTGCCGATATCAACTTGGCAGGTGTTGCTTTGACTCCTATTCGTTTGGATAACTCTGTATTCAACGGCAACGGTCACAAACTTACAAACGTGAAAGTCGGTGCATATGACCTTCGTAAGTCTATCTTCAACGGTGAATTACCCGATGGTGTAAATTCTACAGTTAAGAATCTTACTATTGACGGTGTTACTGTTGATGGTGGTATATTTGGTGCTGTTCTCTTCGGTGACATTCAGCATGGTGGCACATTCGCTATCGAAAATGTTCATATCTACAATGCTTCTGTTAAAAATGCAGAAACTGTAGGTTCTTTCATTGGCTTAGTTGCAGCTACCGGTACTCACACTGTTACAATCAAGAATTCTTCAGTTCGTAACTCTACTATTAAGGGTATTGAGGAAGAAGGTAAGATCGGTGCAGTTGTAGGTCGCTCAGTGGCTCCTTATTCTTGCGAAAATGTTGTTGTTGAAAATGTAACACTTAAACACAACGACACTACACTTTCTAACCGTGCCGAAGGTACTAAGAGTGAAAGCAAGTGCACAACAGGTGTAACTTTCTAATTATCGAAGATATACCTTAACCATAATTAAAGACCGCTGCGAGGCTTTGCTCTTGCAGCGGTTTTTTTCTACCATAGGCCCGGAAGCGTTGGCTTTTCGGGCTTTTCTTTTTGGGGATAGTTGCTTTGGAATTGATCTATGGTCCTTTGGCGCTTTGGTTAAATTTACGATTGATGTATTTTAACCGGAGAACCGTTGGCTCGTCGGTTTAGACCATAGGCCCAAAGGTTACCATAGTGCCATAGGGCGTTGGTGTGTGGAGGTTATATTGCTGTTATGATTGCTTGCGTTTTGGGGAGCTTGTCGGGGGAGTATAGTGCAATAAGGTCTTTAGGATTGATTGCGTCGTGGGAGGGGATGAGGTTGGCGTAGTGTGCCAGTTCGCCGATGATTTGGTTTGGAGTTTTTTGATGGCGTAAAACTTCCATGCTAAGTGATGCATCGCGTTTGCTCAGTCTCCTGCCGCCGGCGTTGCATAGAAGTGGGATGTGTGTATATTGCGGTGCAGTAAAGCCCAGGAGCTCGTATAGGTAAATTTGTTGTGCTGACGACAGTAGTAAATCGGCGCCACGGACAACAGACGTTACTCCCATAGCAGCATCATCGACGACAACGGCAAGTTGGTATGCCCAAGCCCCATCGGCGCGACGGAGAACAAAGTCGCCGCAGTGTTCGGATAGGTTTACAGCCTGATTGCCGTAAACGCCATCTGTGAAAGAAATTAGCTTGTCAGGGACGGCGAGGCGTATTGCTTTTGGCGATGTCGGCTCGAGCCATGGCGTCGGTAATGTAGCGGGACGGCAAGTGCCGGCGTATACTATACGTCCGTCAGTTTGGTGCGGTGCTTGCGTCGCCATTATATCGGCACGCGTGCATGAGCACGGAAAACATAATCCTGTTTCTTTGAGACTATTAAGAGCCGCAGCGTAAATGTCGTTGCGTTTGCTTTGGCAATAAGGCGCATTTGGGCCTATACCGTCAACACCGCCCTCGTCCCACTCCAGCCCGAGCCAAAGGAGGTCGTCTTCGAGTTGACGAGCATATTCAATTTTAGAACGTTGCGGGTCCAGGTCCTCAATGCGTAGCACCCAACGTCGGTTGTTACTCCTCGCGTCGAGCCACGATAACAATGCGGCAAAGACGTTACCGAGGTGCATTCGTCCTGTCGGAGAAGGAGCAAAACGTCCGGCACCTATTTTTTGCGACGATTGCATAGTTTTTCTCCCGGACAGTTGCAGCACGAACTGCCACAGCGGCAACGACGTATAACATATATTATCGCCACAATGATGACGATGGCGACTAACGTCCATTGTATGACGTCGTAGAGATTCATTTTCGTGCTTTTAGTTTTTTATTAATTTGAGCCGGAGACGTGTCGGCAGGACATTCGTCGAAAGACAGTCTGAACGAGCATCCTTGAGCATATCGGCTGCAACCGAATGCCGAACGCCCTTTTAGGAGGTGACCTTCACCGCAAACGGGGCATTTAACCTGTTCGAGCTTGCGAATAGGCGTAGCACGCGGTTTTGTTGCTTTCTTTTCACCAGCCGCCGTGCTACCTTTCTTTTTAGTAGCTTCGGGCTGTTGAGCTTCAATGCGACGGTTGCTGTTGTCCGACATTACGGAAATAACAATTTCGTGCACCATTTGGCTTATTTCTCGAATGAACGCCGCCGGAGAATAGTCGCCCGATTCGATGCGTCGCAACTTGTTTTCCCATAAGCCGGTAAGCTTTGCCGACTTTAGCAACTCTTCGCGAATTAGGCTAATAAGGTCTATTCCGGCTTGAGTAGCGACAAGTGCTTTGCGCTCGTTGCGGATGTAACCTCTTTTGCGTAGCGTTTCGATGATGTTAGCTCGAGTAGAAGGTCTGCCGATGCCGTTGTTCTTCATCGCTTCGCGCAGCTCTTCCGAGTCCACCGTACGACCAGCCGTTTCCATAGCGCGAAGGAGCGTGCCTTCGGTGTACATTTTCGGCGGCTGAGAGGTTTTTTTGGCGAGGAAAGGTTCGTGAGGTCCCGTTTCGCCTTCGGTGAATTCGGGGAGGATGTTATCGTCGCCCTCGTCAGATTTCTGCTCGTCGACAGATTGTGCTTTTTCTTGGAGCGCCCGCCAGCCGGGTTCGAGGATAACTTTTCCTGTTGTTTTGAATTCGTATTTACCCGCTTCGCCGAGGACTGTCGTTGCCATAAAAACGCAATCGGGATAAAATGCCGATATGAAGCGACGCGCTATCAAATTGTAAAGCGACTTTTCATCGATGTTGAGCGAAGCACGCGAAGGGTCAAGACCCGTAGGGATGATAGCGTGGTGGTCGGTGACTTTGGAATTATCAAAAATGCGTTTAGGCTTGGGAATCTTATTTTGTAAGATAGGAGCTGTTATAGCGGCGTAGGGGGCCATACCCTTTAGCGTAGGAGCTATTTTAGGGTATAAATCGTCGGAGAGATAGGTGGTGTCAACACGAGGATATGTTGTAAGTTTTTTCTCGTATAGGCTTTGAATGAGTTGCAAAGTACGGTCCGCGGTCCATCCGAAACGTTTGTTGCACTCCACTTGAAGCGAAGTGAGGTCGAATAAACGTGGCGCCGATTCGCGTCCTTGCTTTTTCGTTACCGATTTAATAGCGAACTGCAACGGAGCTATTTCGTCAACGGCGACTTGCCCATCGGCTTCGGTGTCGTAGCGGTCGCCGGTGAAGGTGAAGTTTACGTTGCGGTAGTTAGTGTGCAGTTCCCAACTGTCTTTAGGCACGAAATTAGCAATTTCGGCTTGGCGATTAACGATAAGAGCAAGCGTAGGCGTTTGCACGCGACCGATAGACAGCACTTGACCACGTCCGCCGTATTTGAGGGTGTACAAACGTGTTGCATTCATACCGAGAATCCAGTCGCCGATAGCACGCGACAATCCGGCGTGGAATAGTTTGTCGTATTCCGCTTGCGGTTTTAGGGTGTCAAACCCTTTGCGCAAGGCTTCGTCGGTGAGCGAAGATGTCCATAGTCGCGAGATAGGGCATTTAGCACCGGCTTTACGGTATACCCATCGTTGAATAAGTTCACCCTCTTGCCCGGCGTCACCACAGTTGATGATTTCTTCGGCTTCGGGGATGATTTTTTCCAAGACGCTGAATTGGTGCTGTATTCCCGGGTCGTTGATGACTTTGATGTCGAAACGTTCGGGAATCATAGGCAATTCAGACAGCGCCCAACGTTTCCAGCGAGGGGTATAATCGTCGGGTTCGAAGAGACAACACAAATGACCGAGTGTCCACGACACTCGGTATCCGTTTCCTTCGAAATATCCATCATGACGCTCGTTAGCCCCCAAGAGGGATGCTATGTCACGAGCAACGGTAGGTTTCTCGGTGATGCAAAGCTTCATTCGTTTGCGTTAAGAGCAGTCTTTGCTTCGTTCCACAAGGCGTCCATCTCGGCAAGAGATAGGTCTTTAAGCTGGTGGCCTTGTTCTTTGGCGCGTTGTTCGAGCCAGTTGAATCGAGCTATAAATTTACGGTTAGTACGTTCGAGAGCATTTACGGGGTTCACGCCGTAAAGACGCGCAGCGTTGACGATGCTGAAAAGCAGGTCGCCGAATTCGCTTTCAACGTCTTCTTGATTTCCGCTTTCGACAGCGCTCATAACTTCGGCGCGTTCTTCGTCGACTTTATCCCATACTTGTTGACGGTTTTCCCAGTCAAAGCCAATGTTAGCGGCTTTTTCTTGCACGCGGAAAGCCTTCACCAGAGCAGGGAGCGCCGCGGGGACCCCGGCGAGGACAGAACGATTGCCACCTTTTTCCTTGAGCTTGATTTGCTCCCAGTTTTTGAGCACTTCATCGGTAGTGTTGGCTTGAACGTCGCCAAACACATGGGGGTGACGGAAGATAAGCTTTTGGTTTTCGGTGTCGGCAACATCAGCGATGTCGAAACGACCGTTTTCATTGCCTATCATGGCGTAGAAAAGGACGTGAAGCAACACGTCGCCGAGTTCTTTCTTAATTTCGTCGGCGTTGTCGTCCATCAAGGCTTGCGCCAGTTCGTAAACCTCTTCGATGGTGTTGGGACGTAAACTTTCGTTTGTTTGTTTGGCATCCCATGGACACTTGACACGAAGAATGTCAAGAGTGTCCATGAGACGACCGATAGCTTCGAGTTGTTCTTTGCGAGCCATCGTTATTTGTAATTTTCTACGCCGTTTTCGAGCCAGTTAACGAAAGCGTCGAGGTTTTCGTCATAAACACGGGGAGTGTTAAGGGCTTTGCCTTCATTGTCGAGGAGGACGTAGTAAGGTTGCGAGTTGATGTTGAATTTGTAGCGTTGTAGATAAGCCCACTTGTCACCAACGGTTTTGAGGGTGATTTCTTTGCCTTCTTCAACAACGCGGATAGGTTCGGGGAGGGGAGCCTTATCGTCGACCATGAGTTTGATCATCACATAATCTTTTTCGATGATGTCGCGCACGGTGGGAGTATCGAAAACGGCACCTTCCATCTTGCGGCAGTTAACGCAAGCATAGCCTGAGAAGTCGAGGAGGACGGGCTTGTTGTGGTCAGCGGCATATTTCATACCGGCATCATAGTCGTCGAATTCTTCGAAGTGGCCGCCGTAGAGGTTGAAGTCTTGAGTATACAACGGAGGCGCGAAAGCGCTGATAGCCTTAAGCGGAGCACCCCAAAGACCGGGGATGAGGTATACGGCAAAAGATAGCGAAGCGAGCGCCATGAAGAAGCGGGGAACAGATGTTGTTTCCTGAGGGCCGTCGTGGCTGAAACGCAATTTGCCAAGGAGGTAAAGACCGAGGAGGATGAAGAGAACAATCCAGATAGCGATGAACACTTCACGGTCGAGGATGTGCCAGCCGTAAGCAAGGTCGGCAACAGAGAGGAATTTGAGCGAGAGGATGAGCTCGATGAAGCCTAAGATAACTTTTACAGAATTCAACCAAGAACCTGAGCGGGGGAGCTCTTTAAGCATAGAGGGGAAGAAAGCGAAAATACCGAAAGGTAAAGCCAAACCGAGAGCGAACCCGCCCATACCCAAAAGCGGGCCCATGAGGTTGCTGTTAGAGAAGGCTTCAACGAGGAGAGTGCCGATGATAGGACCTGTGCAAGAGAAAGAAACGAGCACGAGGGTGAAAGCCATGAAGAAGATGCTGAGGAGGCCTGTTGTGCTTTCTGCTTTAGCGTCGATAGCATCGCTCCATTTTGTGGGGAGCTGAATTTCGAAAGCGCCGAAGAAAGAGATAGCGAAAACAACGAGGATGAGGAAGAAGATGATGTTGAAAATAGCGCTGGTAGCGATTTCGTTAAGCTTGCCGGGGCCGAAGAGGAGAGTTAGAATGATGCCGAGGACCAAGAAGATAACGATGATAGAGGCGGCATAAATGAAAGCGTCGGCAATAGCGCGACGGCGGCTTTTGGTGCGTTTGAGGAAGAAGCTTACCGTCATAGGAATCATAGGCCATACGCAGGGGGTAAGCAAGGCTACCAAACCACCGAGGAAACCGAGGATAAGAAGTGACCAGTATGATTGTTCTTCGGTGCTTGTTTCAACAACGATGGGTTCCCAAAGAGAGTTTTCCAAAGTTGTATTAACTTGAGTGTTAGCAATGGGAGCGGTAATTTCTTCAGCTGCAGGTTCATCAATAACAGTGCCGGGAAGGGCTACAGAGATTTCGAAATTAGCAGGAGGAGTGCAAGCTTGTTCGGTGCAAGCCATGTAGTTGATGCTGCCGGTGATAACACCTGTAGCGTTAGCGGCAACGCGAAGATTTTGAGAGAATGTTACGGTACCGGTGATCCATTCGAGGTTGAGTTCCATAATATCGTCGAAGTGCGAATTAACATTGCCTTCAAAAACGATATCACCTTCAGCAGTAACACCTTCGGGGAGGTTGATGTTGACAGTAGTTGTTGGAACATCGTCAGACACATCGGCACCGGGAGCGGCGTAGCCATAGATGTGGTAAGTGTCGGCAATTTCGCCGGTAGCGGTGAGGCGATAAAGACCATCGCTAACATTTTCGAGCGCTACAGACCATGAAACGGGACTAGCAGCCCAAGCTGTTGCTGTCGTCAAGATGACGAGGAGCGTAAGATAAAATTTACGTAACATTATTATTTTTCAGATTTTAATCGAATAGAAGTTGCAATATTTTCAGTTGTCGGGGGACGGCATGTAACACCGTTGCACGCCATATAAGAAATTTGGGCTTTCAGGAATGCATTTTCAGCGTCAGTGACGTGGAAATTGACAGAGAAATCGATGTTAGCATCCCACCATTCCATTTCAGCGCCGAAAAGTTCGTCAACAGCTTTTACCGCATCGCGTTTAGGCGACGGAACGCCGTCGAAAACCACCCCGGTGCTTTCGCTGAGGTCGAAAGTAGTCGGCTTAGGGCCGTCTTCGGGAAGGATCGTGCCATACAAGTGCCACCCCTCGCCCACAAGGGCACGGAAAGTGACAGTGCCGCAGTCGGGGCCTGTCTGCTTGATGATGGTTCGCCATCTGACAGGGCTTTGTGGCTGTGAGGCTATTGCTGTCAATGCCATGACTAACAATAGAAAAGCCAACGAGAAAAGTCTTTTCATATTAAATAACACCAAAACTCGGCCGACGG
The DNA here is from genome assembly GCA_964518705.1 of uncultured Bacteroides sp. Taxonomy (GTDB): domain Bacteria; phylum Bacteroidota; class Bacteroidia; order Bacteroidales; family Muribaculaceae; genus CAG-873. The sequence goes on from CAZFGV010000034.1 coordinate 7,875, forward strand.
AAAAGGAGTTTCCATCGGCGAGACTTAATTTTTTTGCAAATTTACAAAAACTATTGCACATTTTAAACCATAAACGACTTAAAATTCATAAAAACGGACAAAATGTTGAAAAATACTATTTAAAAGCGAGATTTTTGAGCAAAAATCGGCTATTTGTGGCGGTCGCGATAACATTATTTTATGCACTGACGCGTTTTTTATCGTTTTTTTGTTGTTATTTCAGATACTTTATATACCTTTGCAAGCATATTTGTCTATTGTCGAGTTTTTGAACCATTAAGATAATCCACAAGTAGTATATTGAGCTAAAAAGCAATTAACCAAACATTATATTTATGAGAAAAATCGTTACTCTATTTACAGCTGTACTATTGAGTGTCGGCGCCACAACAGTATCAGCCGCTCCTGCGCATCAAGTTAAGAAACACGCACCATCAAAACAAACACGCGTAGAGCGCACCGCAGCAGCAAAGGCAGTGTATGCACCATCACGCAGTACAAATTTGGGCGACTTGGAGCTCGTCTATCCATCAGATGCTGCTGTTGAAAATGTATATTCACGTAATAGCGAATACTTTACCCTCTATTACGGCGGTTTGTTGCACTCCGATGATTACGGTGCTGTGTCAAAAGTGGCTTACGAAGGAAATAAGGTATATATCTACAGTCCCTTTACCGGTATGCCTACCGATACATATCTTGTCGGTGAGCTTTCAGGAAATAAGGTGACAGTGACTTTCCCGCAGAAAATCGATGTTTATCAGTATGAAGATTGGGAAAACGATCCTACCGGTGAACTCGGTTTGATGATTACCGAAAATTACTATGCTTACGAATTGAATTACACCGAAAGCAACGGTACAGAAAGCCTAAAGGCAACCGCCGACCAAACTATTACATTTACAGTTACCGAAACCGGCCTTGTTCAAGATGAAGATACTTTCATCGGAATGTTGCTTGGCACAGAAGTTTCAGATGACGCCGGCAATCAAGGTTATCAGCTTAGCTGGACCGGCTATGCCGATGCCAAAATAGAGTTGACAGAAGTTACCGCCGAACCTTTGAGTGTTCCCGACGGCCTTACCCTCGATACCTGGGTAATGCGAGCCGGTGATGTTAGCCATCTTATTAAGGTAGCTATGTCTGGTGCCGATGTTTATGTTCAAGGTTTGTTTGCCGATATGCCCGAAGCGGTAATAAAAGGTTCGTTCGATGGCGTAAACGTAACATTTGCCAGCGACCAATATCTCGGCATTTGCGGCACAGTAGAGCATCATGCATATTTCGTGCCTGCAAATTACACATTGATTCCCGCCGAAGACGAAGAATCTGAAGACGATTACGACCTCGTTGCCCTCGAAAGTGTAAGCTTGGCATTCGATGCAACAGCGATGACATTCACCGCTCCCGAAGGTAAAGCAGTAACATTCAGCACCATCCCCGGCAATCGTATTTATTGCATTGATGCATATCTCGAACCATCATTTACATGGCAAGATATGTCAACCCCGTTGACTCCCGCCGATCCGGAAATTGTTAATTACGAAAATTGTTTCGATGATTACGGATTCTCGATGTTAGACTATGTTCTACCCGAACTCAGTACCGACGGCCGCGTGTTGGATAAGCGTAATTGTACTTATAACATCCTTATCGATGGCGAGCCTATGACGATTTACTATGAAGATTATGAGGATATTACCCTCTCGGCAGAGTACATCGACATACCCCTCGATTATGAAGACTTCTATAATGTAACCAACTATTACGAATATATGGAAGTACTTCTATTTATGGATGGTTACGAATCTGTAGGTATCAAAGTTAAATATGTCAACGAAGACGGCACAGAAACATATTCAAATCTTGTAAGCTACGAAATCGCATCTATTGACGAGGTAGAAGGTAACGCCGAAGTTGTTGATGTTAAGTACTTTGATGTAAACGGTCGAGTAGTATCAGGCGAAGCTCGCGGTTTGAAGATCGGAGTTTACAAAATGTCTGACGGCAAAGTCAAAGTTGTAAAAGTAGTGAAATGAAATTTGCTAAAACAATAAGCCTCTTGATGTCGGTAGTCCTCGGGCTACCGACTTTTGCACAACCGACTCGCGACATTAATTATGCCGGCGAAGGAACGAGTTTGTGGGGCACGAATAAAAAGGAGACCTATGATTTGGCAGTGTATCTCAACGATGCCAAATTGGTAGGTTCCGAGATTGTCGGTGTTGAGTTGCCGTCGGTTGTAGCAACGGGAACTGATAATTGGTCGGTATGGCTGTCTTCGACTCTTGCGCTTGAAAACAAGCTCAATGTTGCCGACATTACATCTGTTTCCGCAACGCCCGTTGACGGTAAAATTTCCGTAACATTCGATGAACCGTATGTTATTCCTGAAAATGGCGTGTATGTCGGTTATTCATTTGATGTTACAGAACTTAGTAATGCAACCAAGCAACCTGTCAGCGTTGGACCATCATCGAATAGTGCGGCGTTTAATGTTCATACAACAAAGACGTATCTCAAATGGCGAGAAGCCGGAAATGATCTTGCGTTGAATCTTACTATTCGAGTGCGCGGTGATTTTAGCGAGGATGCTGTATCATTGGTGGCCTTGTCTGAATGTGGTGATGTGCATGGCGTGGATTTGCAACCTGTCGTGACTTTAAAAAATGTTGGCGTAAATAACGTGTCGTCAATTAAATATTCGTGGACTTTTAATGGAGAGACGAAGTCGGATGTAAAAACCTTTAGCCCAGCATTGTCATCTCAATCCGATGAGTCTGTAGAATTCACCTTTACCCTTCCCGGCGTTGCCGATGCGGGTACATATCCGTGTACAGTGGAAGTGACAGAAGTGAATGGACACGCCAATGCCGCAACCGATGCGACACTTACGACAGATATGTATGTATATCCCTACGGCCCGACTCATATGCCTCTAGTAGAGGAATATACCGGCACGTGGTGCGGTTGGTGCCCGAGAGGTACTGTGGCTTTCGATGGTTTGAAAAATGATTTTGGCGACAAATTTATCGCTGTTGTATACCATATTAATGATATACTAACAATCAGTCCGAACCCCTATGTAGCCAATTCCGGCGTCCCCGGAGCGTATATAAATCGTGGCGGTTTTCTAGATCCGTATTACGGCTCATTGTCAGAAGGCGATGCGGCTAATTGTTTGACATATAAACAAGGAATAAAGCAAGATTGGAAAGTTGCGCAAGCCCAAGTTCCCGTAGCTGACATGGCGTTGGAAGCACGTTGGGCTGACGATGACAAGACTTCTATTGAAGCAACATCGACAGTAAAGTTTATGCGTGCGTATTCCGATGCTGATTTCCGATTGATGTATATCCTCGTAAATGAAGAGGTTAGCGGCAGCGGACGCGGATGGTATCAGAAAAATTACTATTCCGGCGGCGAGGCATATCGTGAAACCGATTTGGCATACCTTGTTGATCAGCCCGACCGTATTAGCGATATTACCTTCCACGATGTAGCAATTCTTGCACCTGATACATATGGCATCGAAGGCAGCTTGCCTACCGAAATACCATATCTGGAGTCATTGACACACGCCAAGACCTTACAATTGTCAGAAGCAGTTACTACTCCTCCGGAAGAATATGCAACGGTTTCAATTGACCTCGTGCAAGATAAAACGAAGTTGGTTGTAGTGGCGTCGGTTTACGATGCTAAAACAGGAAGGGTAGTTAACTCGCGCAAGGTGCGAGTTCAAGATAATTCGTCAATCGACACTGTTCAAGCTAGCACAGAAACCGAAGCACAGTGGTATACCTTGCAAGGAGTGCGTGTTGACGAGGCAAACCTAGCTAGCGGAGTATACATCCGCCGAGTCGGCGCGGAAGTGTCGAAAGTATTCGTTCGATAATTTAATATTTAATATAGGTAGCTCTTCGGCTTTTGTCGGGGAGCTATTTTTGTATATAGTAGTCGAAAAATCTTAACAAAATTGAAAAAGCTATGAAATAACGTCATAATACTTTTGCTGTCGAAAATAATAACAACAAAGACAGTGAAAAAAGTAATTATTCTAATCCTGATTATGTTGTCCGTGTTTCATAGTATGCGCGGAGTAGAGAATGTCGCAAATGGAATTCTTAAAGGACGAATCCTCGACGGGGAAAATAACCCGCTTCCCGGCGCGTTTGTTAGCTTGGACAACAATCAGCGCACAGCTATTACAGATGTTGACGGATTCTATTCGTTTTCACATTTGACAAGAGGAAGCCATAACTTGGCAGTATCCTATGTCGGTTTTGCTCCGTCGGCAAAAGATGTCAATGTCGATAATGAAGAGGTAACAGAAAATATAATAATGAGTGACACGTCGTTGAATCTTAACGAAGTTGTCGTAGCCGGAGTCTTTTCGGGTCAGCAGAAAGCTATCAACACACAAAAGAGCAATTTGAATGTAACAAATGTGTTATCATCAGATCAAATAGGAAAATTTCCGGACTCTAATATCGGGGATGCTCTGAAACGAATAAGCGGAATAAATGTACAATATGACCAAGGCGAGGCGCGTTTTGGTCAAGTACGAGGTACACCGGCGGAGTTTAGCTCTGTTACTATCAACGGTTCGCGTATTCCTTCGGCGGAAGGTGATATTAGAAATGTACAACTAGACCTCATTCCGTCAGACATGATTCAGACAATAGAGGTAAATAAGACACTAATGCCGGATCAAGACGGAGATGCAATTGGTGGCTCGATAAATCTAGTAACTAAACACTCGCCCAATCGTTTTACTCTCAATGCTGTTGCCGGAACGGGATATAATTGGATTCGCAACGAAGCTCAAATGAATTTCGGTTTGACAGTAGGTAATCGCTTCTTTAATAATAAATTCGGATTTATGGCATCGGCATCGTATAACAATGCTCCGTCAGGGTCTTATAATACCGAGTTTTTGTGGGAAAAAGAAGATGATGGTAAAGTGTATTTAAATGATTATCAGATTCGTCAGTATTATGTTACTCGTGAGCGTCAGAGTTATTCGTTGTCGCTTGATTATAAGTTTAACGACTTTAATAAGATTTGGTTTAAGGGAATTTTTAATAATCGCAACGACTGGGAAAACCGCTATCGTACCACGCTTAAAGATATAAATTCCAAGGGAGTTGCAGATGTTCGCGTACAAACGAAGGGCGGATCAAACGCAGAAGATAATGCCCGATTGGAGCGTCAGCGCACCATGGACTTTACTATGGGCGGTGAAAATATGCTGGGGCTGATCGAAATGGATTGGAAGGTGGGTTATGCTCGCGCTACAGAGGAAAGACCTAATGAAAGATATATTGATTATCGACTTAAAAAGCAGCATTTTACATTTGATTTGACCAATCCTCGCGAGCCGTATGCGGTGCCGGAAGATGGTTATTCGATGCTTCTAGATGATTCGTTCTCGCTCAAAGAAGTAACACAGCAGCAAGAAGATATTGTAGAACGCGATATTAAGGCGGCTCTTGATTTTAATGCTCGCGTTAATGATAACTCGAAAATTAAATTCGGTTTTAAATTCGTTAATAAAACAAAGGATAAAGAAATTGATTATTACGAATATACTCCGTTCGATAAAGACGCATTTAATGCCGCCGCGTGGGCTCATACGGCAAATCAGACAAGATCGGATTTTATGCCGTCGGCGAAATATCAGGCGGGTACTTTTGTAACAAAAGAATATTTGGGCTCTTTGAATCTTGATGATGCTACACAGTTTAAAAAAGAACAAGTACCGGAAGAACTGGCCGGAAATTATAGTGCTCGTGAAAATGTAAGTTCGGCATATGTTCGCTTAAGTACCCGTTTGGCCGATAATATTGATTTTATGGGTGGCTTGCGTGTCGAAAATACCGATTTGAAGTATACCGGACGCGTGTTTGATGAGGAAGAAAATAGTATCAGCAAAACCGATCCAGCAACATCAAGTTATGTTAACTTCTTGCCCTCGTTGATTGTTAAGATGGCGTTTACAAAAGACTTTATAGTTCGAGCCGGATATAATCAATCACTTTCACGCCCTAAATATTCTGCAATCGTACCGGGCATGAATATCAAACGAAGTGACAACGAAATCGTTATAGGAAATCCCGAATTGAAGGCCACAACATCGCATAATGTCGATGTTACAGCCGAATATTATTGGAAAAGTATCGGACTCGTTTCTGCCGGAGTTTTCTATAAGCGCATAGATGGCTTTGTAGTTGATGAAGTTGTGTTTAATCGCGAATATGCCGGCAATGTATGGACTAAGTTTACCCAGCCTAAAAATGGAGGCAATGCTAATATTTTTGGTGCCGAGGTGGCATACCAGCGCGATTTTAGTTTCTTGTCGCCCTCGCTTAAATGTGTAGGTTTGTATGGTACATATACTTACACTCGCTCACGCGTGACAGATTTTAATTTTGAAGGTCGTGAAGATGAGAAAGGTTTGAGTCTACCGGGCTCGCCGGAGCATACGGCAAACTTGTCTCTGTATTTTGAAAAGTATGGTATCTCTGCGCGTCTGTCGTATAATTACGCTTCGGAGTTTATTGATGAGATGGGTGCCGAGAGGTTTTATGACAGATATTATGATACAGTTAATTACATGGATTTTAATATTAGCTATACATTCGGTCGAAAGACTAAATTTACCCTATTTGCAGATTGTACAAATATTTTGAATCAGCCCTTGCGATATTATCAAGGAATAAAAGAACGTACTATGCAAGCTGAATATTATGGAGTAAAACTTAATGGCGGTATTAAAATCAATTTTTAATATATAGTTAAAAATGAGAAGTATATTAATTATATTTGCACTTATAGCATCTCTATTTTCGTCGGCACAAAATGCCAAAGAGTGGAAACAAAACACAGGTGGTGATCTCAATTTTATTATAGCCAATGATCTGGGTCGAAATGGATATTATTTGCAGAAGCCTATAGCCGAACTTATGGGCGAGGTTGCAGATAATATCGGCCCGGAGGCGGTGTTGGACTTAGGTGATACACATCATTTTGAGGGAGTTCAAAGTGTTTCAGATCCGTTGTGGCTCACTAATTTTGAGTTGATATATTCGCATCCGGAACTTATGATAGATTGGTATTCTATCTGTGGCAATCATGAATATCGCGGCAACACACAAGCGGTATTGGATTATAGCGCTGTGTCACGCCGATGGAATATGCCGGCAAAGTATTATGCTAAAACATTTCAGGATTCTAAAGTGAGTGTTAAAGTTATTTTCTTGGATACAACACCCTTAATAGAAAAATATCGTATTAATTCGGATAAATATCCGGATGCGTCAAAACAAGATGTCGCAGCACAATTGGCATGGCTTGAGGCTACTCTTGCCGATGCTTCCGAAGATTGGATTGTCGTGGTTGGTCATCATCCTATTTTTGCTGAAACGAACAAGTCGGAATCAGAACAATTGGATATGCAACGAGTTGTAGATTCGATACTGTGTAAGTATGATGTTGATATGTATATATGTGGCCATATTCATAATTTTCAGCATATTGTTAAAACCGGAAGGACTATCGATTATATAGTAAATAGTTCAGCATCGTTGTCGCGGCCAAAGGTAAAGTCAATAGACGGCACGGTATTTACGAGTGGAAAAGCCGGATTTTCAATTCTGAGTGCAACCTCGGAAGAACTTAAATTGTCAATGATAGATGAGTTTGGAGACGTGATTCATCAAGTTATCCGCCCCAATAAGTAAAACATCGTCAAAGATGGCGAACAAAAAGGAGATGTTGACGTTATTTAAGCGATATCTAAAATGGCACGAAAACGTGCAAAAATTAGACATAAAACTTAAATAACGTCAACATTAGCGGGCTTTTGCGGTCATTATGAAAAATTTTTCGTAACTTTGCAGCGATACCCCAAATAGACAACCGCTCTCTCCCATCACCGCCACACATGGATATAAAGAAAGTTTTGTACGTTTCACAGGAAGTCGATCCTTATCTTCCCGGTACCGAAATGGGCGTCTATGCTCGCAGCGTCGCACAATCATTGCAGCTAGCCGGTGCCGAGGTGCGTACATTTATGCCCAAATACGGCATCCTTAACGAACGCCGTAATCAGCTCCACGAAGTGATACGTCTGTCGGGCTTGAATATCATCATCGATGATACCGATCACCCTCTAATTATCAAAGTAGCGACCTTGCAACCGACACGTTTGCAGGTTTACTTTATTGATAATGACGACTATTTCTTCCGTGACGGCAGCAATCAATTAGAAACAGTCAGCGACAGTGTTGAAAATGACGAACGCGCAATGTTCTTTGTTCGCGGCGTTTACGAAACTGTTAAGAAATTGCGTTGGGAACCCGATGTAGTACAATGTACCGGATGGGTTACCGCATTGCTACCTTTCTATTTGCGCAATCTCTATGCCGACGACCCTGCGTTCAATACAAGTAAGATTGTATTTACACTGTATAACGACGCATTCGAAGGTTTGTTGGATTCGCGTATGGTAGAAAAGCTTGCCGAACAAGGTTTTGAACCCGATCAGCTAGCACAAGTGCAAGGCCTCGATTGGCTTTCGTTGAACAAACTCGCTATTGATAACGCCGATGCTATCGTTGTGGGTAGCGAAAATATTCCAGAGGAATTAATGGCTTATGCCGAGGCTAGTGGCAAACCGTTGTTGCCCTATGACGCCGAGACAGCAGCTACCGACGCTTGCCCCAATTTCTTAAAAACGCTCTGACAGACTCACTAACAGCTCTTTGAAGCATGAAATTTCGTAGTCTTCACATCTTACCTCTTCTCTCTTTGGCGCTGATTGGTATCGGCGCTTGCGATGATAGCGCATCTTCGATCGGATCTTCTATTACTGACGATATTGCCGACATTATTGTTGACAGTGCTTTTACTGTTGAAGGAAAAACTGTAGAAGTAAAATCTATAGCTCCTCGTACCACCACTCAGCTCCTTGGTGCTATTGACGTGCCAGGATATGGCCGTTTTTCCAGTGATGTGGTGACTCAGTTCTTGCCTTCAACACAGCTCGATACAGCGAATTTCTCGGCAGAGGATGTCGACTCGTTATATTTGAATCTCACCTACGCTCGTGGCGCTTTTATCGGTGACTCCGTTGCTCCGATGGGTATTACTGTATACCCTCTGACAAAAGCTTTGCCTAACGATATTAATAGCGCTTTTAACCCCGAAGGTTATTACGATCCGACTCCTATTGCGACTAAGATTTATAATGCATCAACTCTTCACGAGAGTGCTGAAGTAGGAGCTGCGACTTATCGTACTATCGGCGTTAAATTGCCGACAAGCCGCGGTAGAGAGATTTTCCAGGCCTTTGTTGACAATCCTGCAAACTTCCAAAATGGTCAAGTTTTCAGCGAAAATGTTTTCCCGGGTTTGTATTTGCGCTCATCTTTCGGCACCGGTCGTATGACAAGTGTGTCGGTAACAGGTCTTTCGTTCTTCTTTACTAAAATTACGGAAGAAGATGGCGACAAAGATACTACCGTTGTGGAGCAGCAGTATATGCTTGTTACTCCGGAAGTCATTAGCAATAACGACCTTGATATAACCTTGACATCGAGCTTGCAACAGCGTATCGACGATGGCCAGACAATGCTTGTCGCTCCTGCCGGAACAGAGATGGAATTACGCTTCCCGCTCCCCGAGGTGTTGAATTCGTATCATAACAATGGTGGCACCCAGGCTGTTCTCAACGGCCTTGCGATGACAATCCCGGCAGATACTCTCGAATCGGGAGTTGGTCTTACCGCACCACCGTATGTGCTATTGGTTCTAAAGAAAGACCGTGACGCTTTCTTCGCTCAAAATAAACTTACTGATAATATAACTTCATTCTATTCAGAATACGACGAAACAAATAATTGCTACAAATTCAGCAATTTGCGTCAGTATTTGCTTGATATGAGCAAGAAGGAAAATTTGAGTGAAGAAGATTATACGTTCTCACTTGTTCCTGTTCAGATTGATTTCGAATCATCGGCATCGTCGAGCTACTATTATTATAATTCGACATCAGTGATGTCAGATATTCAGCCGTTTTTGGTTACGCCAACAGCAGCGCATATCCGTTTCGATAAGGCAAAAGTGAAACTTACACTAAGCCGTTTGAAATTTGAATAATACATACCGATATAAACGCCTCGCACTGCGGGGCGTTTTTATTTGCTCAAGATTGACGCCCGAACTCTTTGCGAGCAAATTAATCGTGGTGTG
>CAZFGV010000035.1:0-16191 GCA_964518705.1 uncultured Bacteroides sp.
ATAGGCTTGCCTTTGTAGCAACGGTATGAGATATACTCCTCGTAGATATCCCTGTTGCCGGACTCGATTTTCTTGATTAAATTTTACAGATGTCAAGGAATAAACTGATACTTACATTTTTGAGCACGTTCTCACGTTGCTTTACAGGCTCTTTCTGAACGTCGATTTTCTTTGCCATTTGATTACAGTATTAGTCGCTACTATTCACTTTTGTCCCCCGAGAATCCCGAGGGACAAAAAGGGACAAAATTTTGTGCCTTTTTTGTCTTGGGAGACCACCTGGGAACAAAAGTATAACAAATATCTGATACTGCAATTATAAGGGGCGATTTCGGACACAAAGAAACGCAAATATCGCAATCCGCTGTTTAATAACGTCTTAATTGCTGATATTTGCGTTTTATACGGTTTTCTTTATATCCGTTTTCAATTCAAAAAAGTGCCATTTATTTTCCGATGCAGAAGTTTGCGAAGATGTTTTGCAGAAGCTCGGGGGTTGTTATTTGACCTGTAACAGATGATAATGAATATATTGCTTGTCGGAGATCTTGGGCTGCTAGGTCTGACGGAATTTCATTTTTTAGTGCCTGCGCAAAAGCCCTCAATGAATTTGCAGCTTCAATAAAAGCTTCAGCATGACGTATATTTGCGACTGTAATATCTGTTGAATCGCTTCTACGATCGAGAATATCGGTAATTGTCTTGCGAAGGGTATCGATACCATCACCATTTTTTGCAGATATTTGTACAATGGTAGCATTCGGGAATGCTTGCTTTATTGCTTCTTGGTCGGGTTCGACAAGGTCTATTTTATTAGCCGCAACAATTATATCTGCATCAGGGAGCAATTCGGGTTTTTCTATTACCGATGATGAATCTATTACATAAATTACAATAGATGCTGTTTCGGCTGCTCGAATTGAGCGCTGAATACCGAGTTTCTCGATAGGATCATCTGTAAGACGTATACCTGCTGTATCTTTAAATCGTATCAGATAGTCACCTATTTCCACAGCATCTTCAACGACATCGCGAGTTGTGCCATGAATGTCCGAAACTATTGCTCTATCATCTGATACTAAGGCATTTAACAATGATGATTTTCCGGCATTTGTTGCTCCTACAAGAGCCACGGGAACACCATCTTTGATTGCTCTACCCGTTCGGAAACTATCCGCAGCGGCTTGTAGTTGTGTCGATAATTGTTCTGACAATTCAAGGAGTCTCGAACGCGATGCAAACTCTACTTCCTCTTCAGAAAAATCGAGTTCGAGTTCGAGAAGAGATGCTAAATTAACAAGTTCAGCGCGCATTGATTCAATTTTCTTTGAATATTCACCACGCATTTGACTGATGGCAAGACGATGCGCCGATTTAGAAGAGGACGCGATCATATCTGCAACGGCCTCAGCCTGAGCAAGATCCAACTTACCTGAAGCAAAAGCGCGACGTGTAAATTCGCCGGGGAGAGCCAAGCGTGCTCCTCTATGGTTAAGGCTATCTATCAAACGTTGCTGAATCCACCTTGACCCGTGTACACTAATTTCGACGACATCCTCACCTGTAAAAGAATTCGGTCCTCTAAAAATCGTAGCCACGGCTTGATCAAGATCAGAGCCATCGCAATCAAGGACAATTCCTAAATGAGCAGTGTGAGATTTTACATTATTTAAATTGGCGCCTCGCCAAATTTTTTGAACGATATCAATCGCATTAGGACCACTTACGCGTGCAACAGCAATACCGCCAACGCCCGGTGCTGTCGATATTGCGCAAATTGTATCTCCGTTACTATATATTTGTGAATTATTTATCATTTTTTTGTGCGAATATTAAAAAGACGATATGAATTTTTACTTTCGATCTCTGCTTCAATGTCATCCGGCAGAATGGTAAAGAAATCAAAACCAGTAATTTGTTCTATCGCGTCTACGGACATTGACATTTCTTCCAGTCCGAGATCCGTGGGTGCATTTGGTACGACAAATGCAGTCGCAATCGGAGGTTGAGAGTACGGAGAAAATACTACTTTAAAAAAGCGCTTGGGAACCGGAATGTTTTCGCCTATCGTATCCGTCAAATAGTCTGATAATATTGGACCACAGATAATTATAAGAGTCGAGTCTGACTTGGCCCAATTACGGCACTTTTGTTCCAAACTATTCCATCGGCCACTGTTAATGGTATGATTTTGAGGAGAAACATTTGTCAAGAAGTGACTGTCACTCATTGCTTTTTCACTCCATTTCATATCAGCCGCAGGAGCCATATGTCCACGATCATAACCGGAACCTTTATAATCGCTTAATTGAGGACATCCCAAAACGTCATCATCGGCTCTAAAAGAAGATTTTCGCTCTACATTACCTGCAAGGTGTTGCGGAGTAAGAACCCACGACGAATAATTAGGCTGGTGATATTCGGCATTAAACGACACATTAAAGCCCTCATAAACAAGCCATTGATCGCAAATATCATCAGGCATTTCAACTCTCAAAAGTTCATTTACAACTGTATCCGAACTTAACTCAGTCGGTTTTTCCGACCATAAAGAAATTGCAGACACCAAAATGACAAGAACAAAAGCACCAACAATCGAAATTTGAGTTGCCCTAACTCTCGCTTTTTTATTACGTATCACTTTTCGCTGTGGATTATATTTTTTTCGTGATTGCATAAGTCAAATATTAATTTTCGAATCCAAGACAAGTTCGTATCTTTTTTGATAAACCTTTAGCAGTTTGAAAATATGCATGTTCGATAATTGTTCGCTCAATTTTAACCGGAATTTGATTTCCAAAGTCAATTGACACCCAATGCTTTTTGTTCATATGATATCCCGGACGTATAGAAAAATACTTATCTTGTAGTTCTATCGAAAAATCAGGATCGACTTTAACATTATAGAAGTTCCATTTGCCCGAAAGGTCTAGAAGACAAAACATTTTACCTCCAATTTCAAAGCACAAAGTATCCGGTCCAAAAGGGCTTCGTTCGGTTACATTCGGCAAAGAAAGACAATATTCGCGAAGTTGCAAAATATTCATATGGACGCAAAAAAGATTTTCGAACTAATAAAATAAGTCGCTGCAGATAATAGAAAAACTCTATCTACAACGACTGCAAGTGATCCGGACGCGATTCGAACGCGTGACCGTCTGCTTAGAAGGCAGATGCTCTATCCAACTGAGCTACCGGACCCCAAATACACGGGTGCGTTACACACCCGTGATTAGTATATTAGTCCTGGTTAAGGTTAACGCGCTTGAAAGAAACTACAGCGAGACCTTTCTGAGTGCGTTCAAGGTACTGACCGATTGTCAATTCGCCATCCTTAACAAATTCTTGCTCCATAAGGCAGCTTTCTTTGAAGAATTTGTTGAGACGACCCTGAGCGATGTTTGAAATCATCTGTTCGGGAAGAGTTGCAGCCTTTTGAGCAGCAGCTTCAGCCATGATCTGACGACCCTTTTCGGCTTCTTCTTCAGTCAACCAACCCTTAGCGGTGTTAGACGCAATGTGGTCTTCAGAGTCGAAGTGATTGGGGTTAAGACCAGCCTTCTTAAGAGCAGCTTCTACTGCCTTCTTAACGAGTTCTTCCTTAGTCTTTTCAACAGCAACAGTGTATTCTGAATTCTTAACTTCTTCAGAAACGCTATCGCGGTCAACAGCAACGGGGTTCATAGAAGCAACCTGCATAGCAACGTCGCGACCTACCTGATAGTCAACACCTTCTACATTGAAGCCGCAGATAGTAGCGAGCTTATTGCCGAGGTGGTTGTATGAAGTAGTTGAGGGAGCTTCGAGATATTCGTACTGACCAAGTTCAATCTTTTCGCCGGTCTTGCCAGATTCATCGGTAATGAGATCAGCAACAGCTTGACCATTGATAGTGAGAGCCTTGAGTTCGTCGAGAGACTTAACTTTGTTAGCTACAGCAGCATCGAGAAGAGCCTGAGTAAGAGCAACGAATCCTTCGTTTTTAGCAACGAAGTCAGTTTCGCAGCAAAGAGCAACGATAGCAGCGAAGTTGCCTTCATTCTTTGCGAGAGCGCAACCTTCAGAAGCCTGACGGTCTTCACGCTTAGCAGCAATAGCTTGACCTTTTTTACGGAGGATTTCAACTGCAGCGTCGATATCACCGTTAGTTTCGGCAAGTGCTTTTTTGCAATCCATCAAACCTGCGCTAGTAAGGTTGCGAAGTTTGGTGATTTCTGCCATTGAAACAGCCATATGATGTAATTTTTAGTTCAGTTTGAAATAGTTAAATTAAAAATTGGTCGGATGACACTCATTGTATATGAAGGTCATCCGAACCAAAGTATGGATGATCCTGAATTATTCAGCAGCGGGAGCTTCAGCAGCAGGTGCAGCTTCAGCAGCGGGAGCATCGTTGCGACGAACGCGACGACGTTCACGACGGGGAGCAGCAGGAGCAGCTTCTGCTTCAGCAGCTTCATTGTCAAGCTTTTCAGCCTTACGTTCTTCAAGACCTTCAGCCATTGCTGCAACTACAGTACCTACAACGAGTTCGATAGACTTGCTAGCGTCGTCGTTTGCGGGAATTACATAGTCGATAGCAGAAGGATCTGAGTTAGTATCAACCATAGCGAATACGGGGATACCGAGACGATTAGCTTCAGCTACAGCGATACGTTCTTTGAGAACGTCAACAACGAAGAGAGCTGAGGGAAGACGGTTAAGGTCCGCGATAGAACCAAGAGTCTTTTCAAGCTTAGCGCGCTGACGAGTAATCTGAAGACGTTCACGCTTCGAGAGGTTGTCGAATGTACCATCTTTAGTCATCTTATCGATGGTTGTCATCTTGCGAACAGCCTTACGAATGGTGGGGAAGTTTGTAAGCATACCACCGGGCCAACGTTCGATAACGTAGGGCATACCTACGCTAGATGCAAGGTCGGCAATAACTTGTTTGGCCTGCTTCTTTGTAGCAACAAAGAGCACTTTCTTGCCAGCCTTAGCCATACCACGAAGGATGTTAGCTGCTTCGGTAAGCTTAGCTTCAGTTTTATAGAGGTCGATTATGTGAATACCATTGCGTTCCATGAAGATGTAGGGAGCCATTGCGGGGTTCCACTTACGTTTGAGGTGACCGAAGTGGCAGCCTGCTTCAAGGAGCTGATCAAATGTTGGAGTTGCCATTTTTGTAATGTTGGGTTTACGTTCTTTTTTAATTCAACCGCGGGGTAGGGAACGTTGGTCCATCGCAGCGGTTTAGATTCTAAACACAAATTCATGCCCGGGCGACAAATACGCCCAAACGCATATATACGTATTAACGTTTTGAGAACTGGAAGCGCTTGCGAGCTTTGGGTTGACCGGGTTTCTTGCGTTCTACAGCGCGAGGGTCACGAGTCATGAAGCCTTGCTTGCGAAGTACTGACTTATCTTCAGGATTGATCTTAACCAAAGCACGAGCAATACCGAGACGGAGAGCTTCAGCCTGGCCTTTGTAACCACCACCATCGAGATTTACATGAATGTCGTATTTTTCAACAACATCAAGAGTAGCGAGGGGCTGTTTTACAATGAATTGAAGAATCGAAGAGGGGAAGTACACTTCGAGAGGGCGCTTATTGATAGTGATAACACCGCTACCTTCTTTAACGATAACGCGTGCTACGGCAGCTTTACGACGGCCTACTGCATTTACTGTTTCCATTCTTTCGATTATTTCAATTTGTTAATATCAATAACAATGGGGTTCTGAGCTGCGTGGGGATGCTCAGGTCCGTTGTAAACGTGCATATTCTCGATCAAGCGACGGCCAAGACGATTCTTGGGGAGCATACCTTTCATAACACGGATGAACAAGGGGTGCATACCGGGTTTGATGTGTTTGTTGAACGATTTACGCATGAGGATTTCGGGAGTAGCTTGACGCTGACCGCCGGGATAGCCTGTGTAATTAAGATAGATGCGATCTGTCATCTTTTTGCCGGTAAGAACGATCTTATCAGCATTGATGATGATTACATTGTCGCCACACTCCATATTAGGAGAGTACGAAGGTTTGTACTTGCCACGCAAAAGTTTAGCAACTTTAGCGCAGAGACGACCAAGAACTTGGTCAGTAGCATCGATAACTACCCACTGGTGCTCGACCGCTTGGGCGTTAGGGAATTCGGTGCGATAGCTAATGGTATCCACTTTTAATTCTTTGATTAATAGTTACATAAATTGACCGCCTCATTCATCGACTTGGCCAGAAGTTGGTGAACTCAGCTGTCAGATAATGGGTTGGACATAATCGGTGCTGCAAAGGTACGCTTTTTTAGCGACATGACAAAATATTTTTATATTTTTATTTTGTTGTTTTTATTTGCCAATAAGAAAATCGCAACTTTTTGCCGATATTTTTATATCAGATCGGGAGTACTATTACTTTTCTAAAGCGGATCATAAAAAAAGCGCTCCAAAAGTTTTGATATTTACTTTTGGAGCGCTGATATTTGTATAGTTTTAGTCGTTAAGTTCGTGGATAACTAAACCTGAACGAAGTTTGGGCTCAAACCATGTTGTTTTCGGAGGCATGATATTACCGGTATCTGCAATATCCATAAGCTGTTTCATGCTTACCGGATACAACGCCAAAGCGAATGCCATTTCACCGGAGTCTACTCGACGCTTCAATTCTCCAAGACCGCGAATACCTCCAACGAAGTCAATTCGTTTATCACTGCGGAGGTCGGTTATTCCAATTATATCACGAAGAATATGATCTGACGAAATAGTCACGTCGAGGACGCCTATCGGGTCGTTATCATCATATGTGCCTTGTCGCGCTGTCAACGAGTACCAACGACCACCAAGATAGAGTGAGAAGTTGTGCAACTTCGACGGGGTATATATTTCAGCACCCATATCCACAACTTCGAACTTTTCACCGATTTTATTTAAGAACTCGTCCGGAGTCAAACCATTGAGATCTTTTACGACTCGATTATAGTCTATAATACGAAGGTGAGAAGCAGGGAATGCCACAGCAAGGAAGTAATTATACTCTTCATCGCCACGATGATCGATGTTAGCTTTAGCTTTTTCGTTTCCCACAAGAGCGGCAGCAGCACTTCGATGATGTCCATCAGCGATATACAGACTCGGCATAGCCTCAAACGCAGCAGTAATGCGATCGGTCAACTCCTTACCTTCAACAACCCAAAAATGATGACCGAAACCATCGGGAGCGATGAAGTCATATTCCGGCTTTTGCGCTGTCACTATGCGAATAATGTCTTCAATTTCATCATTGTCAGGAAACGCAAAGAAAACAGGCTCAATATTAGCATTGTTAATACGAACATGTTTCATACGGTCTTCTTCTTTGTCACGACGAGTAAGTTCGTGTTTTTTAATACGACCTTCCATATAGTCGTCAACATTGGCGGCAACAACAATTCCATATTGAGTTCTGCCATCCATTGTTTGAGCATAGATATAGTAATGCTCAGTGTTGTCTTGCACTAACCACCCGTTACTCTTGAAGGCATTGAAATTTTCAACAGCCTTAGAATAGACAATCGGATCATGTTCATCGGTTCCCGGTTCGAAATCGATTTCAGGTTTAATAATGTGATACAAAGACTTCGGATTTCCATGAGCTTCAGCACGAGCTTCGTCGCTATTCAGAACATCGTACGGACGCGAAGCAACCTCCTCCACGAGTTCTCGTGGAGGACGAATGCCGCGAAATGGTTTTACTTTAGCCATTACGTTGTGTGTTTTTATGGTATAATTTAAGGTGAATGGGAATTATCGCATGATGGTAGCGGTACGGTCAGGACCAACAGATATGACCTTTACCGGCACACCAACAGTTTTTTCGATAAAAGCTACATAATCGGTGAACTCCTTAGGAAGTTCGTCGAATGAGCGCATTTCAGATAGTTGTGTTTTCCAACCTTTAAACTCAGTATATACGGGTTTGATATCACCGGGGCCATCAGCGTTATCACCGGCACTGAAGGGGAATCTATCCGAACGAGAGCCATCAGGCAAAATATATTCTGTACAAACCTTGATGGTATCGAAGTCGTCGAGAACGTCGCTCTTCATCATAATCAAGTCTGTAGCACCATTAATCATTACGGCATAGCGCAAAGCCACGAGGTCAAGCCAACCGCAACGACGTTCACGACCTGTTACGGCACCGAATTCATGACCGATACGACGCATTTCAGCACCTGTTTCGTCGAGCAATTCAGTTGGGAACGGACCGCTACCTACACGTGTACAATATGCTTTAAAGATGCCGTATACTTTACCAATTCGACCGGGAGCCAAGCCTAGACCGGTACATGCACCTGCTGAGATTGTATTGCTTGAAGTAACGAAAGGATATGAGCCGAAGTCAACGTCTAGCATCGTTCCTTGAGCACCTTCGCAAAGGATAGACTTTCCATTAACGAGGGCGTCATTAACCATATATTCAGTTTCGTCAATATTGAAAGATGCCAAATACTTAATAGCTTCGAGCCATGCTGCTTGACACTTTTCAAAAGCTTCCATATCAACATCAGCGCCAACCATTTTAAGTTGGTTAAGATGAGAATCACGAAGAGCAGAATAACGTTTTTCGAAGTCTGGAGTTAAGATATCTCCAACACGAAGGCCATGACGAGAAATCTTGTCGGTATAAGTGGGACCGATACCCTTACCTGTGGTACCAATCTTCGACGCGCCCTTAGCACGTTCACCGGCAGCGTCAAGAAGGCGGTGTGTCGGAAGGATTAAATTAGCTTTAGTAGAGATGTGGAGACGTTTGTGCAAGTCGAGACCTTCAGCTTCGAGAGCTTGAGCTTCTTCGGCAAACAACACCGGATCGAGCACCACACCATTACCGATAACGTTTTCTTTAGCACCACCATCGGCAAAAACGCCCGAAGGGATTGAACGAAGGACGTGTTTCCTACCATCGAATTCTAGAGTGTGACCTGCATTAGGACCGCCCTGAAAACGAGCAACGAGATCATACTTAGGTGTAAGTACGTCTACAATTTTACCTTTTCCTTCATCGCCCCATTGGAGGCCCAAAAGTATGTCGGCTTTCATTTGCATTAGTATTTTTCAGTTAATTACTTTGATGTTCTTTCTTTTTTAGCGCATTTATTACACACGCCGGTAATGTTAAGACGAATTGACCCATGAGTGAAGCCTTTGATGCGATTTTCGCTCAAAAAGTCCGTCAATCCTTTATAACTCAAAGGCTTAATCGCGCCACACTTTTCGCATTCTACAAAAATGCCGGGATTTGCGATTAAAGTATAACGGCACGCACCACGGCCATATCGAATTGAGACAATGTCGGCATCAACGAGGAGCTCCAATGTTGAATATACCGTAGCTATCGCTATTGGAATATTCTCATCCGAAAGGCGCTGATGTAGTTCCTCTGCACTAAATGCGCCTTTCATAAATGTCACCTTATCAAGAACAATAAAACGCTCTTGTGTTACTCTTCGATGTTTCGAACGCAAGAATGTAGCAAACCGCTCTCTAAGACTTTCATTAGCGAGCGAAACCTTCTTTTTTGTCTTTCGTCCAACAATCATTGCGCAAATTTACAAATACTTTTTCATTAGTGACGCAAAAATGATTACCTTTGTGCAATAAAATACAAATAAAACTCAACGAATATATGTCAAGCAACCAAACAAAGGGTCAAGAACCTACAATGAACGATTATTATAAAGTAAGCTTCATTCTCTCTCCTGCCAACGGAGATGCTGCCGATTATTTAGCTTCTGACTTGGGCGAAATAGGCTTTGAGAGTTTTGAACAAAGTGAATCCGGTGCTACTATGTCAGCTTACATTCCGGCGCCACTATATGATGCTGAGACTCTCAACACTGCGGTTGAATCAAACCCGTTCGAAATTGACATTAAATATGATTGCGAATTCGTTGCCGGACAAGATTGGAACGAAGAATGGGAAAAACACTATTTCCAACCGATAGTTATCGGTGGTGAAGTGGTTGTGCATAGTTCATTCCACCATGACATCCCCAAAGCGCGATACGATATCGTCATCGACCCGCGTATGGCATTCGGAACCGGACATCACGCCACGACAACTCTTATGATGGAATACATTCTATCGCAAGATATGACCGGTGCAAAAGTGATAGACATGGGAACCGGAACTGCCATCTTGGCAATCTTAGCAGCTATGCGCGGTGCGAGCCATGTTACCGGCATCGAAATCGACCCTGCAGCGGCTGATAATGCTATCGACAATGTCGCTCTTAACCTTAAAGACAGCTCTTTAATAACAATTATTCACGGCGATGCCTCGGCTCTTAACGGTCTATCAGAAGCCGATTTCATGCTCGCAAATATAAACCGTAACGTCATAACCGGCGACATCAACCGCTATGCCGCCGCAATAAAAGCAGGTGGCAAACTATGCGTTAGCGGTTTCTATGTTGAAGACCGTCCGATTGTTCTTGAAGCCGCTCAAAAAGCCGGATTCTCTTGCATTGACATGCACGAAAAGGACAATTGGTCGTCGATGAGCTTCGTTAAAGAATGAGCGCAATGAAAAGAATTTTATTACTCATATTCGTTGCATCATCAATTTTAGCATCTGCGCAAGCATCAAACATCGATGCTATATACAAAAGCATCATTGCGCAAGCCTACGCACAACAGCCTCAAAGTCAAAGCAATTGCGAAAAACCGCACACGACTTTTGCATGGGGCGCAAATGCCGGCGCGTCTATTGACATGTCAGGCCAGGATATGAGTGCTATAGAATTCAGCGCTTCTTTCGGTATGCGCCGCGGATGGATTAATTTCCTGGGCGTTGGTATGGGTGCCGACTTAATCACCTCAAATTCAAGCCGATGCTACCCAATATTTATTGACTTCCAAACAAACTTCCGAAATAGCCCTACCCTCTTCTTTTGGTCTATTCGCAGTGGTATATCGCTTAATTACCTTGAGCACAATCACGATCAAGTCGGAGCTTATACCTCTACCGGATTAGGCATCAATCTAGCTCGAGGCAATTCTTTCTGCTCATATATGTTTATTGGTTACACTTTCCGCCAACGAAACAATATCGAAGATGAGTTCAACCACGAGTTCAAAAGTCTGCACTATGTATCGTGCAAAATCGGCTTAAACTTCTGACAATGCCATCATTACACCTTTTTTATCCACAAAACGATCTCGCCTTAGCTCGCGATATTGAGCACTTTACAGCCCCTCCCGCTGCTCAACGATTGTCGCGTTCAGGGCAAACTTTGCCTTTATGGTATGGCGATAACGGAGACAAACTAATAGAAGATGGTATTAATGGTAGATGGTATTCTAAAATGATATCGACTTTCGGAATTGGTGTTGAGCCATTTAACCGTTGGGACGATAAAATAACTGCCGCACCGTGGGGGTGGTCTAAATCCTCTCGCCACTTTTTGTCACAACGCGGCATCCCGATGTCGGCAATGCCAACCGACGAACAGCTACAACATATTCGCGATTTATCGCATAGACGAACAGCTGCGCGAATTGGTGAATTATTAGCAAATGAATTATCTTTTGAAATATCTCCGGCTGCAAAAGAATTGTTTTGCTTTGAAGATATAGAAAAATACGTTAGCGTTACCGGTAATTGTATGCTAAAGCTACCATGGTCATCGTCCGGTCGTGGCGTTATTCCCGTAGACAGTCGCGATTTAATAGCCCGACGCCAATCTATTGAAGGGGCTTTGGCGCGTCAAGGCTCTATTATGGCAGAACCACGGTTCAATAAAAAGCTTGACTTTGCGCTATTATACTCGATGAACAACGGCAAATGTTCCTTTTGCGGATTTTCAGTATTTAACACTCAGGGAAACGGCGCTTACACCGGAAACATACTAGCTTCGGACTCTGTCCTCAAGGGAATCATAAACAAAGACTTACCAAACGGTCAACTTGATGCCATACTTGCTACCCTCCCTTCAATACTAGAAAGGATTATTGACACAAAATACAATGGTGCTTTAGGCATTGATATGCTCGTATGCGATAACTCAAAATTCGCCCTAGCTCCATCAATTGAGATGAATCTGCGCATGACAATGGGGCATCTTTGTCGCCGGTTTTTTGACAAATACATTACCCCTGAAGCCATTGGAAACTTTACAATAATGGATTCCGCTAATTATCTTGGCGACGATTATATCGCTACAAACAAGAAATTACAACACGGACGATTAAACCTAGCTCAACCGGGTTCTGACTTCGCTTTTGAAGTAAATTTAAAATAATAGCCCACCTTTCTCCGAATAAAACAATCTTAACAGGATCAGTTGCATACAACAACAAATCAATAAGTGACGATGCTATTGTAATCAACCTCAACAAAAGGACTGCTAAATACATGGCACGAAAATGTCAACATACTCTTTAGAAATCGACAACAGACTAAAGCATAAATGGAATACTCTTTTAGCACAATTACAACTAGCCATAAACGTCTCTTAACTTTCTAATACAACACTGCCCGCCGGAAAGTAGTGTTCCAACGGGCAATATCATTTATCTTTTGTCCTCCCGGATAGGGATTCAAATATTACTTTGCGTATCCTACCGGATTATTCATTGCCGGAATTTGCTGCGGAGATAGATTCAACAATTGCGAAATCGCAGCACTATCCATTGTAGCTCGTGGAACTGTTGCGAGTCCGTTAGCGACACACGCTAGAGTGAAATTTTCACAAGCGATACCGACATCTATCATTGCAATCAGCTTTGAATTATCGCCTTGCGCCAATTTTGATACGTCTGCAACAAAAACAACCGATACCGGAGCGTCAAGAACAAATTCTTGTTTAAACTGTGCCGTTCCCGCAACCATCGATCTATAATCGCCATCTTTAACGAGGGTCAATGAGTGTGTTGTCGGTTGATACAGCCATACACCATCAGCTTTAAATACATATGCTGAAATCTCTTGAGAATTCAATGCAGTAGGATTACTTCTATTTGCCTGAGTCCTATTTTTAGCATCTGTTTCAGTCGGACGATTCACTCCCAATGACATCCATAATAGCTGTCCGATTTGTTCTTCGGTAAGTTCGCGGCTTGAATCGAATGAGCGTACGCTACGACGTGATGATATCACTTCATTAATTGGCATACCTGCTGTGGTTGCAGGCGTGGGAAGATTTATTTCTTGTGCTGCCATAGTGGTTGAACTTATTACTAATGAAACAACAGCAATTTTATTTAATAGTTTATTTAACAACATATTGACCTAAAATTTTACATCATTTTTAATAGTTGTTCACCCAAGTTTTCGTTAAGATTACGAGGATAACGCACTTGCGAATATACTTGCGCCAATGTTTCCAGTCCATTTTCGGCAATAAAACGAGCTGATTCGGCAAGTGCCTCTTTCTCTGCATATGCTGAATCAATATCGGCAGTGCTATAATCTTTGTATGTATCAATATGAAGAATTGCTTCTACCGGCAAACGATCAGATGCTTCTGTTTTAAACTTCGGCCAACCGAGTGCTATACCAACAACCGGAATAACACCTTTCGGCATTTCCAGAAGGCTCGCTATCGCTTGGGCGTTATATGTCGCAGTGCCCAAATAACAGCACCCCATACCTCCATGCTCTGCTATAGTAACTATTTGCTGTGCAAATATTGCTGCATCAACAAAGGCCGTAATACGTCCACCGACATTATCTAGCCCGGTTTGCGTTTTACGTTGCTCGCACCACTTCGCAAATCGGTTTGTATCTGCACAGACGGTCAATAAAACCGGAGCATTTATCGCTGCCGGCTGATTAAAATGTAATTCTGCCAATTTGCTATGTAATGCGCTACCTTTTGCCGTTGATATTACACTATATAGCTGCATATTACCCGTATTCGGTGCGTGTGACGCGGCAATTATCAACTGACGCAATTCGTCATCGCTAATTAAACGACTTTCGTCAAACGATCGAACGGTTGCACGAGATGTAAAATACGAATCAATATTCATATTAATCGTTTTGATTTACAACTTCTACCGGCGCTTTTTCCAATGTCATAATCTGCTTTCCCTTTGCATCGAAGAAATTAACAGTATCAGCTTTTTTGCCCACTGCGGCAGTTACGGTGCTTTCGAGTGCTACCATGATTGCGCGCTCTTGATCCCCGTTAGGGCATGCCATTCGTGTCATTGCCATATTGCTAAAGTCTACAGCATTTGTCTTTACGGGATCTATATAAACTTCTCCGTTAAAGAAATTACAACCGGTATTGCCATGGATCTTCAGCTCTACAACATCGATAAAAATGGTAGCTTCTTCTGATTTGATTTTTTTACCATCCGCCGAAACAACACGCCAGTTGCCGTTCAGAAACTCCATATTGTGACGACGCAATGTTGCCTTAACGACTCCATTACCATCTTTCAGATACATATAAGTATCCAAATTTTCGCCTTTACAATCGGTCGAATACACTACACGTTCATCAAACAATGCAGCAATCGCTGTGCTGAATTCAGCATCAGGACAATAACGCATTGTCGAAAGAGAATTTGCAAACACCAATTTTCCATCTGAACGAAGTGTATAATCGCCATTTACAATATTACATCCGTCATAAGCATAAAAACGGCCTTCTGAATCAAATGCAATATAAGGCTGATCATCTTCCTTATTTATTTCAGTCTGACCAACTGCTACAATAGACCACTGGCCTCCGGTTAATACATCCATCGATGGAGCTACAAGAATCTCGGGAACTTCTTCTGCTGATGTTTTACTGTGCTTTTTGTGCTTCTTCCCCGTGGGAACATCTACCGATGCTTCAATTGTAGCATCAGGGGTATTTGCCTCGGGCGTTGTCAACTTGTTGTACAATGAACATGAACTAAAAAGAATAGAACAAGTAAGTACACTTATTGAAAAAAAATGTTTCATATCTAACTCAATTTAAATCCACACATTATACGTGCAGAAATATAGTATTGTTTTTGCGATTCAAATTTACAACAAAAAACGCAACATATAAACCATTTACAATCAATAAAACGCAAATACAACAATTTTTAAGCAGACTACCTTATTTTTTTTCATTTACTAACAAAAAAACGCATCGCATAAAACAAAATAATTCACAATCTTCAAATCTTCTAGTTGTTAACTGTTTTTCTGAATAGACCGAATTTAATAGCTACATACTATGAGCTCTCATTAAACCTTAAAGATTGGCAGAGACAAATAACCTTTGCTTTTTAAACCCTACATAATTTAAAATTAAGCTGTCTCGAATTTTGAGACATCTTGATTATTATTTTGCAACATCAAACATAAAGAATACCGTATGAAACTAGCCGAAGCATTGAACCGCAGGGCGGCTCTTATCGAAAAATCACAGCAACTCCGCTCTCGTCTAAAAGATTGTATCAAGATTCAAGAGGGTGATGAACCGACAGAAAATGTTAACCAGGTAATCGAAGAATTAGACCAAATTCTAGATGAGCTCAGACTGCTTATCTATCGTATCAATATAACAAACGCAAACACCTTCATCGATGACCGTAATATAACTTCACTTCTTGCGGAGCGCGATATATTGTCAATGCGTACAAAAACTTTGTACGAAAGCCTAAAACATCTAACCGAACGTGAAGAACGCTTTGGCAGAATGGAAATTAAATATGTACGAACGGTTAACGCAAATGATTTTCGCAAACTTCATGACCAATGTGCGGCACAATTAAGAGAACTTGACCTCAAAATTCAAGCCATTGGATGGTCTACAGATTTGATTTAACATTATAATTCCAGCCGACAGGAGTAATCGATTTGGTGGCGATGCTTTTCAATCGATTTTAAAATGTCTAATTAGATAACCCTTTGAGCCGACGGGAACCAGGCACTGTGCTCGGCTCAGTAAAGCGCATAAGGGCATTGTGCATAAATCAGCAAATTGCAATACCATGCATCGACCAATTCTGTTTTATTTCTCTCGACTGGATTTTTACTTTTCTATGATAGATATATCACTAAATGATGCCGGATTTGGTTATCTTCGACTATAGATTTAGATATTACGATTGAAAGAACAACACATCAAAACAAATAACCCCATACTCTACTACAAACAATTGAACAAAACTCGCCGTTAGTAACTGATGGACAGCGACTAACGGCGAGTTTTATATTATCGTTAT
>CAZFGV010000036.1:0-13522 GCA_964518705.1 uncultured Bacteroides sp.
AAAGGTTATGCCCGCGTGGCTATCGACGGCCAAAGCGATGAAGATTTCGAAAGACAATAATTTATCTATCAATTAACCAAAATATTATACGTTCCCATAAATAAACTGCACCTCAAAAGTTTTGTGTCTAACTTTTTGGGTGCAGTTCACTTTCTACCTTCGTCTTTTAAAAAAGCCACGAACTCGGCATTTCGTTGGGAAGTTCAAGGTTGTAGGAGAATATCTCGTTGGTTTCCTTATTCGTATCCGTCCGAAAAAAGCCGAGCTGAAATCAAATTTTCAAGTCGGTTTTATTTCGGACGGATGCAGATAAGGTGATCATTACAGACAGCTCGTTGATGTTGTGGTTAATAATATTGGTGATTAATATCGGTTGTCAAATAAATCATCTATTTCTGGCATGCAACTAAGTAGTGAACAAATTTTTGTAAAGTGTTGATGTTGTGAATGTATTTGGTCTTCTTCTGATGAAAAAACGAGCCCTAAGAAAAATGTTAGGGCTCGTTGATAGTGCTTGAATCAGTTTGTTATATGTTTATTATTCATTTTCTGGAGTAGGGGTGTCGGGTGATTGGGAGGCTTTTTTAGCTTCTTTGAAGCGTTGTGACATTGTGGGGTTGCCGTATGTGAGTTTACGGATTGTTAATCCGTCAGCGTCGTTGTTGGCAAGTCGAAGGTTGTTTTCGGAGCTAACTAGTTCTGCTCTAATTTTTTGGAGTTTAGAAATTGTGGCGTCGATGCCGTCAATTGCACTATGGAATTTCTTCGCGGCAAGGTCGTAATGGCGGCTGAAGTTGTTTCTAAATTCTGCAATTTTTCCTTCGAAGTTTGTAATGTCGATGGATTGTTGCTGAGCTATTTCTAGTTGTTTTTTGTATTCGATGCTCTTCTTAGAAGCTTGAGTAAGGAGCGAGATTAGAGGCATGAAGAATTGAGGGCGAACGACGTACATTTTGGGGTATCGGTATGATACGTCAACGATGCCTTCGTTGTAAAGTTCGCTTTCCGGTTCGAGTAGAGAGACTAATATAGCGTATTCGCATTTTTTCTCGCGGCGGTCTTTGTCGAGTTTGGCAAAGAAGTCTTCATTTTTATGTTTGTTAGAGCCGGAGTCGCTCTCGTTTTTCATTTCAAACATTATTGAGATGTATTCCATGCCGTCGTCGTAATCTCTGAAGATGAAATCGCCTTTAGAACCTTCTTTAGCGTCGTTGTCTTTTTCGAAGTAGGCATTTGGGAACATGGAGGTGCGCACTCGGTTGAATTCGGTGCTGCAATGAATTTCGAGAGTTTCGCCAATCATTTTGGTAGATAGGCGAGCTTTCATGTTTTTGAGGAGGTCGATTTCGGCATTGGCTTGTTTTAAGCGCAAATCGTATTGTTCTTTAAGATTTGCTTCGCGAGCTGTTGCTTCGCTTTGTTCTGCTTTGGCTTGAACTTTTAGCTCTGCAATTTCAGCTTCTTTTTTGCTGAGTGCCGATTTTGCTTTGTCTTGTTCTTCAAGGATTGCGATTCTACGTTCGTTTTCTGCTTGGGTGATTCTGGCTTTTAGGGTTGTGATTTCCTGCTCACGGTCGACGACAGTTTGTTTCATTTCGAGTTCCTTTTCTTTTACGGAGCTTTCGATGAGCAATTGTAGTTGAGCAATTTTGGCTTCCAACTCTTTTATGGCCATGTCTTTGGCTGCCAATTGTTCTTGGTGAGAGATTGCTTCTTTTAACGCATTGGCTTGTAATTCGGCGCTGTATTGCTTTTGTAATTCTAGAATACGTCGATTGATTTCTTCATCGAATTCGGCGGTTTTTACTTGGTTTACAATTGATGCGTAGTCGGCTTCGTCAACTACAAATACGTTTCCACAGTTGGGGCATTTTAATTCTTTCATAAGTTTTTGGATATTAAAAGTTGTTAGAAAATTAGCTTAGGGAATCATGGTAAACTAATGGTGCGCTCATGGATTCTGACTACTCAATAAAGGACACTCCTAATTTAATTCAAATTACAAAGTAATATGATAGAAAAGTGAGTGACAAAAAAAGCTAGATTGCTTTTAGATATTGTGCCATTGCCGGAGCGTGTAGTTTCCATTTTACGTTCATTGGGAAGTCGTCGTGAGAAGAAACATAATCGACTAAACCAAAGCAATGGAAAGGTGAAGTGTTGCCAAATCCGTCTTTCTTTTCTTCTCGCACAAATAGTATTATTTTACTGTTGGTGCGAGCTTGTTCGGTGTATCGTTTACCACCGTTATTGCTGTGCGAATCGGTGTTTTGTGATTGCCAATGGAAGTATTCTTCGTTGATGAGGTAGTCGTTATATTGTGTTGAAGGCGAAAAGTCTTTTTCGGATTTGTTAAGAGTAACGAAGAGCAGAGTAGCATTACATTCCGGGATGTTGAACACACCAGCTGCAGCTCCTTGCATTTTGATGTCGGCGGTTTGTCTGCCAACGAGTGTAAATACTTCTTCACGCGTATAGCAGCCATAGAGTTCTAGCCCGGGGAAGATGTTGTTTTCTAAAGGAGCGGTTTTGATTTCTAAATGTGCCGATAGATACGCAACTATTTCCGCGACTTCTTGTTTGAAGCAAGCGTATATCGGCTTGTGAATTTGCTGTAATGCGTCGTCAATAGATTCAAATCCGGTCTTTTGTATTTTATCTTGAAAAAGTGCGTAATATAACATTAAAGCGTATTTCATATTTGCGTTTTGTAGATGCACATTTTCGCCATTGATGAAACGATCGACAAAACGCAAGAAGGAAGTTGTGTTATGGTGTAAAAGATTAGACATTCCTTTTTCCAAACGTTTTGTGATGTTATCATCATTATAAGTTAATCGCCCTGCCGCTCGTTTGAGAGAAGACCAGCAATTTGATCCTTGATAAAGAATTCGAATGTCTTGACCGTTATTTTCGAGGAATTGGGAAAGTGACGGAGTTGAGTTGTAGCTGTTTATCTCTTTAATTATTCGATTTTTATTGTAAATCGCACTCGTTATGTTATCGAGGATGTATTGTCGCGCCTTTTTCTCCATAACAATGCTGCAGCCTAATGGCAGCATTGTGAAGCCGTCTTTAATTTGCTTGCGGATATTTTTCTCCGGGTGTAAAGTAAGAGCGCGGAATCGGCTTGCAAAATCGTATTTAAGGTTTGCTTGTGCAACAAAGTCCAAGACAGTTAATTCGGTCTTTCCGACAGAATGTCGCAATCCTCGGCCTAATTGCTGAAGAAATACGGTCAAGCTCTCGGTTGGGCGCAAAAATAATACGGTGTCAATTTCAGGGATGTCGACACCTTCGTTGAAAATGTCAACGACGCAAAGATAATTCAGATTTCCATCTCGTAAATCTTTAGCAAGCTGTTTGCGCTGTTCTGTGGGCGTTGTATCGGTTAAGCTAGCAGCGTTAAAACCGTATGCTTTCAGTTGATCTGCCATAAAGTCGGCATGGCGTTTGTTTACGCAGAAACACAAAGCGCGGCAAGTGTATTCATCGGCGAGGTATTTACGAAGCGCATCAACAATTAATTTAGCTCTAGCATTGTTGCATAACTTGTCGGCAAGTCGTTCGCTGTTATATTTTTGCCCGCTCCATAGGCTTTCGTCACGGAGGTCAGTGTCGTCGGAAATGCATAAATATTGAAAAGGCGTTAGAAGTCCGGCTTGTAAAGCTTGAGGTAAACGAATTTCAGCACTAATGCGATTGCCAAAATCTGGTCGCAAATCTTTGCCATCCATGCGTTCCGGCGTTGCTGTAAGACCTACTAGAATTTGCGGATTGAAATGGTTGAATAGCTTTCGATAGCTGTCGGCTTGGCTATGATGTACTTCATCGATAACGATATAGTCGTAGAATGTATTGTCAAACTCTGCAAAGAAATTTTCAAAACGAGAGTTGAACATTGAAATAGAGACAAATAGGTGCTCATATTCACTAGCGTCTTGAGGGCGATTAGCGCCTACCCAAAGCGAGCCGAAATTGGCATCTTGCAACACACTGCGATAGGTGTGTAGCGATTGTCGTAGAATCTCTTCGCGATGAGCGACAAAAAGGATTCGTGCTCGTTGGTGTGTTCGTGCAAAGTCTTGATAGTCAAACGCGGAGATGACAGTCTTACCGGTACCGGTGGCGGCAACGATGAGGTTTTTGTAATTGCCTCTGTCTTCACGTTCTACGCGCAGTTTGTCGAGAATTTGCTTTTGGTGCGGTAATAGTATATAGCGTTGGTATGCGTTTTCTGAAGCTTCGGAATGGAAGACATTGCGTTTAATTTCGTTGTTGAATTTTTCGATGCCACCGATTCTAAAATCCTCAAAATTAGGACTGTCCCAATACATTTCAAAAGTAGCTAAAGCAGTTTTGATAATATGCGGATTTTCAACACTAGTAACACGCATATTCCACTCAAGCCCCTCTGTTTGAGCTGATTTAGAAAGATTCGACGAGCCGATATAGGCCGTATTCATTCCGGAATTTCGAACGAAAATATACGATTTTGCGTGCAGACGTTCGATTGACGTATTGTATGAAATGCGAATATCGCAATTCGGTAGAGCTGCTAATTGTTCGATAGCTTTGGCTTGCGTGGCGCCACAATAGGTCGTTGTGATAATTCGCAAGCGAGTGTTCTCTCGACTGCAAAATTTTTTGAGGTCATCGAGTAAGATACGAACTCCCGAAACTTTTAGGAAAGAAACGATAAAGCAAATCTCATCTGCGCTAGCGATTTCGCGACGAATTTCTTCGCCTAAAGACAAGGCGGAATTACCTCCCGTAAAAAGATTGCTAACTCTAAAGCCGGATATAGGACGAATAGTTTGCGTGTTGTTTTCTTTTTGTAGCACGTCTTGTTGACGTGTCATCACTTCCGTAAGGAGATCGGTCGGATTAACAATTTGAGTATCATCAAGCAAACCGGCTTCGAGCATGATGCGGTTAATAAGATTTACTCTGTCATGCTCGTT
Organism: uncultured Bacteroides sp.; assembly: GCA_964518705.1. Classification (GTDB taxonomy): domain Bacteria; phylum Bacteroidota; class Bacteroidia; order Bacteroidales; family Muribaculaceae; genus CAG-873. Next base: position 4,965 of record CAZFGV010000036.1, read on the forward strand.
TTCCGTGTCTTCAAGTTTTCGACTAATTGCATTGGCCAGATAGGTAGCCAACATGTGTGGCGATTCGGCATTGTCGATAGGTTGCAATCGGCAAACTAAACCGGATTGTTTCGCTTCGTTGATGTCTTGCTCGATTTCGCGATTTATGATGTGTTCGTATATTCCTTGTTTGAGCATGGTTATAATACTATCTGCCTATTATTTGTCGTTTTACAAAGTTATAAAATATTGTTGTTAGTTGGAAGAATATTATAAAAAAAGGCAATAAAAAACGCTCACCGTTAAAATAGGCGAGCGTTTAAGTATTTATGAATAAAATAATTAGCTTTCTTTAGAATTAGCTTGCGAACCGAAAGTTTCTTTGATAATCCAAACAGCAGCAGCGCCGAGGAGGAGAAGAATACCACTCACAACGAGCATACAAACAGTTTGCGGAGCGCCATTAGCGGCAACGGGGAAGCAGTGAAGGATAGTGCCGCCGCAAAGAGCCGCTACAATTTGAGGTACGGTGATAGTGCAGTTGAATAAGCCGAGGTAAGTGCCGATATTTGCACCGCTAAGGGCGTTGGTAAGGATGGTGAAAGGCATAGCTAAAATTGCTGCCCATGCGCACCCCATCATCGCATAGCTTATAAATAAGATGTATTGGTTTGTGATGAAATATACCGAGATAAAACCGATAGCACCAATGAGCAAACTGAGAGAGTAAGCTAATTTACGGCGTTTAGCACCGGCTAAAACTACAGCCCAAAGTACAGCAGCGATACCTTGAATGGCGAGGAGCAAGCCGTTCCAGTCGCCGGCGCTTTGATACTCTTGAGATGCAGAATTGAGGATGGTGTTATAGTTGAGTTCTATAGCTTCTGATGAGTTGACCGCGGGGAGAGTTGTTGTTTCATCAAGAATATATTTGCCGGTATTGTTATCCAAGCTTGCTATGTGAGCAAGAGTCAACTGTGTGCCTGGTTCGATGAGTTCGTATTCTGATACGGTGTAGGCATTAGTATTAACCACTGTTTCAACACCGTCACAAATGATAGTTTCGCCTTGTTGGGCTATGAGAGAATTTAACGCAGAAACTTTGTTGAAACCATCATTTTTTACAATAGCGCCATTGGCAATGATGGTATCGCCATTAACAAGCACCATAGCGGGATTGCTGATAACACCATCAACCTTAATGCCGGCAAGGACGAGTTGTCCATCGGTAATGACGGGACGATCTTGGTTGAAGATGTATTTGTCGTTATATTCTTTTCCATCAATAGTAACACCGGTAACAACTTGTACTGACGGAGCATTAAAAGCCTGATGAGCAATGGCATCTGTGCTATATGTCCACATATACAAGAATGCGGCCCAGCAGAAGAATTGAACAAGTCCGACAGTCCAAAATACTTTAGGAGCTTTGATTAGGAGTTTAAACATATTCTCCGAAGGCTTATCTGCTTTTGCAGACGCATCAATACCGTGGAATGCTGCGTATTCGGCAGGAGGCATTTCGCGAACTTTAGCAAAAGTATATACCACGCAGAGAGCGAGGATAATAGCTCCGGTGTAGAATGCCCATGTAACAGTAGGCGGAACTTCTCCGGCGGGAGCGGTGTTGCTTAAGAACCATGCCAAAACGAAGGGAGCAACATAGCCAACTACAGAACCGGCGTTGCAAAGAAACGATTGTATAGAATACGCAAGTCCTTTTTGTTTTTCGTTTACCATGTCTCCGACAAGCATCTTGAAAGGCTGCATTGCCATATTGATAGATGTGTCAAGGAGCATAAGCATAACGAGACCAAACATGATGGCGCTACTGATGGACAAGCCTAAAGATCCTGCATTCGGCAAGAAGCACATCACAATAATAGCAACTAAAGCGCCGACTAAGAGGTAGGGTAGACGACGGCCAAGTCGTGTCCAAGTGCGATCGGATGCCGAGCCGACAATAGGTTGCACAATTAGACCCATTAATGGAGGTAATATCCAAAAATAGCTCAAATCATGAGGGTCTGCGCCGATGGTTGAGAATATTCGGCTAACTTGCGAACTTTGGAGAGCATACGCAATCTGTACGCCAAAGAATCCGAAACTTAGATTCCATAGTTTCCAAAAACTTAAATCTCGTTGTTCTTTCATTAATATCGAAAGTTTAAGGTATGATATAATCTTTTTTATAAAGATGATTTTAAACATCTTTATGCTTTTCAAAGGCAAAAATACGAAAATTAGTTTGAATGCCAAAAAAAGAAGTAAATAATGTAATTATTTTGCGTTTTGGTCAAATTAAAACGTTATTAGTGTGTTGGAAAACATATATATATAGCTTGAAGTGTGATTAAGTTGTTGTTTAGAAGGTCGCGATTGAGGCAACAGATATGTCAATGCCGAAATGAGATGAGTTTAAGGATCGAAGGCCGATTGCGCCTTTGGTTGAGAATGATTTCGTTATGTTCCATTCGAGGGCGTTTTCAATGCGTGCGGTGAAGTTCCATGATTGTGGACGAATTTGATGAGGCCCGAGCCAGCGGATTGCTCCGACTTCAGCCGTTGTAACGATACCTAACGGGCTGTTGGATAATGAAAAATATTTTGCGCCGCCGCATAAAATACAAACGCCTGTCAGTGGCGATGTTTCGTTTGCTATCTTTACCGGCATAGACATAGCTTCCGCTGCTATCGATATTGCCCATGAATCGTTGATCGGATTTCTATAGCGTAGAGCTGTGGCATAAGCTGTTCGCCAATCGTCGGTATTGTTTCCGTTGATCCAATATATCACTTCGGAAGATAGCGAGAGAGCTTGAGCGAATGCGTATTCCGGGCTGTTGTGCCATGGCGATTTTCCGTGAAAAATAAGTCGAGATAGGCATTGCGCAATTTCAGCGGATACAATACCAATAGCAGCACCGGCAGCTACATCAGATCCCCAATGACGGCCAGATGCAACGCGTTGTAGTGCAATTGCTGACGCTGCTCCATGAGATCCCATTGCCAACCACGGGCTTGTTTGATATAGCTGGTTGGATAATGCTGTTGAGAATCCGAAAGCCCACGATGTGTGACGAGATGGGAATGAGTTATTCTCACTCCTGTCTGGTCGCAGTTCATGGACGGAATTTTTAAGAAGCTCGGTGATTCCGGCGGTAATAAACATACTTCCACCCAATGATGTTATTCTTTTAGGTGTCGTTCGTTGGGAGATTTTAGCAGCAACAGCAACGCTGTCGGATGGTTGTCCGAAAAGCGTTGCTGTTGCAAGTAGAGATAAGATAACTAGTGCTAATCTCATTGTTTTTTAGCTGCATTAAGAGCTCGATAGACGAGCGAGAATAAGTGTGGTCGTATGTCCATTCGATTGAAGGCCTCGTTGTCACGAGTGGGGTTGACGCGGTTGTTGAGGAAGACGAAAATCAAATTCTGCGATGGATCAACCCAATATACTGTTCCTGTAAAACCAAGATGTCCGAAAACTTCTGCCGATGCTTCTTCGCAAGTGGGGGAGTGGTCGGGGTTTTCTGTGTCGGGCTTGTCGAAACCGAGGCCGCGGCGACAGGTCGGGCTTTTTTCTGTTGTGAAAAGTTTTACGGTTTTGTCAGAAAGAATACGTTTGCCACCGTAAACACCACCGTTGAGCAGCATCTGGCACAGTTTTGCCAAATCGTCAGCATTGGCGAACAAACCGGCATTGCCTTGCACGCCGCCGGACATGCCTGCGAGTTCGTCGTGTGCATATCCTTTCAATGTTTGTTTGCGCATGAAGGTGTCGTTTTCTGTGCTTGCGATGTTAGATGTGTTGTCCCAATCGGCGGCACGATAGCCGGTGCGGTATGCGCCGAGGGGAGCGAAAATCTCTTCGTGAACGTAGCTGTCATGATTTCGTCCGGTCAGGCGTTGTTCGATATCCATCAAGAGGCAGAAGTTCAGACATGAATATGTGTAGTTACGATTTGCTCGAAGTGGAACACTATAGATGCGATGCATCAAAGTGTCGTACGTTGCTTTGCCGACATATATGCCTTCCGCGGCGGCAATAGGAAATTCGTCGGTCGCTATCGGAGATGTGATGTCGGTGCGGAGTCGTGCAGATTTATTGCCATATGCGCGCTTTTGTATTTTTATGGGGTGCTGAGCATCACGGCGGGGCTGAATAAGGCGTCCGGTATAGGTCGTGGTGTCAAACATGGCATCATATACGTTTATAGATGCGGGGATGCCTGTTTCGTGGTGTAATAATTGGCGGATAGTGACGCAGCGTTTGCCGGGGTCGGTAATTTCCGGAATGAGCATGGCGAGACTATCTTCGAGCGAAAATAGTCCTTGGTCGTATGCTTTCATAATGCCGGATAGTGTCCCTGTGGCTTTTGAAACTGAAGCTAAGTCGTAGATTGTTTCTCGATTAACATTGCCGGCGTTCGGTTCGGTTGATAACTTTCCAAATGAGCCATCGAAGATGATGTTGCCGTTACGCGCTACAAGTACCTGACAACCGGGAAACGCGCCTTGGCGTAAACCATCGTTGATGAGTGCATTGATGCTATCTGTGAGCCATGGAGCAATGCCTTCGGCAATTGGCGATGTGAAGCCTAGTCGTGTTTTGGGTAATTCGATGCCGGCGCCGATGGGGGCTACTCCGTTTAGTGCAACAGGTAGTTTTCCTTTAGTTTCAATGCCGCCAAATATTGCTTCGGCACCGCTGATATGTGCTGCTTTAATGTTGTCGTATGCAATGACAAGGGCTTTGACGTTACTGAATGTGGCGGCGAATTTCTTCATTTTGTATGGATTAACGAAGAAAACAGCGGTGATGTTTTTTGCTGTGCGTGCTATTTGGGCGAAAGCATCGCGAGCTCCGGCTTTGTCGGTGTATACGGCAACGATAACGTTTTCGTTGCTGTTGATTTTTTCTAATGATGCATCTGAAAACGTGTCTCCCATCGTGTAATAAGAAGATACGTTAGCATAGTGGCGGCAAATGTCCGTGAAGGTGTTGTTCGATTTGGCGCCGATGTTTACTACCGACACTTTATGGTCTGTTGGAATGTCTAGAGGCAGTATGTTTGATGTGTTTTTAAGTACGGTTACGGATGCGTTTGTCAGTTTTTGTATAAGAGCATCTGCAACGGCACTATTTATCGATTTTGATAGCTCGGCGTTTTTGGCTTTAGGGGAGTTGGCGGCGTTGAATAGGTATTTATAACGCAAAACGCGTTTACAGTGCTTTTCAACGTCTTTTTTGCTGATTTTTCCGTTAGCAATAGCCGCCATGATGGCATCTACAACTTTTGTGGGAGAAGAACCGAGGAGAACATCGGCTCCTGCGTTTAGCGCGTCAACAGCCGGAGTGGCGCTATAGTTTGCTGCTCCTTTCATTTCTAAAGCGTCGGTATAAACCAATCCTTCGAAGCCGAGAGTGTCGCGAAGTAGCTTTGTCGTTATTTGTTTGGATAACGATGCCGGGCAGCCGCTAGGATCTATGCAAGGTACAGATAAATGTCCGACCATAATGCCTGAGGCTCCGGCGTTGATGTATTCTTTAAAAGGAACTAAATCGGTATCATCGAGGTGCGCACGAGTATGGGTAACAACAGGTAGCGCCTTATGTGAGTCTGAGTCGGTATCACCGTGGCCGGGGAAGTGCTTTGCGACAGATTGAACACCACCGGCTTCGAGGCCGAGAGAATATGCTGTAACAGCTTTAGCAACTCGCTCTGGATCTTCGCCAAAAGCTCGATAACCGATAACAGGGTTTGCCGGGTTTGAATTTACGTCGGCATCAGGCGCAAAGTTGACATGAACGCCGAGCTGGCGGCACTCGCGGGCAACTTCTTCGCCATATTGATAAATAAGGTTATAGTCTTCGATGGCTCCTAACGCCATGTTGTATGGAAATTTGGGCGAGTTTTTGATGCGCATAGACAAGCCCCATTCGCCATCGAAGGTTATCAATAGTGGCACTTTTGCTATTGATTGAGCATAACGAATCATGTCGGCATGCTCTTCTAAAGTACCTTCTGTAAACAATAAACCGCCACAGCCTTCGGTTGCCACATATTTCTGAATAGCGGCTTTTGCAGTGCTTGTATTTGTGGGAATAGCCTTAGGAAAATAAAGTTGAGCGACGCGTTGACGTTCCGTAAGTGTATTGTATACAGAATCAGCCCATCGTGTCGCGGCATCTTTGTTTGCTCGTTCTATATTGGGTGTAATGGCTGATGCAAGAAAGGGCAAACTTGCTATGGCTATTACTGATAGTTGTTTTAAAATTTTAGGCATGTGGTGTTAGAATAAGAAAGTATATAGCCGCCGAAGTAACTCCGGCGGCTAATTTTATTTACGAGTCCAGTGCGAGTCGGAAGATGCACTAATAGGTTTATTTGCGCCGTCTCCGGTGGTGAGATAATTCAACAAATCGTCAAATATCGCATTTTTGCTTTGTGTAACGATAGTGGCGCGGGTGAGCGGGGTCATATAATCTCCGCCCTTGGCAAGGTAATCGATTGTAGCGACACGGTAGGTGCGGTTTTCATCCAGGGGCTTGCCGTTGATAAGAATTTCAAGAACGGTAGCATCGCCTTTGCTACAAGAACTGTATGTGACATGTACGTTCGAACTTACGTCGTCGCCAAGACGTCGTGCCATTACTTCGAAAGCTTCTTTTAAATCTTCACCTTTAATATCTATGATGGTAAGATAGTTTCGGAACGGTAACATATTAATAATATCGCCCTCGGAAACATCGCCTTCGGGAAGTGATGTGCGAATGCCGCCCTTGTTAGTGATTGATAAATCGACATTCTTTGCCAACTTTGCGCCTTGAGAGAACACAAAATCTGCGAAGAAGTTATGCAACTCTTGACAATCTTGAGCTAAGGCATGTTCGGTATAGCCAACGCGATGGTGCATTAATGAATCAATGCCGTTGTTGTATTTGTTGATAATTGCTTCGATTTTGGAGTTCGAGTAATTATCGTAGCGGCTGTCGATGGTTATTAGCTCATATGATGGATATGAGTTCAAACTATCTAGGTCGATTTCAATTTTGCCTAATTTGCGTCCGGCTTTACCTGTCTGCACAACCAATACTGGGCGGCCGTCAAGATTTTGCATATGGGAACGGCGATAGCCTATTTCTGTCGTAGGATCAATTTCGTCATGGCTATGTCCGCCAATAATAACATCAATTCCACGCGAATTGTGTGCCAATATCGAATCACCAACAAGTCCGGAGGGTGCGTAGCCGATATGTGTTAATGCAACAACATAATCTACATGCTCGTCCTCGCGGAGCTGTTGAGCATAGCTATTGGCCGTCTCAACGATAGGTGAAAATTCCAGACCATCATAATTTCCCTTAGAAATAATACCGTCAGGGTCAAGATAGATGCCGATAAAGCCGACGCGTTTATCCCCAACGGTGCGAATAGAGTAGGGGACGAATTGGGCGGATAAAGGTGTTGCATCAAGCACATAGTTTGACGATATCTTTTCGGCTGTACTCGCTCGAAGAACAGATGCTAATGAATCAATACCATTGTCAAACTCATGATTGCCTAATATGCGAATATCAACACCCATAGCATTGAGCAACTCTTGCTCAACTTTACCTCCATATAAATAGAAATATAGAGTGCCTTGAACGACATCACCGGCGTCAACAACAAGCACATTAGAGTCAACGCGACGAATACTGTCAATAACAGCCATACGCCGCATTATGCCGCCAAGATTGTTGCGGTCTGGCTCTATTTGTGAATGAGTATCGTTAGTGTGCAGAATAACAAGCTTATTATCGCTTGATGCATTTGTGCATGCACCAAAAGACAATGCTCCCGCAATGCAAAATGCGGATAACAAATGCGTTATATTCATTCCGCTAGCTTACCATTTAGAAATTTTGTCAATGCGACGCTGATGTCTGCCACCGTCAAAAGGAGTGCTAAGGAAAGCATCAACGACTGCCAATGCAACTTCAGGTTCAATAAAACGAGCGGGAAGAACAAGAACGTTAGCATCATTGTGTGCGCGAGCCAACTGAGCCAACTCGGGCTGCCAGCACAACGCTGCGCGGATGCCCTGATGCTTGTTAAGGGTCATGCTGATGCCGTTGCCGGTGCCGCACAATGCGATTGCGGGATATACCTCGCCTCCTTCTACTGCGAGTGCGCAAGGATGAGCATAATCAGGATAATCACAGCTATCTGTACTCTTTGTGCCAAAATCAACAGTCTTAATACCTTTTGATTCAAGGTATCCGGCAATTACATTTTTAAGCTCGACACCGGCATGGTCGCTGCAAAGACCAATAGGCATGCCGGATTTCAAAATTTCCATATCAAATTGATTTATTGTTAGTTGTCTCAAATAGCGTGTAGAACGCCACAAATTTTCAACAAAAGTAGCAAAAAAATCGCCGAAAACCTATTGCTAAGAAAAAAAAAGTTACTAACTTTGCAAAATAAAATGTCACCCGAATAAAAAGCCCAGGTGGCGGAATGGTAGACGCGCTCGTTTCAGGTGCGAGTGCCGAGAGGCATGCAGGTTCGAGTCCTGTTCTGGGCACA
>CAZFGV010000037.1:0-13459 GCA_964518705.1 uncultured Bacteroides sp.
ACCGGGGACACAAGGATTTTCAGTCCTTTGCTCTACCAACTGAGCTATGGCACCATCTTTGCAGTGGGTTGTTTTTCCCTTTTGCGCTGCAAAGTTACGGACTATTTTTGGACTGTGCAAATTTTTTATGCACTTTTTTTGAAGAAAATTCTGTTAAAATATGTAACTACCTAAGTGTTAAATGTTTATGGTAATTAAAATTTTGAAAGAATTTCACCTTGTTTTTTCTTGGCAATCTCGCGAGCTTCGTTTTTGTCTTTGCCGGGGAATGTTTCGCGGTTTGGAATAAGTACGCGAGTGCCGGGGCGAATACGGTTCGGGTTGGTAATGATGTCTGTATTCGCTTCGTAGATGTATACCCAGAACGAAGGTTCGTCGTAATGCTTCTTGGCAAGTCTGATGAGACTGATTTCAACGGTGTCGTATACGGGCTCGGCTTTGACTGTTGCGGGTGCTTCTTTGGGAGTTTCTACAACTTTTGCTTCTTGCACTGTGTTTTCTGCCGTAGCCGCTTCGGCTTTGTTGGCGTTTAGTTCGTCGACGGTGATTGTTTGTATGGTGAAGCTTGTTGTGTCTGCCAAAGTCTCTTCATCTTCATAAGAGTTGATGGGTGTTAGAATGACTGCGGTGATGTAAGCAATAATAGCCACCACGGCAATGATGCCACCGGCCCATATCCAAAGGCGTTTATTGGTCGACTGAGATGGTTCTATTGTGTTGTCTGGTTCTTCATCGGAGTCGTCAGGTTCTTCGGAAGCAACGGGGGCTGCTTCTTCGTTGACATCGGTTTGCTCATCGGAAACGTCGTTGGCGTTTTCGATTATTGTATTGTTTTCTTCTTCGGGCTCCGGATTTATAATCTTGTCTGCTTCGGGTGTTTTTGCATCGTCGGCAACATTAGCCGTTGTTACCGGTGTTTGAACTTCGGGAACGGCAGTGTATATTGGCTCTATAGGTGCGAAGTTGTTTAGTTCGTCTTCGGTGTTGTTGCTTTCGTCGTTATTGTTAGCCGCAGAATTGTCTGTGTCGGGCTGAGTGTTTAGGGTAAATTCATCGGCTTCAGAGAAGTCGACGTTATCGGCAAGTTCAACGGCTTCGAACATTTCAAAAGGCCGATTTAGTTCTTCGGCAACGTTTTTGTCAGGAGCAAAAGAAACAGTAGTTCTGCCTGTAGCGGGGTCTTCGTGAGCTGTAAATGTTCCGATACCTTTAATAGATACGCTACCTGTTTGTTCAATGCTGTCGCTAAGCGTATGAAAGAAAGCTTGCAAGAATCGGCGAGCTGTGTTAGTGTCAACGTCGCTTACTGTTGCAAGACGTGTTATGAGTTGAGAAAGAGTGACAGTATGATTCATCTGTATATGTCAAAATCGTCGGCATCGTTAGCGACGGGGAAGTTATTACGATAGTCTGCGAGTTTTTTGTGGCTGAGGTCGGCAATAATGAAAGGACAGTTCTCGAGGCGATAATCAACGGGTTTGCCTTGTTCGTCGAAAATCATAGCCATGTTGTCGTAATTGCCAAACGCATCGCCACCGCCTCTGTTAGCGCCCACGACGCAGCATTGGTTTTCGATAGCACGAGCTATAAGCAAGTGTTCGTAAGCATAACGTCGAGCGTCGGGCCAGTTTGCGGGCACGAGGAGCAGTTCGTAGTCGTTATGTCGAGTGCGACACCATACGGGGAAGCGCAGATCGTAGCATATTATCATAGATATGTCCCACCCGCGGAATCGCACGATGGGCATACGTTGCTCTCCGGGATGTAGAAGCGTTGTTTCGGCACTTTGTGAGAATAGGTGACGCTTGTCGTAGTATGTTTCTTCGCCGCCGGGTTCGATGAAAAATGCGCGGTTATAGATATGTGGCGGTGTTGATGCCAAGAAGCTGCCGGCAATAGCGGTAGAATAACGAGTTGCGAGAGATTTGATGAAGTCGATAGTTGATTCGGTGTTTCGTTCAGCCCATTCTTTTAAATTTTCGGCATCATTAGAAAAGCCGGTAGAGAAGAGTTCCGGCAGCACGACAATATCCGTGCCATCGGGCAACTGCTCGAAAGCAGCGGCCACGGCGCGGATATTGGCGTCTTTGTCGCCCTTCTGTATGTCGAGGGGTAGAACAGCCACTCGAAGATTGTTGTGTATGTGTATCATTCGGTGGTGAATTTGTCGGGATATTTGCCGCTAAAGGGTTTGTAGTATTCTTTGACGGCAATCATGTCAGCCTCGAGGTCGCCGCTAGGAGTGAATGTGCGTTCGAGGTGAACGTGCTTGGTGGCGAAGTCGATAGCGCCGAGGACGATATGTACGTCTTTAGCGTCGCGTGCGATACGTAAAAAGCCGGTATGCCATTTGGCATTACGCGAGCGTGTGCCTTCGGGGGTGATTGCTAATGTAAGGCGTGGGGTGTTGTTGAATTTTTCAACGAGCACATCTGTAAGAGAGTTCTTGTGAGTCCGACGCGGAACAGCGATGCCTCCGATAGCTCGAAAGAAATAGCCCAAAGGCCACACAAACCATGATTCTTTCATCAAGAATCCCGCTTTGCGTCCAAGTGAGGCATATACGAGTTTTCCGATGATAAAATCCCAGTTGCTGGTATGTGGCGCAACGCAGATTATGCATTTGTCATAATCCGGCACGGTTGACGTAATCGTCCATCCGGCGGCTTTTAGCAGCCATGCTGCCAACTTTTTCATTGAGCAGCAATCTTCTTGAGCGCTTCGCGAACTTCGTCGGGAAGGGCTTTATTCATTTGCGCTACGATTTGTGCAACTTCTTTGTTGAACTGGTCGAGTAGGGCTGTGTATGCTTTGCGGAAATACTGGTGACGAGCTTCTTTGTAAGCGTGAGCGTCGGCGAATTCTTTGCGTGAGCGGTCGAAGCTTACTGCAAGACGGCCGATGGTGCGTACCTGTAGACGGCCACATTCTACTACTACGTTTTCGATGTCTTCGTTGTTGATTTGGTTGAAGCATTCGCCTGCCATGACCATGTCGAGTGCCAATGAACCGCAGGTGTTCTGTATGAGTTTTTTGAGGGTGCGTTTGTTTGCCATAATTGTTGTGTTTTAATTGATTGAATTTAAGTGTTTTCTCAGTGCCGGAAGTGTCGGCGGTATTATTATAGGAGAGCGTTTTACTGTCATAAATTTAGTTAGTTGCAATGGCATCTCGATAGCGCTGCCGGTCAGGTGTGTCATGATGTCGAGCTGCTTGGCGGGATGTCCTGTTGCAAATACTATTTTGGGGCAGCTGTTCGACTCTTGTGTCATTGCTGTAGCATACGCCACAGCGCCATGTGGGTCGAGGGTGTAGCCGTATTTTTCGCGGAGGTGGTTTATGGTTTCTCCGATGGTAGCGTCATTAATGAAGGCTCCGGCGTTGATGTCTTGTTGCATAGCAGCAAGATTGCCTTTGTATAGTTGTAACAAACGTGGCCAACCTGATGGTATAGCCATGTCTATCGAAGGTGCCAAACTATGTTGCGGTTGGTGTGGGGCGGTGGGGGTGCCGCTGAGGAGGGGGGATAATTGATTGTTTATTGCCGTCGCTCCTACAATTTTTCCGCATGGCATACCCATGTGTTTTGCCATTGCTGTTGCTACAACGTTGCTGAGGTTGCCCGATGGGATATAGTAAATTGCTTTGTCTGCATTTTTATGCTCAAGCGAACGCAGTTGCGAATAAGCATATAGCGAGAAACTTATTTGCGGTATTAGGCGTGCAACGTTGATGGAGTTTGCTCCGGTGAGATTGTATGACGATAGTTTTGGATCTGTTATTGCTTTTTGTATTAGCGCCTTACAATCTTCTATCGAACCTGCAATTTCTATGGGGTAAATATTTTCTCCCAAGGCTGTTAGCTGGTGCTTTTGCACGTTTGATAGTTGCCCTCGCGGGTAAAGTACGCTGACGGTGATGTCTTTGAGCCTGTAAAGACCATTTGCCGCAGCGGCGCCGGTGTTACCTGTTGTCGCTACCAAAACGTTGCGTTTTATTGCCGATTTGTCCAGCGCACGCATCAGACGAGCCATAAATCGAGCGCCGTAGTCTTTGAATGTTAATGTCGGGCCGTGGAAAAGTTCGAGGATGTATGTGTCCTTGTCGAACTGTCGCATAGGGGCATCGAAATTGAACGATTCGTCGACGATATTTTTGAGAGTGCTTGCCGCTATTTCGTCGCCAAAGAAGGCTGTTGCAACAATATAAGCGATGTCTCGCAAATCCATATCGCCTATATTATTAAAGAACGCGCGCGGGATAACGGGAATCGATACGGGCATATACATGCCACCGTCCGGTGCCACGCAACAATTCACGGCCTCGGAAAGACTTACTGACTTTGATAGAGAATTTGTACTAATGTATTGCATCTCTTGTTTACTCAGAATAAAGACATTTGAGCGTCAGAATCGGGTTTTCGGGGTTTCTTAGCCGGTTCGGTGTATCCGAAAGGTTGGTCGTCGGCGCGAAGATTAGGAGCATTGCTATCGGGCTCGCAAGCAAACCAATCGGGCATTTCAAAATCGTCCTCAAGCTGTGGAAGCGGGTCGGGAGCTTTGGTGGGCTCGGTGGCTTCTGTTTGTGCGTAGCCGAAGAGATTGGCTTCGTCCATAGACGCCAAGCGAGCTTTGGTGGCATTGAGGTCGTCGCGGAGACGTTTATTGCCGGCTTTGAGCTTTTCGATGCGTTCGTCGCGTTTGCGGATAAGTGTTTCTACCTGCTTGAACTGCTCTTGCATTTCGTTGATTTGCTCTATCACCTTTTTGGCTTCGTCTAATTGCGTTTCGAGCTCTTGGCGGGCAGTGCGCTCATCGGCATATTTCTTTTGCAAATCGTTATACATTGATTGGCTTAGTTCGGCTTGCTCGTGCAAGTCGTTGATACCGGCTTTCAATGTTGCAATTTCTTCATTTGCTTTGTTGGCTATCTCAATAGCTTTACAGCGTTCGTTATTAGCATTTTCGAGCGCTGTTTTAGCTTCTTCAGTTGCGTTGTTTGCTTCTATAAGGGCGGCTTTTGCTTCTTCAGCGGCACGTTGTGCTTCTGCTAGGGCTTCGCTATTGTCGTTTTCCGATGTTGTTGATGCCGGAGCACTTTGGGCATTGCCGCGTTCGTTTAATTGTGCTTGCAATTCTTCGATACGTCGGCTCATTTCTTCTACAACGGCGGGCTGAACATCTGCAACTTTGAGTTTGTTGAGCATACTTTTATTTTCGAGTTGCAATTGTTCACGTTCGGCGTCGGCATTTGCGAGCTGAGCTTCGAGGTCGGTAACTCTATCGGCAAGAGCGCGGCGACGGCGATCGGCGCTAAGCTGCTGCTCGCGTAACGATGTGCGTTGCTGCTCGAGTTGTTGCATCTCGGCGCGAAGACGTTCGGTTTCGCGTCGTGAAGTATCGGTTTCGTTTTTAAGTTTTTGCTCGGCATATTGTTCGGCCTGTTCGAGCAGTTTGTTAAGATAATCGTCGACGGATTTGTCGAGACTTTCTACCAAAACACGTTTCTGCGCCTCAGAATCAACACTACGAGCCAAAAAGTCGGGCAAGGATTGGTTGAAAATCGCCAATACGCCTTCGAATATTTGTCCTTTTATGTTTGTGTCGACAGTAGGACGTTCGGGTTCTACGATTGCCTCGGCATTGTTGTTTGATTCTGAGGCAGTGTCGGGTTGTGATGTCTCGTTCTCGATGGCTTCATCGGGATCATCGATATTGTATTCTTCTTCTTCGTCGTCGGCGTCGTAGCCGAAAGCGCGTTTGATTGTTTTAAACAGGCTCATTGAATTGTATAGTCTGGGTTGAGTTGTTCAACAGGTGTGTATTCGGGTTTAATAACTATGCCGAGGCCTGTGCGGCCGTTGATGGCAATTGATAGAGGAGTAGCGAATGTAACGATGCGGACAATGCCGTCGTCGTATTCTGCTTTTTGCGAGTCGAGATAATCGATGTCGCAAAAACCTTTGTCGGCGCAAGGGTCGATAGTGAAATAGCCGACGCCGAAAGAGGTTATATTTTGGAAGAAATGTGTGCCTTGACTTGGCTCTATGCGGTAGCCGGGAAGAGAAGCTTCTGCTATAAGTCTAGCGGCGCTAATGTCTGCCCATTGCACCGGTATCCCCAGCGCGGAGTCGCTACTGCCCCATCGGCCGGGACCGATAAGAATGTATCCTTCGTTGCGTGATGCGAATTCCTTATTAAGACGGCTGACAATTTCTGCTGTGCGGCGATTGTTGCTTGAGTCGAACGACGACGGTTTGATGTACACTATTGAGCGTATTCCTTCGATAAGTCCGTTGCCAAGGGCGTTTTCGCTGCGCATGATAAGATCGCTGTCGGGGCGGAGCAACACGTTGTCTCCGATAAGATTTTTACGGTCGATAATAGGGCGTATTTGAAGCCAATATATGTTTCCTTTAATGCCGTCTTTCGACTTCTGTAGCGATATATTTCCGGCGAATTCGATTTCGACGGGGCGTTGCATTGCTGCTTGACCTTGTTTAAGCATAAAGTCAAGGGCTTCTGCAACAGGAAGGGCTTTGTCGCGCAAAATGTTGGTGAATGTAACAACGCGTCTGCCATATCCGTCTTCGCAATCTTTAAGTATACCGTTGGCGGCATCGTATGTCGACACCATATATCTTAAAGCGCCGCTGTTGGCAAACTGTTGCACGGGTAACTCAACGAGGTTTTTGCCTTCGTTTACATCTACGGCAAATGATGAAGCGTCGTGCTCGGATATTGGCTTGAGTGCAAATAGCTTTGTTTGTGTGTCGCGAAGGGCGAGGTCGAGGGTTGATGTTTGCAGAACGTGAGCAGGATGGTGTGGCGAAAAACGCAAGCCTCTGCCGCCGTCAACAATATATTTACCCATGCCGATTGCCATTTCAACAACGCCGTCTTCGGCTTGTTCATTGCCGGAAGGGTAGTAATTGAGCGAACGTCCGGTGCCGGAGAAGGACGGGAAGTAATAGTCGCCGTGCATTGTGCCGACCACTTCTTGGATAATTACAGCCATCTTTTCTTGGTCGATGACGTTACTCGTAGCTGTCATGTATGTTTTGCTTGCCGAGTAAAAAACCGATGCGTAAACGCCCTTAATCGCATCTTCGAGCCATTTTAGTCGTATGTCGCGATCAGAGGTGTAAGGCACCATGTATGTGGCATAGATGCCAGCAAACGGCTGATAATGTGAGTCTTCCAATAAACTCGAACTGCGAACGGCAAATGGTGTGTCGACAGCGTCTAACAAGGCTTGGAAATCTTCGGTAAGATGTTCAGGTAGCTTTGCAGCGAGGAATGCCTTGAGAATTGTATCGTCGGAGGCTTCGCTTAAGGCTAACGGATACAAGTGATTGTTAGCCATGAATTCATCGAACACATCGGTGCATAGCACGACAGTGCGAGGGATAGATATTGTTACGCCTGAGAAGTTGTCGCAGACGGGGTTTTTCTTGATTATAGAGTCGATAAACGCCAAACCGCGCCCTTTGCCACCGAGGCTACCTTGCCCGATGCGTGCGAAGTTGGAGTAGTGGTCGAAGCGCTCTTTCTGAAATACGGCAATAACGCCGCGGTTCTTCATCTTGCGATATTTGATGATGAGCTTGAAAATCAGTTGCTTTAATGCCGGAGCTTCGTCGGGTGATGCGAACTGATGTAGCTTTATAACATCGGCAATAGGGAAGAGTGCACGAGAATTAAGCCATCGTGATATATCTTTGCGTGATGCGTGGTAAAATAGGGCATCGTCAGGAATGTCAAAGATGCGTCGTTGCAATTCTTTGAGGTTGTGGATAACCATTATCGGCTCGTGCGTCGACGGGTCGCGGATTATAAAATCCCCAAAACCGAAATTATCCATTATCGCATCTTCGAGGTCGACGGGGAGCTTCTTGGAGTTTTTATCGATGAATATTCCGCCAAAATCGGTTGTCGCTTCGGCGTTAGATGTTTCGGAAGATTCGATAATAATCGGAAGGAAAGCGTCTTGACTGCGTATCCACCGAGCCAATCGCAATCCGGCTTGGCTGTCTCTTGCACCGTTACGATTGAAATCAACATCGCTGATAACGCCCAACATTTTACGCCCGTAGCGACGGTAAAGGTCCTCTGCCTCTTCGTAGTTGCGGGCAAGCATAACTTTTGGACGTCCGCGCATGCGCAGCATCTGCTCGTGCGGATTGAGGGCTTCGGTGCTGAAGTCCTTTGATTGCTTTAGCAGAAATTTGTAAATATGCGGCAATACTGACGAGTAGAAGCGTATTGAATCTTCGACAACCATTATCATCTGCACGCCGGCGTCGGAAATGTCGTTGGCGTTTAGTTTGTCTTCGAGTAGCTTGATTATGGCAAGAATCAAATCCATGTTTCCCAGCCAGCTGAAAACGTAGTCGACGCTGCTAAGATCTTGCAATGCCAAACGTCGTGAAACCTCTTTGCTAAAAGGAGTCAGAACGACAATAGGAACAGTAGGGTGCGTAGCTTTTATTTTTGCCGTGCCGGAGAAAGTGTCGCTGATGTCGCTGCCGGGCATTGCTATGACGAGGTCGAAAGGCGTTGTTTGCATAGCTTCGAAAGCCTCGTTCATTGTCGAAACGCGTATAACTCGCGGGGGTGAGTTAAGGTTGAGGGATACGTACTCGTTGAATAGTCGTTCTTCCACTCGTCCGTCCTCTTCCATGATGAAAGCATCGTAGCGCGAAGCAACGAGCAACACCATAAATATTCGGTGCTGCATGAGCGATTGGAAGGACGTGTCCTTCAGATACATTCTACTTAGCGCTTCTTCGTTCATCTAGTTGTTGTTTGACAAAGCAAATATAGTCAAATTAATTCAACAAGCATATATATAATGCGTAATTTATTTGCCGGAAAGAAAATTTTGCAGAATTTTCACGAAATTTTTGGTAGGTTCAAAAAAAATGTCTAACTTTGCACCACTTCCGGCTGAGAAGTCAGCTTGATTCTATGCGCATGTGGCGTAATTGGTAGCCGCGTTAGACTTAGGATCTAATGTCTTAGGACGTGGGGGTTCGAGTCCCTTCATGCGCACAAAAAACCACCTTTAACTTAATGTTATCGGTGGCTTTTTTGTTTTTGAACGCTACGTGCGTTTCTCTGATGAGCTTTTTGCTCAGTTTTTTGGTAGGCTGATTGTTTATATTGCTTGCCGAGCTTTCTTGAAATAATATACAAATGAAAATACGCCTCATAAATATGGGCGCCGTTCGCGATAAGGTAATAGCAAAAGCTATCGGCGAATATGCGTCGCGAATAGGTCACTATTGGCCCTTCGCAATTACCGATTTGCAAGATGTAAAAGCACAGCGTGGCGCACGCGATCCGGAACAGCAGAAAGAGCTTGAGGGTGAGCGTTTTCTTGCAGAAATAGCTCCGGCGGATTATGTAGTGCTATTTGATGAGCGCGGCAGTTTATTGACCTCTCGCGAATTTTCAACCTTTATTCAGCGCAAAGCCGTTGAATTACCGAAAAATTTAGTATTTGTTGTCGGCGGGCCTTATGGCTTTTCCAAAGCAATGTACGACCGCGCCGATATGCTTATGTCATTGTCGAAAATGACCTTTCCGCATGAGCTTGTTCGACTTTTTATAGTAGAGCAAATTTACCGAGCCGGAACAATTTATCGTGGTGAACCATACCATCATGACTAATTTTTAAGACAACAAAGCTAACAAATGTCAGCAATTTTTGTTAACTTTGCAGTCGGAAATTTCTAAAGTTTAAAAAGACTACAATCAATTCCCTATATAACACGATTACAAACGTTATGAGTAAAGAAAAGAAATTCTTGACGTGCGACGGTAATCAGGCTGCGGCTCACGTGAGCTATATGTTCTCTGAAGTAGCTGCAATCTATCCTATTACCCCGTCGTCGACCATGGCAGAGTATGTCGATGAATGGGCGGCTGCCGGTCGCAAGAACATCTTCGGTGAGACTGTATTGGTTCAGGAAATGCAGAGTGAAGGCGGTGCCGCAGGTGCCGTTCACGGTTCACTCCAAGCCGGTGCGCTCACTACTACCTACACTGCATCGCAAGGCCTTTTGTTGATGATCCCTAACATGTACAAGATTGCCGGTGAGCTTCTTCCCACCGTTTTCCATGTTTCGGCTCGTACTCTCGCTTCGCATGCTCTTTCTATCTTCGGTGACCACCAAGACGTTATGTCTGTTCGTCAGACCGGCTTCGCTATGCTCGCTGAAGGTTCTGTTCAAGAAGTTATGGACCTCGCAGGTGTTGCTCACCTCGCAGCCCTCAAAGCTAGCGTTCCTTTTGTGAACTTCTTCGACGGTTTCCGTACTTCTCACGAAATTCAGAAAATCGAAGTTATGGAGCAGGAAGCCCTCGCTCCCCTTCTTGATCGCGACGCCCTCGCTGCTTTCCGCAAGCGTGCGCTCACACCCGACGCTCCCGTAGCTCGCGGTATGGCTGAAAACGGCGACGTATTCTTCCAGCATCGTGAAGCTTGCAACAAGCACTACGAAGCTGTGCCTGAAATCGTTGAAAACTACATGGCTGAAATCTCTAAGATCACAGGCCGTGAATATCACCTCTTCAACTACTATGGTGCTGCTGACGCTGAACGCGTTATCATCGCTATGGGCTCGGCTACTCAGGCTATCCAAGAAGCTATCGATTACCTCGTTGCTAAAGGCGAAAAAGTCGGTTTGGTTTCTGTTCACCTTTACCGTCCCTTCTCTGCTAAGCACTTCCTCGCTGCTATCCCTGCGACTGCTAAGCGTATCGCTGTCCTTGACCGTACAAAAGAACCCGGTGCTAACGGCGAACCCCTTTACCTCGACGTTAAAGAATGCTTCTATGGCAAGGCTGACGCTCCCGTTATCGTGGGCGGTCGCTATGGTTTGGCTTCTAAGGATACTACTCCTGCGCAGATTCTCGCCGTTTACGAAAACCTCGCATTGCCCGAACCCAAAGATCACTTCACTCTCGGTATCGTTGACGACGTAACCTTCACTTCTCTTCCCCTCCTTCCCGAACTCGCTCTTGGCGACGCTGCTACTTACGAAGCTAAGTTCTTCGGCCTCGGCGCTGACGGTACTGTTGGTGCTAACAAGAACTCGGTGAAGATTATCGGTGAAAATACTAACAAGTATTGCCAGGCTTACTTCGCTTACGACTCAAAGAAATCAGGCGGTTTCACTTGCTCACACCTCCGTTTCGGCGACAACCCCATCCGTTCTACATACTTGGTTAACACTCCTAACTTCGTAGCTTGCCACGTTCAGGCATACCTCCGTATGTACGACGTAACTCGTGGCCTTCGTGATGGCGGTACATTCCTTCTCAACACTATCTGGGAAGGCGAAGAACTCGCTAAGCACCTCCCCAACGCCGTTAAGCGTTATTTCGCTCAGCACAATATCACTGTTTACTATATCAACGCTACAAAGATTGCTCAGGAAATCGGCCTTGGTAACCGCACCAATACCATCCTCCAAAGTGCATTCTTCCGTATCACTGAAGTTATCCCCGTAGACCTCGCTATCGAACAGATGAAGAAATTCATCGTTAAGAGCTACGGTAAGAAGGGTCAGGACGTTGTTGATAAGAACAACCAGGCTGTTGACCGCGGTGGTGAATACCACACCCTCGCTGTTGATCCCGCTTGGGCTAACCTCGAAGACGATGCCGTTGAACCTAACAACGACCCCGAATTCATCAACAACATCGTTCGTCCTATCAACGCACAGAACGGTGACCTTCTCAAAGTTTCAGACTTCATCGCTAACCCCGACGGTACATGGCAGCAGGGTACTGCAGCTTACGAAAAACGTGGCGTTGCTGCTTTCGTTCCCGAATGGCTCGAAGAAAACTGTATCCAGTGTAACAAGTGTGCTTACGTTTGTCCTCACGCTGCTATCCGTCCCTTCGTTCTTAACGACGAAGAAGTTGCCGGTGTTCCCTGTGGCGCTGAAGGTACAATCCCCGCTCTCGGTCCTACAATGAAGGGTCTACACTTCATTCAGGCTGTTGACGTTCTCGACTGTCTCGGTTGCGGCAACTGTGTTGCTGTTTGTCCCGGCAAGAAGGGCGTGAAGGCTCTCGAAATGAAGCCCCTCGAAACTCAGATCGCTAAGCAAGACGACTGGACTTACTGCATCGAACACGTTTCTAACAAGGCTGACCTTGTTGACGTGAAACTCAATGTTAAGAATAGCCAGTTCGCTCAGCCTTACTTCGAATTCTCAGGCGCTTGCTCTGGTTGCGGTGAAACTCCTTACGTTAAACTTATCAGCCAGCTCTTCGGTGACCACGAAATGGTTGCTAATGCTACCGGCTGTTCTTCTATCTACTCAGGCTCTGTTCCTTCAACTCCTTACACCACCAATGCTAAGGGTCAAGGTCCTGCATGGGCGAACTCTCTCTTCGAAGACTTCGCTGAATTCGGCCTCGGTATGAAGATCGCTACACGCAAGCTCCGCGACCGTGTTGCTCAGAAGATGACAGCCCTCCTCTCTTGCGATAAGTGCTCAGAAGAAATCAAGGCTCTTGCACAGCAGTGGCTCGACGCTCCTCACAGCGCCGGCGTTACTCGCGAAGTTGCAGATAAGATCGTTCCTCTCTGCGAAGCTTGTGCTTGCGACTGCTGCAACGCTCTTCTCGACCTCCGCAACTTCATCGCTGCTCGTTCTCAGTGGATCATCGCTGGTGACGGTGCTGCTTACGATATCGGCTTCGGCGGTCTTGACCACGTACTCGCTTCGGGTGAAAACGTTAACGTTCTCGTTGTCGACACTGAAGTTTACTCTAACACCGGTGGTCAGTCGTCTAAGGCTACTCCTCTTGGTGCTATCGCTAAGTTCGCAAGTGCCGGCAAGCGTATCCGTAAGAAAGACCTCGGCCTCATCGCTTCTACTTATGGCTATGTATATGTAGCTCAGATCGCTATGGGTGCTGACCAAGCTCAGACTCTCAAGGCTATCCGCGAAGCTGAAGCTTACGACGGTCCTTCTCTCATCATCGCTTACGCTCCCTGTATCAACCACGGTATCAAAGCCGGTATGGGTCACTCTCAGGAAGAAGAACAGCGTGCTGTTGAATGTGGTTACTGGCACCTCTGGCGCTACAACCCCGCTCTCGAAGAAGAAGGCAAGAACCCCTTCAGCCTCGACAGCAAAGTGCCTAACTGGGACCTCTTCGAACAGTTCCTCATGGGCGAGGTTCGATATGCTACAGTATTGAAGCAATATCCCGCAGAAGCTGCCGAACTCTTCGCAGCTGCTAAGGCTAACGCTCAGTGGCGTTACAACAACTATGTACGCCTTGCTCAACAGCAGTGGGGTGTAGCTACTAACGACGCTGAATAATCGATAGAATTCACATTCTACATATTAACCCGGGCGCTTTCAAGCGTCCGGGTTTTTTATTGATATTTGGTTGTAATGTATCCGTCCGAAAAAATGCTGCGCGGTTTA
>CAZFGV010000038.1:0-13320 GCA_964518705.1 uncultured Bacteroides sp.
TTTGGTGTATTAAAATATATTGCTGTCCGATAAAATTTTTAGCTCAAGACAAAATTAGGACTGCTTCTTGCAAAATAAGCGAGAAAAGTCGATAGCCATTTCTAGGATTCAGTCCTTTTGGGTTATTTTGCTGTCGCCAAACAATACTAAATAACAATGCGCAGAAATAGTCATTTTAACGGAAAGCCGCTCTATAGTCAGGTGATAAAATTGCTTGACAAGTGGGAGATTCTTTAGTTCAGTTAATAAAACGGTGGTGATCAGTATACCAAACGGTTCAACTGTTGGATTTGTCTTGTGGTGATGCTCTATACCGTGATAATGCGTTTAGACTCATTACGGGAGATAATAGCCAGTTCGCTTGCCGAGACGCGCAAGCAGGCACACATAAGTATAACTTACAAAATAGGGCGCAGCACACACTCGGATGCCAACAAAAGGCGTTCAGAAGCTATAAACGAGGCCTTATATCGTGATTTATACGTCAAATACCGTCATATTCTTTCCTCGCACAGCCGTAAGACATCATAATGGATGAAACGGCTACAAATCATCGATTCGACCACAATAACATTATTCTCAAACCTGCTTTACAAGGGAGTGGAAATAGAAAGGTGGCATTAAGGTACATACAGTTATTCATGCCAACGAAGGTGTGCCGTATGATTAAAGTTCACCTCGGCAGCAACATATGACTCCTTTATGCTCAAACCTGCGACATTTAGTACAGGCGACGTAATGGCAATGGATCGCACGTATATCGACTATGAAAAGTTCGGCAGCTTACACATCGTGGTGTGATATACGTTACCCAAAAGAAAGAGAACCTGAAATACAACAAACTGTCAGACACTATGTATCAAACTTTTAAAGGACTGATGGAAGTAAGGATACAAAATGTTGAATTTGTCAAGCTACTTAAAAGCGGTTAGACAATCCGTCACAAATCGCGCATTATCACTTAAGTGGATGTCAAAAAGCGTAAACCGATATCGCTTCTGACCAACGATATGGAGTCCGACCCCGAGGAAATCATTGCGATATACCGTAAGAGATGGGAAATAGTGCTACTGTTCAAGCAGATGAAACAGAATTTTCCACTTAAATACATCTGTGGCGAGAGCGCCAACGCCATCAAGATTCAAATCCGGGTAACACTAATCGCAAATCTGCTACTCATGGTCATGCAGAGGGGACTGAAACGCCAATGGAGCTTTCCCAGGCTGGCAACAATGGTCTGAATTACCTCTATGTACTACATTGACTTCTACAGCCTGTCCAATAACCACGAAAAGGAATGGTAAATCATTCTTTCCGAGGCTTCCGGAGCACCACCACAGCCATCGCTTTTTGACTATGGGGGCTTTAACTTGAAAAAGAAGACTAGAATACCGTAAATTCAGCGTTCGAGCCATACGTTATTGCACTATCTTACTTTTATCGTATAGCAATATTTTTAATTAAAAGGGCACCTAGAAACATTTGTATTTCCGGTGCCCTGTGTTTTGTGCAGAGGTGATATATGTTATTATAGTGTCATTCCTATCGAGACGAGCACTAAAGCAGCTAAGACGAGCATTATGGCTATTACAATTACTGAGATGACAAACTTTTTTCCGAAATTTTTTAAATTAAAAGCTACCGATAATGCCGACCACGAGATCAAGCCTGACACTAATATACCTGCACCAAAACCGGCAAGTGTACCAATCAAACCGGGCCATAAATGTTGGAAATTCATCAAATCCATTACCGATAATATTGTGGTACTATCGGCAACAAGAAAAGCGATAACACCGGCAAGTAACGACAAGAAAGCCACCAGACATCCGAGCATAATCGCCGAGCTAATAAAACCAAGTAAGCCCATCAAGCTACGGCCTATCAGAGAGAACAGTCCATTACAAAATCCGCCGTTAGAATTTTGTTGTACTTCTGTTGCAATTACAGCTTGGCCTAAAGTGTCAACATTCACCGGCTCGCCGTTCATTTGCAAACGCTGAGTAGGTGTTTTGGCTACGGGAATGATCATCCATGCCAACATATATAGAAGAATCAATGGCCAGAAATATGTAAAGAACATTAGCACGACATATAGAATTCGCATAATATTGGCATTCCAACCGAGATAAGTTGCAAGCCCGCCGAATACACCGCCGAATACTTTGTTTTGCTCGTTACAAAACAATTTTTTTGAGCCGGGCATATTGAATGATATAAACGGTTGTTGTTGTTGTTGTTGTTGTTCTTGAGCATCTTCAGGAATCGGAGGTGGTACTGCTCCGGGCTCTTCTTCATTACCACCAAGGGCTTCCGGGCTGCCCATTGTCTCTATTACTTTGCTTACATCTGCAATCGTAATTACACTCATGCCTGATTCATTACGTTCTTGGAACAATTCGCGAATACGGCTTTCGATATCTGACACAATTTCTTGGCCTTCGGTTCCGTGAAATGTCAATCGCAATTGCTCAAGATAGCTACTCAACAGATTAAAAGCATCTTCGTCAATATAAAATATTTGACCATCAATATTGGCTGAAAAAGAACGTTTCATTAGTCGTTAATTTTTGGTGTTTGTGGTATTTGTTTCTGCAGATGATTTACGGTGTGTGCGATTTCGTCCCATGACGCCTGCAGTTGCGTCAAAAAGTCTTCGCCTTCTGTTGTTAAGCTGTAATATTTACGAGGAGGCCCGGAGGTTGACTCTTCCCATCGATAGCTCAACAATCCGTCATTCTTTAAACGGGTGAGCAAAGGATACAAAGTGCCTTCCATCACTATTAAGTGCGCTTCCTTGAGCTTCGTTATCAACTCCGACGCATATGCATCGCCTTGTTTTAGTAAGAGAAGCACACAAAACTCAAGCATCCCTTTACGCATTTGTGTTTTTAAATTTTCGATATTCATAACTTGTTCGATTGTAGATTATAGAGGGATCTGTTTTGTTTCACGCTGCAAATTTATATAGTTTTCTAGTACTATGCAATACATAGTACCTATATAATTTGCAATTTTGACAATTATTAAACTCAACCATTTTGATCACATATTACTAATCCGCCTCCAGAACGTAAAAATACCCGACCTCATTTCTGAAGTCGGGTATATATCGTATTAGCTTTTTTTAATGCAATCTCATTCGCTCATATATATACATCCTGCAAATTGGTTATGTCATGATCATAGGTTTTCGAGCGTGAGAGAAATAATAATGACAGAATCTTCCCCCATCAAAATCCAAGTATCGTAATGTCCTAATTTTATTATCGCAAATTTAGCTCTTCTTAAATTTAGGGTCAAATTTAAATATAGTCAAATGTGGTCAATTTAAAAATTTATTTTTAAATTTGTAGGTCAAATTTAGTCAAAGGTCCTTTAAATGAGTTCTTTCAATCTAATTGAGCTATGGAATCGCACATTGAAGTCTATTCGTGCGCGAGAGAACACCGTCATCGATCGTCAACGACTTTCGTTCCTTCTCATATGCTACATACCTATAACTCTTCTTGGTATTCTTGCTAATTTATTTGGAATAACCGAGCCGACTGACGACTTTTTCAACTACACCCACGGCATACAAATAATCGGTGGCAGCATAATAATGTATCTTTACCTTAAGCGTAAAACATCAATACGAGTATGCTTAAGTAACTACACCGATATAGGGCAATTAATCATTAGTTCGGAAATGATTTAT
Organism: uncultured Bacteroides sp.; assembly: GCA_964518705.1. Taxonomy (GTDB): domain Bacteria; phylum Bacteroidota; class Bacteroidia; order Bacteroidales; family Muribaculaceae; genus CAG-873. The sequence continues at coordinate 3,701 of CAZFGV010000038.1, forward strand.
AGCGCCTACAAAATACAGAATACTATAAAGCTCTTATTCTCGCCAACATGGTTCTACTGACGCTAAACACAATGGTATCGATGGCGGCATACCTTAAGTGGAACACAATTTTCCTCGGCATAACGACAATTTTGACCTACATAGCGTGTTGCATAATCTGCGAGGACGAAATTTTACAAAGTTTTATTATGGTATTTACCTTATCCTATACCTTTGTCGGCACCGTCGGGGTGTATGTTACCGGCACGTCGAAGCGGCTCGAGAACGAAAACAAAGAACTGCGCCAGGGCGAAGCTGAGTTGCTTAGTATATTGCGAGTGAAGAAAAACGATGTAAAAGCCTATATAACACTTGCTTCCGACAAATATTCCGATGACGACACACGTGTTTTGCTCAACACTCTCGACAAAAAGTCACGTCACAATCTTCTCACAAACGTTTCGAACTATATAAAAGCACGAAAAACCGATCTAAACATCATAGAACGCGTCTTTCCGGACTTCACTCCGTCGGAACGAGAAATCTGTCGCCTCATTTTGCAAGACAAAAAGCTCGGTGAAATCAGTTTGATACTCAACAAATCAATATCAAATATCAATAGTCAACGCGCTAATATGCGCAAAAAATTAGAATTAAAATCTACAGACAACCTAAGCGAGCAGCTACATATGCGCCTCTCCGCTGCAAACGAAAACTAAAACAGCTCTGCCGCGGGGATTTCGATAACAATCGTTCTCGACGAGTCTGTTGGCACGAAATTGTAGCGATAGCCTATTCCAAGATTGTGCATCAAACGGCGCTGCAATTCGCTTGTTTCGTCGTTTAATTCCTGACGTGCGCCTTCGACTAGCGACGAACGGAAGTCGTCAAACCGCTCTACCAAATTATATTTATCGGAATTATATTTTACCGAAAAGCAAATAAAATGCCCGGCGCAAGTCGCTTGCTCCAAAATCATATCCTCTCCGTCAAACTCCACAGGACACTGCGCATTCGTAATCGCCACGATATCAGCTAGCTGGCGGCGTTCATCGTTGACGTTTGCATTACGCACCGAAATGGTTTGCAACTCTTCCGGCGAGAAGGTTATTTCTCCATATTTCCCCGTCAAAAGACCTTTATAACAAAACTTTACGCTAGAATTATCTTCGACGAGCATATTTAGAAACTCCTCTCCACCCCCCGAGGCCATCAAATTAGTCAGAAATCGTTTTTGTGCATCGCGAACAGAGATAAGTCCATCAACGTGTATCAGTTTTTCGTCACAATCATAGTTGAGCTCCAGTGTTTTAGCATCAACATCATAATCTATCGTCGCCAAAACAATGCCCTGTCCGAGGTCGATAGGTAACTCTGACTGCATTTGTTCTGCCGCAAGGGCAATTTTATTCTTCTCCGCGCTAGTTGAACAAGCAACAACAGCGCTTAACATTAACACAGAAAACAATAGACGAAAAACGGCTTTCATAATCAAGGATGGTAAATCAAGAAATCAGCATTTGCCAGCTGTGCAGCGCGTTGACGTATAAAATCGCTATTAACAGCCTCAATCTGACTTCGTATATATTCTTCGTCGGCGATAGTACCATTGAACAACACTGCTCGCGACGCATTCATTATTCTATTTTCGTTATTCTCCGACGCTATCGCCAGCTGACCGCAATACTGTTTTTTAGCCTTCGTGATAACACGTTTTAACTTCGCTTCATCCATCTCGGCTAATTTTGTCGACGTCGTTTTAACCAAATTGCGACAACGCGTTGTATCTTCGGCATCGCAACCGAAATACACCGTCATCAATCCCGTTGAAGCAAAGCGTGTTATCGAAGATTCCACGGTATAGACCAAGCCACGACGCTCGCGCAATTCAACGTTTAGTAGCGAATTCATTCCCGGACCGCCCAGCATATTGCAGAATAAAGCATCGCCAAAACGGCTATCGTCATATATCGAGCCGACAGGGATACCTAACAAGCTATGACTTTGATGCAAGCCCTCAACGGCGATACTATTCGAGGTTGAAATATACTGTGCCTCGCGTCTAACAATAGGAGAACCGACAGGCATCGTTGCAAAGTATGTCGCCGCTATACGGCTCACCCTATCTGCACTATCCGGGCCGGAATAAAATAGAACTGAATTCGATACGGTATAATACTGATTAACAAAATTTTGACAGTCAGCACTACCCAGTGCGCGAACACTTTCAGGACTACCTAAAATATTGTGTCCCAAAGGAGATCGAGCAAAAACCATATCTTCGAAATCATCATACACGGCATCCATCGGCGTGTCGCGGTACGAATAAATTTCATCGATCACTACTTCGCGTTCTTTTTCAAGCTCTCGCTCGGGAAAGTTTGAGTTAATAGCCAAATCCGCTATCAGTTCAATTGGTTTTCGCGGGTTTCCTTTCGGGAAAATCGCGTATATGGTTGTTTCTTCTTTGCTCGTAAAAGCATTTAACTCGCCACCGTCACTCTCGATACGATTTGTAATCTGCCACGAGCGGCGATGTGTCGTGCCTTTAAATATATTATGCTCTACCAGGTGAGCCAAGCCATATTGATTCACCTCTTCGGCAGCACTTCCCACCCCTACGGTTACGCCAAAGATTCCGGCAAAAACACCGGGACGATGGATGTGAACCAATCTTAGGCCGTTAGGGAGGGTAATTATCTGTGGTTCTGCGACTTTATTCATTTAGCATCTACCCATTCGCCATCGTTACGGATAATCTTTTCGAGCATATCAGGAGCATCGGCTTGGGGTATGTTTTTTTCTATACAATCCGTGCCGCGGTAAAGACTTACTTTACCCTTTGCTCCGCCGACATAACCATAGTCGGCGCCTGCCATCTCGCCGGGACCGTTTACAATACATCCCATAACGGCAATTTTCAAGTGTGCCAAATGTCCGAAACGCGCTTTAATATCTTCCAACACATCGGGGAGGTCGAAAAGTGTACGACCGCAACCGGGGCACGCTACTATTTCAGCACGATAACGCGCCAAGCCACATGCCTGAACAATACGACGGCACAAATCGGCAGCTTCTTCTGCCGACAACAAATGCGAACGAACGCCTACGCCATCGCGATAACCTTCAAGTAAAAGGCTACCCAAATCGACACTCGCGGCAAGAATAAGTTCGTCGCGGTCGGTTATGTCGTCATATGACAGCACTACAACTTTCGGGCTATCATCTTTGTTTACAACCAATTGTTGCAATTCATCACGCACTTTCGCCAATCCTTCGCCGCCTTTTGCTTCCAAGATATCAACTCCTGTCAAATCAGCCGATTCGCTATCGCCCCATATTGCAACAGGACAATTTGCACCTACATTTCCAATTTGACGCGAGCGACGACGTCCGGCAAAACGGCAACGACGCTGAACTCCCGAGGCATAACAAGCAGCAGCGACACTCTCGCAATATTTAACAAGGCTACGCGCCACAGGTATCTCATTCTCAGGACGTTCCGACAAGGACACACGAATAGTATCGCCAATACCATCGATCAACAAAGAACCGATTCCTGCAGCCGATTTAATACGGCCATCGAGGGCGTTACCGGCCTCTGTTACACCCAGATGCAAAGGATAAGCCATATCTTCCGCCGCCATACGCTCAACGAGCAAACGCACAGTGTCGGTCATCATCTGAACATCCGATGCTTTTATAGACACCACAACGTTTACAAACTTTTCGTCGCGACAGATGCGCAAAAATTCCAGCGCCGACTCCACCATACCTTCCGGACCGTCACCGAAACGGCTCATGATACGGTCTGAAAGCGAGCCATGATTAACGCCGATACGCAAAGCTGTGCCATGCTCGCGACATAAAGCCAAGAAAGGCACAAATTTAGCGCGGATTTTGTCTAATTCTACGGCATATTCTTCGTCGGTAAATTCCATTTTACGGAAAGTACGCCCCGGGTCGAAGAAGTTACCGGGGTTAATACGCACTTTCTCAACGTGCAAAGCCGCTTCGAAAGCCGCTGCCGGGTTAAAATGTATATCAGCCACCAAAGGCACGTTGCAACCGCGCTCTACCGCCGCTTTCTTTATCTCCGCCAAATTAGCGGCATGACTAACGCCTTGTGCCGTCAAGCGTACCATTTGCGCTCCTGCGGCTGCTATGCTCGCAGTCTGTGCCGCTGAGGATTCGGTATCTAGGGTCGGGGTGGTGGTCATCGATTGTATTACCACCGGTGCCGGGCTACCTATTGTAAGGTCGCCGACATGTGCCGGAACTGTTTCGCGGCGGTATTGGGGCTGTGTCATAATTATTTACTTACTTTAAAACGATACCCTTCGAGAGCTGCCAATTCTGCATCGGCTTTCTCTACTTTCGCCGACAAACTAGCGCAATAAGCGGCATATCGTTCTGCCAACGCGTTATCGCTGAGCGACATAATACGCACAGCCAAAACTGCCGCGTTCAATGACGCATTGATACCTACAGTAGCGACAGGAATACCCGGAGGCATTTGAATGATGCTATACATAGCATCCACGCCGTCAAGAGTAGCAGCAATAGGCACGCCGATAACGGGCAATGTCGTCAATGCGGCGATAACACCGGGAAGAGCTGCTGCCATGCCGGCGGCAGCGATAATTACTTCTATGCCACGATCTTTAGCTTCGCGAGCAAAAGTATCAACAGCCCCGGGAGTGCGGTGGGCACTGAGGGCATGAAGTTCAAAGGGCACTTCCATCTGCTCGAGGAAGTCGGCTGCTTTGCGCATAACGGGCAGGTCTGATGTGCTACCCATTATTATGCTTACACGTGGTTTCATATTATATTTTATTGATAATTACCTAATTAAAATGCAATTTTATAAAGCGACAACGACATTGTCGCATATATCATAAGCGAAGATGTTATAACACCGGCAAGGACTTGTAATGGTGTGTGATGATTAAGATAAAGTCGCGCCCATGCCACTGCTCCTACTATAGCGACAGCGATAGAAAAGCACGTCAACGGTGCAGCAAAAATAAGACCGTGAGCAGCAAGCCAATATATCGCTGCCGCCAAACCGGCAACGCCGCCGGCATGAGCACTTATTTTCCAACGTAGGGTGATAATACTCGTTAGAAATATCACCATCGCCGCGGCGACATAAAACGCTGTCAGCCATGTCGGTGCTTGGATACTATGCACAAACACCGCCGCGCCGAGATAACAGACGATAGCGACAATAAACGGAATAATACGTTCGCTTCGTTTTGATATTGCCATGTCGCTAATTTTGCCGAGACGTATCAAGGCAATGATTATCAGCCACGGAATCAGCGAAGTTATAATAAACACGCCACCGATAGCCCATAGCTTAACACTAAAAGGTATAAAGCGCAACATAGTGAGCCACAGCGCTATAGCCATACCATAGGTTGGCATTAACAGCGGCGAAAAAATATCGCTAATAATATGCGCCAAGAATGAAGTGCGGCTTGGCTTGCTGGTTGTTGATTGGTCTACTGTGTCGCTCATTTTATTTCATAATTACAACTGACGTCGCAAACGCGCTATCGGAAAACCTAAACGTTCACGATATTTTGCCACCGTACGACGGGCAACGTCATAACCTTGCGCTACTAACATATCGGTAAGCGCTTGGTCTGAGAGTGGCGAGTTTTTGTCCTCGCCGGCGATTGCTTCTGTAAGGGCTTTTAATATGCGATGTGTTGACATATCGGAATCCCCGCCATGTCCTTCGTTAAACAATAGTTTAAGCGGATAGATTCCTAAGGGGGTCAATATATATTTTCCCGATGTTGCGCGAGATATTACGGATTGGTCCAAACCGGTGTCGCTTTCGATATCGCGCAACACCATCGGTTTGATATCTGCTTTGTCGCCGCTAATAAAAAAGTCGCGTTGCCGCGCTACGATAGCTTTGCCTATCGCCATTAGTGTAAGGCTCCGAAGGTTTACCAAGCGGATAAACTGCTGTGCCGTGTTGCGGCGACTGCGAATAAAAGAATTTGCCGCAGCATGTCGCTCGCCTACACCGGCGCTGTCGATTTGGAATGTTTCTTCAACTTGCAACTCGGGGACACTTCCTTGCAACGCTAATGAGAACGCATCTTGTCCGGCATCGTAGGTCAGCAAAAAATCGGGAATGACGTGTTGCGTTCGGTCTGCCATTACAGCTCCGCTTATTGCCGATGCCGGCTTGGGGTTGAGGCTACGAATAACTTCCATAGCTTCAGCAAGTTGGTCGCGAGAGAAGCCCGACTGTGCCTCCAAACGGTCAAAATGTCGTTTTGATAGCAAATCGAAGTGGTCTGCCACAATTTTCCGCGCTGCCTTAACAGAGTCGGATGCGTCCAAACGCTCAAGTTGCAAAAGCATACAATCGCGCAAATCTCTAGCTCCGATTCCGGCAGGATCCAAACTGCGGAGATAGCCATAAATTCGCTCTAAATCAGACTTTTGCGGGTCAACACCTTCGGCAATAGCTATATCATCGGCAATGTCGACAATAGGGCGTGAGAGGTAGCCGTTGTCGTCAAGGCTGCCTATTATATAGTTGGCAAGGAGGGTTTCGTAATCGTCTAGCGGATATTCCGTTGCCATACGTTGCATCAGAATATCGACAGGGCTCTGCCCATCGTCAGCAGTATATGACGACGCTTCGACATGGGCATCATCGCCCCGCCCGCCACCTAGATACAGCGGCATATCATCGTCATTATTATAATCGAGTCGCTGCATCTCGTCAGCGCTCTCGCTATATTCGTCGCAAGAATCCGTGGGCGCGTCAACGGCTTCTAGTGCCGGATTTTCGTCGAGTTCGTGACGTACGGCTTCTTCAAATTCCGGCTCGCTCATCGACAAAAAACGCCCCAACGCTACAGCCTGCATATTTATTTGCTGGCTGAGCGTTTGCGTTAATGTCTGTGTTAGGCGTGTTTCGTTTTTGCGAGCCACGATTTTATATTTTTAGAAACGGCGTATACCCATAGCCTGACGCACTTCTTCGAGCGTCTTGGCTGCACGTTCGCGAGCGCGTTCGGCGCCGTCACGCAATACGCGTGAGATATATGCGTCATCGGCAATGATGTCGGCTACTCGTTCGCGAATAGGTGTGGTTACTGCCAAGATATCTTCTGCTAGTTGTTTTTTGAGGTCGCCATAGCGTATTGAGCAGTCGGCATAAGCCTCTCGGAAATGGGCTACAACGTCAGGTGTTGATGTTAGTTCGAGAAGAGTAAAGAGGTTGGCTACAGGTTCGCACATTGCCGAATTAGGCTCTTTGGGACCTTCGTCGGTAACGGCACGCATAACTTTCTTACGCAACACTTTGGGGTCGTCAACGAGATAGATGCAGTTGCCTTCGCTCTTTCCCATTTTGCCTGAGCCGTCAAGTCCGGGGACCTTTACAGGAGCGCCGCCGAAATCGAAATCTACGGGCTCGGGGAAGATATCAACACCATAGAACGAATTAAAACGACGTGCAAAACGACGTGTCAATTCGAGGTGCTGCAATTGGTCTTTACCTACGGGCACCTTGGTGGCCTTTTGGATAAGAATATCAACAGCCATCAAGGTGGGATATGTTAGCAAACCGGCATTTACACGTTTGCCGTTATCGGTGCCAACAAGCTGATGCTCGAAGTTTGCATCATCTTCGGCTGCTTCTGCGCTAATGCCTAAAGCTTTACGAGCCTTGTCTTTGAACGATACGGTACGCATAAGTTCGCCGATACCGACGTGCATATTGAGGAGCAAATACATCTCTGACACTTCCGGAACATCGCTCTGTACGAAAAGTGTAACCTTTTCGGGATCGAGACCGGCGGCGAGATATTCTGCTACAATATTTTTTACGTTGGTGTGTAGCTCTGCCGGGTCGGGATTGGTGGTGAGGGCATGGAGGTCTGCTACGAAAAAGTTGCAATCGTAATCGTCTTGTATTGCAACGAATTTACGCAACGCGCCATAATAGTTTCCCAAATGTAAATTTCCCGTTGAGCGAATACCGCTCAATACTATTTCTTTTTTATTGTCTGCCATGATTCTTTTCGTTTAGATTGCAAAATTAATGAATATTGCTGAAACAAAGAAGTATTACTTAACTTTTGAACTCAACTTTAGACTCTTCTTGATAATTTAACAAATATCCGAACTCTCTAAAACCAAAAACCGCCGTAGTCATCACGACTACGGCGGCTTTTTTGGAATAATTATATAGTAATACTACAAAAGTATTAATTCAATTTTTAGAGTTGACGGCCGATTACAGTTTGGTTAATATTTTCACCGGCATTTTCGTCATCACAACCAGTAAGAGCAGATACTATTACACTAGATGCAGTATTACCTTGAATAGTGTTAACGCTATAAGCACAACCGATAACTTGACCTGCGTCACGGCATGCTTTTACTGTTGAGTTGTTTGCTGTGCAGTTTACAACTTTTGCTTGGTAATCTGAGGTTACCATACCAACAACAGCACCACACTTGTCACCACACTGACCATTAGCGTGTGAACATTCGAGTTCAGATTCGTATACATGGCAGCTTTCAACAGCACCTGTTTGAGAAACGCAACCTACAACAGCACCTACGTTATGATTGCCATAGATTTTAGCGTTACGAACTGTAAGGTTCTTAACTGTACCATACAACCAACCGAATACGCCGCTCGCGGGTGCTACATTTGATGCATCTGCATAATTGATGGTGAAGTTGCTGATAGTTTTACCGTTACCATCAAAGGTTCCGTAGAAACAGTGGCTTGCAGTCAGACCGATAGGCTTCAATACATTGCCGCCGAAATCGATATTTGCATTAAGTGTTACGGTCTTTCCGTAATAGCTTTTCTTAAGTTCGTTTACTGACTTAGCAAAAGCATCAAATTCTACTGCTGTGTTGATTGAGGTGATTTCAGTTTCGTTGTACTGACCAACGAGGCCACCTACGTATGTACCTGCCTTTGTGCTTGTGCAACCGCTGAGAGCTATTACTTCTACATTCTGTGCTGTGCAGTTAACTACATCGACAAGAGAAGCGAAACCTGCGAGTTGACCTACACCACGGCAACCTTTTACTGTGCTGTTTTTAGCAACTGAATTCTTAAGAGTTGCGCCGTCAGGATTTACATAACCTACGAGAACACCGGCCTTGTCGCCGCATGCGTCGTCAGTAGCGTGTGTACATTCTACAACTGCGCCGTCTACGGTAACATTTTCAACAGTACCTTTTTCAACGTAACCGGCAACAACTGCTGTGTTGTGATGACCCTTAACGTTAGCGTTTACGAATTTTACATTCTTGATTACACCTGCATAAACCCAGCCAAAGAAGCCTGTTGCGTGGTTTGATTCGGTAGCGTTATCATTGATAGTGAGGTTCTTGATAGTGTAACCACGGCCGTCGAATTCGCCTGAGAATTGAGCAAAACGAGTTTGACCCATAGGAGTCCAGTTAACACCGGCGAGGTCGATGTCGGCTCCGAGAACATACTTCAGACCTGTGAAGGCTGTTTGGTTGTTGTAGTTAGCGAAGCTTTCTGCAAAAGCAACGAGGTCGGCAGCAGTGCGAAGCATTGTTGTGCCACGGTATACGTTTACATTTGTAGCTACGTTGTTTTCTACAGTTGA
>CAZFGV010000039.1:0-12823 GCA_964518705.1 uncultured Bacteroides sp.
CGAACAATCCTAAGAATACTTTCTTGTTCATAGTAATTAGTTAGTATATGTGAATTATTCCAATTTTTCAGCTAAAACACAACGATATTAACCGCTAGCACATATCGTTGGCGTATATAAGAGAGTACATCCATAAACTGCTAATAGCAGAAATTCCGTTATACATTCTAAGGAGTATCTACAATCTTTTTGTAAGAGATACTGATTTCGGTTGCAAATGTAATACTTTTGCTAAAACTGAACAACATATTTCCAAATTTTTTTTGAGATTTTTTGAAATTTTCTTTGCTTTGTTTAGCAATCCCAATTTTTAGTTTTATGTAAATTGCTGATTAATAACACATATCGCCATAGCCTATCGGATTTTACCAGAGTTCCGGATCGCCACGTTCGAACACGCCCTATGGTTCTAAGGTAAACTTAGGTAGTATGGTTAAAATCCCGAAAGCCAAGCCCCAAAAACGTCAAAGCAATGAACAAATCCGCAACGTCGGTGTTTAAAGACTATCAACCAAAGCACACAAACATGACACGGACAATCACACTCACCGACGTTCACAAAGCCGTCGAGGCAGCATATGCCAAACACCGCCACATCGAAAGCGGCGCTATCGATGCTCGCGTAGCCAATATTTCCCAGGCAGGACAATTCGCCATCAGCGTAACCCTCGCCGACGGCAGACACATAGATATCGGAGACACCGACGCCCAATTTCCTATCGGTGGGATTGTCAACCTTCCCGTATCACTCGTATTGCTCGCTCATCAGGGGTTCAAAGAGAAATCCGGCAAAGCGTGCAAATGCGAATGTAACTGCGGCAGCCGCGAAAAAAGCGACAGCGCCCTACCCTTCTGTCCCCACAGCCTCCGCGCTATCAGCGCCATAGTGCCGCAAGGCGACCCGGAAGGAAAATTCGGTATCCTCAACGACATGGTCACCAATATGTGCGCCACCGTGCCCGAGATGGACGAAGAGCTATACAAATATTACCACAACATGAGCGCCGCCGCCGTAAAACTCCTCTCCGACGCCGGCGAAACACTTTATGACGATGCCGCACAGACTGTCGACATATACTCGCGTCTTATATCCCTTAAAATAGACACGCGCCACCTCTCCATTATGGGTGGCACCCTCGCTGCCGACGGCAAAAATCCCGCCACGGGAGAATATATCTTCGCCGACAATATCGCCGCTCCCGCTGTGGCTTTCATGGCAACGCACGGCAAACATTTCATTCGCCATTGGATGTTACGCACAGGCTTGCCGGCGCGCAAAAACTTCGCCGGTGCTATCCTCGCTATTATGCCCGGCTTCGGTGCTATTGCGGCTTATGCCCCTGAAGTTGACGAACACGGATGCTCTATCAAAGCCGCAAAAGCTATTGAAATGATAGCGCACACTCTCGGACTGAATATCTTCGCTTCTTCGAGAGTTGAGGTAGCTTTTGACGATCACTAACAGAACTATTGATTTCCAAGCACCCGTTATATTACAAAAAAACGCCTCATTGTGAGACGTTATATGGTTGAATGTTTATATCCTATGGGAACGCTCCGACAGTGCCAGTCACCGCCGGGGCGTTTATTAGGGATTATACAAATCTTTATTGTAGAAATTCAGAATTAGGTTAGCCTGCGCTCGAGCGACAGCGGCTTCCGAGTCGGGGTCGAGCTCTAACGCCTTATTATAAAAAGTAATAGCCGTTCCTACTTTACCATCTTTCCACGCCACACGCCCAAGCATATAGTTCACCCACGCCGCATCGACATCCGACAAACCTGTTGCAAGAGCATCATTCAACATCTGCACAACATCGTCGGCGGATTTGGAAGAAAAGGCATCGATAATTTCTTGACGGTTCATATTACAGGTCAATTTCTTTAGGGTCGATAAGACCGTTAAGAATAGCATAAATAGTCAGCCCCGCCGGCGAATGTATTTCGAGTTTTGCAGAAATATTGCGACGGTGAGTGGTGACGGTATGCACGGAAATACACAGTTTGTCTGCAATTTCTTTATTACTCATTCCGCGAGCAATGCAGCAAATAATCTCTTTTTCGCGATTTCCTAATGTTTCGGGCGTCGGTGCTGACGAGTCGTCATGCTTATTATTTGCCGCCACACGCACCGCCGATGTTTCGGCAGCGGCAACAGCAGGAACAAGCACCTTGTTTTCGACTTCGCAGTGACTGATAAGGTCGGCCTCGCAATTGATTATATCAAAGAGAACGTTATTCAAAATATCAGCATCACCATCGGGGCTATAACGAATAAGCACGTCCTTAAGACGATTCAGTTTATCGGAAATAGCATCATGGTGCGAAGCAAATACTTCGATATTATAATCATCGGCAACAGGTTGTGATTTTATCAACGCGTCGACGTATGAAAATAAGGTATCGTTTTCATAATCCATATGTCTGCGCACTTCGGCAACATAATCGTCGAAGAAACGCAAAATTGTTGCCACAACATCTGACGAATGTGACATATCAACGCCGAGGAGAAATTTACGGCGAATGAGAGGGAGCTGAAAATCAAGGAAGTAACTATGTGCGCGTTTAAGATATTGCGTAAGGCTGTCTAACTTAACCGCCAAGGGGTCGAACTCACGACCTGAAATCAAATTCGCCACGCACAAAAAAGTTACAGTGTCGATATTAGACTTCTCGCACGCCTCGCCAACAGACAAATTTGCAAGGCGCAAAGGCAAGCCGAAACGGCTCATTACCATCAATAGCAAACTATTTTCGGAAATGAGAGAACGTAGTCGTTGATCTGCGGTGAAAGGTTTGAGAATCATTATTGTTCTACTTGAGAAGCTATATAATCGTTAATTTGGGTCATTAAAGGCGTTGTATTATTCTCGTCATCCGAAACAGCGACAAGAGCAGCAATGGCAACATCGAGAATTCTATCGCGGCCGTTAACATAGTCATCGGTTGTGGTGTCGAAATGATAATCCGGCTCGATGCCGTTTTCGGTGAGTTGCATTTTGGCATCATAAATCGGAGACGCCGAGAAACGAAGGCTCCATCCGCAAGGTATCTGTGACGACATAGGCGTTCCGGACCCTCCGCCGGTGGTATCGCCGATAACAATCACATGTGGCAACATACGCAACACTTGTACACAATTATTAGCTGCCGAATAAGTGCTGCGGTTGGTGAGAACTATAACCGGTTTGAGCCATCTAACGCCGTATTCGACAGGATCGTAGCTATAAGGATACGGTTCGGAGAAATCGTTATGCCCTTTGCCTGTTTTATGAGAAATGTAACCGGCGAGAGTGCGCTCGTTGATGAAGTGCGACACTATACGCTCAACATTAGTGAGTTCACCTCCTCCATTATCGCGCAGGTCCAAAATAAGGCCGTTGGAATCTTTTACCGACATCATCATTTCGTTGATAAACGCATCCGAAGCCGCAGCCGAGAAGGTTGAGTAATAGCAATATGCCGCCTTGCCGTCACCTAATAGTTTATACGACATACCTCCGGCTGTGTGATAATCGAATTGGAGATAATTTTCTTGAATCAAACGCCAATCGAAATTTTGAGGATAGTCAGACCACCATTTGCGATAATAAGACACATTAAACCACGAAATAAGATTAGTGTGTCCGTCTTTCAACTCGTCGAGCATATCTGCACAAAGGTCGAAAAACTCGGTGTATTCCATATCTTCGTTAATACGTGCGCGATATTCGTTGCCGATAGAATCCCAGTTGACGCCTTTTTGCTCAAAAAAGCAATAATGCTCGTCCATAATCGTCCAAAGGGCATCAAAGTTGCCATAATAATCATTGTCCCAATCTTCGATAGAATGGCACGATGACAAAGCGAGGCACAAAGGAATAGTAGCCACAGCGGCGGTGAGGAGTTTACGGAAATATTTCATATCAATACAGAGCCGAAATTATCCGCGCATCGGCAGACGTGCGTTTTTTGAAATTTAGCGAAATCCACTCCGACGCCACGCCGATAACGGCAAGATGCTGTATTTCACGGCTAACGATGTCGGAGGCTTTTACTGAGTTGATATTCAAACGATAGCCCAGTCGTAAGGTCGTGCCGCCGAAGCGGAAATCGGCACTGAGCAAATTGTTCAAACGGAAGAAATTACCCGGCCATGCCGCGCGTACCAAGCCATTTGTGTTGCCAAGGTATATTTCGTAATATAACTGACCGTATTCGGGCGCGAAGAATACTCCCGTTAGGGGCATCTCGGCGAGATAACGGAAGGTAACTTTGGTGTTAAACAACTTAGTATGCCACGCTGCCGCCGCCGTTGCACCTACAGTCCACGCTGCATTTGCCGCTACGGGGTTATTGCCATTAGCAGGAACATAATTAGCACCGCCGTCGATGGCAGTGAAGCCACCGGCAAACAAGCTCCAATCGGCAACATTCCAACGTCGGCTCATGCTCCACGAGGCACTGAGACCCATGTTCCACATAACTTTATTTCGTGCCGGGTTGTTATAAGTTCTTGCACCGTCGACACCGAATGTTAAGCGCATAACCCATCTGTCAGGGTCGAAGCGCATCGCTTGCATACGCTCGTAATTTAAAGCTACGCTCAAGCCGGAATTGCGCAAAGGGCTGAGATATGTCTGCACGATATGCGCCGAGCCTATTTCGGCACTATAAACTGACAATACGGGGCGAATAATACTGTCAACGGCGGTTTCTTGAGCCGTTGCGCTTACACAAAAGGGCAGTAATATTGCTATTATCAGTCGTTTAAGACTTTTCATTTTCATCTTCATCATCAGAGAAGAGCGAAGGTGTATATGCCGCTGCAGAGGATTCTTGGTCATCGTCGAGCTCGGTATTTATCGAATCGTTTGAGAAAGCGCTTTTATCATCATCCGAATTTGCTTCTTCGGCATCATCGGCATCCGTGGCTTCCTCATTCTCGGGAGCAGGCAATATTTCGATACTTTCAAGAGGCAATATTGACAAACGTTTGCCGCGAGCCTTTATTGACTTAACGCCGATAAATTCAACGGCATCGATAATCATCGGCACACGACCTTCGTCGGCAAAATTAAGTTGAATCTGCGGTGCGGCTTGGTCGGTGAGGGCGATGAGGGTGGATTTGGCATTTTCTCCGATAAAACGCTGAACCTTGGCACTGTCGTCCAGTTCGAAGCGTTTGATATAGGGGAAACCTTGGTCGGCATCATCGACTATTGCGGTCCAAACGGTATTCCGGCGATATTTTTCTATTCGCAAGATACCTTCGTCATAGTGGTTGGTAACGTCGAAGTTGGTTGTATAATAATCACCGGCTTTAGTGATTACCATAATCCTATCAGCACCGCTGAATTCGCCGAGATATTCGCCACGGCCGTCATAGTTCAGACGAAGCACGTCAGGGTCGAACCACACTTCGCGGCCGCCGAGAGTGGAAACACCGTGTTCTTTAAGAGAGAAACGCTGTACTTCGTTCTTTGTTACAAGGTTACCTAATGCCGAGCGACTCTTGATGGCGAGCTTGCCGAAATCGACCTCAAAGGATAGATTCTTCAAACGCAACTTCGGTTTCAGAGTCACTTTCACCACTTCAGCCTCGCCATTGGGATTGCAAGTAAACCACACCACACGCGTTCCGGGTTGACCGGGGGTGAGGTTATAAATCTTATCGCGTGAAATACCTGTAGCAGCAAAGCGCTTCATATAGAACGCACCGCCGCGGCCGTTTTGGTAGATGACGTTATAAATTGTGCGCTTATCGTTACGGGTGTATACGTTGATAAACAGCACATTCTTGCCCACGTCGAATTTTTCTTGAACGCGAGTAATTTTGTATCTGCCGTCGCGATAGAATATTATAATGTCGTCGAGAGGCGAGCAGTTGCAAATAAACTCGTCCTTCTTGAGCGCTGTGCCGACAAAGCCTTCTTCGCGATTGATATATAATTTTTCGCTGGCTTCGGCAACGGTAGCAGCTTGAATAACTTCAAAGCTGCGTATTTGTGTGCGGCGAGGATAAGCTTCGCCGTATTTGTTTTTAAGATATTCGTACCACTCGATTGTAACTCTGTCGATATGATTAAGTTTGTCGAGCGTTGTTTCGATACGCGCCTTAAGATTGGCGATAGCTCGGTCGGCTTCGTCGGAGTTGAAGCGCAAAATGCGTTTCATCTTTATTTCAAGCAGACGCAAAATATCGTCGCGAGTGACGTCGCGATTAAACAAATGTTTGAAGGGCACCAAACGACCGTCGATATGAGCAACGGCAGAATCGATGTCAGGCGCTTGTTCGTATTCGCGGTCTTTATAGATGCGCTCTTCGATGAAAATTCGTTCCAAGGTTGCATAGAGCAACTGCTCGCGATCTTCATCAAGAACGACACGCAACTCACTCTCTATAATACGTTTAGTTGTGTCAACACTGTGTCGCAACACATCGCTAACGCCCAAGAAACACGGTTTTTTATCGCTGATAACGCAGCAGTTTGGCGATATATTAACCTCGCAATCAGTGAAAGCATATAGTGCATCGATGGTCTTATCTGACGAAGTGCCGGGGAGGAGATGAACGAGTATTGATGCCGTTGCAGAGGTATTATCTTCGACTTTGCGAATTTTTATCTGACCGCGTTCAAAAGCCTTAAGAATGCTTTCAATAAGCGTTTCGGCGGTTTTTCCAAAAGGCAGTTCGGTAATATTGAGCGTCTTTTGGTCTATTTTCTCAATTTTAGCGCGTACTTTCAAACCACCGCCTCGACGTCCATCGTTATAACGGCTAACGTCAATAAGTCCGCCGGTGATGAAGTCGGGATACAGTTCGAATTCCTCGCCACGAACATATGCTATAGCGGCATCAAGGATTTCATTAAAGTTATGGGGCAAAATTTTCGATGACAAACCTACCGCAATACCTTCAGCACCTTGGGCCAAAAGCAATGGGAATTTTGCCGGAAGAGTTACAGGCTCGCGCTTACGACCGTCGTAGCTAACGGTCCATTCGGTAACTTTAGGATTATAAAGCACTTCCGACGCAAATAGGGACAAACGCGCTTCGATATAACGAGCAGCAGCGGCAGCAGAGCCGGTGAGGATATTACCCCAGTTACCCTGTGTTTCGACCAAGAGATCTTTTTGACCCAACTGCACAAGGGCGTCCTTAATAGAGGCATCGCCATGGGGGTGATACTGCATAGTAGTACCGACGATGTTGGCAACCTTATTAAAACGTCCGTCGTCAATAGTCTTCATAGCGTGCAAGATACGACGCTGCACGGGTTTAAGACCATCTTCAATATTCGGCACGGCACGCTCCAAAATAACATAAGAGGCATACTCAAGGAACCACGTTTGGAACATACCACGCAAATGATGCCGCACCACCTGGTCGGATGATGTATACGGCTTGCGCGGCTGCTCTACTTCGTCTTGCTCGTCGAGGATGTCTTCACTTTCAGCAGCAGAATCTACACTCGGAGCGGCACTATCCGCGCCGACTTTAAGGTCTGTGCTGTCTTTTTGTATGTCGTTTTCGATAGGGTCTTGGTCTGTCATCGGGCTCTTTTTTGGCAAATTCCCACAAATATAATAATTTTTTAAGAAAAGACCACCGGCTCAATCAAAAAATATGCTTACTGCTTATTTTTGCTCGGCTTTTTTCTTTTCGAGGAATTCGTTTATACCGCATAAGTGTTCTCGCACTTTGCCGTCGCCGAATTCGTAAACTTTGCTAACGAGACCGTCAAGGAAATCGCGGTCGTGACTTACTACAATAAGCGTTCCGTCAAAATCGCGAAGGGCTTGTTTGAGAATATCTTTTGTTCTGAGGTCGAGGTGGTTAGTGGGTTCGTCAAGAATGAGCAAGTTTATCGGTTCGAGGAGCAATTTAATCATGCATAGTCGCACACGCTCGCCGCCGGAAAGAACTTTAACTTTCTTTTGATTTTCTTCGCCGCCGAACATAAACGCGCCAAGCAAGTCGCGAATTTTCAATCGGGCATCACCTACGGCTATATCGTCAATAGTTTGAAAGACTGTCAATTCTTCATCGAGAAGAGATGCACTATTTTGCGCGAAATATCCTATTTGGACATTATGCCCTAGTTTGAGCATACCGTCGAAATCAATTTCGCCCATAATGGCTTTTACCATCGTTGATTTACCTTCGCCGTTACGTCCGGCAAAAGCTACTTTATCGCCGCGCTCGATAGTGAATGTGGCGTTGCTGAAGATGGTTTTGTCGTCGTAAGTCTTGCCAACGCCTTCGGCTATGACAGGATAATTTCCACTACGCGGACAGGGTGGGAATTTTAGACGTAATGCTGAAGTATCTTCTTCGTCAACTTCGACAATTTCGAGCTTTTCGAGCCACTTTACTTTGCTCTGAACTTGATACGTTTTAGAATATGTGCCCTTGAAACGCTCGATAAATTCACGCGCTTCAGCAATCTGCTTCTGCTGGTCGTCATATTGCTTTTGTTGCTGCTGGCGACGCTCTTTACGCAGTTCTAAATAATGGCTGTAGGTGGCTTTGTAATCGTAGATACGGCCGAGGGTAACCTCTATGGTGCGCGTGGTGATATTGTCGATAAAACGACGGTCGTGACTGATGACAACAACTGCCATCGGACTGTTGATAATGAAATCTTCGAGCCAACCAATAGACTCGATGTCAAGGTGATTGGTCGGTTCGTCGAGGAGCAATACGTCGGGCTTTTGCAACAACAATTTTGCAAGCTCGATGCGCATACGCCATCCACCTGAAAATTCCGACGTCGGGCGGTTAAAGTCCGAGCGTTCGAATCCGAGGCCCAAGAGCGCCTTTTCGACATCTTCCTCGAAATGAGACATATCGATTGCATAAAACTTTTCACTCACTGTTGCAACCTTCTCGATAAGAGCCATATAAGAATCGCTCTCATAGTCAGTGCGTGTAGCGAGTTCATTATTCATTGCATCAATTTCAGCCTCCATCTCTTTGAGATGCGAGAAAGCACGCGATGCTTCTTCGAAGACAGTAAGTCCGTCTTCGGTCATCATATGCTGTGGCAAGTAACATACCGTGCAATCTTTGGGCACCGATACTGTGCCGCGAGTTGCTCCGCGTACGCCTGCCAAGATTTTGAGCAATGTACTTTTACCGGCGCCGTTCTTGCCCATCAAGGCAATACGGTCTTTCGGATTTATTACAAAAGATATATCTTTAAAGAGGGTGGTTCCTCCAAATTCAACCGTCAGTCCGTCGATAGATACCATATTTATTATCAGTTTATAAGTTACAAAGATACTAAATCTTTATGCATCAGCCAAATTTCACAGCTACCATCCTACAATATGCAAAAAAAATCCCCGGCCACGTGAATGGTCGGGGATTCGTATAGAGAATGGATTATTAGTCGTTAAGGAGCTCGTCAACGCTGGTGATCACATTTGAACGCAGCGGTTTGATTGACGAAAAATCATCCTGAGCAGGAGCGTCGTCGCAAGTAACAACGATAGATTCGTATTCGCGAAGACCGGTACCTGCGGGGATAAGGTGACCGCAGATAACATTTTCCTTCATGCCCTCGAGAGGATCGCTCTTACCGCGGATAGCAGCTTCGTTGAGCACCTTGGTTGTTTCCTGGAACGATGCAGCCGAGATGAAGCTTGAGGTCTGCAATGCGCTTCGGGTAATACCTTGGAGGATCTGCTCAGAAGTAGCAGTGCGTGCTTCACGAACAACAACGAGTTTGAGGTCGCGTTGTTTGAGGAGCGAGTTTTCGTCGCGGAGACGACGTGCGGTAATGATCTGACCGCGCTGGAGGTTTTCGCTGTCGCCGGGATCGGTAACATACATTTTGCCCCAGAGACGATCGTTTTCGTCCATGAAGTCGCGCTTGTCGACAACCTGTTCGGGGAGGAATGTGGTGTCACCAGAGTCGATGATACGTACTTTGCGCATCATCTGGCGCACGATAACTTCGAAGTGCTTGTCGTTGATCTTCACACCCTGCATACGGTATACGTCCTGAACTTCGTTCACGATATATTCCTGAACTGCAGTGGGACCCATGATGTTAAGGATGTCCGACGGAGTGATAGCACCATCACAGAGAGGAGTACCAGCACGCACGATATCGTGGGGCTGTACAAGAATCTGCTTCGAGAGGGGCACGAGATATTTCTTGGGATCACCGAACTTGGGAGTAACGGTGATTTCGCGGTTACCACGTTTGATTTTACCGTATTCGATTTCGCCGTCCACCTCAGAAACGATAGCGGGGTTCGAGGGGTTACGAGCTTCGAACAATTCGGTAACACGTGGAAGACCGCCGGTAATATCGCCTGCGCCACCGGTGCTACGTGTCACCTTAGCGAAGGTTTCACCACAGTCGATTTCTTCGCCCTCTTGCTTCATAAGGTGAGCGCCCACGGGGAGTGAATATGTAGCGAGTACACGTTCTTCTTCGTTGGGGTTGGTGGGGTCGATGATTTCGACAGTAGGAGCGTGCTGACGGTCGCGGCTTTCGATGATCACGCGGTCTTCAGCGGCATGGCCTTCTGAGTCGTTGCGGAATGTGATATTTTCGATGAGGTCTTTGTAGTGGATAACACCTTTCTTTTCCGATACGATAACGGCGTTGAAGGGGTCCCATTCGCAGATAACGTCACCGTTCTTAACTTCGCTGTTAGTGTCGAAGTAAAGTTTAGAACCGTAAGGAATCTGAGCTGTCATGAGCTGCATTCCTGTATGGTTGTCAACGATTCGCATTTCGGCAAGACGACCGATAACAACTTTTTCGCCCTTTGCAGTTTCGACATAACGGAGGTCGTCGATTTCGAGTTTACCTTCGTATTTCGAAGTGAGCTTAGAAGCTGCCGAGATGTTAGTAGCCACACCACCGACGTGGAATGTACGAAGAGTAAGCTGAGTACCGGGTTCACCGATAGACTGAGCAGCGATCACGCCGACAGCTTCGCCCTTCTGAACCATGCGGAGGTTAGAGAGGTTACGACCATAACACTTGGCACATACGCCACGCTTGCTTTCGCAGGTGAGTACTGAACGAATTTCAACGCTTTCGATGGGAGAAGCATCGATGATGTCGGCAGCATCGTCCTTGATTTCTTCGCCGGCAGCAACGATGAGTTCGCCGGTGATGGGGTGGATGATGTCGTGTACTGATACACGGCCGAGGATACGTTCGCCAAGAGATGCAACAACTTCGTCGTTGTTCTTAACAGCCGAGCATACGATGCCGCGGAGGGTGCCACAGTCTTCTTCGTTGATGATAACGTCGTGAGCAACGTCAACAAGACGACGAGTGAGGTAACCTGCGTCGGCAGTCTTAAGAGCGGTATCCGCAAGACCTTTACGAGCACCGTGGGTAGAGATAAAGTATTCGAGCACCGAGAGGCCTTCTTTAAAGTTAGCCAAAATCGGGTTTTCGATAATCTGACCACCTTCGGCGCCGGCCTTTTGGGGTTTTGCCATAAGACCACGCATACCTGCGAGCTGACGAATCTGGTCTTTAGAACCACGGGCACCTGAGTCAAGCATCATGTAGATTGCGTTGAAGCCCTGGTTTGCTTCTGCCATCTGCTTCATAAGGATTGAAGTTAGACGAGCATTTGCCTGTGTCCAGATGTCGATGATCTGCTGATAACGTTCTTTGTCGGTGATCATACCCATAGAGAAGTTTGCCATTACTTCTTCTACCTGACGGTAGCCTTCTGCAACGATTTCTTCTTTTTCTGCGGGGATGAGCACGTCACCAAGGTTGAATGACAAACCGCCTTGGAATGCCATTCGGTAACCGAGGTTCTTGATGTCGTCAAGGAACTGAGCTGAACGGGGGATACCACATTTCTTAATTACGCGTGCAATAACGTCGCGCAATGATTTCTTTGAAATGAGGGTATTGATGTAGCCGATTTCGTCGGGAACGAACTGGTTTACGAGTACACGACCTACCGAAGTGTTTTCGATCATACGGCGTACGGGGTTGCCATGTTCGTCGACATCATTAACCATCACGTTGATAGGTGCGTGAAGGGTAACTTTGCCTTCGTTATAAGCGATTTCGGCTTCTTCGGGACCATAGAATGTATGACCTTCACCCTTATCACCGGTACGGAGCTTGGTGATGTAGTAAAGACCAAGAACCATATCCTGAGAAGGTACGGTAATAGGCGCACCGTTAGCAGGGTTAAGGATGTTGTGAGCACCGAGCATCAACATCTGAGCTTCGAGGATAGCCTCGTTGCCAAGGGGAAGATGCACAGCCATCTGGTCACCGTCAAAGTCGGCGTTGAACGCGGTACAAGCCAAGGGGTGGAGCTGGATTGCCTTGCCTTCGATGAGCTTGGGCTGGAACGCCTGAATACCGAGACGGTGAAGTGTAGGTGCACGGTTGAGCAATACGGGGTGGCCCTTCATTACGTATTCGAGGATGTCCCATACTACGGGTTCCTTGCGGTCTACGATCTTTTTAGCGCTCTTTACGGTCTTAACGATACCGCGTTCGATGAGCTTGCGGATGATGAAGGGTTTGTAAAGCTCGGCAGCCATGTTTTTAGGAAGGCCGCATTCGTGCATTTTGAGCTCAGGACCTACGACGATAACCGAACGTGCTGAGTAGTCGACACGTTTACCGAGGAGGTTCTGACGGAAACGACCTTGCTTACCTTTAAGAGAGTCTGAGAGAGACTTCAAAGGACGGTTAGCGTCGGACTTAACGGCAGAAGCCTTACGGCTGTTATCGAGGAGTGAGTCAACAGCCTCTTGGAGCATACGTTTTTCGTTACGCAAAATCACCTCGGGAGCCTTGATTTCGATAAGGCGTTTGAGACGGTTGTT
>CAZFGV010000040.1:0-12190 GCA_964518705.1 uncultured Bacteroides sp.
GGTCACTTCATCGGCGTGGCCGGTTATTTGTTGTTTTGGAGGTGTTCGAGGAGGTCTGCGACGACGAAAGTGCTGCCGCCGATGAATATTGTATCGCCTATTTGTGCCGTTCTTAGTGCATCTTCGTATGCGTCTGCAACGGTTTTAAACGCAGTTCCTACAATGCCGTTTTGCGCCGCTGACTCTGCTGTTGATGAAGCATCTCGTCCTCTATTAACACTCGGTGTTGCAAAACGATATGTTGCTTGTCGTGGCATTAAATGCATTATGCCGTTAATGTCTTTATCGTTTACAAAGCCAAGCACCATATGCAAATTTCCGTTATTTGCAATTTTGTTTAATGCCGGTCCAAGCCACTGCCACCCACCGACATTGTGTCCTGTATCGCAAATAATTCTAATGGGCGATGTAGCTATTTGCATCCATCGACCTGAGAGCCCGCTTAAACGACATACATTAGCAAATCCATCGCGTACAGCGGCTGCATTAATTGCCGGGAAATGTTTGGCAATCAAAGGCAAAGCTGTCATTATGGTAGCCGCATTTTCTGTTTGACATTCTCCAACGAGTTCACCGTAAACTACGCCCCATTGTGTTTCTTCATAAACGATAGCATCTGCACTGTGAGTCGCAGATTTATAAGGCAACGGCTGCCAAGCCAAATGTAGGGGTGCGTTATTTTGTTGAGCTACATTTTCAAAAACTTTCAATACATCCCCTTCGGCCCGACCGATAACGACCGGAACATTCGGTTTTATTATACCGGCTTTTTCTCGCGCGATTTCACTTTCTGTACTTCCTAGCAAAGCAGTGTGATCGAGTGAGATATTGGTGATTACACTTAATAGCGGCGTAATAATATTGGTGCAATCCAAACGACCACCTAGACCGACTTCTATTACGGCTACATCAATATCTTCTTTGGCAAACCAAGAGAAAGCCATAATAGTAGTCAATTCAAAGAACGTAGGATGCAATTTGCACAGATCTTGATTAGTGCGATATCGTTCGACAAAATCTACGACAAAACTTTCCGGAATCATTTCACCGTTAATGCGAATACGTTCACGGAAGTCTAGCAAATGTGGTGAAGTATATAGCGCCGTACGATAACCTGCCGATTGCAAAACGGCGGCGATGGTACTAGCTGTGCTACCTTTACCATTCGTTCCGGCAATATGAATTGTAGGAAATTTTGTATGCGGATTTCCCCACGTCCGAGCCAAAATATGGGTAGTTTCCAATCCGGGTTTATAAGCACCTGCTCCCAAATTTTGGAACATCGGCACTTGAGAATATAAAAATTCTGTAGTTTCTTTGTAATTCATTGTTCGTTAAAAAAGTAATAGACCGGCGATTCCGGCACCAACAATGATAAGAATAGGATGTATTTTAGTAAACAGCGCCAAAGCTAAAGCAATGACAGCAATAGTAATGCTAATTGCGACATCGTAACAACACTCGCCGAAATTAGCGGAGTTCATCAGCAACAAAGCCGCCGAGGCAATTAGACCGACAACGACAGGTCGGAGCCCGGCAAAAATGCCTTTAACAACATAACTATCACGGTGACGCGCGATATAGTGACCGGCATAGCGCACGAGGACAAACGACGGCATTACAACAACGAGAGTGCACAACAACGAACCGAATACACCCCATAAAGGATTAGTAAACATCTCCGACGACACACTCGGCGCTACATATCCAATATATGTAGCCGAGTTAATTCCAATCGGCCCGGGCGTCATTTGTGAAATAGCTACGATGTCGGTAAACATCTGCTCGGAAATCCACCCCGGAGTAACTATTTCGTTCTGTATCAGCGCCAGCATAGCATAACCGCCACCGAAACCGAAGAAGCCGATTTTTAGATAGCTCCAAATCAAACGAAGAAATATCATTTCGGCTCCTCCTGTTGTTTTTTAAGATTGGCATGAGCTTTTGCAGTAAAATACCAGCCGGCAACACCACCAATAAGAATGAAAAGAATAGGATTTGAGACTATTGGCAATTTCGACCAAATCAAGAATGCAACTACCGACGGAATCCACGCAGTTTTCCACCCTATCCCGGCAGCTCGTGCCGAAGTTATTACGGGCGCAACAATCAGCGCGACAACAGCCGGACGAATTCCCTTAAATATTGCCGAAAGGGTTGGATTATTAATAATCGTTTCCGGCGTAAGAAACATCGCAATGAGCAATATAATCAGGAAGGACGGCAAAATAGTGCCAATAGCAGCAGTAATAGCGCCTTTCAAGCCTCTTAACTTATCACCCACAACAACCGAAATATTAACAGCAAGAATGCCCGGAAGCGATTGGGCAACAGCGAGTAAATCAAGGAAATCAGCTTTACTAAGCCAGCCGTGCTTGTCCACTACTTCTCGTTCGATAATGCTAATCATTGCCCATCCGCCACCAAAGGTGAATGCGCCGATTTTAGCAAATGTTTGAAATAATTTCAGTAACATATACAATATCAAAACTCAACGACAGTGATACCAGCGCCACCAAAACGAACGTCTTCATCGTGATAACACTTCACAGCCTTAACCGAATCAAGATAACGACGAATATATTGACGTAATGCCCCCGTGCCAGTACCGTGCAGGATACGCACACGACTGGAATTAAACTGGATAGCATCGTCAATATAATACATAATCGCCTGCACAGCTTCGTCAGCTCGCATACCGCGAACATCAATTTCAGTACTGAATTGCAATTGACGGCTGCGCGTAGCATCAGATGTCTGAGCAGAAATAAAAGACACGCCACCAGAGGATTGCGACTGTGGAGCGCGAATAGAACGATGCAACCTAGCAATTTTTACCGTGGTTTTCATTTGCCCGAAAACGACAGTTGCATTTTTGCCGTCAATAGCTTCAATTGTGCCAACCGTTTTACCTTCGTCAAGAACAACACTGTCCCCCACTTCTAGCGGACGTTCATTTGATTTCGGAGCTGTCGGTTGTTTTAACTTATTGTGCTTTTTAGCCTTATCGAGCAATGGGTGCGCACTATCCTTACCATTTTCGATATTTTTCCTTTCGTCAGACAAACGCTGACGAGCCTGGCGAGTAGCTTCTTTATCAGCCTGAGCGCTACGAATATCACGTATTGTACGTTCAATAGCCGCATTCGAGCGTTCTAGTATATTTTGAGCTTCTTGACGAGCTTCGGCAATAATTTCACGTCGTTGCTGGCGCAAGCGTTCAGCATCATCGCTATATCGTAACAAAGTCTGCTCAATCTCTTTCTCTTTTTGGCGTATCGACTGGCGCTTATTTTCCCAATAACGTCTATCGCGAGCAATATCAAGCAAATATTTATCCATATTTACATAATCGCTACCTACAATTTCGCGAGCATCGTTAATGATATTCTCGGGCAATCCGGTTTTACGCGCTATTTCAATAGCAAACGAACTACCCGGCTGCCCTATAGCAAGTTTAAACATTGGCTGCATATGCTGTCTGTCGTACAACATAGAGCCATTAACAAGCCCAGGAGTCTCTTCAGCAAACTGCTTGAGATTGTGATAGTGCGTTGTTATAACGCCCCACATGCCGTTGTTATTAAATTGCTTAAGGAGTGCTTGTGCAATAGCCCCACCGATTTGAGGTTCGGTACCGGTGCCGAATTCATCTATTAACGCAAGAGTTCGAGCATTGCCATACGCAAGAAAATATTTCATATTCTTCAAATGCGAAGAATACGTACTGAGGTCATCATCAATCGATTGGTCATCACCGATATCAATAAAGATGCTATTCATCAAGCCCATATGCGAATTTGAATGCATAGTTGGCAAAACTCCGCACTGCATCATATATTGAACTATTGCAACCGTTTTAAGCGTCACCGACTTACCACCGGCATTAGGACCGGAGATAAGCAAAATTCGACGATCATTATCGAGGTGAATATCCAATGGAACTATAGCCTTATTCTGACGTTGCAAAGTAAGAGCTAAACCGGGATGACGCGCACCATACCATTCCAATTCGGGCTTATCGCTAATAGATGGCATCTCGGCATTTGTTAAACGAGCATATTCGGCTTTTGCTTGAATAAAATCAAATACACCAAGAAGTTCATACGATGAAATTATATCATCAATATGCGGTCGAATAACATCTGCGAGTCCTTGAAGGATGCGAACGATTTCTCGGCGTTCTTCTATAGACAACTCACGCAAACGGTTATTTGCTTCAACAACTTCAGCCGGTTCGATATAGAAAGTTTTACCTGTCGCCGATTCATCATGGACAATACCTTGAATTTTACGTTTAAACATCGGCGCTACCGGAATCGTCAAACGGCCATCACGCACAGATGGTTGTGCATCCGCCTCAAGATATCCTTCACGAATCGCCGCCGACATAACACGTCGCATAGCAGCACCGATACTAGCCTGCGCCGCAGACATATTTCGCCGAATATCAGCCAATTCCGGCGAAGCATTATCTTTAATTTCGCCATGACGATCAATGATTCTGTCAATCGCTGAAATTACAGTTGGGAATGGCAAAATATCGGCAGCTAGTGCATCAAGAGCGGGATATGGCGTGAATCCGTCATCCTGACGACGATGTTTCGAAAAGAACGTTGCAATATCACCCATAGTACCCAACGAAGCACGCAAGCCGTTGAGTTCACCTTCAGACGGCCACGTTCCCGGGACCCGTAAACTAAGCAACATCGAACGACGGTCGTGAATACCTCCGGTAGGGAAACCGTCATTACCACTGATAATTGCAAGCATTTCTGCCGTTTGGTCGAGATTACGTCGCACAACGGCATAATCGGTGCCGAATGTCATTCTAGCGCAACATTCAGCACCGACCTTAGAAGTACAAAGGCTCGAAATGTGCGAACGCACACTATCGAACCCTATTTTTTGTTCAAAGCTATCAGGATATATCATTACTTATGCATCATCAAACGCGCCAACTGACGCTTATCTTCACGCTCCTTGATGGTTTGACGTTTATCATATTCTTTTTTACCGCGAGCAATTCCTATTACAAGTTTAGCAAGTCCGCGGTCATTAATAAATAACCTAAGCGGCACGATTGTAAATCCGGCCGTACTACCCTCCTTCGCCAAACGTGCTATTTCTTTTTTATTAAGCAACAATTTACGATCACGGCGCGATTCGTGATTATTGTATGATCCATAAAAGTATTGGGCAATATTCATATTTTTCACCCACACTTCGCCAATAGAAGACACATAGCAAAACGTATCAACAAGCGACGCATGTCCCTCGCGTATACTCTTAATTTCTGTACCGGTAAGTACCAAGCCGGCAGTAAATGTCTCAACGATTTCGTAATCGAAAGTTGCTCGGCGATTTTTTATATTGATTTCTTTTGGTTTCATTAATTATCCGATAAATAGGTTGATGAGGTACGGTATCAGCAACGGAATAATAACAAGCACAGATGCCGTCACGAGTATAAATTTAACGTCTTCTCGTCGCGGAATATTCATATAACTTGTTGCCTTTGCCAATATTAGCACGACAAAAATAGGGAAAAAGTTAAATACTACCAGCTCCCACGGCAAGCAATTTTTCAGCACTTGAAAAAAAGCCATCAACCCTAAGCCGCAGACCACAAGGGTATCTTGACGTCGTGTATCAACTTCATATTGGGGAATGGCGTCAAAATATATATCAAACGACAATCGGCCGATGAATATTGACAAGAAATATGTACCCAACAATAATATTGCCGATAACAATGCTTGCGAAAAAGCTTTCAGACCAAAGAAAACTCCGACAAACTCTGTTATCGCTGCTAATATTGTCAACGGATACAAGCCTTTACGCAACAGCACATCAGGATCGGGCGACTCTTCTGCGAGGTCGTCCCAGCCATGTCCCGGTGATAGGATTAATTGTATAAGATAACGTAATATTTGGAGCATCGATAATTTTTATTGATGGCAATACGCGCTATTTTCTTTTGAAATTGGAATCTATATCGTTTCCTTATGCAAAGTTACTAATTTCAATTCATATAACATCTTTGTTTCTTATTTTTCAGCTGACAATTCAAAAAAATAATGATCAACAAAGTTGCCAACGAATTAGAAACCTTATGCATTAACGACAAGCCATGTCATGTATAAGGCATACAATATCACCATGCCAGCGCCTTCGCCTCGGGTAATTTTACGATGTCCGATAAACCATCCGCTTAGCCAAAATATCAATGAAGCGCCCATAAGGACTAGCAAATCAACCGCGCCAACACCTTCAAACGGCAATGGACGAGTCACCGACGATGTACCAAGAATAAAGAAGATATTAAAAACGTTACTACCAATAACATTTCCTAATGCCAAATCGGGATTACCTTTCAACGCTGCCACTACCGACGCAGCCATTTCGGGGAGCGAGGTGCCTATTGCAACAATCGTCAAGCCTATTATTGCATCACTAACGCCCATACCCGAAGCTATAGCAGACGCTCCTCGAACAAATACGTTGCCGCCGACAATAAGTCCGGCAAGACCGCCAATAATAAAAACGACAGCACGCCATACCGGCATTTCTACCTGCGCCGACTCAGCTTGTTGCGGCTCCGACTTCGCTTGCATCAAAGTCTCGCGCATAAAGAGCAAGAAGAAAAGCAATAAAATAATGCCGTCCACACGCGTAACAACATTTGCCGCCGCGCCATCGAGAATCGTCGCACTACCAATC
Organism: uncultured Bacteroides sp.; assembly: GCA_964518705.1. Lineage (GTDB taxonomy): Bacteria > Bacteroidota > Bacteroidia > Bacteroidales > Muribaculaceae > CAG-873. The sequence continues at coordinate 6,724 of CAZFGV010000040.1, forward strand.
ACCAAGATTAGTAATGCTGCCAATATGGCTATCGGTATTTGCGTTGTCATTATCGTTTTCGTCACCGGAATAGGCCTTACCAATGCCGTTACACCAATAATAGCAAGTAAATTAAAAATATTACTGCCCACGACATTACCTACCGCAATTCCTGCATTACCTTGTATTGCTGCGAGCATACTTATTGCCAATTCCGGCGATGAGGTACCAAACGCAACAACTGTTAATCCTACAACAAGGCTGGAAATTCCAAATCTGCGAGCAACAGAGGCCGATCCATCGGTTAAAATATTGGCGCCGCATAATATCAATGCCAAGCCGCCAAGAAGTAATAAGATATTGACAAACATATATTAGATTTTGAACGCAAAGTTAGCGTTTAAATATCTAATAATCAAATATCACGCTTAATTTGCGCCACGGCACTGTTTTATCCATCGAATCAATTCGCTAGCATCCACAATAGTCCACGAATGAGGATGATATTTTTTGCCATTATTCCTATAGCCTTTTTCGTGTGTTACTATTAGATCTGCATCTGTATTTCCGATAAGCCTCAAATCATTTATAAACGCCGTAGCATCAAGAATATTTAATCCCAAGACATCCGTTCGACGATTGTCCAACCACCATTGTTCCGCCGGCTCAATATAGTAACGTATTGGCATTTCCTTTAACGACTTAATGGCTCGGTGCGTTGTATCGGAAAGTAAATACGGTGAATCTTGAATTAGCGGCAATACATCTTCCAACAGTTTGATATATATACTATCTCCATCCGCTATACCTTTGCCATATACTTTAACATCGCGCTCTGTCGAATAGCAAAAGCGTTCATAATCTAATGGCGAATCTATAGCAAACACACATTTTAAATCATTGTCGTTGTATAACTCCGCATACCTTATAGCAGCGCTGCCGCCCATAGAAAACCCTCCAACGCAATAATCTTTATCGTTACAATCAAAGCGTGTTTGAATATCTTTTACAATCTTTCTTAAATTACTTTGGCTCTCCGCCGAAAAACTATACGTTTCAATCCCGTCTTGCAATATCGGAATAAAAACAGCTATACCATCTTTTGCCGCATACTCCGGAATTTCTGTCGATTCGAGAACATTATCTATCGATTCACCAAAACCGGGTAACAACACCATATACGATTCCACATTGTCATCATCCGGCAAAATCGCAGTATAATGTTTTTGCCTGTCTAATTCAATATCCACTCGCTTTGTCGACACAGTCTTCTCGCAAGCACAAAACGTAATAACCGACAAAACAATCAGTAAATATTGAAGTATCTTTAATGTCATATTTTTCAATTTTAATCGATATATATTCAATAACGGAACATAAAAGAAAATATTAGTGACAATCTAAAATCGCCACTAATATTCCTACATTCAAACAATCAGAAATAATCAGAAAGTAATTTCTGTTATGCTTTTAAACCTTCACGTTTCATTTTCGGCACAAGATAAGCAAAGCCATATATCATCATTGAAGCTTGAGCCAAAATGCCAAATACTATACTTGCAATATTTACTTCGGTTGATACTAAATTATTTGACAAGAAGTACCACACCATATACACCCCGAACGGAATATTTACGAAAGTACTTGCCACCAATCCGGGATTATACTTAAAGCCGAAGATAAAAAACATCACCACGTGAGCAAAGGCATTCAGCGCCGAGAAATACGCCGTCCACAAACCCCACTCTATACCATAGAAGTGAGACACAAGTCCGGCGAGGGGCAACAGGATATACACCAAGGGGATGTTAATCCAAAACGAGCCCGCCTTTGTCAATGGATAATCTCCTAATTTCGAGCCTAATGGCTTACGATTAAAGAAATCGAGAAATCCGCCCGGGCAAACATATTCCTCAAACTCGTGAAACCAATAAATTGGCACTTGCATCCAAATCAAGAACAAAGCATAATCTTGCTCCTTAACATAAAGCCATATCAAAATAAACGAATACAGCGCTAAAAATGGCGTTGCCTTCATCCAGTTGTCATACAGCCATTGCATTGTCTTTTTCATTGCCGCTTATTGTTCTTTTCCGTTTACAGAAATAATTTTACTCTGCTTCACCACAACAAGGTCATATTCCCTAGCATAGCCACGAACTTCGCCTTGCATAACTACAGTATCTTTCTTGCTAACTTTGAGCAATTTTAAATAATCCGAGAATGGCAAAACGCACAAAGCTTTGCAGCTTTCACCCTCTTTTCCGGCAACTTCTACTGATGGCAAACCATATACATCAGGGCCGACTTTGACAGCTACGCCACTTATTAGCATTGTCTTCATGCCATATTTCTTGGCAGCTTCGTCTGAATCAGCACGATATGATTCATATAATGCTGTTGCTGTTATCTCTTCCATTTTCTTTTTCTTATTTTGCGCAATAGATACAAAAGGTAACACTAGCGCGATTGCTATCAATATACAATATATCTGTTTCATTATTCTTCACATTTTTTACCTCGCAATGCTTTCATACGCTCTTTACGCTCCATTATCTTAGCAATTTCTGCATCGATATCAACCTCAGGATAATGCAATCCGGTTTTTAAGGCCTGAATCATTTGCTCGGTTCGGTTATAAATATTATGCTCAACGCCATTTTTAACAAACTTGTTACCCGTCTGTCCGAAAATAAGACGCACATTAGCTGCGCGGCATTGAGAATTTAAACTCTCTACCCACTCGTAATGTAGCGGACGTGAGCCTAAATAATTTTCGCCTCCGGCTAAAACAGTCTCAATTTCTCCGCTTGCAAGATATTTCGACAAGTCTACCTCACCAATAAACGGCTTCACACTCACCCACTTATGTTTCGAAGGCACGTCTAATAGATAAGGAATACGTTCATCAACACGACGTTGATTTTCAGCCGACACGGCAAACATTACGTTATCCCATCCCGCGCCCCAATCATCGGGCAAATGATCAATTATTCTATCGGCGCGTTTTGTTAGCAACGAAAATGTTACATCCGGACGCTGACGAATGCAATCCCATGCCGTTTTACGCCATTCATCAGCTTCTTCCAAAAAGAAGTCGCTAGTCATGCACACTCGCACGAATGCACCGGAAGGAACTTTGTAAGTGCCGGACTTATCCTTCTTTATCGGATAATTGAGCGTTGATTTATTTAACGACACTTGGTTCGTATCTCGGCCATAGCGCTTATCTAAAAAGAATGCATAACAATTCAAGCATCCTTCGCTACACTTATGACAACCATGCCACGGGTTCCAAGTGAGATCGTTTATATCCATGCTTTTATTTTTTCGCAAAAATACGCTTCTTATATGCCTTTAAAAAGGTTAATATCATTGATAAATTGAGCAAATTCCACGATTAACCTTTTTTTTCGCTTTTATTAATATAGATAGTTATTTTATCTAGCTACCTTTGCAATATAATATAAAAACACCCTCATGTCTGAAATACAATGCGAAACACCCCTGCTTTGCTATTGGAACAAAGGCGGCTTTGTCCTTTGCACCGATGGTTTTGCCGACATTTCTATTAATGGGCAAAACTTCAGATTGCAACATGGCAGCATTTTCATTGTAACTCCTCTTGTTCAAATTTCCGACATATCTTCTTCAGACGATTTTGCCACAATTTCTTTCATCAACGACCTCAAGGTTTTCTACCCTATTTTTAAACTTATTGCCGAAACCGGAATTCCTTTAAAAGTTAGAGAACACCCTTGCTGGCAACTATCAGAAGACGAGACACGATATATCATCGAGCAAAACTCACGCATTGACACTAAACGTCAGCGTCTATTGGAAGATATACACGCCGACGAACGCACTTTGTTGCTCCACCAAATAAATTTGATTTGCCATGAAACTATGCTCGAAGTTGTTGGTAATCATATTAGAAACTACCCTGCGCAAGTAGACAATATCTGCAAACAGGATATTATTGCATATCGCTTTATCCTCACTTTGCACGAAAACTACAAACGCGAACGCAGAGTGTCATGGTATGCCTCAGAAGCAAACCTCTCCCTTGGACACTTTACTACTCTTATTAAAGCGACTACCGGCAAAACTCCGTCTGAATGGATTGCAACAATAACTACCACAAATGCCAAACTTCTACTGGAACACCGTGACAAAAGCATAAAACAAATTGCGGCTGAGCTAAATTTCCCGGAACAATTCACCTTCCGCAAATATTTTAAACGACACTCCGGCATGTCGCCTAAAGAATATCGCAACAAAACCCAACAATAGTTTTCGACTCATGAAACCATTATTTTTTGCCCTCCCGATAATCTACATTTGCGCTAATGCGTATTTGTTCGCAAGAACACTGCAAGCAATCTCTGCCTTGCCTTTATGGCTAAAGGCTATTATATCAATTATATTTTGGCTACTCGCCTTTGCTTTATTTATTGCTATCGGTTTTCGAGAATCGCATTTGCCGGAGTTCCTAACTCGAACACTCTTCAACGCCGGAGCGGTTTGGTGCGTATTTCTTCTCTATTCCGTAATATTATTAGTCATTGCGGACATTGCCAAATTTGCCATTCCAAATATGGGCCACTCGTTTTGGTATGCCCTTACGATTTCTTGTATTTTACTCACTTACGGATACATAAACTACCGAAATCCTAAAATTGAACACCTTAACGTTTCTTTTGACTCAAAATCATACAACGACAATTTACGTATCGTTGCCATTAGCGACATTCATTTAGGATATGGCACAGGTGTTAAACGTTTGCAAAACTATGTAAACCTAATTAATGAACAAACCCCTGACGTCGTACTTATTACAGGCGACTTAATCGACAACAGCATTAAACCGATATTACACGATCGGTTCGATGAAGTCCTTTCTACCATTAAAGCGCCTCTGGGTATATACATGGTTCCTGGCAATCATGAATACATCAGCAATATCGACAAAGTATCCGAATACCTTAAACGCACCCCGATAGTATTGCTTCGTGATAGCATTGTAACACTTCCAAACGGAGTCCAAATTATCGGACGCGATGACAGATCAAACCATCGCCGCAAACAGCTTGAAGATCTCCTTACACAAACCGACACAAATCACCCCACAATAGTTCTTGACCACCAGCCTTATAAACTTGCCAAAGCCGACTCGCTAAACGTAGACATGCTTCTTTGCGGGCACACTCATCACGGACAAGTATTCCCTTTCAATTTGATTACCAACCGTTTATACGAACAGAGTCATGGTTACCGCAAATGGAATCACTCTCACATATGGGTATCGAGCGGATTATCTCTTTGGGGACCGCCGTTCAGAATTGGCACACACAGCGATTTTGCTGTTATTGATTTGACAAAACCTGAAAACAAATAACCAAACCGAACAAACATAAAAACGCTGCGCCGGTAAAATTCGACGCAGCGTTTTTTTGAATATTTTTCTTGATTACTTAATAACAGTCTT
>CAZFGV010000041.1:0-11638 GCA_964518705.1 uncultured Bacteroides sp.
TCCTTGAAGAATCTTTATTCAGTTCGCTCTTGGGGCGGACTCGGCCGCCCCCGCCACCAAAACAATCGCACCGAAATAATCATAGTAAAATAAGAACAAACAGATTTTTATAGGTATTTCCGGTGACGTTTTGTAATAATATAAGTATATTTGCATGAAATAACTAATTGAATGTATATAAAAAACTTCAATTTCTACGATGATGAGAATACTGATTATTCCTATTATTTTCTTGAGTGCAATTTGTGCTAATGCTCAAACAGGCGTCTGGTCCGGCAAATTAGATATACAAGGAACGAAATTGTCGTTAGTCTTTGATCTCAATGATAGTCAACCGACTATGGATTCGCCTGATCAAGGCGTAAAGGGTTTGGTAGCAGAAGTAGAGAGGGGAGTGGCCGGAAAAGTTATTATCAAAGTGCCGTCACTTGCTATAAGCTATGATGGTCAATGGTTGGGAAATATAATTGTTGGCACTTTCAAACAAATGAATGTGTCGCTACCATTAACACTTACCCCTGGTGAGAATAAGCCTAATCCTAATCGCCCGCAGACTCCGGTAGGACCATTTCCGTATGCAACGGAGGAGGTGTCATTTTCTAATGGCGATTATATATTAAATGGTACTCTAACATTGCCAGAAGGATATTCGCGAAAGACACCGGTTCTTTTGATGGTAACAGGTAGTGGCCAACAGAATCGCGATGAAGAAGTTTTCGAACACAAACCATTCGCTGTCATTGCAGATGCTCTTGCACGAGTAGGTGTTGCAACTTTACGATATGATGACAGAGGATTTGGTGATTCTTCAGCAAAATCAATGCAGTGGACTACAGAAGATTTTAAATCAGATGCATTGTCCGGACTCGAATTGTTAAGAGACAGATTTGACAAAGTAGGAGTTCTTGGGCATAGCGAAGGTGGAACAATCGCCATGATGATTGCAGCAGAGAATAATGCAGATTTTATTGTCAGTCTTGCCGGAATGGCAATTAGCGGTGCAGAGACGCTTTTGTTGCAAAACAGAATTGTACTTAAGGGGCTGGCATTTACTGATGAGCAAGTTGAGTCATATTGTAAGATGCTTGAAAAAGCGTTTGAAGCCAGAGTTAATGGTGGTTCAATGCCTAATCCGGATGATTATGATGTTCCGGAATCATTAAAACAGAATTATCGGGCAGTGGTGACTCAGATACAGATGCCTTATTTAGATCACTTCCTGTCTCTTGATGCCCGATCGATATTAGGTAATGTAAAATGTCCGGTATTGGCTCTAAATGGCACTAAGGATAGTCAAGTAGATTACGAAAGCAATCTGAGCGCAATCCGTAAATATCTTCCTGCTAATTCGAAAAATTATATTGAAACGATCGAAGGCGTCAACCACCTATTTCAACATTGTGAAACAGGGCAGGTTACAGAATATCGAACGATTGAAGAAACCATTGCTCCTGAAGTATTAGAAATAATCGCCAATTGGATGTCTGATTTCAAATAATCTAATTGCCCCCTCAAAAAAAATATTATCAACGTTCAATCTTACCAATGGCGACTACGTGCATAAGTAGCCGCTATTGTTATGCTAGAAAGGATAGATCTTATTTCCAAATTTAAAGGTTATAAGGCAATACTGAAATTAAATTCAAAAGGCAATCGGTTTTGGGGGTAAGATTTTAAGAGGAATGGACGGATTATGATTAATATTGTGTTGCGATGTAGTGGTATCGTGCATGTAATTCAATGAGTTATTGTAATTGATGTGTTCCAATGCCAGAATTATGGTTTTAGCTATTTCAAAATATTGGCGAAGGGATTCCGTTGGCTTCTCGGGACAAACCGAATGTGATAGCTTGCGATTCAGTATTAATTGAATCTAGGTTTTTCTGAATGGTGATTATGGCTATTAAAAAAGCTGATTACCCAGCCGTAAGTGCGGCATGAGTAATCAGCTGATACTATGAATGAGATGATTTTATTTAATCAACTTTGAAACGCTAACAGTGCCGTTATTGTAAATTGTTTTTACAATTGTCACGCCTTTTTTAGGGTTAGCAATCTTGTAGCCGTTGATGTTGTAATATTCTGTACTAACGATAGATTTGCCAAGAATAGTTTCAACAGACGAAGGACCGGCGATGGTTGTGGTTCTACTGTAAATCCATTCGTCGTTTTCGTTTAAGTATGCGTTGCGGATACCGAAAGAATATGCTTCGTTAAGGTTAGGCTGATACAAGTAGAATGTGTGGTCTTCGTTTTCTGTGTAAAAGTCGTAAGCACTATTGTTTTCGCCTAAGGTATAGGGAATAAGAGATGTGCTTTCTGTAAGATCGAAGTATGTGTCGCAGTCGAATGTTACGAGTTCGTCGTTGATGAATAATTGAATATACAAGCGAGACTTGTCGAGCAGATTGCCTTCAACGTCGGTAGCGGGCGATTGGAACCAGAGTGAAGACGCGTAGTCATCGTATGTGAAGTTAATGTCGTAAGGAGCAGCGGGAGCAATAGAGGCATCGCGGTTCTGACGGCTAATAGTAACGTTGTAGAAGGGGAACAGAGGTTTGAAATCGTCTGTTATCGAGTTTACTACATATCCGTCAATGCAAGTGAGGACACCGTTTGTAGCATCATAAGAAAATTCGATGGCGTCTTTTTGGATGGCACCAATAGCTTCGCCGTCTTCAAATTCGATTTTTGCGCCATAAAGGAAGCTATGCAATGTATAGTTAGGGTCTACGCCTTGGTACTGACCATTCGCGAAAGTAACTTTGTCACCGTTGATAGTACCTTTGGCAACGCCTTCGGGAAGAGCATCGTCAAGACCGGTAACATATATGTCGCTGCCATTAATGCCAACTTGCACAAAATGGGGGTTGTTGTAGTTGTCGCGAGCAACCCAAGATTCAGTCGCTAAGCCTTCGGGGAGCTGAACAAGTTCCGCTGTGAAGTTTTTAAGAGTGATGTTTCGGTCGCCGTAACCAGTCCAACGGAATTCGGGCTTGCCATCAACGTAATAGAGGTAGCATACGCCGAGTAATTTCTTTGTGTCGGCAGCTTTCCACGATCCGTCTTCTGCTTGTTCGAATTCATATTTCATACTTTCGTCAACGACATAAGTTCCGCCGAGCTCGTCGCGAACCATGTTCATCGGAACAAGGTAAACGATAAGATATTCATCGGTGTTTTCGTCGTAGTCGTAATAGATAGCTTGAATACCATCTATCACCAACTTCTCACCTTCGAGTTGAGCCTTTATCCAAGTAGGAACGGGATAGTGGGTTACAGGGTTACTGAAGTAAATATCACCGGTAGCGGTAGCAATGACGGGTACGGCAGAACCATATTCGAAACCATGAACAGAAGCAAAAGCGTCTAATGCAAATGCGTCAGAATTACGAGTGTACATAAACTCTGTGCCTTCGGGAGCTTCTTCAATAATTGTTGAGTTAATCTTAGATTCGTCGATTGCTTTAAGAATCACTTTTGACGCTTGAGAAGAAACCTTTGCCGGTGCTTGATGTGATTTGAAACTTACCGGAGCTGCAAAAGAGGTAGCTGTGATAACAGCTATCGAAAGAAAAGTAAAAATTTTCTTCATACAATATGGTACTAATGAGGTTGACCGATGATATTTATGTTTGAAAAACGCACAACGCAACCTCTTTCGTTCTGGCGTTTTCTCAAATATTCGACAAAGTTACATAATTTTTTGCACAATATGTGTATTTTTGTTCAATTAGGATGTAAAATAGTAAACAATGTCAGCTTGTTAATGCGAAAAGGAGGATTAAGACTCGCAGAAATGTGTAGCTGGCAAATATATTATTTAGCAGAGTCGATTTTCAATATGTCCGATTCAAAGGTTTCTCGATTAATAGCACGAGCTTTAAGTCGGTTGCGATATGAGTAAATTGTATTTAGTGAGTAATTCAGAATTTGCGCAATACGTGAACTTTCTTCTATGCCCAGACGCAGAAAAGCCAAAATGCGCAAGTCTGTATTCATTAGCTCGCCATGTTGCAATTCGATTTGCGCGTCGGGTCGGAGTAGGGCATTTACTTGTGTAACAAAGTCAGGATAGATGTGTAAAAAAGCATTGTCAAACACATCGTAAAATTCGCGGCTCTGTTCTTCGACAAAACGGCCTGATTTTGTCATTCTATATAGCTCGTCGGCTTGTCCTGCTGCAAGTTTGCGGGTGGCTATTTTGCAGAATTGGTTTAGCTTGTCCATGTATATAGAACATAACTGAAGGAACTGACTGATATATACTTCCTTAGCAGAGTTAGCAGCTTGAAGAGTCGATTGTAGTTTTGACATTTTGTGCATTTCATGGCGTAAAACAAACATGATTACACCTAAGGCGATTAGCAGCATTGCCATAATACACATAATGATATATATTGTTCTGCGGTTTGCAGCAAGATAGTTGCTATGAGCGCGTTCAATGATGGTAAGAGAGCGAGATGTGTCTATCATACGCAATGGAGCTCCACATTCAACGGCATTTGCCAAAGCCGTAGACAGGTATCTGTGCGCACGAGAAATGTCACCATCAGCGTATGCCTTATAGCCGAGTTCTTGTAATGAAACGACTTCGCGAGTAGCACCGATAACGTCGGCGCATGCAGAGATGGCAAGATAGTATATACTTTCTTTGTCTTCGTTTTGCATCATAGCCAGAGTCGACAAGTGGTGTGCCGCACGGGCACGATAGTTGCTTGTCGCGGGTTCGGCATCTAGAAATTCCTCTAGCAGTACTTTTGCCGTGGAAGTGTTGCCGATGAGAAAGTTGTATTCAGCTATGTTATACCGATACATTTGACTTTCTTGTGGCAAAATATTGAGCATTTTTAGCTGATAGTCGTTTGCTAAAGAGTCATGGGAAGCAGCGATAGATGGATATGATCGGAAGAATGCAGCGATGTAACTATGCATTTGTCGTCCGGCATCATAGTATGACGCTAGCAATTCTCGCGGAACATCGGATGAATCAATGGCAGCATATGATTGGATCGCCCAATCGAACATGCCGTTAAGAGGCAATAGTGATGCGCGTTTCCATTTAAAAGGAAGGCTTTGTCGATATGGAAGATTATTTGCACCTCGGTTGAGATAGCTTAGCGCAGAGTCGTTATTGAATCCGGTGTAGGCATCTCCGATTTTCATTATAATAGAAGCGCTATCTGCCGATTTGGCGGATAGGCATTGCAAAAGACTATCGATGTGAGCTTGTCGTTTGTGTATGTAATCGTTACGGTGTGCCAAAGCATTATCCAATAGGGTATATGCTTGATTGACATCTGACGACGTTATCGCAGATGCTACAACAGCGCAAATAATTGACAATAAACAAACAACAATGCGCATCATATTTCGAAACGTGATGATATTTCGTCGTTGGAAATTAGTGTCATTACGGAAAGACCGTCGGGGGTGTAATTCGGTTCGTTACAACGGAATAAGTCTGCCGAAATTGTTTCCATCTCGGCTTGTGATAAGACTTGATGTTGCTTTACTGCACCGGAACGTGCCATAGCTAAAGCTAGGGGAGCCTTAAATGTTGCCGGGTCGGCATCGCCATCTTGCTCCAAACGGTCTAATACAGCCATGATTGCTTCAATCGGATTTGCTCCGTTTAATAGCGACGGGACAGCGAGAATGCTCCATTTTAAGTCTTCGTTCTCTGATAATTCAAAGCCAAGAGTTGTAAAATGGTCCTTATTTGCCAATAATAGAGCATTTTGTGCCGGAGATACTTCGAAATCGTCAGCAAACATTAGCTTTTGTGACGCTAATGATTTGTCATTATCTGACATCATGTTCATGTAGCGTTCAAAGAGTATTCTAATATGTGCGCGGTGCTGTGATATTATCATTAAACCATTAGCGTATGGCATGACAATATATTTTCCTTGCAATTGAACACACGATGACGGCTGATCTGTCGGCGCTGCAATAACGGTGTCGTCAGCAAGAGATGGGTCGTCGGGAATAGATACAGAAGCATATGCATCGTCGCGTTGCTGATTGAAAGAATCGTATAACTTCTCCCAATCGTCAGGAACGGATTGCCGTTTACTGCTACCGCTACCTAGAGACACGTTTCTTGAGCCCCATGCGTTGGCTGAGTGGGATGCGAAGCTGTCGGACATTCCTATCGCTGTCGGAGCTGAAAAATCATTAGTCTCGAAAGGATTATAAGAAATATCGGCACCATCGTCCGGACGTTCTATCTCGTTTTCGGGATTAAATAATGGTATTTCCGGAGCATCGATGGCGTCAAAATCGAGAGCGCCGACGGCTTGTGTTTTACCTAAGGTTTCGCGGATGGCGGCAACAAGAATTTGCCATATAGCCTGCTCATGCTCGAACTTTATTTCGTGTTTTTGAGGATGTATATTTACATCGATTGTGGCAGGGTCCACCTCAAAATTAATGAAATATGAAGGCTGAGAATCGGGCGCAATCAATTGTTCGTAACACGACAAAACAGCTTTATGAAACAGCGGATGACGCATATTTCGTCCGTTGACAAAAAGGAATTGCTGATAACCGCGTTTTTTTGCGGCGCGCGGCATGGCGATAAAACCATCGATTTTTACAATTCCGGTCTCCGTTGAAATATGTGCCAGTTGGCTCTCAAGATTTTTTCCAAATAAATCGGCGATACGTTGTTTTAGATTGCCATGCATAAATTTATGCAATGTAGTGTCGTTGTGAATCAACGTAAAGTCGATGTTTGTATTAACCAAGGCGAGACGTTCAAATTCGCGCAAGATGTGATTCAATTCTACCGAATCCTTTTTTAAGAACTTGCGCCGTGCCGGCATGTGAAAAAAGATATTTTTCACCATAATATTAGTGCCTGGGATGCAACTGGCGGGCTCTTGGCCTTCAAACTTTCCTTCGGAAATGGTAAGTCGCGAGCCTATAGAATCTTCGCGACGCATAGTGCGCATATCAATTTGAGCTACTGCCGATATCGAAGGCAAAGCTTCACCACGAAAGCCCATGGTATGCAATGTGAACAAATCTGCTGCCGATGATATTTTACTCGTGGCATGACGTTCAAATGCCATGCGAGCATCTGTCGGAGACATTCCGCTACCATTGTCGACGACCTGTATAAGAGTGCGACCGGCATCTTTTAAAATGATGCTGATTTCTGTAGCTCCGGCGTCGACTGCATTCTCAACGAGTTCTTTTATCACCGAGGCCGGACGTTGTATAACTTCGCCTGCTGCTATCTGATTAGCAACAGAGTCGGGTAGTAATCGAATTATATCGCTGTTCATATCTCACAAAGTTACAAAAACTTTGCGAATATTCAGAATAAAATTTGCGTTTTGTTAAACGTAAATAATTGCTCTATATGAAAACTTCGGTAAGTGCAAGAATAATGATTTTTATCGGTCAATCATTTTCAGGAATAGACATGTTATAATTGCTTTAGAAGGTTATGGTATATATACAAAAAAGGAGGTAACGCAGTCGTTTACCTCCTTTTGATATTAGAGCCACTATGGGCGTGGCGATGTGTGTTATTTAACCAAAACTTTGTGGCCTGCAACGATGTAGATGCCGGGCGCTAATTGAACTGTAGCGGGTGATTCAGGAGTAACTGTTACATTAGCCACAACACGACCGAGGACGTCTACAACGGCGGTATTTACAATTGAGCTAGCAGATAATGTAAGGTGGCCTTTGCCGGTCGAAACCAAAACGTTATTGCCGTCAGCGAAAGGTGAATCTACGCCGGATTGGAAAACGTCAGGCATGGCAAAGTTAGCAGCATATACGCCCCAAGCGTTAGGAGCCGCAGATTCTTCGCCGCCAAGAGGTAGCATTGATTTGTTGCAACGGCCTGTTACTGTGATTGTGGCTGCATTCGGGTTGTATGCAATAACTAAAGCTGTTGCAGTGCCTTTGTTTTGAGGAGCGAGAAGTGTCCAGGTTGATTCTGCATCGGGTTCAAGGGTTGTAGAATCGTAGCTGCGAAGGTAGCAACCAACGGCAGTGTTCATGCCATAGCCGTAAACGTAAACGCGTTCGGGATGAGATGCATTTTGTACAACACCGCAATAACCGGTGAGGGCTGTAGCAGCGGTGCCTTCAAAACCGGTGCGTGATGCAACTGCATTTTCAATATCACCGTTAGAGGCATTAATGCGTACAAGAATACCTTCGCGAAGTTTGCCTTGTGATGTTGCGAAGTTGTAGTTGTTTGATGATGATGTGTAAGCGCCATTGCACTGAGCAACAAGCCATAGAGTTGAGCCCACAACCTCGATAGAGGGATTTTGGTAAGCAGAATTATCGTCGACGGTTTCGCCTTTAAGTGTTGTAACCCAATTGATTGTCATTGTTGACGGATTCAGCGAACCGACAAAAGGAGTATGCACAGAACCAATGGGGAGCTCTTTTCCGTCTAAAGTAGCAGCTGAGCCTTCTGTTGTGGGATTGATTAGGCCGGTAAAGTAAAGTGCGCTATCGTCAGTAGTAAAATCAAATACTTGTTCAGCACCTTGTATCGCGCCATCAGTAGTAAGTGCATCAGAGAAGTAGCCGTTAGAGTCGAGACGTACGATAAACATATCACCAACGGTGCCTTGCGAGTCTCCGTTCCATGTTGTGATGTTGCGAGGAGTGAGGGTAGTGGTTGTGCCGTCTTCTTTGGGGAATGTTATAGCAGTGCGCATATTGCCACCGATGAAGATGTTGCCTTCGGAATCGAGGGTAAAGGCCTTGGCATAAGCGCCGTTGTAAATGAAGTCTTTGCCGTTGTTTACAACAGGAGTTGTAGAAACGGGGATCTCGCGAAGCCATTGAATGGCGCCGTTAGAGTCTGCTTTGCCGAGAACGAAGAAATAGTAATTTTCGGCAACAACTTTATCGCCAATTTCAAATTGAGCGCCGGTAGCATCAACAAATGTTACAGCGTGTTCTAAATCTGAATCGGTGTGTCGAACTTTCGCCAAGAAGTAAATCGAGCCGTCTTTAGCGATTGCAACGCCGCCTTGACCGCTGTCTAGATCACCCGAATTTGTATAGATGGTCCATTTTGCTTTGCCATCAGCGTCAGTTTTTGTTAAGGCTAAGTTGTTTGTAGTCTTTTCACCGAGAGCACCTGTAAAAATTTTTTCGCCGGCGTAAAAGGCATCTTGTTCTACCGATGTTGTGCTGATGGTGTTAAGGAAAATGAGGTTTCCATCAGAATCGTAAGTATGAGTAATGGTATTGTCACCGGCTGTTGTTGTGCCGTCAAACCAATTTCCCCATTTTGCGGTAGGGGTGTCAACAGCAGAAGCTGTAAGGGCTAAACCAATAGCACCAGCAAGAAAGAATTTTCGAGTAGAGTTTTGCATATTGTTACGCTATTTTTAAGTTTGGCTGCAAAATTACACATAATTCTTTAAATTTGCATTACTCAGAAGTGAGTATTTTTCTTGTTTAATACAAAAAAGCCACCGAACAAGAGTCCGATGGCTTATATACTATATGCGATAGATTACTGCTTATAGAAATCGATATATGCTTGATTAACAAGACGAATACCGCCAGGGGTGGGGTAGTTGCCCGAGAAGTACCAATCGCCGGGAGTGTCAGGACACGCGTCGTGGAGTCCTTCAAGAGTTTGGAAGATGATGTCAACCTTGGCGTTGATTTCTTTCGGAGTGAGCATACGTGCCATTTCTTCCGAAATTTCTTCGTCGGTGAAGCTTTCGTAGATGGTAGTCACGGCGTTAATCATTTCTTCGTCGGGACGTTCGAGTTGCTCGAGGCAGTCGTGGTATACTTTTTCAAGAACATCTTCGCGACCTGATTTTTTGAGGAGATTGACAGCAGCGCAGAATGCGGCGAGTTCCTCGAGATGAGGCATGTCGATGCCGTAATAGTCGGGGTAACGAACTTGAGGTGAAGAAGATACAACAATAATTCGTTTTGGTTGGAGACGGTCGAGAATACGCAAGATGCTTTGTTCAAGTGTTGTGCCACGAACGATGCTATCGTCGATAACAACCATGGTGTCGCCGGGGTTGATGCTGCCGTATGTAACGTCGTATACGTGAGCTGCTAAGTCACGGCGTGATGCGCCTTCGGCGATGAATGTTCGCAACTTGATGTCTTTGATAGCGATTTTTTCAACGCGTACTTTGCGGCGCAAGATATTTGTCAAAGTCTCATCGTTAAGGTTGCCTTCAGCGGCGAGAGCTTTGATTTGGTTGCGGCGCATGATGTCGAATTGCTTGTTGAGCTGTTCGGCCATACCCATGTATGCCACTTCGGAAGTGTTGGGGATGAACGAGAACACTGTAGTGTCGTATTGCTCGTCAATGGCTTTAAGAAGCTGAGGAACGACATTTGCGCCAAGAGCTTTACGTTCTTTATAGATGTCAGCGTCGGAACCGCGAGAGAAGTAAACGCGTTCGAAAGAGCAACGGTAGTTGCCTTTTTCTTCGAGTATTTGTTTGATTTCGGGGTTGCCCTTGGGGTCGATAAGAATTGCTTTGCCGGGGTCGAGTTCATGAACGTCTGCAAAAGGAACGTTAAATACTGTTTGTATAACAGGACGTTCAGAAGCTACTACAATAATTTCATCATCGATGTAGTAGAATGCGGGACGAATGCCATTTGGGTCGCGAAGAACGAACGAAGAACCAGAGCCTGTGGTGCCGCAAATAGCATAGCCGCCATCCCAAATCGGAGACGCGGTTGTGAGAACGCGTCCGAGATCGATTTCAGCTTCGATGCGGTGAGCCAATTCGGGGCCATTTAGTTCGTCGCGATACTGACGATACAAACGGTGGTTTTCTTTGTCGAGGAGATTACCGATTTGTTCAAGCAAAAGTATAGTGTCAGAGTACAAGCGAGGGTGTTGGCCTGTTGCAACAACTTCTTCGAAAATACGGTTTGTATTAGTCATGTTGAAATTGCCGCAAAGCAAAAGTGCGCGTGAACGCCAGTTGTTTCTGCGCAAGAACGGATGCGCATACTCCATTCCCGAGCGTCCGGTTGTAGAGTAACGAAGGTGTCCGAGGTAAATCTCACCTACAAAAGGTGTTGTTTTACAAACTTCGTCAATGTCAAGTGAGTTAACGTTTGCGGGAACGTCTTTGGCTATTCGTGCGAAAATTTCGTCAATAGCACCCGAACCGAGCGCGCGTTCACGGTATACGTATTCATGACCGGGAGCGGCATCTAGTTTAACAACGCCGACACCGGCAGCGTCTTGACCTCGGTTGTGCTGCTTCTCCATAAGAAGATACAAACGATCAAGAGCATAAGTGGCAGAGCCGTATTTCTCTTTGTAATAATTAAGCGGTTTACGCAGGCGTATCATTGCTACGCCACATTCATGTTTTAGGACTTCCATCGAGGTTTATTATCGAATGAATAGTAGTTCGCGATATTTGGGTAGAGGCCACATTTCGTTGTCGACAAGGAGTTCGAGTTTGTCAATATGGCGTCGGATTGTTTTCATATGGGGGAGCACCGAATCGTGATAAGCGATAGCTTTTTCGCGTTCGGATGTTATGGCATTTGCTTTTTTGCGAGCATTTACCATTGTTGTAACTTCTTGGCGTATCGTTTGGGTGTGATAAGCAATCTTTTCGATAGCTTCAAGGTCACCGGCGCC
>CAZFGV010000042.1:0-9404 GCA_964518705.1 uncultured Bacteroides sp.
TTGTAAAACGCCACTTCTATTGCGGATAAACCTCCAATAAAACAACAAAAATCCACCTCGAGAGTATTTAATACTTTCGAGGTTTTTAATTTTGTGTTAAATTCAGCTGTTGCACATTATAAAATAATTGACTAACTTTGCATTGAGGTTCACCAAACCAAACGCCTCAAAGAGCCTTGCGACACCCTCGGAGGCTCCTTTTTGACAAATAGAGATATGAAAATACTCGTAACCGGAAGTAATGGCCAATTGGGCCACGAATTAATGCGAGTGCTCGAACAAAGAGCGCCGGGAATCACTACATACATCGACAGAGAAGACCTAGACCTCACCGACCGGCAAGCCGTTGAAACCTATCTCTCCGCCGGTGATTTTACTCATGTTATTAATTGTGCTGCATACACAGCTGTAGACCGCGCCGAAGAAGAAAAGCTCGAGTGCGCTGCCGTTAATATTGAAGCAATCAGTAACATAGCACGACTTTCCGACGATTTAGGATTTAAAATCATCCACTTCTCCACCGACTACGTTTTCGACGGCAACACTTGCACCCCCTACACAGAGAGTGACAAGCCGGAGCCACTATCCGTGTATGGCGTATCAAAACGTAAAGGCGAAACCGCTCTACTTGGTTTGGCTCCGGAAAGCATGATTATACGCACATCATGGCTATACTCCTCTTACGGCAACAATTTTGTTAAAACAATCTTGAGCCGCGCCACCGACAACAGTCCTTTACGCGTAGTCGCCGACCAAATCGGCACTCCGACATATGCCGCCGACCTCGCCGATGCTGTTGTAAACATCGTTATGTCAGCATGTTGGACTCCCGGTATTTTCAACTATAGCAATGAAGGGCTCACAACATGGTATGATTTTGCTATAGCAATTCTCGAAGGTGCCGGATACTATGAACGAGCCGCCGCCGTAATGCCTATTACCACTGCGGACTATCAATGTCCCGCAACACGGCCTCGCTTCAGCGTTTTAAACAAATCACGCATTAAAGCTACCTACGGCATTCAAATTCCTCATTGGCACAATGCATTACGCCGCTGCCTTGCAAACTTGGATAATAACTAATAATGGCTGATATAAAAGAAGAAATAAGCCGCCGTCGCACTTTTGCGATTATTTCGCACCCTGACGCCGGTAAAACTACACTTACAGAAAAACTCCTTCTCTTCGGTGGTGCTATTCATATTGCCGGGGCTGTTAAAAGTAACAAAATCAAAAAAACAGCAACCAGTGACTGGATGGAAATCGAAAAACAACGTGGTATCTCTGTCGCTACTTCTGTGATGGGTTTCAACTACGGTGATTACAAAATCAACATCCTTGACACCCCCGGTCACCAAGACTTCGCCGAAGACACATACCGCACCCTTACCGCGGTCGACTCGGTTATAATCGTTGTCGACGTTGCAAAAGGTGTAGAAACGCAAACACGAAAATTGATGGAAGTGTGCCGTATGCGCAACACGCCCGTTATCATATTCGTAAACAAGCTCGACCGCGAAGGTCGCGACCCGTTCGAAATTCTTGACGAATTGGAAGCCGAACTTAAAATTCAAGTTCGCCCACTTTCATGGCCTATCGGCATCGGAGCTCGTTTCAAAGGCGTATATAACATATACGAAAACTCTCTCGACCTCTTCACGCCCGACAAACAAAAAGCTACCGAACGCGTTGAAATTGACAACGTTAACGATAGCCGTATCGATGATGCTATCGGTGCAGAAAATGCATCACAATTACGCGATGACCTCGAACTTATCGAAGGCGTATATCCCGATTTTGACGTAAATTCTTATTTGGCAGGCAAAGTAGCTCCCGTATTCTTCGGCTCGGCACTCAATACATTTGGTGTTAAAGAGTTACTTGACTGTTTTGTCAAAATAGCCCCCGCCCCCCGTCCCATCAGCGCCATCGAACGTACTGTTGAGCCTTCCGAAGAAGCATTCAGCGGCTTTGTATTTAAAATCCATGCCAACATGGACCCCAACCACCGCAGCTGTATCGCTTTCGTAAAAGTATGCTCCGGCAAATTCGAACGTAACGCTCCCTACAAGCATATGCGCCTTGGCAAAACATTGCGTTTCGCCGCTCCAACAGCATTTATGGCTCAGAAAAAGAACATCGTCGACGAAGCATATCCCGGCGATATTGTTGGTATTCCCGACACCGGCAACTTCAAAATCGGCGACACTCTTACAGAAGGAGAAGAACTTCATTACAAGGGCCTCCCAAGCTTCTCTCCCGAGCTATTCATGTACTTGGAAAATACCGACCCTATGAAAGCAAAACAGCTCGACAAGGGTGTACAACAACTTATGGACGAGGGTGTTGCTCAACTTTTCTCGCACCAATTCAACGGCCGAAAAGTTATCGGCACAGTGGGACAACTTCAGTTCGAAGTAATTCAATATCGTCTACTTCACGAATATGGCGCACAATGCCGTTGGGAACCAATGTCGATGTATAAAGCTTGTTGGATAGAAAGCGATGATCCCGCTGCTCTTGAAGCCTTCAAAAAACGCAAGCACCAGTTTATGGCACTTGACCGCGAAGGCCGTGACGTGTTCCTGGCTGACTCGCAATTTGTCTTAACAATGGCACAGAACGACTTCCCAAAAATTCGGTTCCACTTTACGAGCGAATTCTAAACATGGAATCTCCTTACATATTTGAACTACCCATAAAAGTTCGTGACTACGAAGTCGACGCCGAAGGTATCGTAAACAATGCCAATTATTTACATTACCTCGAACACACACGCCACGAATTTTGCGAACAAGCCGGCATGACCTTTCGCCAAATGCACGAAGAAGGTCTTGACCCCGTTGTATCACATATTGACATCAGATATATCACATCGTTAGGTCTTGGCGACAGCATGCTTAGTCGCTTATGGCTCAGCCGTCGCGGTCCGATATTTATTTTCCATCAAGATATTTTCACTACCGACGAGCGCAAAGTAGTTTCAGCTACCGTCGAAGTCGTATCTTTCGAAAATGGCAAAATATCGCGTGGCGCACGTTTAGCCGAGGCTTTTGCGCAGTTCCTAAATGACTAATGACATTGAAATCTTAGCGCAAAAAATAGCCATTGCCGGATTTCGATCAATGAATGCAGGGCTATACCGACGCCTTTCCGACGCCGGCATTAGTCTGCATTCCTTTTTTGAACTATCTGCTGCGGATCTACTTCGTTTAGTGCCAAATCAAAATGGATGGCAAGAACTTGACATTCGCAAAAAATCATTAGACTCAGCCACAGACGAAGCACACCGCATCGCCAATTTAGGTATTAATATAACAGAGTGTACCGACCCGTCATATCCTCGCCGTCTATTAGCCTGCGAAGATGCTCCGGCTATACTCTACTCTGTCGGAGACATTAAGCCACAAGCAAAACATATCGTTTCTATCGTAGGCACACGACATAGCACGCCATACGGCATTGACTTCACACAACGGCTCGTTGAAGACCTTGGTTCACAGCTAGACGACTTACTAATTGTCAGCGGTTTAGCATACGGCATAGACATTGCCGCTCATAGAGCCGCATTAAATGCCGACATATGCACCGGAGCCGTTCTCGCCCACGGGTTAAATACCATCTACCCTAGCGACCACAGAAACGATGCTCGCGCAATGATAGAAAACGGTGGCTTCGTAATTTCAGAATATCGTACCGACGCTCCTGTCCATAGAGCTAATTTCTTATCCCGCAACCGTATTATCGCTGGCTTGGCAGACGTTACAATCGTTGTTGAAAGCGACGTCAAAGGCGGCTCATTAAGCACTGCGCGAAATGCATTGTCATATAATCGCACCGTCGCCGCTTTACCCGGTCGACTTACCGACAAATCAAGCCGCGGATGTAATGCTCTTATCGCAAAAGGCGATGCAAGACTCATTCGTGATGCCGAAGATTTGATAAGCATTATGAATTGGGAATCAACGCCACAAGCCTCTCGCCAAAAAGAAATGGTGTTCCTATCGCCCGAGCAAACAACTATTGTTGACTATCTGCACGAGCATCCAGACACCACGGCTAACGATTTGTGCGTTGCTCTTAATATCGATTACGGAACACTTAGCGCAATGCTTATCGAACTCGAAATCTTAGATCAAGTTATCGCCCTCCCCGGCGGACGGTATTCCGCTGTCGAAAATGTTCGTTGATCGAGCAATTAAACCTTTTAAAACGTTATTAGTCTATTATATATAATACTTTTAACTATGGCAAATAAAATTATTCCCGAATCAGAACTTATCATCAACCCTGATGGTACCGTATTCCACCTACATATCCACCCCGATCAACTAACCGACCGAATTATCTTAGTAGGCGACCCTGCTCGTGTTGATATGGTTGCGAGCTTTTTCGACACAAAAACTTTTGAAGTTTCATCTCGCGAATTCCACACTATCGGTGGCACTTACAAAGGCAAACCCATCATGTGCCTTAGCCACGGCATCGGTCCTGACAACATCGATATCGTTATTAATGAACTCGATGCACTCGCCAATATCGATTTTGCCACACGCGAAGTGCGTTCGCAATTACGTCAACTCACAATGGTGCGCATCGGCACTAGCGGTGCTTTGCAACCCGAATTAACGCTAGGCACTCCCGTTGTTGCTGAAAAATCTATCGGCTTTGATGGCGTGCTTAACTATTACGCCGGACGTAACGAAGTTGCTGACCTTGGTTTCGAAAAAGCCTTGTGCGAACACACTAACTGGAATCCGACTTGGGCTAAACCATATATCGTCGACGCTGACGAAACATTAGTAAAACAAATCGGTGGCGACGACATGGTTCTCGGCAACACAATTTCAGCAGTAGGCTTCTATGGCCCTCAAGGTCGTGAATTGCGATTACCGCTATCAAACCCCGACTTAAACCGTCTTATCGAACAATTCGAATATCAAGGTCGCAAAATCACTAACTACGAAATGGAATCGGCTCCGTTAGCAGGCCTCGGCCGCTTGATGGGGCATCGTTGCCTCACTGTTTGCTCTATTATTGCTAACAGATTCAACACCGAAGCCAACCCCAACTACAAATCCGGTATTCGCGACCTCATTGACACTGTCCTCCAGCGCATATAATATATGCCATTAGACCAAACTCTTAACGAATTAGCGGGTCGTTACAATGTAAAATCTTTTATTGATAACGACCCGATTCAATTCCCTCGAAAATTCTCAGACCAAAGAGACATCGAAATATCAGCATTCCTCACCTCCACAATCTCGTGGGGGAGGCGTGCTATGATTTTACGTAACGCCACGCGCTTGCATGACATAATGGAATGGCAACCGCTACACTTTGTACTAAACGGTGATTTTGAAACCATTAGCGACGCCAATATCCACCGAACATTCTTTGGCAGACATTTGCGTTACGCCCTCAGAGGCCTTCGTCGCATTTATGCAAATTATGATTCTCTAGAATCTTTTGCCGCAACAATAGGAGCACAAAATACAGACGCCCCGGCATGGCATATCGCCGAGGCCTTGAATAAAGTCTTTATCACCGCCGACGCAACAGCTCAAAATCCTCTTGGCAACGAACCTACTCGCTGCCTACCTGCCGACCTTTCCGCCTCGGCTCTCAAACGTTTCAATATGGCATTACGTTGGCTCGTTCGCAATGACGGAATTGTCGATATTGGCGTTTGGCAATTAATAAAACCGAGTCAGCTATTTATTCCGCTAGATGTTCATTCCGGCAACACAGCACGCGCTCTCGGTCTTTTAACCCGCAAAGCCAACGATCGCAAAGCTGTCGACGAACTCACCACAGCCCTACGCACATTCAACCCCGCAGACCCGACAATTTACGATTTCGCTCTATTTGGCGCAGGAGAAGAGGGGGTGGACATTAAGTCTATTGCTAACTTATAACAACTTATATTTTTGCGTTAATTATAGCTAATTTCAGCACTGTTCTATCTTTCTTCTTGCCTGTTCGATTCTCTTTTTGTAAATTTACATTTCGATTAAAACTCAACACGATATGGCAGTTTCCAATATATGCATAAAAGGCGCAAAAGTCAACAACCTAAAAAACATCGACGTAGAAATACCTCGCAATCAGTTAGTTGTCATTACGGGACTCTCCGGCTCAGGTAAATCGTCATTGGCTTTTGACACACTTTATGCCGAAGGACGCCGCAGATACGTTGAGAGTTTGTCGGCTTATGCCCGCCAATTTATGGGCAAACTGCGCAAACCTGAATGCGAATTTATCAAAGGATTGCCTCCGGCTATTGCCATCGAACAAAAAGTTAACACCCGAAATCCTCGCTCGACGGTCGGCACCAGTACTGAAATTTACGATTACATTCGTATGCTTTTCGGCCGTATCGGCCACACTTATTCGCCAATTAGCGGCGAGTTGGTAAAAAAGCACAGCGTTGAAGATATTATAGCAAAGGCTCTTTCTTTCGAAGAAGGAACCAAAATAGCAATCGCTGCCCCTATCAAATCCGACCGCGACCTTAAACAACAGCTCGAAATTTATCTCAAAGAAGGCTACACGCGCGTTGTTGACAACGATGGCAATTTCTTTGAAATTGAAGAATATACATCCACGGACGCACCTATGCTTTTGATAGACAGGCTAATGGTTTCTACCGACGCTGACGAAACATCTCGCTTGGCTGAATCGGCTGAAACAGCTTTTTTCGAAGGCCATGACGAATGCGTGCTTTTAGTGTGGAATGAAAACGGAGACCTAAATAAATTTACATTCTCCAAACGCTTCGAAGCCGATGGTATGACTTTCCAAGAGCCAACGGATCAGATGTTTAACTTCAACAATCCCATCGGCGCTTGCCCGGTATGCGAAGGCTTCGGCAACACTCTCGACATCGCCGAAAACCTTGTTATTCCATTGCCGTCAAAAAGCATCTACGATGGGGCTGTTCTTCCTTGGCGAGGATCCAGAACTAATGTTTGGCTCCGCAACTTTATCTCTGCCTCAGCAAAATATTACTTTCCCATTCATACCCCATATCGCGATCTTACCGACGACCAAAAGAATCTACTTTGGGAAGGCGATGGCGACGACGTTAAAGGTATCAACGCTTATTTCGATGAAGTAAACGCAAATCGACATATAATCGAGCAACGCACCATATTAACACACTATCGCGGACGCACAATATGCCGTACCTGCCACGGCTCGAGACTACGTAAAGATGCTGACTACGTTAAAGTTGGAGACTTAACTATCAGTGCTTTAGTTCGCATGCCGGTGGACAAACTTTTAATATGGTTCGAAAATCTCAAACTCAACACCAAAGACATTAACATCGCCGCTCGACTGCTCAAAGAAATAACCTCACGTCTACGATTCCTCTGCGATGTAGGCTTAGGTTATCTTACACTCGACCGATTAAGCAATACCCTCTCCGGCGGAGAAAGTCAACGAATAAACCTTGCCACATCTCTTGGCAGTAGCCTCGTCGGCTCGCTATATATCCTCGATGAGCCATCTATTGGCTTACATCCTCGAGATACGGAACGACTAATTAGCGTTCTCCGAAGCTTGCAAAGAATTGGGAACACTGTTGTTGTCGTTGAACACGACGAAGAAATTATGCGCGCCGCAGATAGAATTATCGACGTTGGCCCCGACGCCGGGCGTTTAGGCGGTGAAATCGTTTTCCAAGGATCTCCGTCTGACATCGTCAACTGCGAACGAAGCCACACCATGTCCTACCTTACAGGAACAGAAGTAATTCCGGTACCTAAAACACGCCGCCCGTGGCGTGACTCGATTAAAATCAAAGGAGCCTGCGAGCACAATCTAAAATCTATAGATGCCGTTTTTCCTTTAGGCGTAATGACCGTTGTTACAGGCGTTAGCGGTTCCGGCAAATCAACTCTCGTACGCGATATTTTCTATCGCGCCATGGCGCGAAAACTTCATGGCGAAGGCGATGCGCCGGGCGCCTTTGAAAGCATCGACGGCGACTTCGCTAGAGTTAACGATATAGTTTTCGTTGACCAAAATCCAATTGGACGTTCAACACGCTCCAACCCGGCCACATATCTTAAAGCCTACGACGAAATACGCGCCTTAATGGCATCGCAGCAAGCGGCAAAACAGCTGAACCTAAACCCGGCTTCATTCTCTTTCAACACCGAAGGAGGACGCTGCGAAGCTTGCAAAGGCGAAGGCAAAATCACCGTCGAAATGCAATTCCTCGCCGACGTTACAATCGAATGTGAAGAATGTCATGGCAAACGTTTTCAACGAGACGTCATTTCCGTTGAATATCAAGGCAAAAACATTTGCGACATTCTTGATCTCAGCGTTGACGAAGCTATCGAATTCTTCAGCACTACTAACGGAGTCTACGAACGTCGTATCGTTGAACGCTTGCAACCATTGCATGACGTCGGCTTAGGATATATAAAACTTGGACAATCATCATCCACTCTATCCGGCGGTGAAAACCAGCGAGTTAAACTAGCGTATTTCCTAAGCCTGGGCTCTGCTCAACCGCAAATTTTCATCTTCGACGAACCAACTACTGGACTTCACTTCCACGACATCAGTGTACTCCTCAAATCGTTCGACCACCTACTCAAACTCGGGCACACTCTAATTATCGTTGAACACAACATCGACGTTATCAAATGCGCAGACCACGTCATTGACATAGGCCCCGAAGGCGGCGAAAACGGCGGTACAATAGTAGCAACCGGAACTCCGGAACAAATCGCCAAAAATAGCAATAGCCTAACAGGCAAATACTTAAAAGAAAAACTCTAACAAAAATCTCAACATTGCATAAAACTCGCTTCTATCCATTAGGTGCGAGTTTTTTTAGCAAATATCATTACGCACTGAATTCTATCAGCTAATTAATATAATTTTCACTCCATTTATATAGCTAATCGTGGATTTTACTCAATTCCGCACAAAAATCAACCTTTTGACCTTCGGTCTGTTGGTGTAATTTTGTAGGCTAAAAATTAAGAACTTACCCCACATATAAAGAAAGTAAAATTCAATCCTTTTGGTGATAGTACTAGCGACTAGTATAAGCACCCACGCATAATCTATCAAACGCACCATAAGTCTGGAAGAAATGTTTGAGTTGGCTGACAGCGTAAGCCTTACTATAAAAAAGCCGAAAGCAATGTAAAAGTAGCCGACGCTGCTGTGAAAGTGTCTAAAAACGCCTTACTCCCTGATATTAATTTCTCTACATCAGCTACTTACAACACAAACGCATGAATGTCTGATCGAGATTTCAGTAATGGAAAGTATGAGATTCGCCCTGTTCGTTCTGCTCATTTTTATATATCAATTCACGGGTGGTGTATACATGTCTGCTGTGACGCAGATGTCGGGGGCTTCGTCGTGGATGA
>CAZFGV010000042.1:9504-11492 GCA_964518705.1 uncultured Bacteroides sp.
GGTGGTGTATACATGTCTGCTGTGACGCAGATGTCGGGGGCTTCGTCGTGGATGAACGAGGACGTCATGATGGCCGGCTATGCTTCTCTGATTGGTATGACGATGCTATTTCCTGTTCAATTCCGCGTAATGTTCCACTTTGAGAATCGTTCGGTTCTCATTGTGTCAACAATTGTGCTTATGATTGGCACCCTGATATGCGGGTATTGCGACAACCGACCAATAGTGGTAATAACTTGTTACATCTGCGGCGTGTTTAATTATGAAACCCAAAAAGAGCGTACCTGTCATTTTGCGACGGGTACGCTCTTTTGTTATTTTGGAAATTGCTTAAGCTTTGATGTTTGGTTCTTCGAGGCCGTAGCAGTTCTTATGGTTAAGCACTTTTAGCCACAAGCCAAAGATAAGCGCAAGTGCGCCAAGGCTTGCAAATAACAACATTGGAGCTGTATAGTTATATTGCATGGGGTCTGTAATGCCGGGGTTTGACCATTCGAGCACTTTACCGATGAGGATGGGGAATAGTGACAAACCAATGTTCTGCACCCAGAAAATCAAAGAATATGCCGAGCCGAGATAGCGAGCAGGCATGATCTTTGGCACTGAGGGCCACAATGCTGCGGGCACTAATGAGAATGATACGCCGAGGACGATGATTGCTGTTAGAGCAAGGGCTGTCGAGTGATAAATCGGCAATAGGAGCGCAAATGTAAGGTGGCAAGCAATCATTAATACAGCGCCTGCAATGAGCATCGATGCGCCTTTACCATAGCGGTCGAGGAAGTAGCCGAGGAAGGGGGTGAGGCATGCCGCGCCGATGGGGAACCAACGGAAAATGTCAGCGGCTTCTTGCTCGCCCATGCCGAGGCTGCACTGCAACATATTAGTAGCAAAGCGCTGGAAGGGGAAGATTGCCGAGTAATAAAGTACGCACAAAAGTGCAATTACCCAGAAGAGTTTAGACGACAAAATAGTGCCTACGTCAGAAATTTTGAATTCTTCGTCCGGATCGCTACCTGCAGACTCTTTACCTTGAGCGGCGAGTTCGTTGTCAAGGCGAGTGTCCATGAATGTAAATACGATATAGCTAATTAAGCCAATCAGCAAAAGAGCGGTACAGAAAGCGATAGGTGTAACAACTGTTGCCGGGCCCATTGCCGCAGCCAAGCGAGGAGAGATCGAGAATATCGCGAACACACCAACGCGCGCCAAAGCCATTTCCAAGCCCATAGCAAGAGCCATTTCATGGCCTTCGAACCATTTTGCCAATGTTTTGCTAACTGTGATACCAGCCATTTCGCAACCGCAGCCAAAAATCATGAAACCGAAAGCAGCGAGCTTTGCGCTAGCCGGCATGTCAAGCCACCACGAATTTAGCCAGCTTTCTAATGCCGTTCCTGCAAACCAATCGCTAACGGCATACAACTTAATGCAAGCGCCAACGAACATTATGGCAGCAGAAATTGTGCCGGTAAAACGAATACCCATCTTGTCCAAAATGATACCGGCAAGAATGAGAAAACCAAAAACATTGAGAATGTACTCAGCTCCGGCATAATTACCAAAAGCACTTGGAGTCCATCCGAGCTGCTTCTCTACCAAAGACTGCAGCGGCGACATTACATCGACAAACATATAAGCAAAGAACATCATTGATGCCACTAACACCAATGCTGTCCAGCGTGCCCACGATTTGTCGCGTAGCGTTGTGCGAATAAGTGTTTCCATTGTTTTTGCTATGTGTTTTTATTGATTTATTTGCAAAGTTACGCATTTTTTCTCATATCGAAACAATTTGCAACTAAAAAGTGCTTTTCAAGATGGACAAAGGCTCTATTTGTTTGCTTTTAATGCAACATAATGCTTTCTCCATTTGAATAAAGATACGGTACAAAGCATACTACAGAAACAAAGCCAAAAATATGGTAAGAATTATTGCCCATCTACATTTTTCTAATTGAGATGGAAATTCAACTAATAGTTTGCTG
>CAZFGV010000043.1:0-11219 GCA_964518705.1 uncultured Bacteroides sp.
CTCGGTTTTTATGTGGCTATTATTATTTTACAATAACCTTGCTTACGTTTTTGCCTTGACGACGGATGAAGATGCCGTTTTCAGGATTAGCAACGCGAACACCCTGGAGATTGTAATATTCAACGGGAGCATTGTTATTATCAACAGCAACGTCAGTCAATGCATCAGTAGGATCGGTAGAGAATCGAACGATTTGATCACCTGCAACGAGATATAGTTGCATATCACCGGCAATAACAGCATTTGCGTCATCACGAGTAACCTTAGCAATACCGGCAGCAGCGAATGTACCGTCAATAGCTTCAACACCTGCGCCTTCAACAGCGACAGCCTTAGCAGCAGCAATGCCATCGGTAACGTCTACGAGACATACACCATTAGCCTTGCCATCAGCAACGTTAGGAGCAACCATGTAAACCTTGCCAGCATAGCGGAAGAATGATGCACCGGCAGATTCTACGGGCACTACGCCTTCAGCGATTTCAGCAACGTCGGCATTATCCTTAGCGCCTTCGCCATAGGTGTATTCACGAACGGCTTGGAGGGGGCTATCAGAGATGAAGTTCATGGGGTTGAAGGGAGAAACCATCAAAGTGAAATCATCGCCCATGCTTACACCGTTGAAGCCGGCCTTGGCAGATTTATTATCGTTACGAGCTTGGTCATAAACCTTCACAGCGCCGTCAACTTTAAGGACATTGAGGAACTGGTTCTTAGTAGTACCTCCGGCAGTACGAGCAGTAAGCACGAGAGTACCTTTATAAAGAGTACCGGTGTAGCTCATCGCGTGTCCTACATAAGCACGGGTAAAGCTACCTGAGCTTTGAGTAGAGATCCAGAGTTTAGATTCGCCATAAGGCACGCCGTTTTCGTCCTTGCTCCAACGATAGATCTTAGCCTGACCGCGAGTTTCACCCGACTGAACACGTTCTTCGTCGAAGTGGCAGAGTTCGAGGTTACAAGCGACGAGGATACCGTCAGCAGTTACTTGGATATCAGAGATAGCTTTTTCAGTACCTTCAGCCGCGCCGAGAGAGGGAGTAGCAATGATCTGGAGAGAACGTCCGTCAACAACATAGATGTCTTGGTCGGCGAGGATGAACAAAAGACCGTTGTGAGCGATCATACGCTTGATGGTCTTACCTGCGAGTTCGGGAACAGTAGAAGCGACAGAAGAGAAAGTATAGCTTTCGGGAGCAACAACAGCGCCTGCGAGTTCGTCGGGATAGTCAACGAATTCACCTTCGGGAGCCAAGAGAGCCTTATTTTCGATAAATACTTCAGGATAAGCCACTTCTGCTGCCTTCACTGTAACAGCGATAGGTTCAGAGGTAACGTATTCGTCACATTCAACAACGACAGTATAATCACCCGGCTGAACGCTCTTGAATACGAATGCGCCATTGAATTGATTATCGGTAACGTATTCGTCAACAACAGTTTCGCCTTGTTTTAGATAAACTTTAGCGCCGTTAACGGGACGATAAACGTCGTTAGAAGTAGGGATAGGCAACCAGTTGGGGTCGTCGAAAATCTCCTTAGAGTCGCGCACGATACCATAGATGTCGCCAACCTTTTCCTTTTCAAGACCTGCATAGTCAGCAATACCATGAGCGTAGTTGTAACCTTCAACGTAGCAAACGTCAAAGTTCATGTGACGCAACGCCGATGGGCCGTAATCGTGGAAGTAACCTTCAACGAGGAAGCCAACAACGCCGTGTTTGAGGACGCCGAGGTAGCCTTTGTAACCGCGAACGGTGCTAGAGCTTCCGTAGAAGTTAAGGTCACCGCGAACGTTACGGCTTGAATTGTAGCCTGTCCAAGATTCGTGGCCGAGGGTTACGTGAGTATCCCACACGGCATTAGCGAAATCGCGAGAAGCCTTACTGTGTTCGTTATCAATACCTTCGTCTACTTTAGTTACGTCGTCATAACCACGATAGATGATAACAGGATAGTTAGTAGCACCCCATTTGCTGGTGTATGCGTTAGAGTGGATTGAGATAAAGAGGTCGAAGTTGTTAGCATCTACTTCGACACTGATTTCATAAAGCGAGCGGTTGTAGTATGCGAGATCTACAGGGGCTTTATCACCAAGTTGGTTTTTAGTGCCGTTGTCATCGTAATAAGGGCCGCATTTCACGTGCGACATAACGATGTTGTTGCTCATATCACGAGCAGCACCGATCTGATAGCGTTCGCCTTCTTGATTCAATGTAGGGTCATATTTCAAACCCATTTCGCGAAGTTTTTCGAGAATACCGAAACCTTTGCGGAGGTTAGTGTTTGATTCAAAGAAGCTTGTTGTATCAGTGTTGTAACGGGTGTACGCATCGTGTCCGAGAACGGGCATAGGACGGTCGTCAGCAGTCCAAGAACCGTGACCGGGGTTGATATAAACACGGAGCTCGTCAGCAGTCTTAGCATTTGCTGTCAAGGCAAGAGCTGCCACAGCAGCGGCGTAGATAAACTTTTTCATACTCCGAATTATTTAAGATTAATAATGTAAAGGTCGCCTTGAGGAGTAGAGAAGGCGATACGACGAGCGTCGGCAGAAGCGCTGGGGAACACAGCGATAGTTTCGTCAGTAGTAAGCTGCTGACGTTTGCCGGTGAGGTCGGAAACGATAACCGAAGAAGACTGAACAGCTTCGCCGTTGTCGATGTCGTTCATACCGATAACCATTTCGTTACCGAGCCACTTAGCTGCGCGTAGCATACCAAGCGCAATGGGGTTTGAGCCGTCGATGTCGCAAACGAAACAGCCGCGACCGGCGAGGTAGTAAACCACCTTGTTACCATCGGGGCTGAGCTGAGGCCACAAATAGCTACCACGGCCCTGGGGGTCGAGGGTTACAGAGCTACCATCAGCAGAAGTATATACGAGATGACCGTAGCTGATAGAAACCGTCGGTTCTATCTTGGCAACGTTGCCATTGAAAGCGTGAACGCGCGCGCGACCGTTTTCGATAGCGGTCACTGTTGTTGCGTTGATACCCACGCCGGAGTTGAGATGACGTGTGGGTTTGATAAGTTCGAGTTCTTTACCGTTTTTGAGGTCTACGCTGTGCAAAGAAGTGTAGCGGAGACGGTCCGCACCTGTTTTGCTCTGACGGAACACAACTTGACGCGAGTCGCTGCTGATTTGAACATCGTAGCCGCTAGCGTTGCGAGCGATAACACGAACATCGCCTCCATCAAGAGGAATTTGAGTAAGGCCGTCGCCGGCGAGGTCTGAAACTACCACGAACTTGCCGTCAGGACTTAAAGTGGGCACATTGACATAAAGACCTTCGGGAAGAGCAACTTTCTGCATCGAATTAATTTCGACGAGCTGTGCCGACAGTCCCAATCCGGCTGTCATCATCAGTGCTGAAATGAGTACTTTTTTCATTTCGAAGATGTATTAAGGTTAATTATATTCTATTAAGGTGTGGGGCTTGTTGTCCACTTTGCAAAATTACTAAAAAAATAGCGACCTTATTACATCTTTAAAATAAGAAAACTTGTCACCGACCGTTAATGTTAGTTAATCAATGAGATAAAATTACTATTCATTGACTCTTCATAATTATAAGGTTCAAGTGGACCTGAAATTTTAATAAAACCATAAAGTTTTTTTTGGTGATTCAAGAGAAATGTTGTAGTTTTGTGTAATCTTGGCGTATAAGCCACAAACAGAAGCGATAATATGGAAAAGGACAGCAAATATACCACCGCCGCGGATGAAAAAATGATTCAAGAGGCTTACGAAGAACTTCTTGCGGGCTATATCAACAGCAACCACCGCAAGAAAGTAGAAATCATCGACCGCGCTTTTCATTTTGCCAAAGAAGCGCATGCCGGAGTGCGACGACGTTCCGGTGAGCCTTACATCATGCATCCTATTGCTGTAGCACGCATCGCAAGCCGCGAAATCGGTTTGGGATCAACATCTATTTGTGCCGCTTTGCTCCATGATGTTGTAGAAGACACCGACTACACCGTCGAGGATATTCGCCAGAATTTCGGCGACAAGATTGCGCAGCTCGTTGAAGGTCTCACCAAAATCAGCGGTGGCATCTTCGGCGACAAAGCTTCTGTCCAAGCCGAGAACTTCCGCAAGCTGCTCCTTACCATGAGCGAAGACATCCGCGTAGTGCTCATCAAGATGGCAGACCGCCTCCATAATATGCGCACCCTTGGCAGCATGGCTCCCAACAAGCGCTACAAGATTGCCGGCGAAACGCTATATATCTACGCCCCCCTGGCTCATCGCCTCGGTTTGTTCGCTATCAAGACCGAACTCGAAGATCTCAGCTTCAAGCACGAGCACCCCGACGTATACAACGAAATCTCCGCCAAAATTCGCGAGACCGAAGCACGCCGCACCGAAGTATACACCGACTTCTCCGAGCCTATCATGAGCAAGCTCGACCACCTCGGCATTGTATACGAAGCAAAGGCACGCCTCAAATCGGTTTACTCTATTTGGCGCAAAATGGAGTCCAAGCACCTCCCCTTCGAGGAAGTTTACGACCTTTACGCGATGCGTATCGTGTTCGAATGCGACGACCAAAGCAAGGAAAAGAGCATCTGCTGGAACATCTATGCCGCCATCACCGACATATACCAACTCCACCCCACCCGCACCCGTGACTGGATTGTAACGCCCAAGGCCAACGGCTACCAAGCCCTTCACCTCACCGTTATGGGCCCGGACGGCAATTGGGTTGAAGTACAAATACGTTCACGCCGCATGGACGAAATTGCCGAAAAAGGCTTCGCGGCACACTGGAAGTACAAAATCGGCGAGGGCGATGAAGAAACCGAGCTAAACGCTTGGCTTAAAACCATTAAGGACATTCTCGACAACCCCGAGCCGTCGGCTATCGACTTCCTCAACACCCTCAAGCTCAACCTCTTCGCCTCCGAGATTGTCGTCTTTACGCCTGCCGGCGAACTTATCACCCTCCCTGCCGGCGCCAGCGTTCTCGACATGGCATTCCACCTCCACTCCGAAATCGGCATGCACTGCATTGCCGGCAAGGTCAACCACAAGCTCGTACCCTTGCAGCATGAGCTTAAGAGCGGCGACCAGGTTGAAATCCTCACCTCCAAGACGCAAGAGCCCCTACCCGAGTGGGAGAACTACCTCTCCACCGCCAAAGCTCGCACACGTCTGCGCAAGGTGCTACGCGCTCAGCGTCAGCCGGTTATCAACAAAGGCAACGACATCCTCACCTCATGGCTTAGCGCTAACGACATCCCCGACAACAACATCGTCATTACCAAGCTACAAGGCCTCCTCCACGTCGACAACCGCGAAGAGCTATGCTATCAACTTGGTGCAGAGGAGATTATCTTAGGCGACTTCCTTCTCAAGCCCCTGCGCAAAGCCGCCGGCAAGAGCGAAGGCTTGCTATCCAAAATCCTCACCATCGGCAAGAAAGTCACCTCCACAAGCCCTACCACCCCTACAGTCATTGCCCCCGCCGAGCCTATCAACACCAAGCAAACCTATCATCTGCAAAGCAACGGCACCAGCGCCAACTTCCGTATAGCCCCGTGTTGCAACCCCATCCCCGGAGACGACGTTATGGGCTTTATCGGCGACGACGGCATCGTTGAAATACACTCTCTCGACTGCCCGCAAGCCCAGGTTCTCAAAGCCGGCTACGGCTCGCGTATCGTTGCCACAGAATGGGATACCGCCGAGGCTCAACGTTTCCAAGCACACATCCACATCGAAGGCATCGACCGCCATGGCATCCTTATGGAAATTACACAGCTAATCTCCAGCCACTTAGGCATCGATATGCGCAAACTCGATATCGAAGCCGCCGCCGAAGTTTTCCATGGCGACCTATGGGTGCGCGTTGCCGACGCCGATGCCGTTGCCGACTTGTGCAAACGCATCAAGAGCATTAACGGCGTAACATCCGCTTCGCGAATCAACTGACACAACTATGAAAGCGTCCAAGAGCAGCATATTAAACAAAATTCTCATAGCACTGGCAGCGACCTTAGTCATTGTCTACTTCTATCCCCACCCCGAAGCTAACCGCTATTACTACGAAGAAGGTCGGCCTTGGAACTATTCCAAGCTCATAGCACCCTTTGACATCCCAGTGCATGCCGACTCAGCCACGCTTCAAGCCGCACGCGACTCTCTTGACGCTCATTTTGTGCCTATTTACGAGCTAAACCAGCTCATCGTTGACACTATCGTCAACACCCTCCCCTCGTCACGCGACAAGCAACACCGCATCCGCCTAGCGTCAGAATTGCGCAAGGCTTATGCCTCCGGTGTTGTTAATATGCAAACCAAAGACGCCATCGTCAAAGGCTCACTCAAAAAAATTCGCGTTCTCGACAAGAACATCCTCAGCGAAATGCCAACGGCAAATCTGTCGTCACCGCGAGATGTATATTTATATCTCGACTCCGTGTTCACCGACAGCGCCATGAGCCGATATATCAGCAACGCCAATCTACAAGAGTTGCTACGTCCGAATTACACTTATAACGAAGAAGAAAGCCGCCGACGATACGACTACGACTATATCACCATCACCGCCGACAAGGGGGTGATTCTTCAGGGGCAGACAATTATCGACAAAGGTGCTATAATATCGGCTCAGGACTACACCAACCTCAACACTTACGAAGATATGCTCAGCCAGCTTAACTCCAACCAAAATCGGAGCAAGCTGCTTATGTTTTTAGGACAAATGCTTTACGTCGGTTTGCTGATGACCGCCATGATGCTATATTTCAAATTCTATAACCGGAGTGTTTATAACAGCTATCGGTCTATAGCGTTCATGTATAGCCTTGTAACACTATTCTTCCTCATCGCCGTCGGCTTAAACTACTTCGTAGCGCAAGGGATTTACATCGCGCCAATGATGATTGTTCCCATCCTCGTGATGGTATTCTTCGACGCCCGTACGGCAGTGTTTATCAGCACCGTTCTGACGCTTATCTGCGCCGGCGTTACCGCCTTTGCACTCGAATATATCTTCTTGCAATTCTGTGCCGCCACCGCAGCGGTATACTCCCTTGGGGAGCTCAGCCGCCGCAGCCAATTGCTACGCAGCTCGTGCGTGGTGGCGTTGGCTTATTTAGCCTCTTATATCGCTCTCAACTTGCTCCTTAACGGCTCGTCAGAAGGCCTCACATGGCGCATGGTAGCATTCTTGGCAGTCAACGCAACGCTAACCTCGATGGCATACATCCTCATGTTTGCCGTAGAACGCATCTTCGGCTTCGTCTCCGTAGTTACCCTCGTTGAGCTTGCCGACATCAACAACCCCCTCCTCAACCGTCTCAGCAACGAATGTCCCGGCACGTTCCAACACGCCATCGCAGTCAGCAACCTAGCCAGCGATGCCGCCGCCAAAATCGGCGCCAACGTGCAACTCGTGCGTGCCGGAGCGCTATATCACGACATAGGCAAGCTGTCAAACCCCGCATTCTTCACCGAGAATCAGCACGGAGTCAACCCCCACGACGCCTTACCGCCGGAACGTAGTGCCGAAATTGTCATCAGCCACGTTACCGAAGGCTTAAACCTTGCCGAAAAAGCCGGTCTCCCCGACGTTATCCGCTCATTCATCCGCGAGCACCACGGCGCAGGCATGGCAAAATACTTTTATATCACAGCATGCAGCAAGCACCCCGACGAAGTAATCGATAAAGCACCGTTCAGCTACCCCGGCCCCAATCCCGGTAGCCGAGAGACCTCCGTTATGATGATGGCCGACGCCGTAGAAGCCGCCAGTCGTTCACTCAAAGAGCACACGAGCGAAGCCATCACCGACCTCGTCAACAAACTTATCGACGGTCAAATCGCCGACGGGCTCCACAACGAGTCCACGCTCGAATTCCGCGACGTTGCCAAGATCAAAGAGGCCTTTATCAAACGCCTCATGACCATCTACCACTCCCGCATAGCGTATCCCAGCGCGCCGCAAGCACAAAGCCCGGCACAATAAGCCGAGCCTTCTTGCGTTATTTAAGAGATGACATTTCACAATTCTCGTCAACACAAAATAACGATCTACACCCTCGTGGCCCTCGTAGCCATGCTGGGTTTATCGTCGTGTTCGCCGCGAAAGAACAATGCCGCCACACGCAACTACCAAGCCTTCATCACACGCTACAACATCTATTACAACGGCGACACGCACTATAAAGAGACCCTCGCCGACATGGAGCGCAAATATGAAGACGACTATAGCCAACCGCTATTTTTGCACCCTATCGAAGCCAAAGAGAACAAGCAAGCGCCACAGCCGTCCGGCGACTTCACTCGAAGCATAGAAAAGGCACAAAAAGCTATTCAGCTGCGTTCTATCAAGAAAAAACCCAAGCGAAAGAGCGGCAAGCGCGATGAGAAATATAAAGAATGGCTCAAGCGCGAAGAATATAACCCGTTCTTGCACAACGCATGGCTAATGATGGGCCGTAGCCAATATTATAACGGCGACTTCCTCGGCGCCGCGTCGACGTTCTTCTACATTTCCAAGCACTTCAAATGGCTTCCACAGACCGTTACCGAGAGCCAATTGATGCAAGCGTTGAGCTACGTCTCCATGGGATGGCAATTCGAAGCCGAAGTGATTCTAAAGCGCATCAAAGCCGACGAATTGAGCAATGCCCAATTGCGCAATTTGTACAACTACACCTACGCCAACTTTCACCTTCACGCAAACGCATACGAAGAATCCATCCCCTACCTCACCGAAGCTATAAACGGAGCATCCGGGGCACAGAAAACACGTTTGCGCTTTCGTCTCGGACAGGTATACCAAAGCCTTGGGCGCAATGCTGAAGCCTATAAAGCCTACGGTGCTGCCGGAGGGTCTTCGTCGGCGACATACCGCACAAAATTCAACGCTCGCATCAAACAGAGCGAAGTATATGTCGGCGACAACATCGAGCCCGAAGTAAAAGCGTTGCGCCGCATGACGCGCTACGACAGGAACAAAGAATACCTCGACCAGGTATACTATGCCATCGGCAACCTTTACCTTAGCCGCGGCGACACCACAAAAGCAATAGAGAACTACGAACTTGCATCCGAAAAATCGACCCGCAACGGCATCGATAAAGCCATCAACCAAGTTCACCTCGGCGAGCTGTATTTCTTACGCGGCAATTACGAAAAAGCCCAACCGAACTACTCCGAAGCCGTTCCGCTACTCCCCGAAACATATCCCGACTACAAACTTATCAAGCGCCGTTCCGACGTGCTTGACGAACTTGCCGTATACTCACAAAACGTCAACCTCCAGGACTCATTGTTGCGCCTTGCCGCAATGACTCCCGAAGAACGTGACGCCGTGATTAAAAAACTAATCGAAGAACTCAAAGAAAAAGAGAAAAAAGAAGCCGAAGACGCTGCCCGCGAGGAATATATGGCTCAACGCAACGCTAACGGCAACCGATTGCAAGACAACACGCAGTCGTTTAACATCAACACAGACAACTCGTGGTATTTCTACAACACGGCAACGAAGAATGCCGGTAAGACCGAGTTCCAAAAACGTTGGGGCTCGCGCAAACTTGCCGATGATTGGCGTCGTCGCAACAAAGCAACATTTAACACCGACGACTTCAACGCCGACAACGGCGACGAAACCGCTGACAACCAAGAAACTAACATCGAGAACCCCGACTCCATCACCGAAGGCGAAGGCAAGGTGGAATTAGAAAACACCAACGACCCGCACTTCCCCGAATACTACCTCGCGCAGATACCGCAGACAGACGAAGAAAAAGCAACATCGCACGAAGTTATTCAGGAGGGCTTGTACAACATGGGCGTCATTCTCAAAGACAAACTCGAAGACTTCGGCGCAGCACGACGTGAGTTCGATAGATTGCTAACAGACTATCCCGACAACGTTTATCGTCTCGACGCTTATTACAACCTCTATTTGATGTATATCCGCCAAGGCAATGACGCCGAAGCCGAGAAATATCGTCAGCTGATACTCAGCGACTTCGCCGAGTCTAAATATGGCCTTGCTTTGCGCGACGAGAATTATATCGAGAACTTGCGACAGATGGACAACATACAACAACAAATGTATGAAGACACCTACGCCGCTTACCTCGACAACCGCAACGCTGACGTACACCGCCTCTGCGACGAGATGGCAGAAAAGTACCCTTTGAGCAAGATTATGCCTAAGTTCATGTTCTTGAACGCTTTGGCATACGTTACCGACAAAAATCCCGAAGCGTTTAACAGCACCCTTCGCGACCTCCTCGACCGCTACCCCAACACCGACATCACGCCCATAGCATCGGCATGGCTCAAGGGCATGGCCCAAGGACGCGAATTGCAAGCCGGTGTAAGCAATATTCGCGGCATGATTTGGGAGCTACGATTAACTAACGACAGCACCGCTGTGGCGTCTGACGAGCCGGCAAACTTCGACCTCAGCCCCGACGTGCCTCAAACCCTTGTGTTCTCATTCCCCACCGACCAAGTGGCGGCAAACGAGTTGCTATTCGAAGTGGCTCGACACAATTTCCGCTCGTTCGTTGTTAAAGACTTCGACCTTGAAGTTATGAACTTCGGGCGCTTGGGATTGCTTATCGTGCGCGGATTCGAAAACAAAGAAGAACTCGACCATTACCGTTCCGTGATGGCGGCATCGGATGATTTCAAGCTCCCTGCCGGCGTTAGACCAATCGCTATCAGTCAGCCTAACTTGCAGATTCTCTTCGATCAAGGCCGCTCGTTTGAGGAATATTTCCGCTACCTCGAAGAACAGAACTATATCGACGCGCAAGCCGACATCCTCACACCTGAACAAATAGAACCACTCTCCGAAGCCGAAGCTGCCGAGAACGTATTTGAGGACGTGCCTGAAGAATTGACAGAGCCTAACGAAGCGCCCGAAGAACCTTTAGACGTGCCTGTCGCTCCGAGCCAAGCCGAGCCAAGCGCGCCTGTTGAAACGCCTGTAACGCCTGCACCGAGCGAACCTAAGACGCCTGCAACGCAACCTGCACAAAGGCCTGCAAAAGCGCAGAATCAAGCACCTGCAACGGCTCAGTCCACCACTAAGCCGTCAACACAAAAGCCGAGTACCAAACCCGCCCCGGCTCCCATCATCCCGGGATCTGAAGGAGACGACCCGCTCTTCGATGAATAATCGGATTGTGGTGTTTGGGATGCTTGGGGAGTTCTAGAACGTTGCTCGTCGGTTTTAACCATAG
>CAZFGV010000044.1:0-6809 GCA_964518705.1 uncultured Bacteroides sp.
GCACGTCGGATTCTGGTTCCGCCTGTGAGGGTTCGAATCCTTCCAAGGCAACAAAGAGCTAAATCGTTATGATTTGGCTCTTTTTGTTTTTATATATTTGTCGTTGGTTCACTTTAGTGTGTTGTAAAGAAATTTTGGAGGGGGTGTGGTAACTTCGGAGATTTTGATTACTTTTGTAATTAACAAAATCTAAAGATATGACAACAGCACCTATTGCCATCGTAATGCCGGTTTATAATCGAGCAGAGATTGTTGGGCGAACCTTGCAATCTCTGTCAGAGCAGACGTTTCGTCCGTTGCGTGTTGTTTTAGTCGACAATAATTCGAGCGATGGAACGCTTTCCGTGTTGCGCAACTGGGCGGCAGATGTTAGTTCTGAAGATTTTGTTGTAGATGTAATAACAAGTTCTACGCCGGGCGCGGCCGCGGCGCGTAATGCCGGCTTAAAGATTGTTGAGGAGCAGTGGACATTGTTCTTTGATTCTGATGATATAATGCCCCCGAATCATATTGCCAATATAGTGAAGCTTATTGCTCAGGCGGATATAGTAGGGTGGGATGTCAATTTAATAGTTGATAAAAAAGAGTGCCGATTGCCGTTTGTTAGTGAAGGCGGCGAGATGTATGATAATTTGTTTCATGGAGGTATGTCAACGCAGCGATATTGTGCATTGACATCGCTCTTTCGACGTGTTGGCTGCTGGAACGAGGCT
Organism: uncultured Bacteroides sp.; assembly: GCA_964518705.1. GTDB lineage: Bacteria > Bacteroidota > Bacteroidia > Bacteroidales > Muribaculaceae > CAG-873. The sequence continues at coordinate 714 of CAZFGV010000044.1, forward strand.
GTGAGATATTGGGATGATATCGAGTTGGGAACGCGTTTGTTGGCTCAAAAACCGCGAATCGTGCGAATGGGTGATAGCGGTATCAAAATTTATGTTAGCGCTGAGTCGATAACATCATCGGCGACCGGCAATCCCCAAATATCGCTACCGGCATTAAAAGCAATAGAAACGACACTTACCGGAATATTAGGTAAGCGTCGTGCTCGTTTGCAGTGTCAAATAAAATTGGCAATCGAATGTGGCATTGCCGACCGCGAAGGCTCTCGTGTAGGGTTGAATTTGCTTAAAGAGCAAGGTACGATTAGCGCTTTTGCTCGTTGGGCGTATTATTATACACGTTCAGGATTTCGTGGAGCGGCACGATTGCTGAAGTTGATAGGTGTGTTATAAATCGTCGGCAATAAAACGCGCCACGGCGTCGCTGTAATTTGGTCCGATGACGATATCGGCTTCGGCTTTAACTTCCGGGAGCGCGTTTTCGACAGCAACGGCAAGATCAGCAACTTTCATCATTGGCAGGTCGTTAAGACTGTCTCCGAAAACTACCAAACGTTTTACGTTAAGTCTATCTTTCAGACGGCTTACCGCGCCGGCTTTCGTTATGCCCGGCGGAAATACTTCGAAGTTCCATACCGATGGGTTGAATACGTCCGGATAAGCGCAAACGGAGCAATTTGTTACTTTTCGAAATTCGTCGGCAACGTGGCAAATTGATTCTTTCGACCCCATGGCATACATGAGCATCGTAAAATCGTTAGCTCGGTCAGATGGTGCTGTGTTGAGGTTAAAACGCTTAAACGAGAGATTTTTGCGCTCTTGGTAGAATTTATTTTCGGCATCGTTAAGCGTTTCTCCGGCGTGATAAACGTCGAGCGTTTTGCCATCATCAGACAAAACGAATACGAACGGAAACACGCCGTAGTTATGACAGAAGTCAAGCGCACGGTGCATGTCGTTTCCGGGAATGAAATGCGGTTCGCTGAGACATTCTTTATCTCGTAGCCAATAAGCGCATCCTGTCATAACAACGGCAGGAGTAGTCGTTGTTAATTTCGACAAAAGATGAACAACCGTTGCCGGCGTGCGCGCTGTGGCGACGGTTATAAGAGCGCCTTGCTGTGTTAGTTCGTTAATGATTTGCACCGACGCGTCAGAAATCTGACTGTCGGTGCTAAGAAGAGTTCCGTCAAGGTCGCTAACGTAAAGAGTATCTGTTCTCATTAAAGATTATCAAGCGGGATAAAGGCCATAAAAAGCGCTGAACGCTCTGATGGTGTAAATATGGTCTGCCGTTGAGGCTGTTTCGCACGCCGAGTGCATGGCCCAAACCGCAGCGCCCATATCAACGCCGCGCAAGGGCAGCTGTGATGTTAGTATGTTGCCCAGTGTAGAACCGCCGGCGCTGTCGCTGTGGTTTACGAAAGATTGGCACGGCACATCGGCGAGCTCGCAAACGGCGCGGAAAGCGGCGGCGCTATCGGCATCGGTCATGTATTTGCAGTTGGCATTAACTTTTATGCATGGGCCGCCACCGAGAACGGGGTGGTTTGTCGGGTCGTACTTCTCGGCGTAGTTGGGATGGAAGCCGTGAGCGTTGTCTGCCGAAATCATAAACGATCCTGCAATAGCACGCATAAAGTGGCTGTCATCGCCACCGAGGCACATTGTGATGCGATTCAAGACGTGTCTTAACGCGGGCGAAGCTGCGCCTTGCTTTGTACCAGAGCCGGTTTCTTCGTTGTCGAAAATAGCCAGGACGCGGTTGTGGCAACTGGGAGTGTCGGCTTGTTCAAGAAGAGCTGTCAGCTCGGCGTGAACCATGCTTAAGTCGTCAAGGCGACCGCTGCAAATCATGCCGTTGTCAGCGCCGACAACAGTGGCGCTTTGGCAGGTGTTGAGGCTCAAATCGTAGTCGAGAATGTCGAATTTGTCGATACCTAATTCGTCGGCGACAAGGGTGCGGATTAGTTCTGCGGGTTCTTCACTGTCGAGAGCGAGAACGGGCAGCATATCTTTTTGTTTAGAAAGCTTGTTGCCGTCGTTGACGTTGCGATTGAAGTGAATAGCGAGGTGCGGAATCACTAGCATCGGCTTATCGAATTTTACGAGCCTTAAGTCAGGCCGTAAAGGGTCGTTAGAGCGAAGCGCAACACGTCCGGCAATGCCGAGCGGTCGATCGAACCATGTGTAAAGAATCGGGCCGCCATACACTTCAGTGTTAAGTTTCACACCGCCACCTTCAAATGGCATTTCGCAGTTAGGCTTGATACGGAATCCGGGGCTGTCAGAGTGAGCAGCGATGATATCGAAAGGCGCCGCCGCACCGCCATCGCCAACAATAAAAGCGAACACAGCCGAGCCATTGACCATCACATAACGACGGTCGCCTGGTTTAAGCGACCATGTAGCTCGCATATCAAGGTGTTCAAATCCATGATTTTCAAGACGACGGCGAACAGTGTCGGCAGCCCAAAAATTTACGGGCGATGCGTCGAGAAAGTTGCAAAGGTCGGCGATGTAGTTCATTCTTCTTCGCTTAAAAGTAGTTGAGATTGATAGATATTGTTAGCTGCACGCATAGCGGCGCAAATTGTGTCGGAGAGGTAAGAGTGGAAACGATGTTTTAAGTCGCAAAGCACTTCCGGCATAGCGGCATCGGTGATGTCCGCCATAGTGGCGGCAAAGTCGGCGAGGGCTTGGTAGATGTCGGCGAGCTGCTCGGCTAAAGATACCGCTACGGGAGTTTCGGAATAGCGCATATCTTCGCATTGAGTGTCGAGGTACATATCATATTGCCCCAACATAGCAGCGAGGCGGTTGCGAAGTTCGTCGTATTGTTCTTCGTCCATAGCGGGCGCAATAGCACCGTTGTCATAGCTATCCCAATCGTCACCGTCGATGCCGTAAGGCTTGAGGGTGAGTATGCCGGTGTAGATGGTGGGGAGTAGACGTAAAATATCAGAGAGTACTATATGTCCGTCGCCGGGTTGTGCCGCTGCCAAAGTGCGTACATAGCTTACGGCGAGTACGGTGAGTTGTAGTCCCGGGTTAGAGGGGGTGTCTGTCATTTGAGGTAGAGTTTATTGTCAACAATGTATTTATAAACGCCGGCGGGGAGAAAGTAATTCATATTACGCCCTTTAGCAATAGCATCGCGAATGAAAGTGCTGGAGACGTGAGCCATAGGAGCATCAACAACTTCAAGACCTTCGATAGCGCGTTTTTCGATAGGGTATCCCGGTCGAAGATAAGCAATAACGCCGTATTCGTCGAGGATTCGTTGCGCATCGCGCCAGCGGTCGAAGATATGCCAGTTGTCGCTGCCGATAACGAGTTTAAAACGTTTTTCGGGGTATCGTTCGGCAAGGAGGTCAAGGGTGTTGATGGTATATGACGGGCGTGGCATAGATAGTTCGATGTCGCAGATGTCGATATTATGCGCCCCGCGAGCGGCGATGGTGAGCATTGCCAAACGTTTGGTGTCGGGCAGGAGGTCGGTGGCGTTTTTGAGTGGATTCAAAGGCGACAAGGTGAGCCACACTTGGTCGACATAGCCCCATTGAGTGAGGTAAGATGCCAACATCATGTGGCCGGAGTGGACGGGGTTGAACGAACCGCCGAAAATTCCTATGGTCTCCTTTGTCATTGTGTTATGCTTTAATGAATTCGGCGATTAAATTGTGAGTTTGATCGACTGCGATGTCGAGATTGTCGTTAACGACTTGTTTGTCGAATTCGGGAGCGCGAGACAGCTCGTAAGCTGCGCGGTTGATGCGAACGTTTATTGTTTCGGCGTTTTCTGTTCCACGCGATTCGAGACGTTGTCGCAAAGTTTCGAGGCTTGGGGGCTCAACGAATATTGTGAGGGCGCGGTCTTGATAAATTTCTTTGACGCCGAGTGCGCCGTTGACATCGAGGTCGAGAATGATGTTTAGACCATTGCCGGTGATTCGTTCTATTTCAGAGCGAAGTGTGCCGTAGAAACGTCCGGGGTATACTTCTTCGTATTCAACGAAGTCGCCGTTAGCAATAGCTTTGCGGAAATCGTCTTCGCTGAAGTAGTAATAGTTTACGCCATGTTGCTCACCTTCACGCGGTTGACGAGTGGTTGCAGAGACGGCGAAACCAAGATCGAGGTCGCCGGCGGCGGTGAGGGCATTGATAATTGTAGACTTGCCGCAGCCTGATGGCGCGGCAAGTACGATGATTTTTCCTTTGTTCATTATTGATGTGCTGGACGGAGGAGGTCGTTGATTGTTTTTACGGGGTTAAACGTTGACGCAGGCACTTCGACAAAGATGGTGTTCCAGTTGCTCATAGCGCCATTCCAAAGCCCCGGAAGTTCGAGGGCGCGAAGGTCGCGACCGCCGAGAGATTTTTCCGAGATGAAACCGGTAGCGGGGTCAACGTATTGGCGCAAGTCGTAGCTTGTGCCGTCGGGGCGTTTGAGGTAGCATACGAGGTCAACGGGGTTGAAGTATCCGGCGCCTTTCATCATTTCGACGTTTTCGGGTTTGCTGAGGTCGATTTGAGTTGATTCCAGGATTTGTGGAGCTATGCAACTGCCGTCTGACGCGTAAGCATTGTACGGGCCGCCGCCGGGCTCGCCTTCGTTGCGTACCATGCCGCAAACGCGTAGAGGTCGGTTGAAGATAGCGAGTAGGGTAGCGATGCGGTCATCAAGGCTATTGGTGGCATCGAGAGCCGAGGTCTTGGTGCAGAGTATATTTTGTACGAAATCGGTAGCTGCTTCTACATTTTCTTCGCTTGGCGATGCTTTGAGAGCGGCAACGATTGTTTCGATGCGGTCGTGAACGAGGAGAAGGAGTCCGCCGGTCATTCGTTTGTAAGCGATGGTGTCGGCGCGGTGGCTGTCGGCAACGACATTGTCGATGTTTTTAATGAAAACGACAGAAGCGTCGATGTCGGATAGGTTTTCGATTAGAGCACCGTGACCGCCGGGACGGAAGACGAGCTTGCCGTTGTCGTCGCGGAAAAGTTCGTTGTCGGGAGTGACGGCGATGGTGTCGGTAGAGGGTTTCTGCTCGCTGACGCTAACGTCGTATTTTACACCATATAAGGCTTCCATTTGAGGGATAGCGATGTCGAGTTTTTTAGCGAAAAGTTCGCGGTGGGCTTCAGAAACGGTGAAATGTAGACGCACTTTTCCACCTTTAGCTGCAGCTGTTTGAGCACCTTCGGCGAGTTGTTCTTCAAGAGCTGTTCTGACAGCGCCGTCGGGCGTGCGGTGGAATGTTAGTAGCGCTTTTGGAAGAGCGCCATAGTTGAGCCCTTCGGGGAGAATGATAGCGCCTATTAGTTCTTTATGGCGTCCGTCAGCGGCAAGGGCTTCGGGAGTGGCGCCGTAGAGGCGTGTGGTGATGTTGCTGAGTTCGCCGTAGAAGGCAAAGTCTTTGATGTTGTCAACAACTTGCTGAACGGGAGAGCCGGCGGGGGCTGTAGTAGCATCGCCGTTTACGAAAGCGAACATGGCTTTAAACATTCGCGAAGCAGCACCTGAGGCGGGAACAAATTTTAGGACGTCGCCTCCGTTGTCAAGAAATTCTGCCCAACGGTCGCAGGCGGTGCTTATAATTTCGTCATCGACGGGCATAATGCCATTGCCTACCGACGACGGTGAGTCGATGCGAAGGTAGGGAAATCCGGTTTTAAAACGTTCAAGCTGTTGCTCGACAACGTTTTGCGTAATGCCTTTTTCTGCCAATTGTTCTAGGTCGGCAGCGGTGAATGAGTTAGCCATATATGGTATGTAGTGTTAGGTTATTTAGTGTAGAATGACGCAGAGGTGTCTGCTGTGCCAAAATTACAAAAAATTGGCCGAAAGACAAAACGGCATAGCGAATAATTGTCTTTCGGCGGCAAAATATTGTTTTTTTACCGCTTATGACATTGGCGTAGAGTCCAAGGGCAAATGCAATATTAAGAAAAATGTTTGAAAAATTCGATAGTAGGCGTCGAGAAATTAAGTTTCTTACGCGGTCTTCGATTTAATTTAGCCTGAACTTTCTTGATTAAATGAGGCGTAATTGATGAAAAATCAGTCCCTTTCGGGATGTATTGGCGTATCAGCTTATT
>CAZFGV010000045.1:0-6515 GCA_964518705.1 uncultured Bacteroides sp.
AACCTTGGCAAGGTTGTGCTCTACCAACTGAGCTATTTTCGCGTGCTTTTCTCAAATGCGTTGCAAAGTTAGGCACTTTTTTTTGAACTACCAAATGCTTTAACAAATTTTGGGTAAAAAGTACGTGTTTTATGCGATTTTTTGAGATTAAGCCTTTCCTTGACGCAGATTTTCGGCATATTGGTCGATTCGACGTAGCTGCGCAGGTATGTTAATGTGTTGCGGGCAGTGGCTTACGCATGAGCCACAGCTGACGCATCTATCGGCTTGTCGCAGGCGTGGAACGCTGCGGTCGTAGCCGTAAAGGAAAGCGCGGCGTTCTGCCATGTATGCTGGGTCGGCGTTATCGCGTGGTACGTTGCCTTCGTTGATGCATTTGTTGTAGTGTGCAAAGATGCCGGGAATGTTCACGCCATAGGGGCAGGGCATACAGTATCGGCAGTCGGTGCATGGCACTACCTCGTTATGCAAAATTTCGAGTGCGCAACGCATTAGGAATGCGTTTTCTTCGTCGCTGACAGGATGCAAGGGTGAGAATGTAGCCATGTTTTCTGTCAAATGGTCAGAGTAAGCCATGCCTGATAGCACTGTTAAAATGCCATCGGGAGTGCCTGCGTATCTGAAAGCCCATCGGGCAGCGCTGTCATCGGGGCGGAGTTCTTGCATTTTGTCCATGATAGGCGTCGGCACTTTTGCGAGGCGTCCACCTAGGAGTGGTTCCATAATCACAACAGGTATGCCGCGACGGTGTAGTTCGTCGTAAAGATAAGAGGCGTTAGTGTTGCGAGGATTAGATTTTTTGGCATTGTCCCAATCGAGGTAATTGAGCTGAATCTGAGCGAAGTCCCAATGAATGTCTCCGCGGTCCATCATTGCTAATAGATAGTCGAAAACTTCGATGTCGCCATGATATGAGAAGCCAAGATTGCGTATAGTGCCTATTTGGCGTTGCTCTTTAAGAAAATTGAGAATGCCATTATCTAAGTATCTGTTTCTCAATGCATCCATGCCACCCATGCCGATGGCGTGTAGGAGCATATAGTCAATATAATCTGTATGGAGATAGCGCAAGGAGTTTTGAAATATCTTAACGCCTTCTTCGTAACTCCATTGAGATTGGTCGAAGTTTGAAAGTTTGGTAGCGATGAAGAATTTGTCGCGATTATGGCGAGCTAAAGCATTGCCGAGGGCTTCCTCGGAATGTCCTTTGCAATATGCGGGAGATGTGTCGAAATAGTTTACGCCACCTTCGATTGCTTTGTCAATGAGGGCGTTAATTGCTTCTTGGTCGAGGTCGTCGTTGTTAGACCCGTCAGCCATACCGATGGTTGGAAATCGCATACAGCCGAAACCAAGGAGTGAAACTTTGTCACCCGTGTTAGGATTTTGTCGTAATGTCATAGTGCCGTCGGCGACTGATGTGTCGGCGTCATCAGATTTGCTGATGCAGGAAGCCACAGATGTTCCGAGGGCGAGAATTCCGGCGTTGCGAAGAAAACGGCGGCGTGATATGTTGTTAATTGCTTGTTTCATAGCAATATTATAAAGTGCGATGTTGGTCGATGCCATCGACGTAAATAGCCGCCACACGAGCCGATAGCTGCCCGACTGTGCCGGAGGGACAATGGTATTCGCAAGAGCCACAACCGATGCAAAGCTCAGCATTTACGGTAGGACGCATATGATTTTCTTCGTCGCGTACCATTTTAATGGCTCCTGCTGGACAATGGCTGGCGCAGTTGCCACATGTTTGCCCAAAGGCTGCCGAGATACATTTTTTGAGGTCGACGCGTGCCGTGCCGATTTTGGTGACGGCTTTTTGTTCGACGCTGATGGGTTTTAGAGCTCCTGTAGGACAAACGTTGCTACAAGCTGTACATTCGGGTCTGCAAAATCCATCGGTAAATTGAAGTACAGGTTGCATGAATCCGTCAGCGTTAATTGAAGGCTTTAACACGCCGTTAGGGCATGCTGATATACATAGCTGGCATGCAGTGCAATGCGAGCGCAGGTTGCGAAGACTTACAGCTCCGGCAGGGACGGTAGGGGCAACTTTGCGGCGGGGTTGCTTTTGTTTTAGCGGAGCTAACCCACCGTCGGCAGCCATCATGGCGCCTGTGCCGGCAGCGATAGCGAGTCCGGAAATGAAAGCGCGTCGGCCGGTGTCGGGCTGTCCTTGATCCGGCGCGGTTGTCTTTGGTTGGGGTGTTGGAGTCGTTGCCACTTTTTTGTGGCGACGCCATGTGTAGCTGATTGCATTTTGGGTGCAATTGTCAAGACAATCCATGCAAACAATGCAACGAGAATAGTCTATTTTATGCTCTTTGGTATTGATACACATAGCTTTGCAATGACGGCCGCAACGACCGCAGCTGTTGCATTTGTTAAGGTCAATTTCCGGGCGTAGCAATGAAAAGCGGCTAAGCAATCCGAGTAAAGTGCCAACCGGGCAAATGATATTGCAGTAGCTACGTCCCGAGCGCCATGCCATTATGCCAACAATTAAAAGTTGAATTATAGCTACCGCCGCTACGGGCCACAAGAAAGCAGCCGGGTGTGGAGTTGAGTCGATTATATAATGCCCGTTGTCGGCAGCGATTTCGGCAACAGCACCAACAGAAGAGCGCCAAACAGGTACGCCTAACTGTCCGATGATGCGGCCAAAGATGCTATAAGGATCTAAAAGTCCGGCGAAAGACGATGGTATGATCGCCAATAAGCCGAGACCTATAAGGATGACGAACGTTGTTAAAAAGCTATATCTGATAATTTTGCTTTCAGGCTTGAAACCAAATAGTCCCGGACGACTTTTGCGTTTAGGCGCTGTTTTGCGGCGAAGCCAAATAATAATGTCCTGCGAAATGCCTAGAGGACAAAGGATAGAGCAGTATGCGCGTCCGAAAATAAAAGTAGCGAGAGCTAGCACAACAATAGCGACAACGTTAAGTGCCAACAGTGCCGGCACGACTTGCCACTTAGGAATCCACGCACCGAGCGATGCAACAGCACCGGTGAAATCTAGGAATACAAACGAAATTGTTGCCAGTATAAGAAGTGAGAGGGTAATGCGAAAATATCTTAGCATGATGATTAGCAGTGAAAAGTCAACTCAAATTATAAAAATGAGTAAAAATAAGGCTAGTCCGATTAAGCTTTTGAGAAAGGCAGACATAATATATGAATTTCATAAGTCGCATAGTTGCGACATTATGGGGTCAAAAGGCATTAGCCTATTGATGCGCACAAAGATATATAAAAATCATTAATAATAGCACAAATATTATAGAAATTAAGAAGATTTTGCACGCTGTGATTCAAAATGATTGTTTTAAATAGCCCGAAGATAGTTTTAGAAAGTGTTTAAATGATACAAATGTAACTTATTTGGGCGTAAATGGCATAAATAAAAATAAAAAACTGCCAAAATGAGCTGTTTGATGGAAAATAATTGCTAACTTTGTGAGCAGTTAATAAAAGTCATATAAATCCAAACATCACCATATGAAGACAATTAAAATGTTTATCGCCGCTGCATTGATGATAGCAGCGAGTGCTCTTCCAGCCGCAGCGCAATTGCGTTTTGGCGTTCGTGTTGGTACAGAGGTAAACTCTATGCATTTCGATTCAGATGTGTTTAACAACGACAATCGTGCAGGATTTACCGGCGGTGTAATGACAGAATTCAACATTCCCGTAATCAATCTCGGTCTTGATTTATCGGTGATGTATGTTCATCGTGTGTCAAATTCGTCTTATACCGGCACAAATGCTGACAATCAAGCTGTTGTTGCATCGGACAACTTCCGTAGCCGCGACTATATCGAAATTCCTCTAAACCTCAAATATAAAATTGGTCTTCCTTTAGTAGGTAAGATTGTAACACCTTACGTATTTACCGGTCCCAGCTTCTCTATTTTGGCATCAAAGAAAGCCATCACCGAAGCATACGAAAACAAAACTCTTGACGTTGCATGGAACTTTGGTGTTGGTGTTCAGCTTATCGACCATCTTCAGATCGGCGCATCTTACGGCCTTGGCATGAACAAGACTGTTAAAGCCGTTACCGATGCCGTTAACGCCTCGGGAATAGATGGAAAGAACAACTATTGGACCATTACTGCAGCTTGGTTATTCTAAAATAAACATACCTAAACCTCAATAGATAATATGCGATTAATCATCGAAAAAGATTATGCAGACGTATCACGTTGGGCCGGCAACTATGTAGCCGCCTGCATCAACGCTGCTAAGCCTACCGCAGAACATCCTTTCGTTCTCGGTTGCCCCACCGGTAGCTCTCCCCTGGGCATGTACCGTCGTCTTATCGAACTCTACAACGAAGGCAAAGTTTCTTTCAAGAACGTTGTTACCTTCAATATGGACGAATATGTTGGTATTCCTGAAGATCACGAACAGAGCTACCACACATTTATGTGGTCAAACTTCTTCAGCCACATCGACATCCCCGCAGAAAACGTAAACATCCTTGATGGCAACGCTGCTGACCTCGAAGCTGAATGCCGTCGTTTTGAAGAAAAGATTGCTTCTTACGGTGGTATCGACCTCTTCATGGGTGGCGTAGGTCCTGACGGCCACATCGCGTTCAACGAACCCGGTTCGGCTCTCACTTCTCGCACTCGCATGAAGACCCTTACTCAGGATACTATCATCGCAAACTCTCGTTTCTTCAACAACAACGTAGACCTCGTTCCCAAGACAGCTCTTACTGTTGGTGTTGGTACCGTTATGGCAGCTCGTTCTGTGATGCTTCTTGTAAACGGTCACAACAAGGCTCGTGCGCTTCAGCACGGTGTTGAAGGTGGTATTACACAAATGTGGACAATTTCAGCTCTTCAGATGCACCCCAAGGCAATCATCGTTGCCGACGAAGATGCTTGTGCTGAACTCAAAGTTAGTACATACCGCTACTTCAAAGATATCGAGGCTGCTAACATCAACCCCGATAGCCAAATCTGATAATAACATAATCAGAAATATGCACGAGGTCGGCTTTAGTCGGCCTCGTGTTTTTTATAAAGACAATTAATCCGGATTTGGACTCGCGTGGGCTTTGGTAGACGTGGCGGTATTGCAAAATGATGACTATTTTAACTCATAGTGAATTTTTTCGGCGATAAGAAGTGAGTATTTTGGTGGCAATGATGTGATATGTCAAAATTTATGCGTAAATTTGCACAAAACGCAACAAAATATGAAACCTACATACAAACGCATCCTACTGAAACTTAGCGGCGAAAGCCTCATGGGTCAGCAAGGCTATGGCATTGATCGCGAACGCCTTGATCAATATGCGCGCCAAATTGCCGACGCTGCAGCACAAGGTATACAGATAGGTATAGTAATCGGCGGTGGCAATATATTCCGAGGCCTCAGTGGCGCTTCGAAAGGCTTCGACCGTGTTAAAGGCGACCAAATGGGTATGCTTGCCACTGTAATCAACTCGTTGGCGTTAGCGTCTGCTCTTGAAGCTATCGGCCAGCCTGCGCGTGTTCTTACTGCCGTAGCAATGTCTCCTATCGGTGAGCATTATAGCACTCAGAAAGCCGACGATTTGCTCGAACAAGGCAAGGTGGTTATTATCTCATGCGGCACCGGTAATCCGTATTTCACCACAGATACCGGCTCGGCTCTCCGTGCTATCGAAATCAAAGCCGACGTGATGTTGAAGGGCACACGTGTTGACGGTATTTATACCGCCGACCCGGAAAAGGACCCCACTGCCGTTAAATTCGACAAAATTACTTACGATGAAATCTATAATCGCGGCTTGCGTATTATGGACCTCACCGCAACCACACTTTGCCGCGAAAACAATATGAAGATTGTTGTTTTCGATATGGATACCCCCGGCAACCTCGCTCGCGTTCTTGGCGGCGAACAAATCGGTACTCTTGTTTACTAATAAATACTACATACTATGACCGAACCTAAGACATACATTGCTCCTGCCGAAGAAAAGATGGAAATGGCAGTAGCATATCTCGACGAAACATTAGCACGCATCCGTGCCGGTAAAGCAAATCCCAAAATTCTTGACGGCGTGCGCGTTGATTATTATGGCTCAGCTGCTCCTATCTCAAATGTGGCTAACATTAGTGTGCCCGACGCTCGTACTATCGTTATCACTCCTTGGGAAAAATCGATGTTCAAAGAAATCGAAAAGGCTATCATCAACTCGGAAGTAGGCATTATGCCCGAAAATAACGGCGAAGTTATTCGTTTGTCAATACCCCCGTTGACCGAAGATCGTCGTAAAGCACTCGTAAAGCAGTGCAAGGCAGAAGCAGAAACAGCAAAGGTTAGCGTGCGTAACGCGCGTCGCGATGCTATTGACGGCTTGAAGAAGGCTGTGAAGCAGGGTATGCCTGAAGACGTTGAAAAAGATGCTGAAGCTAACGTTCAGAAACTTCACGATAAGTATCTTAAGAAAATCGACGACCTCTTCGCTGTAAAAGAACGCGAAATTCTTACAGTGTAATAAATACACTGCAATA
>CAZFGV010000046.1:0-5460 GCA_964518705.1 uncultured Bacteroides sp.
GGTGTGATTAATATTACAAAGGTACAAATTTAAAAGCAAATCACAACTTGCATACTTATCAAAAATAGTGAAAGTGTTTATAACATACGCACTTTTCGACAAAAATAACGAATTTAAGTGTAACGTGTTCAGAATTGGATAAAAAACGCCCGACCAACGGTGAAGTCAGCCGGGCGGGGTGAATGTGCTTCCACATTCTCGCATAAAAAAACAAAATTTTTCAGATATTTTCAGCGGCAACAGCTATTCGCTTCGACAAGTCGCGCAAGGCTTCGCGAAGTGTTTCTTTTTGTTCGTCCGTGAACTCGCAAGGATTTCCGTTGCCGTCGTAGCCGTTCAACCTTTGGTAAATCCATCCTCTTGAATACCCGAAATAGTCTTTTGAAATATTTCCCCATTTCACGATGGTAAGGATGTCTTTTAATGCGTCGGTTATTTTGTTCATGATGTTGTTTGGTTAAGCTCTCCACCAAAGTGGAGAGCGGTGTTTGTGTTTTGTTTGTTTTTTAGTCGTCCTCTTCTTTGAGTTGGTGTGATTAATATTACAAAGATAATAATTAAAACAATTCTAGCTGTTGGCTAGGTGTGTCCTTTTTTGCGATTTGGCAACCGCGAAATATTTCCATCTGTCCGAATTGTTTATCCGTAACGACAAGAATTCCGACCGAACCGTCATTCGGCAGCCAACTTTTAACGCGTTTAATATGCACTTCCGCATTCTCTTTACTTGGGCAATGTCGCAAGTAAATTGAAAATTGAAACATAGAGAATCCGTCAAGCATAAGGCGTTTACGAAATAACGCAGCGTGTTTTCGCTGACTTTTTGTCTCTGTTGGCAAATCGAAAAAGACAAAAATCCACATTATACGATACTCACTAAAGCGTTGATTCATTTAGAACGGGATATGCTATTTTTCTAATTTCACCTGAAAAGCATTTATACAACGAAGCCGTAGTAATTCCGGCAGCAATCATTAGAGGACTTCGTCGGTCATTAATAACAACATCTAAAACCGGAATTGACAACAATTGGCGTTTAACATCGGTATTAAGCGTGAAATAATTAACACCATTCTCAAGCATATCAGCGACAAGTTTGTCTACATAAGGTCGATACGGCTCCATAATATCATCAGCCAAACAGTAAGCATTATATCTGTTATGATGATGAATACCTAAAGTTGGTAACAGACCGCTACCGACCAACGAGCGAGCAATAACAGCTCTTAGGATAGCATAACCATAATTTAGCAGGTTGTTAGGAGGAACACCATCTCTATCTCGTCTAAAATCTTTAATATACCCAAATAGGTTAGCCCAATAATAAGCGGCAGCACGCGCTTCAAGATTATCGGCATCGCCACTTTTAACTTGTTTTACCCAAGCATTCATATTTCCGCACTCGGCATTTCTCTTAGCCCTAAGAACAGCTGCTTGGTTTGCGATTTTGGCTTGAATCGTTTGTTGCCACAATTGTTTTTTTAGCGGCAACGAGGCGTCAATTTGGTGTCTGAAACGTTCTGATTGAGTAGTATTGCCCGACAATGGCAACATTAAGCCCGAAGGCATATGGCTATTGTCGCACGTAATGATTGCGACATTATTGTCGAGCAACTCGGTAAGGACTCCGTGTGTTATGGAAATTTGCTTATTGTCAAGCACAATCACACCAATATCTTCTATCGGTATTGACTTAACATTTCCACCGCCCGAATCATCATTGGGGGCGTTAGGCATACTTATCACCAATTGTTTCAATCGGACACTTAGATATGCCGGATTGCCAAAATACAAGGTACGTTTTATCATAGCTCTGTTATAACTCCTGTTATACTTACTTGAACTTTATGCGGATGATTTTCAAACAAGGACTTCGGGCTCAATCGCTTCAACTTACCCATTTTAATCGCTCGTTGAGATTCGTCGTCTACCCTTGTCTCTAAATGATGTCTAAAGTAATAAATACCTTTTGTTAACTTCTGCACACGGAAAAGGTGCTTACTCAAAGCAGCATAATCACCTTCATCCATAGCACGGCGATATTCATCATCGTCCATGCCGAGAATGAACATTTCATTCTGCTGAAGCGAGAAAACGAGTTTCCACTTGTCAGACTTCGGCAACAAGCTAATAAAAGATTCGGGCATATCGTCATTAACTTTAGCCCATGCTTCTGCCGGATTTGATATGATCGGCTTTATGCCATATTTTTTGCGTTCGACAGCATGCCAGAATGTTACTATATGTTCGTATAGCTTACCGGCTTCGTCTTGATAAATTGCAAGGTGATGATTATTTCCCGGCTTTACGAAAGAAATAGGCTCACCATTTTCATTATAACGCAGAGGCACAACCGCCGACAGTCCGGTATAACAACGAACGCTTCTAATTGGACGTCCTTGGTGATCAAGGACAGGTGTTGCAAAAGCATTTTTAGCATTGCCGTTAAACTGCGCCAATCGCAAACGCAATATTTCTCGTATTGCTTTATCAACGACAGAGTCAAGGTCTTTCTGCGTTATTGAATTTATCGAATATTTAATAACGTATTCTTGCTTTCCTGTAACACTGTTTTGAATACGACCATATACACTTTCCTCACTCAAAGCGCCACGAGGTATGATAATACCTTCTTGTACGCAAAAACGTTTGCCGCCTTTGAAAATGTAGCGTTTACCAATGCTGGCAGCTCGTTTTCCACCTTTGAACGAAACTGCAATTCGCAAAACTGCATCAATAACTTGAGCAGTAGAGAAGTGCGGTTGCATAAGGAAATATTTTTGCAATGCCGTAAGGCGTTGGCGTGTATCAGCATTTTGGCACACATCGGCAAACGAGCGGAATGA
Organism: uncultured Bacteroides sp.; assembly: GCA_964518705.1. GTDB lineage: Bacteria > Bacteroidota > Bacteroidia > Bacteroidales > Muribaculaceae > CAG-873. The sequence continues at coordinate 2,847 of CAZFGV010000046.1, forward strand.
TACGTCTTTAAGCGTGTTGAGATTGTTTATTCGTTGAATATAAGCTTGTTTGGTGCAGGCTATTGTTAAAGCATCGATCGCATGATGACGATGATCCATTCGCTTTGACCAATCGACAATACGTTCTGTATTTGTATTTTCACCATCGCGAACAACAAACTCAGTCAATCCGGCATCGCGATATCGTTCAAAATTAATGGTATGCAAAACTTCGTCCCATCCCCAAATGTGACGGATAAAGTCGGTAACACTACCACTTGTCGCATACACGTTGTGACATATCGATTGCAACATTTCTTTAGCCTTTTTAGCGATATATTGGCTTTCACGCAATTGTCGTTCGATAAAATCCGAAGGAATATCCGCCGAACGCATCAACAACTTATTGCGTTTCGTGTGCGAGATATTTTTATTTGCATTAACTCGTTCGATATATGCATTTAGCTCCGCTTCGCCACGCGATTCCATAAAGTCAAAGGCAGTGCGATTGTTTTTCTCCTTATTACAAGCCGAACAAGAGCAAACCTTATTCGAGAAACTATCATCGAACAATACCGATCGCGGAATAATATGCTCAACCTCGACATTAGAGCCTTGCAAGAAATCAGACACATTAACAGTCGCACCACAATAGAAGCACTTATGTTCTGCCTCTTCCCACATTTTGTATTTTTGAATACGAGTGCGAGTTGGCGTTAAATGATATTCTACCTGAATACGATTAGCAATTTCTTCGTTCGCGCGCTGATTTTTATTTAATGCATCGGTAGCGGCTTTACGTTCATCTTGACTCTGCTTCAATTCTCGCGCTAATTCTACACGAATTTCGTCAAATCTGCCATGGGCTTCCATCAACGCATTAACGAGATTTACAAGCTGATTAAGAATTTTCTCGACAACAGGCTGTCGCAATTCGCCTTTTTGAATGGGCACTAACTTATCAAGCAAAGTTCGCGCCTCGTTTTGCGCCTTTGTTAACGTGGTATCATCGTATCCGGCAGCTAGTTTTGCTTCGTAATACTGCATACCGTCTTGCAAATATGGCAATATCTTGCGAATTGCGCGGGTAGACTTATTTCCATAGCCCTGTTTTACAAAATCTAATCGACACAACGCTTCGATTGTTGCTTCATTATCAATACCGAATTTATTGCGCAACACCTCTGAAAGTTCTTCGATATTAGAAATAGAATAAAGCACATGCCAAAGCTGATACAATGGCTGAGATTCTACTGCCGGATCAACAACTTTGCTTAATTCCCCTGTTTGAGTATTAACCATATTGCCATCGATAATATTAATATCGAACGCAAGAAGGTCTTTCTTTTTCGGATAGCCTTCAAGAGCCTTTTCAATAGCACAATATGTTGTATTTCCTTGCAAGCCTGTGCCTATCGCTTTACCAATTTGCCACTCATTGGTGTGCAATCGCAAAATAGACTTTAACGCCGCTGCTTTAAGCTTTTCGTTAACATTGAGATATTTAAAAATCTCAATTTTTTGTTGCAGTGTTATAAAAAGAACGTCGTTACGTTTATTCTTAATATTCAGATTATTAATAGCTTCCCAAATTTTGCACACTTGAAATAAAGGCGAAGTACGCGGAGCAACTTTTGGTCCGCAATTACGAATATGCGCACCTACCTTTTGTTCATAACGCTCCAATTCACAACGCGCCACCAAATGTTTTGCTGATTTAAGCGGACGCTGATGAAAGATTATATAATCACGAATATGAGCAACAACGCCATCAGTAAGAAGTTCGGGATAGAAATTTCGTTGAGTTGCCATTATGGCATCAAACTCTTCAACATAAGCAGCACGAGGAAACACAATACCCTTACAACGGAATGCAACATCGGCACTTAATTCTTCATAAAGGTATTGACCGATTGTCTGATTTCGTTGCTGCAACATACGATGGTTGCCCACAACATTCTTAACGTAATCACCGAGTTTCTTATCGCCATAATCGGATTTTACGGTTCGATATCCACGTTTTTGATTTATATGCAACAAAACACGGCCGAGCTCAGGCAATGAAATTTTCTCAACAACAGCACGAGCTCGTATACCCCACAACTCAAGAGTTGTAAATTTGAGAGGCACCTCGGGCAACATACCCAAACGTCTTAAATCATCAATAAGCAACGCGCGGCGAAGTTGATAACGATCATACCCCTTACGCTGAGTACGCTTGGCTGTTCGGTCGGAATTTATTGTAATATCCTTACCTTTAGCAAAATCGGCACACTCGTCAGCACTAATAATACGGCTACCCATCGCGATAATTTTGTCATTACAAGTCGTAACAAGCTCTGATGTAACTTCCGCACTATTTTCTTCTATTATTGCCCAACCGATACTAGATGAGCCTAAATCTAAACCTAAGATTTTTTTCATGATAATGCAATAAAAGATGGTTGCACAAAATTATTTATAAATTTGCAAAATTGCAAATAATAGTTTACCTTTGTGCTACAAATTTAAAAGCAAATCACAATAAGGATTATTCCGTTGTGAAAACATTTAAGGTGGGGATTTCCTCGCCTTTTTTTATTGCCCACCCTTTCCTTTTCGGATGATAAAATACCGAAACATATTAATCCGCCCC
>CAZFGV010000047.1:0-3747 GCA_964518705.1 uncultured Bacteroides sp.
TACGCTTACCAAATTCTGAGAAACTAAGAATCCCTCTGACTCTGTATGAAGAGAAATCTTTTATCAACATTAGTGCTCGCGGGCGCCATGAACATGGCGGCCGTGAGCATTAGTTCGCCTTCTGGAGAGTTGTTCCTCAACGTTGACGTTAATGCTACCGGCACTCCGGTCTACTCGTTAGACTATAAAGGCAAGCCAATCGTACTTGAAAGCCGTCTCGGCCTTCGCGCCGATGAGGCTCAGTTCGAAAACGGCTTTGCTATTGCAGCAGTAGACACCGCAACCGTCGACCGTTCATGGACTCCCGTATGGGGCGAATACGCTACCGTGCGCGACCACTTCCGCGAACTCGCGGTAACACTTAAAGCCGAAAACCCGGCGCGCGCTATGACTGTGCGCTTCCGCGTTTTTGACGATGGCATCGGCTTCCGATATGAACTTCCTCTTCAGGAAGGCTCTAACTATTTAACTCTCAAAGACGAGTTAACAGAGTTCAACTACGGTGCCGACCACACACTCTACTGCATTCCCGGCGACTACGATACCGACGAATACCTCTGGTCTGAGACAACCTTCAGCAAATTACCCGAAGCTCTCGACAACTACACTCGCCACACCGAGGCTCAGCGCGCAGGCGGAACATCTATCCAAGTTCCGATGCTTATCAAGACCGTCGATGGCGTTTATATCAACGCTCACGAAGCTGCCCTAATCGGTTATCCCGGTATGCTTCTCGACGTTGACATCGAAAAATTCTCGATGAAGGCACATCTCGTTCCCGACCGTCTCGGTGTCAGCGCATACTTGCAGATGCCCTTCAACACGCCTTGGCGTACGCTCATCGTTAGCGATGACGCGCGCGATATTCTTGCTTCTCAGCTCGTGCTAAACCTTAACGAGCCTTGCAAAATCAAAGATACTTCATGGATTAAGCCTATGAAGTTTATCGGCGTGTGGTGGGAAATGTTCACCGGATATGTCAAAACATGGGCTTATTCCGACAATTACCACGCCAAACCCGGCATCACTGACTACACCAAACTCACCCCCAACGGCCGTCACCCCGCCAACACTGAAAACGTAAAACGCTACATCGACTTTGCCTCCAAACATGGCATCGACGGCGTGCTCGTCGAAGGCTGGAATGAAGGTTGGGAAGATTGGGGTAGCTATCGTAAAAATCGCCAATTCCGATTTGATAGAGCTTATCCCGACTTTGACGTTGCCGTCCTTCGCGACTACGCTAAAGAAAAGGGCGTGAAGCTTATCATGCACCACGAAACTGCAGCTAACGCTGCCGACTACGAATTGCAGCTCGACAGCGCTTTCCGATTCATGAAGGCTAATAATTACGACGCCGTTAAAACAGGATATGTCGGCGCTATTATACCTCGTACCGAGCACCACACCTCTCAATGGATGGTAGACCATGCTCGCAACGTAATTGAGCGTGCCGCCGACTATCAAATTATGATCGACAGTCATGAAGCCCCCCACCCCACCGGTCTTTGCCGCACATATCCCAACTGGCTAGCACAAGAATCTGCGCGTGGCGGTGAATTTGAATCGATGGGTGGTAACCCGCCTTCGCACACTTGCATTTTGCCCTTCACGCGTCTTAAAGGCGGCCCGATGGACTATACCCCCGGACTCTTTGAAACACGTATGAGCTACTACAACGAAGGCAAAGACTCACAAGCAGGAACCACGCTCGCGCGTCAACTTGCTTTGTATCTTACTATGCCCTCGCCGATGCAAATGGCTTGCGACCTCCCCGAAAACTACGAACGATTCCCCGACGCTTTCCAATTCATTAAGGATGTGCCTCTCGATTGGGCCGACTCGAAATATCTCGAAGCCGAACCGAACAAATACATCACCGTTGCCCGTCTCGATAAGAATTCAGACGATTGGTATGTTGGCGCTATAACCGATGAAAATCCGAGAACAGCTATTATCGATTTGAGCTTCTTGCCTAAAGGCAAGTATATGGCGACAATTTATGAAGACGCGCCTGACGCTCATTGGAAAGACAATCCTCAGGCTTACCGCATCAGAACAGTAAAAGTTAAGAGCGGTACAAAACTCAAACAGCCTCTCGCCGCAGGTGGTGGCGTAGCTATTCGATTTGTAAAGTGTATATAGTTCTTATATAATACATTGTCACTAAACAAATGTTCTTCATGATGACTTGCGTGTGAACGTAGGTCATCATTTTTTTACGTCTATCAACGCCTCTAACATAACATTAACAACACCGACCGTTAATCCTCATAAGCCCGGATGTTTATAAAATACAAGCCCAAACGACACCGAACACTATAAAGAAAAGGCGTATAGGTCTATTGTGGCACTAAACCTTTGTAACCTATCTATTTAGGCGTATAGGCCCATGGCGGCGCTAAAAACCTTGTAGCCTATATGTTTAGTAGATATTTACACCACTTCAAAAGCTTTCAATACAAATTTGTCATCTACCAATCTCTTCTATCGGTCAAAAGAAATGAGAATCAGCATCATCGCCGATTCTCATTTCTTTTATACCAATTACTTGCAGGAAAATAATCGCTTTTTAATAGCGTAAAACGTTTGCAGCAGCGTTTTTAAACTGTGGCATAGCTCTGCCTATCGACGCGCCTATATAGGTTGGGTCGCAAACAAGATATTTATTGCCGTCTATTGTAATAAAATCGCCTTTAACGTCAGAATTAAACTTAACTGCCGTTGCGATATGGTTGGGATAGTCGAGCAATACAACATCGAGACCGAGAAGGCTCTTTACGAGATAACGATAAAGTATTGAGCGGTCTTCACAGTCGCAATACGGATAGTAGAACAGCTCTTCTACAAAGAAAGGCTTTTCATATCCGAACTGCTGTCGGTCGGTTGCATAATCGAACGCATTTTGGCAGAAGTCCAACAAAATATTAGCAGCCTCGCTCTCGGTTTTGCCCTTTATAGCCGCTTTCAGGCTTGCAAGGACAGGTGCAGCAACTTCGTTATCGACTTGAGCTGTTGCATATACGCTATAATCGCACTGCGGAATTCTATTATAGTAATCCGCCATTTGTGTTGACACGCTTGTAGATACGGAAAGTGACGATTTCTTAACAGTATGCACAGAAGGCTTGCGATCGCCCTTTAAATGAGGCATCACGGATTGACTCATATTGATAGTCTTTTTTGCCGTGGGTGCTTCCTGCGGACACATATAGAACGCATATGGATTATCTGACTCTACATCGTAAAATTTAACGTCGGCGACGTCAAGGAAAATACAACCGTAAAGTTGCACCGACGGCGCAACCATAAGTCGCAATTCGTTTGTCTTGGCATTACGCGCTGTTCTTGCTCGATACCCGAGGTTATTGAGCAAGAATTGACGCAAAACGATGCTTTCTTTCTTGCCTACCATTTCTTCGGAGGCTTGCTTGATAAATAGATATAGCGCCCAATCATTGCCAAGGTCATTCTTGCGAAGCTCGGTCAAATCTGACAACAATGGTTTATAATCTGACATATACAAGCTTTCAAAGCAATCAGCAATAGCATTTTCGTCAACGGATCTGAGGGTGATTACGTTTTTGAGATTATTGCTTATATAATACTGAATACCGCCAAATTTAATAGGCATCCTATCAGCACCGCCCGAGTAAATCGGTGAATTCTGAGTCTTATTGACAGGTTTTGCTGCCGGCTTGGTATCTGCCTTAGGAGTCTGCGGAGCTTTAGGAGCTTCCGTAGTAG
>CAZFGV010000048.1:0-3273 GCA_964518705.1 uncultured Bacteroides sp.
GCCACTTTCCCGCCACTTTCCCGCCACTTTCCCTCTCCGCTCGAGGAAAGTAGGAAAGTGGAAAGTGATTTTTTTACCGGAGTACTATGGCAAACTATGGTTCTATGGTTACAAACCACCCGATAATGCTCTAGTACTCTGGCACCCCCAAAAGCACCAACGCATAGGCAAAAAAAAAAGGACGCGCATCACTGCGGGTCCCATAATACATGAAAAAAAACTTAGATTATAGACATTTTGCTTTATATCCTTCGTCTTGAAGAAATCGAAGTACGTCGTTGCGTTTATCACCCTGAATCAGGATTTCGCCACCGCGTACCGATCCCCCGCACCCAAGTCGGCGCTTCATTTTTGAAGCTAACGCTTCAATAGCATCGTCGTCAATATCGAAACCGCACACAATAGTTGCGCATTTTCCGGCACGACCTTTACGTTCAAAAACAATATCGAGCCGTCCCTTTTGCTTAGCGTTAGAATCTTGAGCTATGTCAGGACTCTCGACGGGCGCTTCTATATTTGTGTCATCGCCTTCCGGCATAAGGGCTGCCAAGCGCGCGCGCCAATCTTCTGCTTGTGGTTTACTCATGACAGTCGATGTTAGGAATTGTATCGAGGTACGATGTAGAATCGTTCAACAAACTATCCACATCGGCGTGATAAGCATTAGAGATAGCCGAAAGCAAAGCAACACGAGCTCTGTCTGCCATTGCTATTTGTTGAATAAACGCTGCCGTAGAGTCGGCGTTGCGCGAAATAGCGGCATCGAGGGCGCTTACGGCATACGCCATATTGCCAAGGTCCTCGCCTTGCACTTCGCTAAGCTGCATAATAAGTAGCGACAATCGGCATAATTCATTGACGCTCATATCTTTAAGCGCAGCTTCTGTTGCTATCTCATTGACAATCTCTTGCGCATGACTGAAGTGTGTAGCATTATACGCCGCTTCGGCATCCGCAACAGTAGGTTTGCTTCCGATAATGCTATTACCGTTGCACGCTGCTACTGCTATGGCGATTATTCCGAGGATTAGTAGTTGAGTTAATCTCATCGTTTTGATTGTTATGTTAAGGCTCAGAGGCTTTTAACCTTTTCGTTGAAGTCAAACATCAACAAGGCAGCCTGAGCTGCTTCTGCGCCTTTATTTCCTTCGCATCCTCCGGCACGGTCGAGGGCGTCTTGCTCCTTGTCTACGGTAAGGATGCCGAAGATGATTGGAATATCACATTCGCTGTTAAGGTATGCGTTGCCTTGGGTTACGCTTTGGCATACATAGTCGAAGTGAGGTGTTCCTCCACGAATAACGCAACCGAGTGTGACGATAGCGTCATAAAATCCGGTGTCTACAAGCTTTGAGGCAGCGTGTGTGAGTTCTACAGCGCCCGGAACTTCAAACGTGTCAATCATTTCGTTAGGAATTCCGGCTTTGTTGAATGTGTCGATAGCTCCTTCAAGGAGGCGTTCGGTGATATGGCTGTTCCAAAGTGTTCTAACAATAGCGACGCGCATATCGCGTGGTGTGGCGGCTACTGTTTGGGGGGCGTTATTTTGTGTGCTCATTGTGTTAGATGATAATTTGCCAATCGGCGGTTAAGTTGTTAACGGCAGTGGTGGCGCAAGCGATAGCGGTGTCGAGAATTTCGTTGCGCATATTATCGCTTGGGCGTTCGAGCTCGTCAGCGCTGTAGCTATGCTTTACGAGGGCTTTTACAACACCTGCTATGGCGCCGGCATTCCACATTGTCGAGTAGCATACGGCTTGGTCTATATCGCGGCGAGCGGTCTCTTTGCCACTGTTATAGGTCATTGTCGCACTTGCGGCATCGATGTTTAGCATCGAGCGGCAGTAGAAGTCGATATGGTTAGCATAGCATGAGGCGGCATCGGCATTGTTGAATATCAGTTCGATGTCTTTGCTACGAGTTATAACAACGTTAGCCCATTCGAGGTTCTCGAAAATCTGAGGCATTATTCGCGTCATTCGCGGCTCTTGCTCCTTAGGGAATCCGGGGACGTATACCATAATAGCGTGTCTCTCGGCTGCGTAGGCAAGGAGCTTCACCATATTGCTTCGCATTCGAGCGTCAATGGCGTAGAATCCTCCGTAAACAACGATGTCTCCGGGATCTATGCGAGGCCAAATAATATCGAAGGCTGTCTCCGGATAACTTTCGTAACGTGTGAGTGTGTATGCATCTGCGTTGTTGACGTAAACATTCATTGGCGTACGTCCTTCGGTGAAACGGTCTATGCTACGGATGTCAACTCCGGCAGAAGCGACAAAGTCTACCACAGCGTCGCCTATCGGGTCGGCGGCGGCGTCTGAGGCCATAAGAACGTCTATGCCGTCAGTAGCGAGTAAGACTGCAGCATTGGCTATCCTTCCGCCGGGCATTGACCCTTGTGGCATTCCGCTGGCGGAAAGCACCATGTTTAGCGAACATTCGCCGATGCAAATAACTTTGCTCATTCGTTATCCTTTCTTGGCTCGAGCTGCATTGCCGAGGTATCCTCCGTGATGACGTTTGGCGTATTCGGTGGCGGTGAAACCTATGCGTTTCATAACGTTAACAACGAGGATGTCGCCGATAACTGTCATGAGTGTTGTTGATGTTGTAGGCGTAAGGCCGAGCGGACATACTTCCGGAGCGCCTCCGGTAAAAAGGGTGATGTCGGCGGCTTGTGCCAACGGGCTGTCTTTTACGCCGGTTATAACGATGGTGGGAATATCGCTATATAAACCGTGAAGAAGGTCTATCAGCTCTATAATTTCGCGCGTCTTGCCACTGTTTGACACCAATAGAACGATGTCATTAGGCTGCAAAACGCCAAGGTCGCCGTGCTGTGCTTCTGATGGGTGAAGGTTTACTGACGGTGTTCCGGTGGAAGAGAATGTCGTTGCTATGTTCATAGCAATTTGACCGGCCTTGCCCATGCCGGAGGTAACGAGCTTACCACCTTTATTGTGAACGCGTTCAACGATAGCGGAAACGGCTTTTTCGTATGAGTCGTTAACTGGTATTGCCTGTATTGCGGCACTTTCAGCTGCCAAGATGGCGCGCATTGATTCTTCTACATCCATTATTGTTTGCTTATGTTAGCTATGGCAAAATTAAGTAAAATTATTTTATTGTGCAACATTCAGCTAGTAATGCTGTCGATTTATGACGATATACTACGGCTAAAACGTCAATTTTCTGCTCCCATCAACTCTTCTTACCAAAAGCCAACACCCTATGGCACTTTCCAAAAACACCATCCACTTTCCATAACCG
>CAZFGV010000049.1:0-2111 GCA_964518705.1 uncultured Bacteroides sp.
CCCATACCTCAAAAAGCAAAAAACACGCATCGGGACAAAATACCCCCCTCGCCCACTCATTGCCGTCGTAACTTTGCACCATCAAACCCCAAGCACTATGAGAACCTATCGCTACGCCCTCGGAAAACAATACGGCTACTGCCCCCAATGCCACCAACGCCGCTTCAAATACTACATCGACGTCACCACCGGCGAAATCCTTGACGAACGCTGCGGAAGATGCAACAGAGAAGTAAACTGCGGCTACCACGCCTCACCAAAACAATTCATCACCCCCCAACACCAATCACCATTCCTCCCCGGCCCGCCACCGCCTCTAAAAACATCATTCTTCGACAAACAAATCCTCCTCAACACCCCCGAAATAGACATGCGCGACGATCTTTTTGCCTTCATCACCACCCTGTTCGACTACACCGACACCCTCAAAAGCTTCCTGAGCTACCACGTCCGCCACGCCGCCTTCCGCAATGGCAGCACTGCCTTCTGGCTCGTCGATGCCATGAACAGAGTGCGCTCGGCTAAAGTGATGGCTTTCGACAGAACGTCAGGACACCGTATCAAAGACCCCGCTAAGCCGTCAATATCTTACGCGCACGCTCTGATGGGGCTTAAAAACTTCAACTATCAAGCCTGCTTCTTTGGCGAACAGCTTGCCGGAATATACCGCGACAGAGAACTTCTTATCGTCGAAAGCGAAAAAACAGCAATCCTCCTCGACCTGTGGCTTACTATCAACGGCGACAACTCTGCTATAGTCCTCGCTACCGGTGGCGCTAAAGCAATAAGGCCCGTCGACTACCGCATGACTGACCCCGACTACCGTTGCTCAATCCTTAACAACCGCCGCGTCACTCTTATTCCCGATGCCGACATGGTCGACCAATGGGCGCAATTCGCCGACATGCTTAAGCCTTTCACGCAATCTATCCGCACTATAGACGTGCGAGCCGAATTCGGCCTCTCCGGCTCGCAAGACATCGGAGACTGGATTATCAACCAACGTAAACAACACTCATTATCAACCGCAGCATAAACACCACTATGGAATTTACACACATCGTCACCCCCGACACCACTGCCAACACCGACACCCTCATCGGCAACGACGCCCCTCTTTTCAACTCACGCACCGCTAACGAATGGATACGCCACGCTCACAAACGAAAAAACCCCGTCAGCTTGTGGTACGACCTTTGGTACGAAGGCGAAGTTTGCTGCCTTTTCGCTGACTCTAACGTCGGCAAAAGCGTTTATGCAGTCCAAATTGCCGACCACATTTCTATGGCGCAAAAAGTGCTTTACTTCGACTTCGAAATGAGCGACAAACAATTCCAAATGCGGTATACCGACGACATCACCGACTCCCTTTACCCTTTTAACGACAACTTCATCCGCCTCGAGCTAAACACCGGTTGCGCCATCGACAACCTTGCCATTGTCATCAAACACATCGAACACCAAGTCGTAACTCTAAACGCTAAAGTTATCATCATCGACAACCTGTCGTGGCTCTGCAACCGCAGCGAGGACGGCGACTGCGCCGGTAAGCTTATGCAACTACTCATCGACCTCAAACGACGTCGCAACCTCAGCATTCTCGTGCTCGCTCACACCCCGAAACGCAACCTTTCTACGCCCTTGACTCAAAACTCCCTCGCAGGTTCGAAAAAGATAGCAAACTTTATGGACAGCATCTTCGCTATCGGCCTCATAGCATCAGACACCGCTCACGGCAGATACATCAAACAGATAAAAGTGCGCAGCTCGGAGTTGCAATACGGATGCAACAACGTCATCGTCGGGGAGCTCGTCAAGCACGGCAATTTCGTCAAAATCGACCACCTTCGCTTCGGCGTCGAGGCTGACCAATTAAGCTCTTCAGGAACAGCGTCGGCGGAAGAACGCGAATGTATTCGTCAACAAAAGCGAAAACAAATAGCAGCACGGCTTCGCGACGGGCAGTCGTATGCCAATATCGCAAATGAGCTCCACGTTTCTTCAAAGCTCATCGCCTCTGTCGCCCACGACCTCGAAAACGACATCGAACCATAGCCTGCCACTCTTTCCCTGACACTTTCCCTATCGATTTTCACTTTCCTTTTATGGGC
>CAZFGV010000050.1:0-1657 GCA_964518705.1 uncultured Bacteroides sp.
AAAAACACTATGAACACTGCTGAATTAATTAACGAATATTTAACGCGAGCAAACGTTGATTCAATTGACAAACTTAACGATGGAAGTATCGTTGTTTTATACGATGTCCTTAATGAATATTCAGATGCTTTGCTTGCGTATGATGAACGCTTAAAACGCTCAAAAAAGGATGCTCACGACCTTGCTATGGCTTTACTCGATTGCATACGCAAAAATACACAACTTAATTTTTTTTTCGACATGCAAGAAGGCGTATTAGATGATAACGTGAAAATATCTCCATATCGATACGTTTATAGGACGTGATGCGTTTATTTATTAAACGCCTTTTTTGCCCATTCAACCATAGCGTTATACAGGTCGGGGGCTAATTCTTTGAAGTATTTATTGCCACTCCAAAAACATTCAGAACAATGCGCAATAAATTCTGCAAGTTGCAAATCTACGGATGAAAAATACCCACCAAAGTGCCCTCGCGGTATTATATCTCGAGTACCGCTCGTGAAAGCCATTAAGCAATCTGATAAACAGCCGATTTGTTCTTCGAGATTGCCAAGAACTTTTTGTTTTTCATAGTTGTACGCAGTTTTGCGCTCTTTTCGAGCTTTGTCGTATTCTCGCCCAATGCGTGCTTTTTTGCACGCTTCATCGTGTTTCTTCTTGACGTCTGATGTTTCCCACCAATCATTAAATGCGTCTTGATGTGGTTTTAACTTTGCCTTAATGCTATTTTCAAGTGCAATACCGTTGTCAACTTTAATTTTATCTTTCCATTTTTGATATAATTTTTGTAATTCGGAATTATTGCGTAGTGCATTAAGGTTGTCGAACGCATGCCCATATTCATGATAGAATAAACCATCACGATACCACACTGAGTTAATTAAACGTTCTGCATCTTCTTTTAATGATATTATAACGTGTTTTCGGCTCGGCGAGTAATGTGCGCCACCGGCTTCACTGCCCGTAAACAACGGAATGTATTCGGAGAACATATCGAAAAATTCTTTTTTCGGGCATGAATTACTAAAGCCGGGGATTGCCTTCTCGAACTCATCGAATATTTGATATGGTGTTCGATGCGATAGTTTGCTCAAACCATATTCAATTGCTTTATCATTCGTAGATAGCATCATGATATTGTGCGCTTCTTCAATTTTTGGCACAATATCTTTAATTCCTTTCGTATAATCATAGCTGTTTAATTCGTTGATTAATTCGTTGTAGCGTTTGCGCCATGCAGGTCTAATTTTTTCAACATCTTTAAATTTGCGAAGCGACATTAAATGTTCTATTGTCGGCAACTCAACGATTTCGTCATTTCTATAAAATTGAAGACTCCTTTTTATTAACTCCTGTGTTGTACTCCTGTCATATGTTTCGCCAATAAAACCTTTAAACCATCGTGCAAATGCTCCGCTTTCGCCTTGATAATAGATGCCGCCGCGAATTATATTATCAAGCTTATCTTTTAGCGTTGCTCGTTTCGGCAATTCGGTTCGATAGTCCATTTCGGGAACAACCGAGCCGTCGATTAACTGCGCTATTGTCCTGCTGTCAATACGTTCTTTCCATTGCTGTTGTATGCGAGCGATGTATTCAGGTGTTCGTGCCGCGTGCCGTTCTTCGGCGATTTGTTGCGGTGTCTTGTTTTCTT
>CAZFGV010000051.1:0-1606 GCA_964518705.1 uncultured Bacteroides sp.
ATTCACATATACTAACTAATTACTATGAACAAGAAAGTATTCTTAGGATTGTTCGCGACATCTGCCATGATGTTCGGAACAGCTTGTTCGAGCGAAGATCTCATCGAACAAGGCGGTGGCAATACTGCAACAGTATCGTTCACCCTCAGCGCTGAAGGTGCAGCGCAGTCTCGTGCTTACAGCGATGGCACATCTGCTACACGCTTGACCTATGCTTTTTACGACAAAGATGGTGTTTATCTGAGAAACATTAGTGGTGAAGAATCTGGTTGCGACGACCTTTTAACTACAGGTCATACCATCGATGCACAGCTCGTTAAAGGACAGAAATATACTGTCGTTGTCTTTGCTCAATCTCCGAATTCGCCCTATATAACAACAACCGGCCCGAGCGAGTTCGTGGTCGATATTAACTATGAAGGAGATTATTCTATTGGTGAAGGTCGCAACAATGATGAATATCGTGACGCCTTCTACAAGACTTACGAATTCACCGTTACCGGCGATGAATCAATCAATCTTGAATTGACCCGTCCTTTCGCTCAGATCAACGTTGGTACTACTGACTATGAAGCTGCCAAAGCTGCAGGTTTCGACGTTGTTAAGTCAAAGGTAGTTATCAAGAACGCTGCTAGTGAAATTAACTTGTTTACCGGCGAAGTAAGCGGTAGCCAAGAAGTTGTTTACGAATATGCACCCTTCACCACGGAAGAAACACTCAATGTTGATGGTCAGGAATACACATGGCTCTCTATGTGCTATGTATTGCCTAACGAAGTAGAAGGTAGCACTACAGTAGAAGCTGCATTCACTTTTGCAGATGAGTCAGAAGGTAAGACTGTAGAACTCAAGAACGGTCTTGAAAACATGCCTATCCAGCGCAACTACCGTACCAACATTCTTGGTCAGCTTCTTACCAACGAACTCGACTTCGTTGTTAAGATCGACAAGAACTTCACAAACTCATACAAGCATGACGTATGGAGCGGTGATGTTGCTAACGGCCTTAGCGTTGACGCTGAAGGTAACTACCTCATCAACTCAGCTGCTGATTTCGCTTACTTGATGGAGTCAACTCAAAGTGTAAACTCTGCATATATCGGCAAGACTATCATCCTCAACACCGATATTAACTTCGACGGCCGCACTATTACAGGTGTAGGTAGCATGTATTGCAACTTTGCAGGTCACTTCGATGGTAACGGTCACACTATCACTAACTTCGTTATTGATACTACCGATCGCGAATTCTATGCAGGTTTGTTCAACCAGTTGTATGGCTCAGTTAAGAACCTTACCGTAACAAACGCTACTATCGTAGGTAACAAGATGGCAGGTGTTGTTGCAAGTTCTGTTGAAGGAGGTTCTGTTGTAGAAAACTGCTACGTTAAGAATAGTACCGTAATTGCAAAGATTAAGAAAGCCGGTGCAGTAGTAGGTTATACCGCAGGTGGTACTGTTAAGGGCTGTACAGCAGAAAATGTAGAAGTATTCTGCGCAGATCCTGCAGAAGCTGAATCAGGCGAAATCGTAGGTTATACCAACATCAATTCAACTGTAGAAAACAACGTAGCTACAAATGTAAACGTATACCGTGGCACAACAA
>CAZFGV010000052.1:0-1347 GCA_964518705.1 uncultured Bacteroides sp.
ACTTTCCTACTGCCAAACGATATAGTTTACATTGCCGGGTTTGCCTACGTTCTTATCACCAAACTCTTGCTTCTCGCCGGTGCCATCAATAGCAAAACCATATGCTGAAGATCCTATCAAATAAATTGCATTAGTAACTCCCAAGTCTATCAAGGTCTGCGAAAAATCATGCAAGGACTGACGCTCATGATTCATAACAACAACGATTTTGCCATCCAACTCCGCAAGAGCTTTACGCAATGACCGAAGTTTCAATTTATTCTCTACCAATTGGCGTCCTACGACGAGGGGATACTGTCTAAAAAAATATCCGTCAGACTCTACTGCCTGCTCAAGATACGGAGTCGATGTTGCCACGCCTATTGTTATTTCACCATTGATGATAGCACAGAAACCACTTGTCGACTGTCCGCGGCTATATAGCTCGCCCTCATAGATATAGGCGCCATTAATTTTACCATTATCTGCTCGTACATTCGCTGCCTCGACTACAAATACAGCACTGCTGTCTTCTATTGCTTCGATGCCGACATGAAGCCTGGGAGTGGCATTTTCCGGTGTGTAAATAGTCAACGCCACATTATTCACCACCGTATCGGAAATAGTAACATAGCTCGCTTGCTTTGTGGCATTATCAACTTTCGACGAAACAACGGGAAGCTCGTCGACTTCGCTAGGATAATAAAATTCTTGGGCAATATCATCAGCATCTTCTGCCGGCATAAAAAAACACACCGCACCAACGGCCACAATAGTAGCCACCAGCAACACAATCCACCAAATAAAGCCACCTCGACGACGATGGTCGTCTGATGTGGACTTGCTCGACGAGATTACGCGGATTTCATTATCGCCGATGTCGTATGGGTCGTAGGGTAATTTGTTATTCATTTTTTTGCCTCCGATTCAAGATACTCTTTAACACTTTTCAATGCATCTCGTGACGCACTTACATCATGCCTAAACTTTAAACAATCTGACAGCACTAAACGCTTCTGTGACGGATTTATTAGTGTTATATAATTTCGATTTGCTATCAAACTCTTGCCGATGCGTATAAACGTTCTATTATCTTCCGGTATCGAGCTCGACAGCATCTCCTCGATATGCCCGATTTGGAGAGTCAACACATACTCACTACCGTCCGCTGTTCTGATAGCAGAATAATTCCCATCGGCTAATATATAAACAATAGCCTCTAATGGGATGCGCAATAGCTCGGTGCTGGTGTTAAATACGATATTCATAACTCTCTATGCAAAATTACAACATTTATGCGAAAACAAACCCCCTATTTTGTCTTTTTACAAAAAAAAATCTCCCCCACCCCACCCACGCTACAAGCCA
>CAZFGV010000053.1:0-1332 GCA_964518705.1 uncultured Bacteroides sp.
ACCGGAGAGTCGTTCCGCATGACCTAAAGTCAAAGTCGAAACGCAATTTTCACCTGCATAGCACCCACAATTTTTGAGGCCGTAGGGATGAAACGGCTATCGGCGGGGATGGGGCTTCACAAGCCCACAGCCCCTCACCGCCGATAGATGATTCATCCCAACCAAAAGGTAATATTAGTCCAAGGCAATACAAAATAAAAAAGGAGACCGAAATCTCCCTGAGATTAACTAATTTTGTGTTGCTAATTATGAGTCAGGTGCTCTCTACGGCATCTAAAAGATTCGCTTCGTTCATCTTTCCGATGCAACCAACTGAGCTATAAGACCTTATTTACTCTTGCAGTTAGCTGCTATGTCAAACTCGCCAAACTCGGTTAAAACATTTGAGAAAACACCCTCTTGTTTTCGGAGTTAATAATGCGGTTAATGTTCTCTGTATGTAAAGTTAGCAATTTCCAATGGCTTGCGCAAGCTCTTATATGAATATTTGCTTAATCAACGTATTTATTTCAAGTACTTTATAATATTTAATGATTCTTGCTATCTTATTGTTGGAATCCTATTATATCTCTTAAAACTCGATGAATGGCACTTTTTCTGAATCCACCTTATAAAAATGAAAATCCTTGAAAAATGTACCTAATAAAGATAATTATATCCACCTATTTTTTAGAATAATCTGAACCAATATTATTTATTAAATCATTAACAATGTTTTAGTATATCAAAAATCATTGCTATAATATATCCACAGATAACTATTCCAAGTAATACCCACTTGAGTTTATTAACCAATTCTCCTATTAAATATGCGATTTTATTGTAATACGCAACAAGCATCTGCCATAACTGATTTATCAAGTGAATTTTTAATAATTGACTTGCCACTGAAGAAAGACTTTTGCCAATCCATAATAATATCAGGGAAAGGACAGTTTCGCACATAAAAATCAATGTCCCACCCCATATTGATTTTATACTGTCAAACGGATGTGTTAAGATTTTAAAATTAGTAGAGAGATTAAAATACGTTCCGTTTGAATGCGATAACCAACCAAATTTGGTAAATATAATAAAACATACACTTGCAAGCATTGCCGATATTGCTATGATTATAGCAATTACCAGAATCTTATGAAACCGCAATGTGGAGTTACGGAAGCGCTTAACTGATAATACGAATGGGTAAATAAGCATCAATCCAAATGTTGGAATTATAGCTATAAACCACAGACGATGATAGAGAGTTTTACATAAGATTCCAAGAGGAATTGAGAACAATATCCCAATAGAAACAATAGCTATCGAAGAATGCGATTCGAGGTATTTGCA